>NZ_NFIP01000002.1 GCF_002161805.1 Collinsella sp. An307 | reverse complement strand
ACATTTTGTCCAGGCGGGCAGTTGGGGCGGGGCAACTTTCCGAGGTTATTTATGCCGGTTGAGCTGGAAGAACACGGGCGTTACGGACACACATTTTGTCCTATAAGCCCCGAGCGAGCAGATGAAGCAGGAAGGAGCTCTCAGGGTCGCAGTCTAAGCCGATTGCGTCCCGGATTGTGTCCCAGTCCCCGTTGTGTCCAGATTGTGTCCCGCGAAGGAGGAGAGATGAGGCTTCAAAAGAAAACAGGCCAGAGGACGTATCCCCTGACCTGCGGTCTTGTTGGTAGCCCGTACCAGATTCGAACTGGTGATCTCCGCCTTGAGAGGGCGGCGTCCTAAACCGCTAGACGAACGGGCCGTGCGCACCGGCAGTGCCTTAGTGCGAGAAAGAATATACGGGAACCGGGCGCCGGGCGCAAGTACCTTTTTGGATACGCGCGATTTTATGGTCATCTCGTGGAGCGCCCTAATGGATCAGGGGAATCGTTCGCGTGGCGACGCGCTTAAGCAGAGCGGGCGAATGGGAAACGACGACAAGACCCATCGAGCGTTCCTGGGCGATTGCCATGACCTCGTGCCAAATCTGCGCTTGGGTAAGGGCGTCGAGCATGGCGGTCATCTCGTCGCAGATGAGATACCGGGGCTGCGCGAGCAGCGCGCGCACGATGGCAAGACGCATGAGCTCGCCGCCGGAGAGCTCATGCGGCAGGCGGTCGAGCCACGCGTCGCGCACGCCCAAGCGCTCGAGAAGACCCGACGCCTCGATTGCGCTGCGGGCGTCCTCCGCACCTGCAGCACCCTCAGCAAGAGAGCGCGCAAGTGTTAAGCGCGGGTCGAAGGCTTGCTCGGGGTGCTGCCAGATGAGCTGCACGGGCCGAGGACCGCGCCATGACCGGTAGGGGCGCCCACCGGCACGGGACGCCTCGGTGCCGTCCACCTCGATACGGCCCTCGTTCAAAGGAAGGTAGCCCGCTATCAGGCGGCAGAGCGTTGTCTTTCCGCTTCCCGAGGGCGCGGTAAGAACGACCCGCTCACCCGGATCCACGGTAAGATTCACGCCCCTGAGCAGGGGTGCACAGCCGGGGTAGGAGAACCCGGCGTTCTCAACGATAAGGCTCATGGCCTTCCCTCCCCTTCTGCGGGAACAGACGCGCCGTCGCCCACAAACGGCTCCCCTTCTGCGGGCGTGAAGTCGCGGTCGGGCAGCGCGTGCCAGAGCGCGCGCGTGAACGGGTGCGTAAGGAGTTCAGGCGAGGCAAAGCTCGCGCACGGGGTCTCCTCGGCGACGGTGCCCTCGTGAAAGACCGCCACGCGGTCCGCCACGCGCAGGGCGAGCTCGATGTCGTGGGTGATGAGCATGACGCCTCCCCCGCCGTCGGCAAAGGCGCGCAGATCGTCGAGGGCGTGCACCGCAAGATCCAGGTCGAGGCCGGGCGTGGGCTCGTCGGCGATGATGAGCCAGGGCTCGTCAACAAGGGCGGAGATGAGCAGTACGCGCCGCGCCATGCCGCCCGAGAGCTCGTGGGGGTAGAGGCGCTCGACCGCCACATCGAGTCCGTAGGCGCCCATGAGCTCACGCATACGCGCGCGACGGTGCTCGGCTACCGCGCGACCACCGGCACCGCGCCCCGTGGGCCCCACAATCTGGTCGCCTACGCGCATGAGCGGGTCGAGATTCGCCACGCTTTGCGGAACGAGCGCTATGCCGCGGCCGCGGAGCTCGGCGAGACGGGCGGCGTCCATGGCCTCGCCGTCAAACCAGATGTTGCCCTCCACAAGCGCGTTTGGTTCGAACTGCCCCATGATCGCGTTTGCGAGCACGCTTTTGCCCGAGCCGCTCGCGCCCACCACGGCGAGCACCTCGCCCGCATGCACCGACACGGTGAGGTCCCGAAGTACCGGCAACAGCACGCGGCCCGCCCGGAAGAAGGGCGCCTGCGCGTCATACATCTCGAAGCTGACCGACAGGTGCTCGACGGTGAGCAGATGATGCCCGCCGCCATGGTGCGACGTGGCAGCGTGGGCATGGTGATGGTGGAACTCGGCATCATGGTGGCGTGCATCGGCAATCGAGCTCATCGCTGCACCTCCTCGGGCGTCACGAGCGAGCGGAGGGCAGACCCGATACGGTCAAACAAAAGCACGGCCGCCAAAAGGGCAAGGCCGGGGAAGACAGCAAGCCACCAGGCGCCCGCTGTGAGGTAGCCCATGGCCTCGGAGAGAATGACGCCGATGGCGGGCTGCTCCGGCGACAGGCCAAATCCGAGAAACGTGATGGACGCCTCGTGCAGGATGGCGTGCGGGAAGAGCAGAACGAGCCCCACCAGGTACTGCGGAAGCACGTGGGGGACGATGTGGACGAGCGCGATGCGCACGCGCGAGACGCCGAGCGCCTCGGAGGCCGCAAGATAGGGCGCCGAGCGCAGCTGCAAGATCTCTGCGCGCAGCACACGCGCAAGGCTTGGCCAATGCGTGAGGGCGATACCCGCGAGAACGCCCGTTGCCCCGCGGCCGAGCGCGTAGCTCACGAGTACGAGCAACACGATGTGCGGGATGCCCATGACAAGGTCGATGAGCCACGACACCGCCGCGTCCGCCGCGCGACCGCCGAGGGCGGCGATGAGCGCGAGGGCAAGCGCAATGAGCGACGATGCGACCGCAGCCACGAGACCGACCCCGAGCGAGGTGGAGAGGCCGGCGAGCGTGCGGGCGAGCATGTCGCGCCCCATCCAGTCGGTACCGAACGGGTGCACAAGCGACGGGGCGAGGTTTGCCTGCGAGAAATCGGCCGTGACCGCGCGTGTGCCGAGCACGACGCCCGCGATCGCCACGGCAAGCAGCGCGAGCGCCGCGACGACGATCCAGGCAAGAAGCGCCCGTCTGCCGCCTGCGCGCCCGAGAGGCACGGGGCGGTGCAGAACTGCGGCTGCAGGCGTGTGTGAGCTATGCGCCGACATGGGCCACCCCCTTGCGCATCCGGGGGTCAATCACGCCGTAGAGAAGGTTTGCCACGAGGTTTCCCGCAAAGACAATCGTTGCGGTCGCAAGTGCGATGCCCACCAGAAGCGGCGCGTCGCCGCCGAGGCCCGCCGTGACCGCAGCCTGGCCAAGACCGGGATAGGAGAACACCTGCTCCACAAGGACCGAGCCGCCGATGATCTCGCTCACCTGGGCGCACTCGAGCGTGAGCGCGGGCAGCACGAGGTTTCGCAAGCCGTGGCGCAAAACGACGGAGAGCTCGGACTCGCCGCGCAGGCGCGCGAAGCGCACGTAGTCGCTTGCCATGACCTCGCAGGTCTTCTCACGCGTGTGGAGCGCCACGTTGGCGACGCCGGTGAGCGAGAGCGTGAGCGCGGGCAGCACCGCATGGTGAAGGCGCTCCGCCAAAGACACCTCGGCCCCCGCACCGATGGGCGTGGCGAAGCCGACGGGGAACCACCCCAGATACACCGCAAAGAGCATGAGGGCGAGCATGGCGAGCCAGAAGGTGGGCGTGGCGGAAAGCAGGTAGCACCAGCCGCAAATCGCCCGGTCGAGGCGCGAGCCGCGGCGCGCGCCCGCCACAACGCCGAGCACGAACCCGATTACGCCCGAGAGCAGCCACGCCACCGCGAGCAGAAGCGCAGACGAAGCGAGGCGCTCGCCCACCACCGAGACAACCGGTGCGTTGAAGCGAAGGCTCTCGCCAAAGTCGCCGCGGAGCGCGTCGGCAAGCCAGGCGCCGTAGCGCTCGAGAAGGCCCTCGCCCGCACCCCAGCGCTCGGCAAGCGCGGCGCGACGCTCGGGGCTCATGGTTAGGTAGGCCGTCTGCCCCACGTTTGCCTGCACGGGGTCGATGGGCGAGGCGGCCACAAGCGCAAAGGTCACAAAGCTCACGGCGAGCATGAGGAGCACAAAGCGGACAAGCGTGCGCACGGGCCAGGGGATGCGGCGCCAGGCGCGTACGAGCGCGCCTGCGGCACCGGATACTGCCGCGCTAGGTGCTGCTGCATACTTTGGCCCCGTCCCCAAATGGCTCACTTGGCCCAGCTCCAACGGTCCACGTTGTTCACGAGCGACCAGCCGTGCCCGTGCGGGTGCGGCTTCTGGTCGGCCACGTCGAGGCCGCTCCGCTTGAAATACAGATGGTCGACGTTGGCAATCCACGCCCACGTTGCCGCGCCCTCGGGCGCAAAGCCGTCCTCGCCGTCCCATGCGGCGAGCTGCCAGTGGCCGTAAGAGTCCTCGACCACAGGCTCTGCGAGCGCATCGTCCAGATGCCCGTCGATTGCCGCGCTCTCGTAGCCGGCGTAGTTGCCCCAGCCGGTCGAGTAGTTGAGTGCGTACACCTCGATGGGCGAGTTGGATCCCCAGCCCCACATGATGGGCGACTCGTACTGATGGCTGTAGACCTCGTCCCAGCTGCCGCCGTGTGGGGTGACCTCGATACCCACCTCGGCGAGCTGGTTGACGAGCTCGTAGGTGAGCGCCTGGCGCACCGAGTCGTCAGACGAGTACCAGATATCGAGCGCCGCGCGCACGCCCCCCTTGGCGCGCACGCCGTCCTCCCCCATCGTCCAGCCGGCGGCATCGAGCAGCGCACGGGCGCGCTCGGGGTCGTAGGCAACCTCCATGTCCGGGCTCGACCAGGGCATGCTGTCGCTCACGCTAAAGGCCGGCTTGCCATAGCCCGCAAGCACGTGATCGATCATGGCGTCGCGGTCGATGGCGCAGTTGATGGCGCGTCGCACAGCGACGTCGCAGGTGACGTCGTTGCCCTGGGGGTAGGCCATGTCGCCGTCGACCACCTTCGTGCCGCCCGCAGGCAACACCGGCAGCGAGATGCCACGCGAG
The DNA here is from genome assembly GCF_002161805.1 of Collinsella sp. An307. GTDB lineage: Bacteria > Actinomycetota > Coriobacteriia > Coriobacteriales > Coriobacteriaceae > Coprousia. The sequence goes on along the minus strand of NZ_NFIP01000002.1, from coordinate 252,984 downwards.
TCCACGGTCGCATAACTCACGAGCTCATAGCCCTCAAACGCCTGGTGCGCGTGCGTGGCAAAGGTGTAGGCAATGTCCACCTCGCCCGCCTGGACCGCCGCGAGCGCCGCGTCCTCGTCCATAAAGACCACGACCACGCGCTCCATACGCGGAGCCTCGCCATAGTAGCGCGGATTGGCAACGAACACCGCCTGCTGCCCGCGGTCCCAGCGCTCGAGCAGATAGCGCCCCGAGCCCACCGGCGCCTCGCCATAGCCCTCGCCGTAAGCATGCTCCGGCACGATGCCGAGCACCGCGAGCGTGTAGAGAAGGGCGTTGTAGGGCTTGTTGAGATGGAGCTCGACGGTGTAGTCGCCCGTCGCCACCGCCTCGTCAACCATGGAGAGGTCCGCCTCAAAGGCAGTAGATGCAATGGCGCCATTGACCGTGAAGGCAACGTCGGCCGCCGTCAAGGGCTCGCCATCCGAAAAGACAACGTCGTCGCGGATGTCGAAGGTCCAGACGAGGCCGTCCGGCGAACACGCGTAGTCGGTCGCAAGGTCGCAGACAAAGTTGAGGCCCGCGTCGGTGGTGATGAGGGTCGACTGGATGAGCGGCTCGTGCACGTGCTCACCGCACCCCCACGAGACGAGGGGGTCAAAGCCAGCCGCCGGTTCGCTCTCGGTGTTCATGGCAACGATGACCTGTGAGGTGTCTGGTGCGACGGTTGCCGAGGAGCCGGTCGAACTCTCCCCCTCTCCCGAGGCGCAACCTGCGGTCGTCACGGCGGCCGCCAAAGCAGCCGCACCACCGAGCGCAAGCGCACCACGACGCGTGATGGGAGTGCCGCCGCGTGCAAACGCAGCTCGAGCGAGCGTGTCTGGCATGATGCCCCTTTCCGGCGGGGCCCCGTGCACGCCCCCAGCTATCTGATAGAGAGTGTTACGAATTCCAAATTCGTGTTACCGCAAGGCATCATACCACACTGCGGCCTCCCGGGCGTACGGTTCCCACGTCAAGCCCCTCCGCCGCAAGCGCTCCCGACGGAGCTCGCTCCCGACGAGCGTTAGTCGAGCAGGTAGGCCAGCAGCTCGTCACGCTTGTTGGACACCGCGCCCGCCATAGCGGCGTCGAGCGCGCGGCCGAGGAGCTCGCCCACCCGGGGCCCCGGCTGCACGCCGCGCTCGATAAGGTCGCGTCCCTTGAGGTTAAGCGTTGCGGTGCTGTACGCCTCACCGTTGGCGATAAGCTCGCGCACCATCTCGCGCATGCGCTCGATCTCGGCGATATAGGCAAAGCAACTCGGCGCCTTGCCAAGAGCATCCGCCCGTTTGAGGGTGAGAAGTTCGTTCATAAGGCGCGGCACGTCGAGCCCGCCGCCCGAGAACCGCTGCATCATGCGGAGCAGGTCCTCGCGCTCCGCGCGCAGGGGCAGGTCGTGATAACGGATAAGAAGCGTCACCTCGCGGATGAGCTCGGTGGGTCGCGCCAGACGGCGCATGATGTCGCGCGCCATGTCCGCACCGCGCTCCGGGTGCCCAAAGAAGTGCCCCGCCCCGCGTTTATCCCGGGTGAAGGTGCCAGGCTTTCCCACATCGTGCAGAAGCGCCGCCCACATAAGCGCCGGCGCTCGGTCGGCCTCCCCCGCCGCGGCGAGCACGTGAGCCGTGTGCCCGTAGACGTCGTAGATGTGATAGCGGCTGTGCTGGTCGAACCCGCGGCAGGGCGCGAGTTCGGGTATGGCCGCACACATGATCTCGGGATAGCGCTCAAGCGCCTCGCCGCCGCGCCCCGTGGCGAGTATACCGTCGAGCTCGGTGCCCACACGCTCGCGCGCAACCTGGTCAAGAAGCGGTGCGCACGCAGCGAGGGCGACGGCTGTCGCGGGGTCCATGGCAAAGGCAAGGCGGCTCGCAAAGCGCACCGCACGCAGCATCCGGAGCGCATCCTCCTCAAACCGCCGCCTGGGCTCCCCTACCGCACGGATGATCCGGCGACGAATGTCACCTCGGCCGTCGTAGAGGTCAAGCAGGCCGCGGTCGGGATGCCATGCCATGGCGTTTACCGTAAAGTCGCGCCGGGCAAGGTCCTCCTCGACCCGCTCGGCACGCCGGATGCTCTCGGGATGGCGCCCGTCGGTATAAAAGCCGTCGTAGCGGTAGCTCGTCACCTCAACGCGCTCACCATCTACCACCGCGGTGATGCCGCCAAAGCGCGTGCCCGATTCCACTACGGCGATGCGCGCCACCTCGAGGGCGCGCTTACTTTCCTGCCAGGAGCCGGAGCAGCAGATGTCGATGTCATGGCTCGGCGCGCCCATAAGGGCGTCGCGCACCCAGCCGCCCACAAACCACGCCTCAAGGCCTCCCGCCTCAAGCGCGCGCAACACCGCAAGCGCCGGGGCCGAGGGTCGTGCCGAGAGCAGGGTATCACCTGCGAGCGAGCTGTCGAGCGTCTGCACCATTCCACCGCCTTTCTGTGGCCTTCAGTATACAGAAGCAGGGCGCCTCACCGAAGTGAGACGCCCTGTGCGCGTCAGAAGCGTATCGGTAAAGCTACGCGGGAAAGCTTGGTGCCTTCAGTCTACTCGCGCGGAAGCTTGCGGACCGCGATGTGCTTGCTGTACTCGTCCACATGGCCAAAGTCGCCAAGGCCGGCGCTCTCGCAGACGTTCGCGCCGGTGGCGAGGGCCAGCTTCAGCGCCTCCTCGACGTTGTCGCGATCGTCGTACCACTTGTGGAGGAACGCAGCGAGCGTGCAGTCGCCGGCGCAGACGGAGGACACGAGCTTGATGTTGAACTCGCGCTTGGCGTACCAGATGTCCTCACCGTTGGAGAAGTAGGCGCTGCCGCGGCTGCCCATGGTGAGCAGGACGTTCTGCACACCAGACTCGTGAGCGAGCTTAAGGGCGCGGCGGGCATCGTCATCGGTGTCGATCTGAACGCCCCAAATGGCGCGCATCTCGTGATGGTTGGGCTTGATAAGCAGCGGCTTGGTGGAAGCAAGCGTCTTGAGCTTGTCGCTCGAGAGGTCGAGCACCACGTCGGCGCCCTTGGCCTTGGCGTGTGCGACGACCTTGTCGAGGAAGTCGGCAGAGGCGCGCGGAGGCACCGAGCCAGAGATCACGAGGCACTCCATCTCGGAGGCGCCGTCGATGATGTTGAAGAGCTCCTGCTCGTACTGCGGGGTGAGCGGAGCGCCCGGGTTCAGGATGCCGTACTCGTTCTCGCCGTCGTTGATGTAGGCGCAGATGCGGGTGATGCCGTCGATCCAAACCGGCTGGCAGAACACGCCCATGTTCATGGTCTCCTCGACAATGAACTTGCCGGTGAAGCCACCGAAGAAGCCGAGGGCACAGGAGTCCTGGCCAAACTTCTTGAGAGCGAACGAGACGTCGAGGCCCTTACCGTTGGGGGTATAGCTCGCGCCGCCCGTGCGAACATTCTCGTTCGGGATAAGCGGAGTGGACTGAACGGTCATATCGACCGCGGGGTTCGCCGTAAGCGTATAGAACATGTGCCCTTCCTTTCTTCGGGAAAACTGCATGGCGCACAGGCACCATGCAGCATGCGACCGGAATGATTATACGCGTCCGCCGCGCATGTGACAGCCACTTCCGCGGCGGACTTACATTCCGTTAATCGAATCGCCTAGCGAGCGGCCTCCTCAAGGGCAGCCTTGACCTCGTCGGCGGTCTTGAGCTGCATGACCTTTGCCTCAAGAGCGTCGGCGTCAGACTTGGTCCACTGGCTGATGGCCTTGCGGGTCTTGAGCACGCTCGGCGCGGAAACGGAGAACTCCTCCATACCCCAGCTGATAAGCAGCGGCGTGAGCAGAGGATCTGCCGCGGCCTCGCCGCACATACCAACCATGATGCCGGCCTTGACGCCATTGACGATGATGTTCTTGATGGCGCGCAGGACCGCCGGGTAGTACCAGCTGTAGAGGTAGGAGACCTTGTCGTTGCCGCGGTCGGATGCCATGGTGTAACCGGTAAGGTCGTTGGTGCCGATTGAGAAGAACGCGGCCTCCTCGGCAAGGATGTCGGCGATGTTGGCGGCAGCAGCCGTCTCCATCATGATGCCGACCTCGATGTTCTCGTTGTACTTGTAGCCCTCGGTCGCGAGCTCGGTCTTGCACTCCTCAACGAGCGCCTTAACCTGACGGAGCTCCTCAACGCAGGTAACGAGCGGGACCATGATCTTGATGTCACCAAAGGCGCTGGCGCGCAGCAGGGCGCGGAGCTGGACCTTGTACTCGTCGGCGTTGTCGAGGCAGTAGCGCACGGCGCGGTAGCCCATGAAGGGGTTGTCTTCCTTCTGGAGCTTGAGGTACGGAATCTCCTTGTCGCCGCCCACGTCAAGCGTACGAATGATGACCGGCGCGCCCTTAAGGGTGACAGCCACCTTGCGGTAGGCCTCAAACTGCTCGTCCTCGGAGGGGAGCTCCTTGGCGTCCATGAACAGGAACTCAGAGCGGAACAGGCCGATGGCCTCGGCGTCGTGGTCGACAGCGCCCTTGGCGTCCTCGGGGTTGCCGATGTTGCAGGCGAGCACCTTCTTGTCGCCGTCGGCCGTGACCGTGGGCTTGCCGCGGAAGGCCTCAAGCGCGTGCTTCTCCTCGGCGAAGGCGTCAGCGCGCTTCTGGTAATCCTCGAGCATCTGCTCATCGGGGTCGTTGATCACGTGGCCGTTGATGCCGTCGACGATGACGGTGGTGCCGTTAAGGAGCGCACCGCAGGCGTTGGGGACCGAAAGGACCGCGGGAATCTCGAGCGCGCGGGCGATGATGGCGGAGTGCGAGGTGCGGCCGCCGACCTCGGTGACCACGCCAGCGACGTTCTCCTTGTCGATGGTGGCCGTCATGGACGGGGTGAGGTCGTGCACGACCACGATCGAGCCGGCAGGCAGGACGGACAGGTCAACAACGTCCTTGCCGAGGAGCTCGGCGAGAATGCCGGTGCGGATGTCGGCGATGTCGGCCGCGCGCAGGCGGAACATCTCGTCATCCATGGCGAGGAACATGTTCTCGAACATGGTGCTCGTGTCCACGAGCGCCTTCTCGGCGCAAGCGCCACCGTCGATAGCGGTGTTGATGCCGTCGACCAGGCCCGGGTCCTGGGCGAGCATGATGTGGCCGCTCATGATCTCGGCCTCGTTCTCGCCCACGGTGACCTTCATGCGCTCGGCCTGGGCCTCGGTCTTCTGGCAGAAGACCTCGAGCGCCTGCTGGTAACGCGCCTTCTCGGCGGCGGCGTCCTCAACCTCGTGCGGCTCAAAGCTCAGGTCGGGCTCAACAGCCAGAACAACCTTGCCGATACCGATGCCCTCGGAGGCGTTGACGCCCTCAAACATGCTGTACATCTTGGTTCTCTCCTTTAAACCAAACAGGCGCCCACGCGCATGCGCGGACGCCCGAACCAACACCTGGTTTAACGCAGCGAAGCCACGCTCTAAAACTACTCGCCGAGACCGCTCTTGATGAGCTCGACAGCAGCGGTGAGAGCGTCGGCCTCGTCAGCGCCGTCGCAGCGGATCTCAACCTCGGTGCCGCAGGGGATGCCAGCAGCCATAAGGGCCATGGGGCTCTTGCCGTTGACCTCCTTCTCGGGGGTGACAACGGTCACGTCGCAGGCGAACTTGCCCATGGTGGAGGCGAAGAGGCCGGCGGGACGCATGTGAAGACCCTGCGGGTTAACGAGCGTAACCTTCTCAGAAACCATGTTTGACTCCTTTTGACCATGCCAGCCGCGCGCCGCGCGACAGGACACGTTACAACGACGGGTCTAGTTTACCCCATACATCCGATTTTGTTGCGAGAAATGCTACTTGCGCGTCCGTTTGCCGGTGAGCGGTAGCCGCAAGGCTCAACGAGACACCCGTCGCGCTCGACTTGACGCGCCGCGTTCTAGCCCCATGCGCCGCGCTCCCCCGCTGCAAACGAGCAGCGCCCACCGGTTGCGGCGGGCGCTCAAATACAATGGTGCGCCCTGGGGGATTCGAACCCACGACCTTGAGATTAGAAGTCTCCTGCTCTATCCAACTGAGCTAAGGGCGCTTAGCTCAACCGATTATAGATGAAGCAGGATTGCGAAACTCCTGTAAACGTAAACCACACGCCGCGCAGCTTTCGCACTCCAGAACTCAATGCTAATCTTTATTCATCCCACTACCGCTCCTTAACTTGATTCCAAGCGACCGATCAGAAGGCCGATGTTCGAGGTGAGAACACGAATCGCCGAACGTGTCTCTTGATTGATTCTGCCCTCCTCGTGACACGCCCTTGCATACCCGTTCGCAAATCGCGCACAAGCACCTTCCTTCTTCGGGTTGCATTGGACAGCATCAGAAAATAACCGCTCGATAAATCGACGCTTACTGCCCGGCATTTTCTGATTCTCGATGATCTCCGTCCGGTGGGGGAGCACCCAGTCATCTAGGCCGTTTTCAATGTGAAGGAACAGGAACAACTCGAAGCTCGGATACGTCACATATGTCGCAACGTCTTCTTTAGAGAAGTCATCTAATAGAGCGACATAAGCATCAGGCGAATTCTTATAGATGTCAGCATCGAAGATGGCGACTATCTCATCGCCCTCCTCATAGCTCACCTCGCCGCACACGCGTTCCTCAGCTTCAGCATCTCCTCTTGCGGCATTACGAATATCTTGCGCAAACGCAAGAAGCCTCTTTGGATTTGACGCCCCCTTATCCTTGCCCTCGCGCTTGGTGGGTATGACAGCAAGATATTTTGGCAGCTTCCTGCGGTTAAGAAGATTGATCAGCGCATCAAAGTAATCGAACTCAGAGTTTTCACCCTCGAAAAGCAGGAAGATTCTTCGCTTGGGCTCTACGGGAACGCCGCTCTCTGTCTCACGTCCCCACGTATCAAGGCAGTTAAGCGGAGGCATTCTCAACCTCCTCGCCACTCTGAATCTCGGAAAGGTTTTCCAACGACGAAAGAACAGGGACTCCTCCATACCTCCCGTCCCAATACGCCTTGGCAACTTTCTTATCTCCGCGCTCTCTAAACTGATCGAGCGGGTATAGACGTGACCCACCTTCGACGCTGCGGTCGATGAACCATATCTCATCATTTCTAAGAACTCTATGGTCCATAAGGGAATCCTCATGGGTAGTAAAAATCAGCTGGACCTTATCATCTGCATGGACAGCATTCACAAGCTCGATCAGATGCTTAGTGAGCATGGGATGTAGGCTGCGGTCAATTTCATCAACAAAGAACACGGCATCCTGATCCCCTGCGAACAGCAGATCAAGAAAATCAAAAAGACGCTTTGTACCCTCGGATTCCTCACCGAAATCGAAATCGTAAAACGAGCCGGCATGCTTGGTGCAGATCTTAGAGACGTCAGGATCGGTATTCTTGCGATACTCAATCACCACAAAAGACGCACCAGTTCTGATAATCATTCCCGCCGCCTCAACTTTGCGCCCCGCAATGTCGTTAAGACGTTCCTTCACCTCATCTACAACCTTCTGGGGAACAAGCTCGTTGAGCTTCGAAGCATCGACAGGGATCCTAGCAACCTTATCGATGCCAGTGTCGAACCCGGCCATTATTGAGGAGATGTTATCGAGTTTTTCCCTACTCAAATACGAGATATCAAACGGAACAACATCACCCGCCCCGATGATACGCACGCGGGAACAAAGATAGTTATATGCAATATGAAACTGATGGAAAGCCGAATCTGTTGCAAAGCGCTTGCCTCTATTGAGCTCTGCCAAAAACAAGCCCTCCGTTGATGGGGCGAAGTCAGAGGCATAAAGCTCGAAGCGGCTCCTATCAACATCATTCACCGCCACATCGGATCCAAGCTGGGGCGCTGCCGTTCCTTCCCGGCTGTATAGGCTCGTTGTTTTCCAAGAACTGCCAGAGCCGAGCTCCAACGCATACAGCCATTCTGAGACAACGTTTCGCTCCGCCAGACGCGCGGTAAATCCATAGTCGAAGAACTTGCCATCAACTTCAAACAGCAGGTCAAAGGAGCTTTCAGATGCAGCCCCGTCCGATTTCAATTTACAGAACGACGAAGTAACGTTTAGAGGCAACTTCCCATTAACGAGCGTAAATTGAATGAGCGACAGGGCAGCATGCAAGTTCGATTTACCGGCTGCATTAGCACCATAGATGGCGGCATTCTTCAGGACCTTCATACGACCAAAACGCGACACATGCCCTGGCAGAGCTTTAATCTTGGAAGAAGAGACCAGATCGAGCGTGACGGCATCCTTAAATGAACGAAAAGACTTTAGAGAGAACTTCAACAACATGATCACAGCACCCCTTTCTTTTCGAGCGCCTCTTCAGGATAGCATATTTGACGATTATTTCGTCGTATCTATCAGTCCTTGGTAATGGGTAATTCCATAAGAAATCGTCGCCTAATATCGCATCTTGCCCGAGATAATCCCCATACAAGCGTATCTCTTCACAATTAATTAATCCGTTTTTTTCGAGCATGAACAGCCCTAGATGTAGCACTCCGTTCTGCTACACCTTGCTCCCCAAATTGAGGTACTGAAGCCACTCGAGGTCATCGACGGTCTTTGAGCGGTCCTCTGCCGTAAGGTCGTACCAGAGCCCATCTGCCCCGCGATAGCCAACCGAGTTGATGGCAGGAACCTCGGCGCGTGCCGCGAGCAACGCTTTCTGGTACTTCGTCATAGGAGCGCCGATGATCTCCATCAGCTTGGCGCCGAGCGTGCTCGTGCTTAGGTCGTCATGCGCAGAGATCTGATCGTTGCCCGCAAGATCGTAGTTTGCCCAGATGAAGTATTGCGTGGTATAGATGCGCTCCGCATGGGTTACCTCGTCCTCGCCGGGATACATAGCATCGTTGAAATTGGAACTGATGCCCGGCTGGTGGTCACCGAAGAACACAACCACTACAGGACGGTCGAGGATGCGCAACCCCTCGATGAAGTCCGCAAGCGCCCAGTCGGACTGCTCGATGCAGGCAAGATACTCGTTCATCTGCGCATCAAGAGAATCATCGCCAGCGGGAAAATCAAACCACGGCAGATTCTGAGCGACATTGCCCACCGTGTAACCGCCGTGGTTCTGCATAGTGAGATCGAAGATGAACTGCGGAGAATCGTCCTCGCGGAGGAGCTCCAGGACCTTATCGTAGGTCGCCGCGTCGGTCACGCCGGCATGGTACGTCTCAGCGCCCTCGAACCCGCTAATGTCGATGAACTCGTCGAAGCCAAGTTCCGCGTACGCCTTGTCGCGGCTCCAGTTGCTGGCGAGGTTGGGATGGATAGCTGTCGTTTTGTACCCGAGCTCTGAGAACTGTTTGGGTAGGCTGCTCACACCAGAGAGGTTGAAGGTGCTGTAGGGGTAAAACGCGACGCCAAGATGCGCCATACTGTTACCCGTGAGGAACTCGAACTCGGAGTTTGCCGTACCGCCGCCGTGAACCGAGACGGAAAGGCTCCCCGTGAGGGCGGCATCCGCAATCGTGTTCATATACGTGGGCCCTTGGTAACCAACCCCCAGCCCATCCATAAAGGAGAGGTCAGAGAACGACTCGTTCATGATGGCAATAACCGTCGGCTTCACTTCGGCAAACTGGTCAGTCGCACTGGCGGTGATATTCGGATCGGCTACGGAATCGTACGTCGCCGCGTATGTGGACTCCAACTGCTCCGCTTCCCCTTGCGTGTAGCCGTCGGGCGCCTCTACGCGCATCTGCTGCGCTAGGGTAAGAAACGACGGCATGAAGCTCTGGGTCTTGTACGCAGGGAGCGGCTGCCAGGCGGCTTTGTCGGTTGCAAACGTATCGGCAAGGTCAACCGTGTTGAAGCAGGCAAGGGCGGCTCCTCCAACCGCAAGGGCGCACGCCGTGTTTATTGCAACGAAGATACCGATCTTCTTTTTGTCCTCCCCTATGCTGGGCACCATGAACTCAAGCAAGAAGAGGATTACAGCACAAGCGACCAGCAGCCAAAGCGCCTCTTTCGTTAGCGTAAGATCATAGCCCGAGTTCACCGCGGCAGCCGTTCCAAAGGCGTAGATGTCACTCGGCAAGATAGGCGAGCTTTTAAAGAGGACCACGAAGTTTTGGGCGACGCCGACCAGCGTGAAAACGACCACACCGAGGGATACGGCAATTCCCGTCCGCTGGCCGAGAAAATACAGGAAGAGATAAATTGCAAACAGGGAGACGATAGCGATAAGGGCGAAGATGATCTGGAGCGAGAAAAGCGTCTCGTTCCACAAAATGTCGAGAACGAAGAACGAGTAAACACTGGCAACGACAAGAAGCAGCGCGTCGCGCGCCTCCGCTAGAAGAACGCCCGAAACACCGGAAGACCGCTTAATCAGCACATCGCGAAACACCGAGAGCGCGCCCAGCAGCGTAAAGACACCGGTCATCCCAAAAAGGAAAATCTGATCGCATGCCATCTTGTCGAGTCCATACCAGATACCGGTAAACCCCAGGAGAGCAACAAAGGGGATGATGCCGCTGAAGGCGACAAGCCGCTCGCGCAGCGCCTCGTCCTTCTTGACGAGAGTCCTGCCCCAGCAGGAAGCCGCGATGAGAACTATGCCCAGCAACGGAATAATCGAATACAGCTGTTGTGCGTCCAAGCGTTCCCCCAAATAGAAATGTAATGAGCATGTAAAGGATAGCAGGCTCAGAGAATTATGGCGGTGACCATCACCAAAACCTAAAGCGCTAGACTTCTACTATTGAATGTCGTTTCGCCGGGGGGATTCATAACACTATGAGCCTTATCTCCGTTGTTGTTCCCTGCTATAACGAGCAGGAGAGCCTGCCGTTCTTCCTTTCCGCGCTTACCGATGTCGCCTGCGCCTTGCAAGCCGAGCACGACGCTCATATCGAAACCATTCTGGTGGACGACGGCTCTCGCGACGAAACGCTCGCCCTGATGAAAAGCGCCTCCGCACCCCAAACCGCCGAAGTATACGCACCTCTGACAATCCGCTGGATCACGTTCTCGCGGAACTTCGGTAAAGAGGCGGGCATCCTCGCAGGGCTCGAACACGCGCGCGGCGATTACGTCGCCGTCATGGATGCCGACATGCAAGACTCGCCAAGTCTTCTCCCCCAGATGTATAACATCCCGCTCACCGAGGATTATGACAACGTCGCTGCACGACGCGTCAACCGCGATGGAGAGCCACCCATCCGCTCGTTTTTTCGCCCGGATGTTCTATAAGCTCATCAGGCATATCTCCAAGGCAGATATCGCCGACGGCGCGCGTGATTTCCGCCTCATGAAACGCCCTATGGTGGATGCCATTCTCTCCATGCGAGAGTACAACCGCTTCTCCAAAGGCATCTTCGGCTGGGTGGGCTTCAAGACCAAGTGGCTCCCCTACGTCAACGTCGAACGCGTTGCCGGTGAGACCAAGTGGAGCTTCTTCTCGCTTATGCTCTATTCCATCGACGGTATCGTCGATTTCCCCACCGTTCCGCTGTCCATCGCCTCTGTTGAGTACTGCACCTAGTTAGTACCGGCGCTCTACAAGAGCGGTACCGCCGTTCCGCATATGCGGTACCGGCCGGCGAACCCGATAACCTTTCAGCGAGGAGGGCGCCATCCGGGCGCCCTCGCCCGTTGGAAGGAGGCCCGTATGGCCACTAAGAAGGAGATCATGCGCCAGCTGCTGAAGGGGGTGAGCTGGAACGAGGCCGCCCGCGCCCTGAGGTGCAGCAAGGCGACGGTCGCGAAGTGCGCGGCCAAGATGGCGGAGGAGCAGATCGGCCCGGAGAGGCTGGAGTCGATGACCGACGCCGAGGTATCGGGCCTCTTCGCCGACGGCCGTGGGAAGCGCGGCGAAGAGTACCTCGAGCCCGACTACGCGCGCGTCTGCGACCAGCTCGCGAGGGTTCCGAAGATGACCCTCGCGCTGCAGTGGGCGCGCTACTGCGATTGTAACCCCGGCGGCAAGAGGCTCTACGGCTACTCGGGCTTCTGCAGGAGGGTCGGCGAGCACGCCCGCGCGCACGACCTCGTCGCGCGCATCGCGCACGAGCCCGGCAGGACGATGCTCGTGGACTGGGCCGGGCTCACCGCCTCGGTCTTCGACCCCGTGACGGGGAAACGGTCGCCGGCGTACCTGTTCGTCGCGTCGTTCCCCTGGTCGGCATGGGTGCACGCGGAGTGCTTCCCCGACATGCGCAGCCGGTCCTGGATATCGGCCCACGTGCACGCGTTCCAGGCGGCCGGCGGCGTGCCCGACATCCTCGTGCCCGACAACTGCGCCACCGCCACCGACAGGCGCCGTAAGTCGGAGCCGATCAAGGTCAACGACGCCTACCTCGAGATGGCCGAGCACTACGGCTGCGCGGTGGTTCCGGCGCGCGTCCGGAGGCCCAGGGACAAGGCGGCCGCCGAGAAAGCGGTCGACCTTTGCGAGACGTGGGTGCTCGCGCCGCTGGCCGAGGAGAGGTTCACGTCCTTCGATGAGCTGAACGCCGAGGTGCGCCGCCTCGTCGACGCACTCAACGCCCGCCCCTTCTCCAGGCGCGAGGGCTGCCGGGACGACGCCTTCTTCGGCGAGGAGAGGGCCGCGCTGAATCCGCTGCCGGCAGAGCCCTTCGAGCTGTACGAGTGGCGCCGGTGCAAGGTGTCGCCCGACTACCACGTCCAGTGCGACCACATGCGCTACTCGGTGCCCCACCGTCTCGTCGGCAGGACCGTCGACGTGAGGCTCGGCGCGGCCTCCGTCGCGATCCTGGACGGCGGCGAGACCGTCGCCGAGCACGGGAGGCTGCGCGGCCGCAGGGGCCAGTACTCGACCGATCCCGCCCACATGCCGCCGGAGCACCTCGAGGCTCAGTCGCTGTGGACGCGCGGGTGGTTCGAGCGCCGCGCCGGCGAGATCGGACCCGAGACCAGGAGGCTGATAGCGGCCGTGCTCGATGCGCACCCCGTCGAGGCGCAGGGCTACGTCCCGTGCTCCAACATACTGTCGCTCTCCGGGCGCGGACGGGCGGCCGAGCTCGAGGCGGCCTGCGCGCGCGTCAACGAGATGGGCGGCACCGCGACCTACACGCGCGTGAAGAACACGATGGCGGCGGCGAGGTCGGAGGCCGCCGCGCGACCGGCGGCCCCGACGGTGCAGGTCGTCGACCGCGCCGCGCATGCCGGCAGGGTCCGCGGCGCCGAGTACTACCGCAGGAGGCGGGGTGACGCAGATGCTCAGTGAGGAGGACTTCGCCCTGTTCACGAGATGGCGCGTGGGCGCCTTCGGACGCAAGCTGCGCGAGATCTGCGAGGACGAGGCGTTCGACGACATGACCTTCGAGGACAAGATCGGGGCGTGCATCGACGCCGAGCTCGAGGCCCGCGACAGCAGGAAGATCGACAAGGCGGTGAGGGCGGCCCGCTTCAAGATCAAGGGCGCATGCGTCGAGGACATCTACTACCTGCCCGACCGCAACCTGACGCGCGACCGGATCGCAGGGCTCGCGTCCTGCGCGTGGGTCGAGGCGCGCGAGAACCTTGTGATCATATCCGAGAGCGGGGGCGGCAAGAGCTGCATCGCGCAGGCGCTGGGCGTCGCGGCATGCCGGAGCCTCATGTCGGTGCGCTACGCGAGGCTCAACGACATGTTCCGCGAGATCAACGTGGCGAGAGGAGAGGGCCGGGTCTACGACGCGCTCGACCGGTTCTCGAAACCGGACCTGCTCATCCTCGACGACTTCTTCACCACGCCGATCGAGAACCCGCTCAACGCGGTCGGGTAGTGTCGAGAAAGTTGGTGTATGGTGCGATCCGGCAAGCGGGCGGCCATCACCCTGAATCTTCAACCAAGCCAATCCTATGCCGCCTCCAGCTCGTCCGCAAGCTCGAGGCTGGCCTCGATCGCCTTTCTCGCCACGACGATCCACTCCTCTCGTCTCTCCGGCGATGTCGTCTTCGCCACCCTCGGCTCCTCGTAGAGCTCGGACATCGCCCTTGTGGAGAAGTAGCGCGCATCCGACCACGCCTCGTCCTGGTCGCACATGACCGCTCCCGCCAGCCGCTCCAGCGACGCCGTGCTCGGGAACACCTGCACCACGCGCGCCCTGCGCTTTATCTCCCTGTTGGCGCGCTCCTGCACGTTGTTGGTCCTGAGGCGCTTCCAGTGGCTCGGCGGGAAGTCGAGGTAGGCAAGGGCGTCGGGCTCGGCTTCCTCCAAGATGCGGGCCGCCTCGCGGCAGCACGCCTCGAGCATCTCGATCGCCAGGTGGTAGGCGGCCCTCGCCGCCCCCGCCTCCTTGAGCCGGAAGACCGGGGCCACTATCCTGCACACGCGCCTGGCGAGGCCCCTCGACCCCGACGCGGCCCTGGCGCAGTCGCGCATGAGATGCACGACGCAGCGCTGCCACGCCGACCCCTGGAAAACCTCCTCGACGGCCCTCCTCAGGCCCTCGTGCGCGTCGGAGGTGACGAGCTGGACCCCTGTCACGCCGCGCGCCCTGATCCTCCTGAGGAAGCCGACCCAGGAGTCGTAGCTCTCGGTGTCCACGACGGAGACGCCCAGCACGCGTCTCCAGCCGTCCTCGTCGCAGCCGATGGCGGTGACCACGGCCGTCGAGGCGACGCGGCGGTCCCTGCGGCACTTGACGTAGGTGGCGTCCACCCACAGGTACGGCATCCTGAGCGCGCCCAGCGGCCGCGAGACGAGCTCCTCCACCTCGGCGTCCAGGTGCTCGCAGATCGCGCTGACCTGGTCTTTGGAGAGGCGCTCGACGCCCATCGCCGCGGCGACCTTCTGCACCTTCCTCGTGCTCGTGCCGGTCGCGTACATCTCGCTGACCGCCGCCACGATCGCCCTGTCGACCCTCTGGTAGCGCTCGATCACGTCGTCGGGGAAGAAGCTGCCGACGCGCAGCTTGGGGATGCGCAGCGTGAGCGTGCCGACGCACGTGACGAGGCGTCGCTCCCTGTACCCGTTCCTGCTGTTGCCCGTGGCGTCGCAGAGCTGGTCCGCCTCTGCGGACATGATCTCGTTGACCACGGACTCGGCTAGCGCTCTCAGGAGCTCCTGCATGTTGATGAAGCCGTCCTCGAAGCGGGGGAGCGCGGGCGGGATGGCCGCCGCCTCTGGTATGCTGTTCATTGCGGTCGTTGCCTTTCTCTAGAACCTGTAATGTCGCGATTTCAGATTCTAGGCAATGGCCGTTTCGCTTACAGAAAGCGCTCTCTTACACCAACATTTCCGACGTGATCCGCGGTCGACCTCTTCGAGATATTGGAGTCGCGCGAAGGCCGCGGCTCGACGATGTTCGCCTCGCAGCTCGAGCCCGACCAGTGGTACCTGAGGATCAACTCGGAGCTGTGCGCCGACTCGATACTGAACCGGGCCGTGGAGCACGCCAGGGTCCTCGACATCAAGGGGCCGAACATGCGGGAGTACACCGCCGGCCTCAAGGCAGAGATGGAAAAGGGATACTGGGACTGACTTCGGTATCCGTATAGTGGAAAGCCGGTGCCGCCTTTCGTAGAGGGGCGGTACCGCTCTTGTAGAGCGCCGGTACTAACTAGGTGCAGTACTCAGCGATCCAGTGGAGGGATGGCCGTCTCTTGCCTGCCTTATCACAATGCTCGGCGGCATCCAGCTGCTCTACCTTGGCATCATGGGACAGTACCTTGCAAAGACCTATCTCGAGGCCAAGCATCGCCCGCCCTACATCATCAGGGAATCCAACGACGATTGCGCGTAATCTTAGCCTGAGCTTTATGCCTTAGACGCGATGCCGAGATACTGGGTCCAGAACTCACGTGAGGTGAGATAGGGTCGCGCCTTCTTCCATGCGGCGCGCACCTTCTTGCCCTCCCGGCGATACCGCGCCATGAGCGCGTGTTCGCGGCGGCGGATTGCCTTAAAGCGCGCCCGATCCATGTGGCGGATCGCCCCGTGTTGGCGCGTGGCGTCCAAAAATACCACCGTCTTGCAACGCGAGGAATTGCTCTCGAGCGCAACGGATACGTTTTTGACCACATACCCCGGCTTCTTCTTCAACAGGAAATCGGGCAGATAGTGGCGGTCATACGGAATGCTTCGCAAAAGACGGCGGACCTTAGACGGCCGGTAGACAAGATCTGTGCGGGCGAGGACCTCGGGCGTGACCCCTGCCTCGCGCAGAACCGCCTGGTCGAGCTCGGCCACATCGAGGTGTTTCTCGTTAAGCGCACCGAGCTTCTTCATGATGGCAGAGCCGTCTGCCTGGGCGAGGAACTCAGGGCCCTTCAGGTAATCCTCAAAGCCGTCAAGCAGGCGCTCGGCGCTGATGTAATCCAAGTCGCGCAGGTGCAGGCGGATGCTGCGCGTAAGGCGCTGGATGGTCCAGAACTCGGAGGCGCAATCGTCCACCGCAACCGTAGCGAGAAAGTTCCGCGTGTACTGATAGCAGTCCACTGAGGCGCGGTAGCGGCCCTCAAAGCTCGCATGCCACACGCAGATGCCATCCATGGTCATATACGTGGGGTTGTTACGCACACCAAACTCCACGTCATCGCAGCGGATGAAAAACGGCATGGGAAGGCCGTTCTGGCGGATGTTCTCGACCGGGATGCAACTAAACCACCAGGCGCCGTAAGCATTGGGAACCTCGACGCTCGTCCGCTCGTTGTAGAGCATACCCTCGAGCGTGCCGGCGTCGGCATCGCGCTTGATGCGGCGGTACGCACCGTTGTCCACCACGTAGGCAACATCCTCAAACTGGCGCGTAGGCTCCTCGAGCGAGAGCATAGCGCCGTTGATGAACGCGTGGCGATACGCACCGCGGGCAAGCGACAGCAGGGCAAACACGCGGACAAAACTCTCCGGCATGATACGCACGTCGTCATCCATAACGATAACGTGGGTGTAGGCGCCCGGCACCTCACTCGCCGCCATCATGCCGCGCGCAAAGCCGCCGGAACCACCCGCATTGGGGTTGGGCAGCACCGTGACCACCTCGTCTGAGAGGGCCTCCACATCAAGCGTGCGCCCGTTATCGACCACAAACATGTGGAAACTGCGCGCGAGGGCTCCGCCCTCAGCGGCGATACCCTTCTTTACGAGCTCGATGTTGGGAAGAATGTAGCGCTCGTTCTGGAACGTGGTCGTGGCGATAGCAAGAGAGACGCTGTTGACGCTCCCCTCCTCGACGCTCGCCGTATAGAACGCACGGCAAATGCTTACCGTGCTACCCTCAGTGGGCGCAACCGAGAAACCGACCAGGTCAAAACCCGACGTGTCGATCTGAACAACGAGCTCGAGAGTTTCCTCGGATGCAAGGTCATAGCGGGCGATTTGCTCCACCGATGAGGCGTCGGTCCTCACGCCTGTCACCGTAAGCGTGCCAGAACCCGCGTAGGCAACATGAAGCGCGACTTGCTCAATACCCGTGTACTTGCGCCATTTGATAGCCGAGAGGCCGTTGATATAGGTGAGGAAATCCACTGCGCCCGTCACGCAAAGAGCGCCGGCCTCCGCATCGTAGCGCGCGTCGCTCGGCGCACAGCGATAGTACAGCTCGGGGTGCTCTGCGGCGTGATCGTCCACGTGCAGGACAACGTTGGCGAGTTTGATGTCTGTGACCATGCTCTCTCCGTATCGCTTATGCTTCGGGCACAACGGGTACTTGGAAGTAGCCCGAGGCCTGGTCGAGATTCTTATTGAAGTAGGGGTCGCCTCCGGCGCGGACTCCGGGATGCTCCGCGTCAAACTGCGCAATATCCTCTGATGAGAACTCCGGCGCGTTGACGGCAAGGTTGTAACGCTCCTTCGGGCACACGACGCCCGTCTGGAGCTTGACCGTGGGCGTGAGGGCAATGCGGCCGCCGTTGCGCGCAAGGCGCCAGCAGAGCTCGGCGCTCCCCACCTCGCCCTGATACGCCTCATCAAAGCCACCCGCAGCCTCAAAGCGCTCGCGCGCCACGCAGAGACCCAATACGCTCGCAGCGCTCGCGTTCTGGAACGCGCGCAGGTTGCACTGGTAGCCCGGGAAGTCGTCGGGATATCCTCGGTAGAGCGGCATGATGCGCTCGGGCGTGATGGCGATGCCATACATCCGGTTGGTGCCATCCGTATACAGGAGCTTAGGCGCAGCGGCAACAACGCCCTCAATCTGGCACAGCGAGACCAGCTGCTCAAGAGGCTCGGGCGTGGTGAAGAAACACGTGCTGTCGGCAAACAGCAGGTACGTGCCACGCGCCACCGCGGCCCCCCGGTTGAAGCGTGTGAAAAGGCCAGCGGATGCCTCCGCCTCGACTAAGGTCAGGTCAAGATTTGGATAGCGCTCATGAGGCTCGGCGTCGAGCGCAGAACCTACTAGGATTACCTCGCACGCATCGTAGCTGTTCGTCTGCAAGAAGTATTCTAGGAAGGAGTCGGGCGAGGACTCGTCCGCGCAATCGACCACGACCGAGACGCGCTCCTGGCGCGAGCACGTGAACCACAGGTTGTGGATGTTCACGATGCCCGACCCCACAATGTGTCCACCCGGGGCGCAGGCACGAAAGCGGTTTGAGGCAGAGAGTCGGTACGCCTTTTGGCTGTAGGGCTTTGCGTCGGGGTTAGCCGCAGTCGACGCCGCACTGATGCGCCAGTGATACAGAACGCGCGGCTCATGGTGCACGGCGCGGGCATGCAAGGTGGCGAACAGAACCATGTTGTAGTCCTGTGCACCGTCATAGCGTTCATCGGGCCGCGGCATCTGATCGATGATAGAGCGACGGACGGTCATGAGGTGCACGATGTAGTTCTTGCAGAGCAAGAGCTCGGGCGCATAGTCGGGCTTGAAGAGCGGGTGCAGGGGCACAAAGCCGTCGTCCTCGCGAACAACGAGGTCCTCGTCACAGTAGAGCACGCCAATCTCGGGGCGGGCGCGCAGGGCAAGCACGTAGCGATAGAGCAGGTCCGGCTCGAGATAGTCATCGTGATCGAGGAAGCAGCAGAACTCCCCCGTTGCCGCAGCGAGCCCGCGATTAGTGTTCTCGGTAATACCGTAGTTGCCATCAAGCATCACGTGCTTGACGCGCGTGTCCGCGCTGACGTACCCCTCCACCTCGCGCGCAAGATCTGTCATCTCGGGCGAGGCGTTGACCAGCACAAGTTCCAACTCACCGTAGCTTTGCGCCAACACGGAGTCCACCATGGTGTGCAGGTACTCGGAAGGGGTCTTGTATAGCGGGACTATGAAGCTGAAGAGGGGGCGGTCCTGCCACGTCGCAACCTCGGCGCGTTGGCGGACAAGCTCCGATTCGCCCACACGATGCGCCTCGAACCAAGCGGCGTACTCCTTGCTCTGAGTCCAGGCATCGATGGGAAAATCGTCTTTAGGTGGCGGATCGAGGTGGCGGCACACAAAGCGCACGCACCGCTTGGTGAAGTCGATAACAGCTGCCATTTACGCTCCCCGCAACAATTCAACTGATGGCATTCTATCAGACAAAGGGAAGGGGCGAAGGTCGAGCCTCCGCCCCTTGGATACCATAACGCATCGTCGAGAAGCCTACGCGCGCAGTGCCCTCACGTAGTCGCAGAGCTCTTCCTCCCAGTCGCGCGGGGTGAAGCCGGCGGCCTCGATCTTGGCGAGGTCGAGCGCCGAGTGCTCCGGGCGCGGCGACACGGGGCCGGTCGCCTTGGCGTAGTACTCCGCGGTCGTGACGGGCCGCACGGCGCCGCCGTTGCCGTTGGCGAGCTCGAACACCTCGCGCGCGATGTCGGCCCAGCTGGCGGCGCGGCCCTCGCCGGTGAGGTTGTACGTGCCGCAGGGCGCGGAGGCGGCAGGAAGCACCGAGCCCTCGCGGTAGCCGAGGAGCCAGAGGATGCCCTCCGCCATGTCGCGCGTGAAGGTGAGGCGGCCCACCTGGTCGTCGACGACCGTGACCTCCAAGAGCGCGTCGCCCGCGTCCGCCACGCGGTCCGAGAGCGCGCACATGGTCTTGACGAAGTTCCTCCCGTCGCCGATGACCCAGCTCGAGCGCACGATCCAGTGCGCGGGGCACCCCGCGACGGCGAGGTCGCCCGCCGCCTTGCTCTGGCCGTAGACCCCGAGCGGCGAGAGCGGCTCGTCCTCTGTGTGGAGCTCCCTCGTCCCGTCGAAGACGTAGTCCGAGCTCACGTGCACGAGGGAGATGCCCCTCTCCGCGCAGGTGCGGGCGAGGAGCGCCGGCCCCGTCGCGTTGGCCTTCCAGCACGTCACGCGCCCCTCGGGCGTCTCGGCGGCGTCGACGGCCGTGTACGCGCCGCAGTTGATGACGGTGCCGTAGAGGTCCCAGTCGACGGTGCCGTACGCAGCGGGGTCGGACATGTCGAAGGTGTCGATGTCGCAGTAGTCGAAGGCCATGAGGCCGCGCTCCTCGGCGAGCGCGCGCACCGCGCGGCCGAGCTGGCCGTTCGCGCCCGTCACGAGCGTGCGCCTGGGCTCCATCGGGCGGACGTCCCTGAGGAGGGGGTGCGCCCTGTCGGCGTCGGAGAGCTCCGCCTCGGCGAGCGGGATGGGCCAGTCGATGGCGAGCTCGGGGTCCGCGAGGTTCACGAACGTGTAGGTGCCCTTGAGCTCGGCGGACCAGTGGGCGTCGACGAGGTAGGTGTAGGCGGTGCCGTCCTCGAGCGCCTGGTAGGAGTTGCCCACGCCGCGCGGGACGTAGATCGCGCGGGAGGGGTCGAGCGTGCAGGTGAAGACGCGGCCGTAGGCGGGGCTGCCGGCGCGGAGGTCCACCCACGCGCCGAAGACCGAGCCGGTGGCGACGGAGATGAACTTGTCCCACGGCTCGGCGTGTATGCCGCGCGTGGCGCCGCGCTGCGTGTTGAAGCTGATGTTGTTCTGGACCCAGCGGCGGTCCGGGAGGCCGAGGCCGAGCGCCATCTTGGCGCGCTGCCAGTTCTCCTTGAACCAGCCGCGGTTGTCCCCGTGGACGGCGAGGTCCACGACGACGAGCCCGGGGATGCCGGTCTCGGTCAGGCCGAGCTCCTTCTCGTATGCGATGTCCGCCATGCGGTCACCCCTTATGTCGGTGCTGGAATCGGATCGTGTCGCAAGGGCGCCCGCCGCGCGGAGCCCCCGCCGGGCGATCATCCCCATGGCGCCCGCGGGGGCGCCGCGCGGCGGGCGCCCCGTCTGCCCTACTGGCCCTGCGCGGCGTAGCGCGCCTCGGTGGCCGCCTTGGCGGGGCGCCACCAGGCCTCGTTGTCGCGGTACCACGCGACGGTCTCGGCGAGGCCGGCCGCGAAGTCGGTGTGCGCCGGCTCCCAGCCGAGCTCGGTTCTGAGCTTGGTGGAGTCGATGGCGTAGCGGCGGTCGTGGCCGGGGCGGTCGCGCACCCAGTCGAAGTCGTCCGGCTCGCGGCCGAACGCCTCGAGGATGGCGCGCAGGACGTCGATGTTGGAGCGCTCGCCGTCGGCGCCGATGAGGTAGGTCTCCCCGATGCGCCCGCGGGTGAGGATCGTCCACACCGCCGAGGAGTGGTCCTCGGTGTGGATCCAGTCGCGGACGTTCCTGCCGTCGCCGTAGAGCCTGGGGCGCACCCCGTCGATCAGGTTGGTGATCTGGCGCGGGATGAACTTCTCCACGTGCTGGTAGGGGCCGTAGTTGTTGGAGCAGTTGGAGATGGTGGCGCGCACGCCGAAGGTGCGGTGCCAGGCGCGCACGAGCAGGTCCGAGGACGCCTTGGTGGAGCTGTACGGCGAGCTCGGGCGGTAGGGCGTCTCCTCCGTGAAGCGCGCCGGGTCGTCGAGCGCGAGGTCGCCGTAGACCTCGTCGGTCGAGACGTGGTGGTAGCGGACGCCGTATTTGCGGCACGCCTCGAGGAGCGCGTAGGTGCCCTCGACGTTGGTGCGCAGGAACGGCTCCGGGTCGGCGATGGAGTTGTCGTTGTGGGACTCCGCGGCGTAGTGGACGATCGCGTCGTGGCCGGGGACGAGCTCGTCGAGGAGCGCCCGGTCGCAGATGTCGCCCACCACGAGCTCCACGCGGTCGGCGGGCAGCCCCGCGATGTTCTCCGGGTTGCCGGCGTAGGTGAGCTTGTCGAGCACCGTCACGTGCACGCCCGGGTGGTTGTTCACCACGTAATGCACGAAGTTGCTGCCGATGAAGCCGCAGCCGCCGGTGACGATGATGTTGGTCGGCTCGAAGGTGTCGGGCATGTGTCTCCCCTCTCGGATCTTTCGCTGCGCGGGTCTAGTAGGCGCTCGGGCGGTCGCGGTAGACGCCGTCGGCGACCTTCTTGAGGTGCTGGCCGTAGACCGACTTGCCGTAGCGCTCGGCGCACGCCTCGAGCGTGGCGCGGTCGATCCAGCCGTTCTCGTAGGCGATCTCCTCGAGGACCGACACCGGAGTGTCCTGCGCGCGCTCGACGGCGCGGACGAACTCGCCGGCCTCGTAGAGCGACTCCATGGTCCCGGTGTCGAGCCAGGCGTAGCCGCGCCCGAGGGTCACGACGTCGAGGAGGGCGTCGTCGAGGTACATGCGGTTGAGGTCGGTGATCTCGAGCTCGCCGCGGGCCGAGGGCCGGACGAGCGCGGCGCGCGCGGCGACGTCTCCCGGGTAGAAGTAGAGCCCCGTGACGGCGTAGGAGCTCTTGGGCGCCGCGGGCTTCTCCTCGATGGAGACCGCGCGGCCCGCTCCGTCGAACTCCACCACGCCGAAGCGCTCGGGGTCGTCCACGTGGTAGCCGAAGACCGTGGCGCGGCCCTCGGAGGCGTTGGCCACGGCGCGGCGCAGGTGCCGCGAGAGGCCGTTGCCGAAGAAGATGTTGTCCCCGAGCACGAGCGCGCAGGGCTCGCCCGCGATGAAGCGCTCGCCGATGAGGAAGGCCTGGGCGAGGCCGTCCGGCGAGGGCTGGGCGGCGTAGGAGAGCGAGATCCCGAAGTCCGACCCGTCGCGCAGGAGCCGCTCGAAGTTGGGCAGGTCCGCGGGCGTCGAGATGATGAGGATGTCGCGGATGCCCGCCATCATGAGGACGGAGAGCGGGTAGTAGATCATGGGCTTGTCGTACACGGGCAGGAGCTGCTTGCTCGTGACCGTGGTGAGCGGGTACAGGCGCGTGCCCGACCCGCCCGCGAGGATGATGCCTTTCATGAGCGCCCTTTCTTGAGTCACCTATGCTGGAGATGATTCTAGCGCGTCATGCGGGCGCGAGCGAGCCGGATGGGGTGTCTCTAGGCAAAGCGCACAGGGCGGCGCCACGCGCGTCACCCCACTCTCCATCGAATTGAAGAACCGCTTCGATACGCCAGACAAATCAGCTAGCAGAGCGGCAGGAAGAGCCTGGTTGTTCCCCCCAGTTCCTTAAACCCAAAATGGCGATAAAAGGC
Organism: Collinsella sp. An307; assembly: GCF_002161805.1. Lineage (GTDB taxonomy): Bacteria > Actinomycetota > Coriobacteriia > Coriobacteriales > Coriobacteriaceae > Coprousia. Next base: position 229,710 of record NZ_NFIP01000002.1, on the reverse strand, counting down.
AGAAGCCTCGCTGTTTGCCGGATCGACCAGAAGCGCTCGGGCTCCTATCTGACCAGACACCTCGACGGAACGCAGTATAGCGTCCCTTAAAAGGGAGGCTCCCAGCCCCTGGCCCTGAAAATGAACATCTACGCCCAGCATCCCCAGAAGTATCGCAGGTATGTGCTCTGGGGTATTGCGCTTCAGCCAGCCACCCTCGACATCGGTGCGCAATACGGAATGCGCGCTCAACGCGTAGAGCCCCGCGATGATTCGCCCGCTGTAGACAACGTAAACGATCGCAGTCCCTTGCCTCATGCTCCGGTGCGCACGGCAATGCACCCATGCATCCACCACATCAACACCAGAGATAAAATCTCTCACGTCGTCTGACTCCAAGAGCTTACGAGGCGCCGAGAAGCAGCTCATTTCCATACCGGCTCACGTTGCAAAAGCCGACGCGCCTCTTCGGGCATACCGGCATCGAGAGCGTTCTTGAACTCATTGAAGGCGTCTATCGAAAGACGGGTTGTGGACTCCTCTGAAACATCCCGACGAGCTGCGGAAAGCAGGTTCTCGAGAGCCCACTGGGTCAGGCTCATGCCTTTGATTGCAGCTGCATGCTCAATCTCCCTGCGCTGCGCTTCCGTCATACGCATGTCCAGACGAGCTCGTTTCTGCATCGAAACCGTTGCCATGGGGAATCCTCCTCACATAACTCACTCGCAATACGACATTTTAGCAGTATAACCAAATGTACGGGGATATTACGTACATGGCGTATTAACCCACAAGCACTCATCACCGAGATTCCAAGTCTTGAAAAGCGCGTGAGGACACCGCACGAGTGAAAGGTGACGTTCGACGGCTTCACTGCGATTGACAGCGCCGAGACGGAATGCGAAAGTCTTGGAATCTCAAACGGCACTCTTTATGAGACCCAAGCCACAGGGGAAATGAAACATGCGGAGACTGCCATTGAGGACTAAAGATTCGACGGTATTATTCTTTACGCTGACGGAGCGTCACATCTTAGTACCGTTCTGTCAGCATTTCAATTTTAGAATACAGGCATTTCCCGACGCGATGCAGAAAACTCCTATCCGCCCGACTATCTCGGTTCTGAATTGCGTCCGATAGCTTTTTATACGCATCGCATAGATCATTCTCCCGCAAAGGGGAGCCCGATATGCGGCGCGACGGGCCCCGTGCGCCGCAGCCTAGCCGCCTCCGGCGCCCAGCGCTGGCTCTGTCGCGGCTACGGACTCTCGTTCACAGCCTCGACCGGTGGCGTGCTCGCCCCGTCAAGGTGAAGATTCAGGTTCAGGTCGACGGCACGCTAGTCGCCGAGTCACTCGCGGGTAGAAACCGCAGGCAGTCCTTCTCAAAGCCGCGCAAGGCCATGAGGCACAACGGCCAAGTCTCCATATGGGACGTCTCCAGCGAGCATCCCTACGCCGTCTGCGGAGCCAATGACCGCGGGGGTGTCCTCCCGGAACTCTCCAGCTGCGGTCGTTGCACCGACGAGCAGGTCGGCCGCGCGCTCGAGAGCAAGGTCTCGTCGGGACCCTGGTCGCCACCGGCCTGCACGGCGCCTACCGCAGGCTCCTTCCCAGGATGGGCGCACGCCGCGAGGCGTTCAGGTCAGGCGCGCCCGAAACGAACCGGCGCCCGGCGTTCGTGAACTCCCTGCACTCGAGTCTCAAGTCATTCCTCGCGCCCCTCCGCGGCGTGCCCTCGCGCCGCCTGTGGCAATAGCTGTGGCGGGTCGCCCGAACGGTCCAGACCTCCGTCGGTGCCGACAACATTGGCCGGCCCCTCTTCGCGAGTGAGTGCGAGGGACTCCTACTCGATTACGAGGCACACACTATGGGACGCCCGCACCCATTCGCTGAGCACTCAGGGATGTTAGCGGTGGTTTTGCAGAGCCAAAACTTTAAGCGCGACGAACACTGTTATTCATTCAGCACCAACCACCCGCCGATTGAACCAATTAAACACATAAGGGAATGCTAGCATCATTGATAATGCGGATAGCGACGCGTATTTGTTGGGAAGGAAGAGTCTATGAAAGTACGCACGCTCACTAGGAGGCTATTTGCCTCGCTCTTCGTACTAATTGCCGCCTTGGCAATTACTCCAACCGCTGCGCAGGCAGCCGAAACAACAACCATCTACAGGCTTTATAACAGCAGCACGGGCGAACACCATTACACTCACGATGCAAACGAATACGCAACACTTGGAAGAATCGGCTGGGTCCAGGAAGGTTGCGCTTGGATTGCGCCCACCCAATCTCAGTCTCCCGTCTATCGCCTGTACAACCCCAATAGTGGGGACCACCACTACACTATGGACGCCAACGAAAGAGACGCGCTGGTTCGTATTGGCTGGACATACGAGAATATAGGTTGGTATTCCGACGAAGCCAAGACAGTTAAAGTCTACAGACTTTTTAACCCCAATGAGGTAATTGGAACGCATCACTACACCACGAGCCTGAATGAGTACAACACGCTTGGAAACATTGGCTGGAGGAAGGAAGATGTGGCTTGGTACGCCGTCCAACTTCCGCCCACCACTCCAAGCAATGGAAGCCAATCCCAAGGTGGATCAGGAGCCAGCGCCCCCTTCCAACCTTCGACACCGCAAGAATGCGTCGTTTACTGGACACCCGGCGGCACCAAATGGCATTCGACCAAAGACTGCCCAGCACTCGGGCGCTCGCACACCATCTTAAGTGGCACAGTTCAACAGGCGCAGGCTGCCGGCAAAGATGCCCCTTGCAAGGATTGTCATTAACGACACACTTACGGACATTGGCCCGAACGATGAAACCGTATGGGGCGGATATTGAGTAGGCCGCATCCGCCCCATGGAGCATCTCGACAACAAGTAATTCTAGACAAGATTTAGATATTTTCCGTAATACGGATCTGCTCCAGTGAAGTACTCAGGCCAATCTTCTCTAAGCTTACCTTGCTCGGTAACAAAGCGTACTGCACGTTCTCCGACTTCGTCGCTACCGCGGCTAAACGACTCGTAATGGTAGAGTACGGCGTCTGCATCATAAACTACCAAATATCCTGCCTCTCGAGCCCTCAGACAATAATCAACATCGTTATATGCAACCGCGTATCGCCCAGAAAGGCCACCCAACTGGTCGAATACGGACCTTTTGGTAAGAAGGCACGCACCGGTAACAACAGAAACATCTTGCGAAAAAGCTGCGCGATTCATATAACCGCAATCGTCTTTATCCAGATGACAGAACACGTGAACCGGGCCGCCAACTTCTGCAAGGGTTTTGCAACTTAACATGGCAACCCCCGCATGCTGAATAGTATCGTCGGGATAGAGTAATTTTGCACCTACGACAGCAACATCCTTGCGCTGACAGAACCCCAGCATAGAATCAAGCCAGTTTGGCTCAATGATCTCAGTATCATTATTCAAGAGCAAAAGGTAGTCGCCGCGGGCGTGCTCGGCACCATAGTTATTTATATTCGAGTAGTTAAACTCATCAGACCACGTGATAACGCGCACGTTGTCGTACCTTGTCTGGACTTCGTCATAGAATTTAAACGTATCGGTGCACACGCTGTTGTTTTCAACGATTACCACTTCAAAATACTTGTAGGAAGTAATCTGCTCCAAAGAATCCACGCAGCGCGAAAGCACCTCAACACTATCTTTGTTTGGAATGATTATGCTGACAAGCGGACTCCCCTCTACCCGGTAGGAGGTCTTATAGAAAAACATGACATCCGATTCTGCTGCTCGAGCAGAAAGGGAGCAGCGAGAGAGATGTTCGTCAAGAGCGCGCAAGCCAGCAAGTTGAGCATAAGGCTTGCTCTGAGAATTACTGGCGGTGGATGTAGCGCTTGCGCGCCAGTGATACAGCACCTCTGGAATATGAGCGAATCTGTCCGTACGCTCTGCCAAACGCAACACAAAATCATAGTCCTGTGCTCCGTCGTACTCTTTGCGAAGCATCAGGTCACGCACGTAATCAGCCCGCACGGTAAGCAAATGAGTTACATAGTTATGAGCCCGAAGCAAATCCAAGTTAAAATCTGACTTGAAATGTGGGGCAGAGTATTCGCCGTTTTCCGAAAGAATGTCCTCGTCGCAATACAGGGCATCTATTTCAGGGTGTTCGGATATCTCCTTGGCATAGCGGAACAAGACAAGTTTATCGAGCACGTCGTCATGGTCGAAGAACGCGATATATTCACCGGTGCACGCTTGAATACCGGCGTTAGTGTTCTCAGAAATCCCCAAGTTCTCCGATAGTGTGAGAATCTTAACTCTATCGTCGGAAATCGAGTCGAGCTCGTGACACAGCTGTTGATTATCCGGAGTGGAATTAACCAGAACGAGCTCCCAGTCAGTATAAAGTTGGTCCAAAACAGATTGAACCATCTCGCGAAGAAAGGCAACTGGAGTGTTATACAAGGGCACAACGATACTTATTTTTGGGCCATTTGCGACAACGTAATCCCGTGGATTTGCAAGCTCGTACTTGCGCGCATGGTCACGAGCCAGGTTAGGCCAAATCCACGCCCGGACGGCACGGTAGTAGAACATAAAATGATTGGTAAAGGCAGGAGTCGTGCGCCCCTTGTACAGGCTCATAAAACCCGAGCGAACATCGCCCCCGCCTTTGGCCACAAGGCAATATGCATTTCCGTCGTCCGGAATTCGAGCCGTAAAGCTTGTTTCAGCTCTCGGAACGCCATCATAGACAACTTGTTGTGTCGGCAGCAGGTAAGGTGAGAATTCATCAACTTGATTACCGTCAGATGCAAGCAGCTGTAGCTGTGGTCTGCCAGTTTCAGAAGGGGTGCAGATGATTCCCTTCACCACTAACTGATGTCGCTTCTCGGCCACCGAACAGTACATTGGCTTGATATGGATCTGGTCGGAATATGTAAAACGATCAATGTCGCGCAGATGAGAGACCTCACCATAGTTGAGTTTATAGTTCAGGCGAGAAAGCCATTTTGTAAGGGTGCGTCGAACACGCTTTACCTTTGAATCAATAACATCCCTGCCCGCGCCAATGGCCTCAAACGTGAAAATAATCTTGCTCGTGTTCAACATCGGTGTTGCGAGGACGCAATTCCGCATAGCACCCCCACTTGACACTGAGTTGCTTTGATGCCGATTTAGATAGTAGACTTCGACCGGCAAATCCACCCCACACTCCGATTTGGCGGAAACCCTCATCTCTGTGGTACCCGGCAATACGGTAATTTGCGCGTCGATGTAGATTACGCCTCCGCCACGACATACCTTGCCGAACTTAACCTTCAACCAAATCACATCCTAACAGCCGAAAACAGCCTCTATGCAAATATGCGCGAAACCACTAGCAACCAAAGAGTCCCATATAGTAACAATCCTGTGCCAATTCCTACAACGCACGAAAAAGCTCTACTAGAGAAATGAGCTTCAACTCGAAACGAGAAGACAAAGCAAAACACAAGTAGCCACAAAGGGGCCATGTATCGTGCTTGCACACCGGCAATAGTTGAGGAACCTACAGCGGTAAAAGAAATATATAAGGCGGAGCAGACTAGGGCCAAAGTACAAACGATTATGAAACTGGCCCAGAGCCTATTCTTTGCCGAGAGCATCCGGGCGGACAAACTATCAGAATCGAGTATCGAAACCACTATGACCGCAATAAAGACAAAACCGGTCAAAAATGGATACATACTGTTTAACGAACCCATATACGAAAGATTGGTAAAGCCATCTTCGATTGTTCCAACGGTTAGGTAGTTACCCAATAAGAAGCGAATCAAAATAGAGAGATAGCCAAGGGGGCTTTGCATCACAAATGACAGCTGCCCGGAAGAATTAACCTCAGTTCCGCCACGAAGATCTCCGACATCACCGGGAACCGGCAATATGATGGGAAGCATAAACGAGACGATGAGAAGAAACGCCATAAACAGAGCGAAGATGATGCATTTCTTAGCATCACTCTTATCACAACGGGTCCATAACAAGATGCAAACTATACCCATGATTGGGAAGTAGACAGCTTTGGGGCAAAACGCTATAAAGAACACCCCGATAGAAACAAGAACCCTGCCGTAATCAATAGAGCCGGCTTTAAGGTATTCCCGCAAAAACATAGCAAGCGCGAGGTGTGTAAACGAGATAACCCACGGATCATACGAATAGTTTGCCGCCATGAACAGCGTTGTTGGCATAAGCGACAAAACCAGCAAAAGTCGTCTTTTTACAGGGATAATCCGAATCGCAGCGTATGAAACCAGTGAGTAAGAGAGAAGATTTGCGATTCTCCCCATCAAGAACGTTGCGGTAAACGACAGACCCAACAATCTACCGAGCCATAATCCGATTGCAGATGGAATATAACCAACACTCGTTACCGACGCAACAAAGGCATTTATTCCGCTACTCGTAGTGATCGAATCAAGTGTATTGTTACGGTCAAGCTCGGCAGTAGTCTTATCGATTTGCTCTTTCTTCCAAGTCTGATCTAAATTGATTGGATACCTCTTATTGGAAACATCTTCGCTAAATCCAGGCTCAACACGAAACAGCTCGCCCACCATGCGATCAGAGGCGGTCTGCTCAACATCAGCGATGTAAGACAGCTGTAGCGCGCGGATATAATGCACTTCATCATCCCATGAGTATAGATTACCAGCCGGAAAAGCAATAGCAACGATAATCCCGGCAGGTACTGCAATCGCAAGAAAGACGTTTTCAATACGAAAGGATGGGAGCGAGCATTCCACGCACAGGAATGCAATTGCAAGAAAAACCGCGGCAAAAAAAGGCACCGTAATATAAGGGGAAAGATCAAATACCGTTACAGATAGACCTGCAAGGATCACGGAAGCTGCGGCCGACGCGAAAATGATTGTTTTGAGTTGGATCGAAAGACTATGCAGGCGATTTACAATATCGTCAAGATTCTTACGAAGGCTTTCAGATATCTTCCTAAGCGATACAGGACTTGCACCAATCCGCACTACAAGAATGAAGGAATAAGCGATTCCAAAATAGACCACCAATCGCTTGACGTTCCAGTCTGGAAATAGCAATGGACTCGAAGACAAAGAACCGACGAGGGTCCCGCATTCAATCAAAAGGGAAAGAATCAAGGCAATCACGACGTGCGAAATAAACGCTCCACGCTTACCTTGGGCAGTTTTCGATTCTTTGGAACAGGCTCCGTACAGCCTCATTGTTGAAATAACTGCAACAATAACCCAAATGGAGAGAATCAGATACGAAGCAATTGCACTACCGTGATGTGTTGTTGAAAAGATAAGGCCGCCCACTGCAAGCACAGTGGCACAGACACCACAGGCTAGCTTCTCTAGTAAGGTCAGTGAAGATAAACTCAACCAAGACAGCGAATGGCAGCAGGACTGCTTAATCATATATTCCCTTCAAATCGTCTACAAGAGAGTCGCCGTTGCAAAAAAAGAGCAACGGCGACCGTAGCGGCAATATCAAAAAACTATTTCAATCCGTACCAAGCAATGCCTTCGCTCCTCCAACCAAGGCGCACCAGCGTATCGCGTTCATTGGCATCCCTAGTGTAGTGATGAGCTCCCGGTCCAAGCTGGTTGGGGTTGAAGAGACGGTACAAAACCACTTCTTTTGAATCGTCAGAATACCAGCAAATATTCTCATAGTTCCATCCAATTGACCTTAGGACATCTCGCTCATGTGAATCTGTTGTGTAATGATGATCACCATTATTCGGATTATACAAACGGTAAACTGGGGTAGACGAAGAGGACGGCGCATGCCAGCCAATTTGCTCGTATATCCAGCCTATACGTACAAGAGTATTTCTCTCATTTCTATCGGAAGTATATAGATGTTCGCCTGTATTTGGATTGTAAAGACGGTACATTGCAGCCGTCCCGCCATTTGACGGATCCTCGGGTGCCAGGTTCTCCAAATCGACAAAGTCAAAGTTTATATCCACGTTGCCATCAATGCCCGGGATGCGTCCGTTGCTCATGCACTGCCACATATCATACGAACCAGAATAGGTGCAACTTGTGTTGTATTGCGCAACCCACTTGCTCCACTCACCAAAGGAACTTTCCGTTAAATAGTTAGTCCACCAATTCTTGTTTGCATACACGCCAGCGTTATAGCCGGCATTCTCGATAGATGAACAGAATGTGATGGCAATCTGCTCAAGCATCTGGTTGCTGACAGTATGAAAAACCCCGTCATCCATACCCGAAGGACGACCAGAAGAATCCTGCTGCTCAAGGTCAAGATAAATGGGGTAGGCAACTTTTGAAGGAGAGAGACCCGCTTCGCTTAACAGGCGCATTACATGAGACGCCTCGCTTTGCGCCATAGAAGTATTATATGCATACGAATAAATATAAATACCAAAGGGTATTCCGTTGTTCAGGCAACCACGCACATTGTTAAGAAACTCTCGGTCATCCTGAGAACGAAAGTTGTCTCCCCAACCGCATCGGATAATCGCGTAATCGACAATGCCCGATGCCTTTACCATGGCCCAATCAATCGTACCTTGCCACGACGAAACGTCGATGCCAAAACCCTTGGCACCCGTCACGGTCATACCAGTGGAACCGTCAGTACCCGTAGCCACATACGTTCCGCCACCAGCATTCGACCACGTATTACCGCCTTTGCTGAAATCGATAGCAGCAGTGGAAATGCCGACATCCTCGGGCGAAGTCTCAGTGCTTGCTCCGTCGATGAGATAACCGTCAACGAAGCGGAAGCTGTTCGCAAAGGCGCCCGAAGCATCTTGCTCTGGTTCCTGCTGGGTGCCTTCATCTGCAGCGGAAGAATCACCTTGAACAGCCATTATGTCATCGTCAGCAGTGACAGCAACGTCATCGAAAACGGCCGCAGCTTCATCTTGCTGTGAAGTCACGGCGTCGTTCTGCCCCTCGGCAAATGCGCAAACAGGCACTGTTACCGCAGTAAGCAACAAGACGCCGACAGCCCCCGCAATAATCGGTCTAGAGATGTTCCTCATAAACCCTCCAACCCATCTCAAAGCTCGTAGCATATGCCGTATGCAATTATGGCACAGGCATCTCATAAGACCCGAAGCTTCATGGGTTACGCGCAACGTGCCAGCATTTTCCACTCAGTTGACGACTCAGTACTGACCCGCAGCATTTAAAGTCTGCGGTCCAAAATGCTCAAATATGTAGAATGATACCCTCCTCCCAAGGGCCAGAAGTAAACGTTCCAAGACTGGCCTTCAGTACGTGAACAACAATATGCCCATTCGCCACCCCGGCCCAAGGCTCTCGACCGAAAGAAAGGCCCACACCGCGGTGTGACGCTATAAACCTAAGGCTCTCGCTGCCCACAAAACGAAGTACTAATCAATCTAGCGTCATCAAGATTCTTGCGCGCTTCGATAGAGGAATAGCGGCTTATAGGACAAAAAGTGTGTCCGCTTCAGGGGCATCGATGCGGGTCGATGCTTTTTTGTTCGTTTAAATCTACGCGGTGGTTTTAACCGCTCGGACAGAAGGTGTGTCCGGTTTCATCCCGGCCCTGCAGGTGGATGGCGGAAATCGGGCCGTTAAAATCCGAATATCCAGGGGGATCGAGATGAAGGCGGTCAGATGCCCCTCCTGCGGGGCGACGATGAAGAGGAACGGGAAGACCAAAGCCGGGTCTCAGAGGTGGAGGTGCCCCTCCTGCGGGACCTCCTCGACCGTCTCCTACGACGATACGGCCGCGAGGCTCGGGGAGTTCCTGGCGTGGCTGACGTCGAAGGACACCCAGCTCTCGCTGCCCGGACAAGGACGTACGTTCAGGAGGAGGATCGCCGGGTTCTGGCGCGTCTGGCTCATGCCCGAGCCGACGGGCGAGGTCCACCGGGTGCTCTTCGTCGACGGGATCTGGCTCGCGCGCGGCCTCGTGGTGCTCATCGCGCACGACGGGGAGCACGTAGTGTCGTGGTACATGGCGCAGTCGGAGACCTCGAGGGCCTGGGAGGCGCTGATGGCGCCCGTCCCGGCGCCGGACGTGGTGGTGTGCGACGGCGGGATGGGCTTCGAGAGGGCAAGGCGCCGGGTGTGGCCGGGCACGCGGGTGCAGAGGTGCCTCTTCCACGCGTTCTCGCAGGTGAAGAGGTACACGACCTCGTGACCGAGGCTCCAGGCAAGACGTGAGCTCTACGCCCTCGCCGTCGAGCTCATGCACCTCGACACCCTCCGCCAGGCGAGCTGGTGGACCGAGCGCTACCTGCAGTGGTGCGGGTTCTGGGCAGACTTCCTCGAGGACGTCTCGTACGTCTGTGTTTGGTCAAGTCTTCTTTTTGGAAAAGGGCATGCGCTTCTTTCGGGTTCGGTCGCGAAACTTTTTCGGGTTCCGGCACGGGCTCGCCGCTAACTTCCTGACTTGCCCAGCATGAGCGATTGCTCCAGCCTGCGGCTGGGGCCGCCGAACCCCACGAGCCTGCCGTGGTGGACGACGCGATCCACGATCGCGGCGGCGAGCTTGTCGTTGGCGAAGACCGTCCCCCACTTCGAGAACTCCACGTTGGTCGTGAACACGACGTTCCTCCTCTCGTACGAATCCGATATGACCTGGTATAGAGCAGGCGGGCCCGTCGACGTCGAAGGAAACGTAGCCGAACTCGTCCGGTACGACCAGCGATGCGCGCCCGATGTCCGCCACCAGCCTGTCCAGGGCCCCTCCCGCTTCGCCTTGCCGAGCTGGAGGACGAGCGAGGCGGTCTGGTAGAACCTGACCGGGATGCCGCGACGGGTTGCCTCGACGCCGAGCGCGGTGACCATGTGGGTCTTACCGCGGCCGGTCGGGCCGTGGAAGACGAGGTCCTCCGCATGCCCGACGAAGTCGAGCGAGAGCATCTCCTCGCGGCCCCAGCCCTCCGGGAACCGGACGAGGGACCCGTCGAACCCCTCGGCAGCCTTGGGCACGGGGAACCTGGCCTGCCTGAGCAGCCTCGCCCGCTTCGAGCGCTCGCGCGACTCCAGCTCGCGGGCGAGCATCGACGAGCACGCGGAGAGCTGGCCGGGGATGGCGGTCTCGGGGAACCACACCGCCGTGGCTTTCGAGATGAAGAGCGCGCGAGGCGAACTCGGAGTGCTCGGCGCCAGACAGCCTCGACATCGGAAGCGTCCCCTTCCAGCAGCTCGAACGCGCGATCGTACCCCGCGAGGTCCACCGGTTCGTCGTACTCGACCAGTGCGTCGCCCGCCGCCGCCCTGACAGCCGACAGCTCGAGCGTGGCGACGTCCACGCCGCCCGTCGCTTCGAGCGAGCGCATCGCCCCCTCCACCGCCGCGGCCCAGCCGCGGCGGGCGCTCACGTCGCGCAGCGCCCTGAGGTCCGCGCTGAGGTCCGCTGGCTCCTCCGAGTCGAGGAACTCCACGAGCTCGACGGGTAGCGACCTCCTCACCACACTGTCGCGCTACCCGCCGGGACGTGCGCAGAGCAGCCTCAGCTGGAGCGCGGGGTCCGCGGAGTCCGTCGGCGCGTCGCCCCACTCGCGCGGGTACTCGGTGACGACCTCGCCGCCGAGCCCCACGACCGCGACGTCGAAGGCGCCCATGGCGACGGCGACCTCGCGGGAGGCCATCTCCGGGCCGGCGGAGTAGGGGTGGTTCCCGCCGGCCCTGAAGCCACCCTGCTTGTCGCACTTCCTGGTGAGCCACGTGACGCACGCGAAGGGCGATGCGGGCAAGGGCGAGAGCGCCGCGCGGTCGTCCTCGAATAGCTCGGGCTCGGTCGCGCCCTTTCTGTAGTGGGGCTTGCCGTCAGACGCCTTCAGGCACGCCTCGAGGAGGCTTTTGTTGTAACCCCTTGCGTCGAAGAACTGCGGTATCAGCACGAACAGGTTGCGCCGAAGCGCCCCGACCTTGTTCTCCACCGAGCCCTTCTCGTTGCCGAAGCAGGGTTTGGCGAAGCTGTAGTCCAGGCCGTAGTGCGCAGCGAAGCGGCGGAAGAGTTCCGAGGTGACCACCTGCGCGCTGATGCGGCGCCCGACCTCGGTGGCACTGTCGAACACGGCGCGCAGCGGCACGCCTCCCAGGAACTCGAACACGTCCCCGAGCCCCTGGCAGACGCATTCGGCCGCCCCCCCCCAGAACACCTGTGCGAGCCCGACGTTGGAGTGCGGGAACATCACGACCAGGAAGTGCCCGCGGATGAGCACGCCCCGCACGCGGAAGTCGGCTTGCCCGAAGTCGACCTGGCACTCGCCGGGCAGCCAGTCGAGCAGCAGGAACCCCTGCGCCTCACGGGAGTCGAGCCCCGCCGCCAGCTCGGTGCGCCTGCATTTCACATATCTCCGCACGGTCGAGTACGACCCCTCGAAACCCCGCTCCTCGACGAGCCTGTCGTAGACCTTCTTGGCCGAGTGGCGCTGCTTGAACCAGCAGCGCCTGTCCTCGCTGAGCCATGAATCGATCAGGTCCGCATAGGGTGCGAGCAGGGGCGATCCAGGGGTTTTGCCGACCCTGGGAGGCTTTTCGGAGAAGTCTGCCTTTCTAAGGTACTTCCTCACCGTCGGCTCCGAGACCCCGGTGTCCCGGACTATCGAGGCGACGTTCTCCCCGCTCCTGCCCAACCTTCTGATATCGTCGATCTTGTCCACGCCGATCATTTCCTTTCCCGGCCCTCCCTTGTCGAAACCGATGCAACGACAACGTTAGGCCGAACGGGATGGTCGGTGCGCCCATGCTCAGACCCGAAAGTTTTTCGTACTCATTACCGAAAAAACAATATGCTCAAATTCGCAAATCAGAGGTTATCAAACACGGACAATGAAGAGGCACGTCACGAAGGGCTCAGCGGCCGCTCGCGATGGGAGCGTACACGCAACGCGTCTGCATGCGTACTTGGACTCGCAAACGAGTCCAACAAAACAGACGCCCGTGACCCCATCCACCACAGATCCATGTCGTTCGTGAACAACCTGCGCTCGTGGAAGAAGCACTACCCGCAGTGCTTCACTGTCATGGCCCTACCACCTGCAGCCCTCTCGGTCTCAATCTCTACGACCTCCGCACACTCACGGTGAAGCATAGAGGCAAAAGGCTGTCGAAAATCTCTGGGATAATCCACCGTATGCTGCTGACCCACCCGCGTTTCCTTGGTCCACGCTGATAGCGCAAACGTCTACTCGGCTGATTGCCGGCCATAAGAGTCTTTGCAAATCTAATCGGAAATAGACGTCTTCTTCCCCTACATTTTCACATTCAAATACCCGAAAACCCAATCTCGCACAATGATTCGGACCTACTTCTCAAGAATCGCAAACACATCAACACCATCCACTGAATACTCTGCAAATCGGACTTCGACTCTTGTAATATGAGGTACGCTATAAGGTAGCCTGTAAAGATGTAACAGTAAGCTTATTACCATCAAAGTATTCGTGTCTTTATGTAAAACGGAAGCATATTAATGTGAATATCTCTATTGGAATGCTCGATAGGTCTTTTCGAGAGTGAGGTTATATGAACATTGTTTTATTCTCCGCGCTCTATAAACCAAGCATCGGAGGAGTCGAGAACTACACGGAACAAATGGCGCGCACGTTGCAAGCGGATGGCCATCATGTCTCAATTATCACCTACGATATTTCTACCAATCCATCATTCGAAAGCCTGCCTGAAGGCAATATCATTCGGCTTCCATGTCATCCACTAATGAACGGCAGGCTTCCCCTGCCTAGGTGTTCTAAGCTGAATCGTAGACTTTGGAAGAATCTGAAGGAACTAGAAACTGACGGAATTGTTATTAATACGAGGTTTTACCCACTGTCAATACTGGCGGCAAAATTCGCAAAGCAGAAAGGAATCCGCCCGATTGTACTTGAACACGGCTCCGCGCACCTAACGTTCAACCAACCTATTGTAGATATTATAGTTCGCCTGTATGAGCATTCAATCACTTTGTTGCTTAAGCACTACAAACCTTCTTTTTATGCAGTATCAAAAAAAAGCGCAGAATGGCTAACGCACTTCGGCATTAAGGCGGATGGCATTATCCCTAATGCCATCGATGCCCCGGCCTGGAGGAAACAGGCTTCGCCACGCGATTTTAGGCAAGAGCAAAGCATCCGCCCCAGTACTCCAATCGTCTCGTTTGTCGGGCGCCTAGTTCCCGAAAAGGGCATACTTCAACTCATCGAAGCAATGAGGCAACTCGAGGAGGGGCGTAAAACGTGCATGCTTCTAGTTGCAGGTAGCGGAACTCTTTTCAACCAGCTTAAGAACAACCTACCGAACAATGCAAAACTGCTTGGTAGTCTATCAAAACCTGATGTCGCGGCATTATTGCTTCAGAGTAGCTTGTACTGCCTTCCCTCTCGTTCGGAAGGATTTGCCACCTCACTTTTAGAGGCCGCTGCAAGCGGCACGCCGACCCTAACCACCAATGTCGGTGGCTGCGATGAGCTAATTCCGGATGAAAGGTATGGATTCCTGCTAAAAGATGCAAGTGCAAACTCGATAGCCAAAGGCATAACCGAAGCGCTTACAACGGTTGCCAATGACGCAGAAATGGGTGCCCGAATCCGCAATCGTGTAGAAGACGAATATAGCTGGGAACGCAGCTGCGAACTACTTACATCCGCACTAATAAGGAACAAACTCGCCTAACAGTCAGTTCCGTTTAGCATTTCCAACCTTCATCCTCTCCTTTGAGTTACGTAGAGTAGAGATTATCCTGCTTAAGGATATGAACGCTCGAGGAGCCAACACAATCATATTACACAAAACCCTCGCTGGAGTGGCAGCGGTCCTAAAGCTCAGCTTGGAATTCAAGCTCTCACTTATTACCGTCTTTGCCAGCCGCAACAAATCCCTTCTCGAATCATTGTCCTCAGCAAGCCACATCGCAGAGTAACACGCTTGGCAGAATTGCAGCCAGTATATGTTCGCCACTGCACGAGGAACCTCCGGCTCGATTCTGAGAAGATCAGAAAAAGTTAAACGAAACTCGTCTATAATGCCGCGCGCTTTTTTGGAGCTTTGTTTTAAGACGCTCGTAGAAGAAGATGCGTTGTCGCGGCGGTAGTAATAGAACGGCTGATTAACATAGGCATATGATTCAGCTGAAGCGTACGCCTTAAACCAGAAACCAGAGTCCTGAAACATCGCACCCGGAGTTGTATGATAAGCAGGCCGGAGACTTCCGATCAACTCACGTTTATATAAAGCCGTCCATGTTTGGAACAGAGGACCAGTCGGAATAGAGTCGTTTTTTAACGATAAACGAGCACCCGGCTCACCCCCAATAGGAGATGGCGCGCTAAACTTCCTGAAGTCTTTATCCCCATAAAACAACGTAGCCTGCGAACGCACTATATCAACATTAAGAGCATCGGCAACGCCCAGAAGCACTTCGTACATCCGTGTGTCAACATAGTCATCCGGCTCCAAGATTGCGACGTATCGCCCCCTCGCAACCTCAATTCCTCTGTTCATAGTCATGCCATAGCCTTCGTTTGGCTTGTCTATGACAACAAATCTTTGATCCATCTCCGCATATTTATTTAGAACCTCAAGAGAGCCATCGGTGGAACCGTCATTTAGACACACTATTTCTATATTGGTCAGCGATTGGTTCTTTACGCTCTCCAGAGCCTCAGTCAAATATGGCAAAGCATTATACACTGGAATAATGACAGAAACCGCTGGCTGATAATTGGTGAACATAGGCTCCTCCGTACGAATTGGCTCAAATAATAGTAAACTTACTCAATCGCTTAGGCTATATAGGAGAACAAATGAGTGGTTATGGCACAGGAGGGGCTCCTCGGCCCAAATCGTTAAAAAGCAATCTCCTGTGGAACGCTTGCGGCTCACTAGTTTTTCTGGGATGTCAATGGCTGGTTACGGTTTTTGTGGCCCGCCTTTCATCGGGCTATTCAGCTGCCGGCAGCCTAGCAGTAGCAATGGCCGTTTCAAACATATTTGTTCCCATTGCGTTATATAAGATTCGCTCGTTTCAAGTATCTGATATCCAGAATGAGTACTCTAGTTCTGACTATGTCGCCTTCCGCCTGTTTACAATTTCCGTAGGCCTATTAGTATCGACAGTCTACGCAGCATTCACGTGTTCTCCATCCGATTTAATTATTACTGTAGCGTACATGCTCTTCAGAGTAAGTGAAGTATTTACCGACGTTTTGCATGGAATTGACCAGAAAAACGAAAGGATGGATTATTGTGGGAAGTCAATGCTTTCCAGAGGCATTCTGTTTCTAGTTGCATTTATTGTCTCAATGGAATTGACCGATAATTTATTATTTTCTATAGTTTGTATGTGTATATCCAATTATCCTTTCATACTCATAGACATGAGATGGGCTTCCCGGTTTGACGATATACGCCCAAAATGGCGAACTCGCCAAATGGTTTCCCTTGCAAAAATGTGTCTACCAGCTGTTGCTGGGATGGTTTGCTGCTCAGCTACGACGAGCATCGTGCGACAGTATTATGGACTCATCGCAGGCAACGAGCTACTTGGTGTATATGCGTCAGTATGTGCTCCTGCTGTAATTGTTCAAGCTGGCGCATCATATGTGTACGCCCCGCTACTAAGTAGTTTCGCAGATAGCTATCACTTTGGCAGAAGGAATCACTTTTATAGCTTACTGCTCCGCTCTTTGGCTGCCATAGGCATCCTGACGATAGGCTCTCTAGCTTTTGCTGAATTCTTCGGGGCCCTTTTTCTCGAAGTCGTGTTCGGGAATGCCATGGCAGCTTATTCCGATGTGCTCCTTGTCGCCTTTTTTGCAACAGCGGCTACTGCCTGTATTGCTCTTTTTAGTGACCTAACAATTGTGGTGCGCGACATGAAAGGGAATCTGGTGGGAAATAATCTCTCACTCCTCGCCTCTATTGTGATAATGGTTCCGTTGGTCGCCTCTTTTGATATGAACGGCGTAAGCCTGACTATTTGCGTTGCCTATTCCGTGGGATGTGTATACATGGCGTATTCCATGTCATCCAAGGCAAATCTCGATCAGAACACGAAACACAGTGCAGGATGAGCCGGCATATCCCGTAGGCTATGACGCTAATTCTTCATGCGATGGAAAAGACGCTATGTTGACTTGACAAATCCACTGCCTTAACGGCAAAGGGAGGTTAAGCAGCAGGGACTAGTGAGTCTTGTTTTCCTCTCGCTCTCTCAGAGCAATCTCCTGAATAAGAGAGTTCGTCTTCGCACGGAGATGAGCAACTTTTGCGTTAAGCGAAAACACACGGATGAGCAAAATAGCGATTACACACAGGAAAACAAAGTTGGAGGGAGAGTCGAATCCCAACACACCCGAGAGCGCATAGGCAATCCCCGGGAAGATGGCTAGCAGTGCAAGCACGAGAATGAATAGCAGCCAAAAGATGGCATCCATCGTCTCAAACTCGGATTTCTTAATCTTTCGAATTACAAAGATCAGCACCAAAACGGCGCAGACCAGTAGAAAGATACGCAGGGCAAGCGACATGACAATCACCTAAACCATTGGACAAACAGAATGGACGCGCACGTACGAAGCATGTACTCAATCGAGCGGGTCAGGTTGAGGTAGCTCTCCCCCGCCATGCGGTCACGCATCTCCACCTGGCACTCAACCACCTTGGCACCCTTATGAATGAGGTAGGCGATGGAGTCGGGCTCCGGACCAAAATCGTTGAACCGGCAGAACGACTGAAACACCGTCGACCGATAGAGGCGCATGCCCGAGGTCGGATCCTTGATCTTGGCGCCCGTGGTAAATCGGGTAATCGCCGAAATTAGGCACGAACCGATCATACGCGCGGAGTGCGACTTCTTCTCGGTCACAAAACGAGAGCCGATGACAATGTCAGCTTCGGTGCGCTCCATCTCGTCGACGAGCGTCTTGATGTACTCAGGACGATGTTGCCCGTCGGCATCAAACTGAATCGCCGCATCATAGCCCATGCGTAAAGCATATTTGATCCCCGCTTGGAAGCCATAGGTGAGGCCAACGTTCGCCGGCAGGTCTAGCATGCGGAAGCCGTGCTCCCTACAGATGCAGCGCGTACCGTCCTTGGATCCATCGTTGATTACAACGTAATCATACTGAGGGGCGACCCGCATTAGCTCTTCGACCGTACCGACGATACTATCTTCTTCGTTATAGGCCGGTATGATGACCAGTGTCTTCATAGCTTGCGTCGCATCTCCCCTTCTGCACCTACATCTCGGAATATTGTACGCGAGAACGCATTTGGCACAACGCGCACCGGAAAGACATAGACAACCTTCAGATGAGTTCGATTGGCTCCTTCGTCATAGCATTGATGTAAGCGCAGTCAACCTTTGTGCATCGGTTCGGCCAAGGAGAGCAAAACGCTAAAGCGAAAGCAAAAAAACAGTGCGCGAAATAACCAACGAATACATCCATTTTCAACATATCCGGCTACCACCACATCACTCGAGTCCATGCTTCGCGATATAATCCTCAGCCACGCGGTTGAGCTCATCAATACCGTTCGAAAGCGTTTCCCATACAATGGCGCGATCCACATGCGAGCAATCGTGAGCAAGGCGATTGCGCAAGCCGCGCACGGCGTCCCATGGAACTTCAGGGCAGGGTTAACTTTACCTCGAAAGACAGTGCGTTAGCCTCCTAGAGTAAACGGTAGACGCTCTCTCGCTTTAGACCCTCATCGCGCGCAGTCCATACCTCACCGCAGATAAGGTCAACCATCGGGCACGAGAGTCAAACAGGTGCAGCTTTCGCACAAACCGATGGATACGACATACGTTGCGGATGCGTACCAGCTCATCAGCCAAAAGCACGTTCACGGCATCTTGCACACAGGCTCCATGCATCTCCGGACTCGCCATGAGGCCTCATCTCTTATAAGAGTATAACCGGAGCAAACCTTTGTGCAGGGCCCTTGGTCTGCAGCTAAAACAGGCCGCGCACGGTCACCCCGTGCGCGGCCCTTACAAGCCGATATGTACCTAACGGCTACTCCGCGCTGTCGCTACCGTCCTTGCGCTTGATGATGCCGCTCTTGCCGGCAAAGACAAACGTCGCGCCGAATGTTGCGGCGCTTGCGCCCGCCAGGCCTGCGAAAAGCGCAAGGTCTGAGGTTTGCGGCAAGCGCTTGGCGCCGTTGGTACTGCTTTTGCTCGACCCGTTGCCGCCGTCTGAGCCAGAGGGGTCGCTCGCGTTCGCCGGGTCGGCAGCACCGTCCCGCTCGCCATCGGCACCCGTCTTCTTAGCCGCATCATCCCCTGGGGCCTTTCCGCCCCCATCGCCCTGCGTGTCTTCATCTGCAGCGGAGGTCCCCTGCCCAGAGGCGTCATTCGAGGTGTCTCCCTCGGATGAGTCGCCCTCAGCAGACCCATCAGCGGTCGCGTCGCTCTCGGCATCGCTGCCGTTAGAGTTGTCCGCCTGACCGGAGTCCACGCTGCCTCCAGGCGTGCTCGGAGCAGACTGCGGCGTCACCGGATCGACGGCATCCGCACCGTCGGAATCGGTGCCACCCTCCGTATCCGACCCGCTCCCGGCGTCCGAGCCACTATCGACGGTCGAATCCTCGCTGCCCTGCGATCCATCGGCCGAAGTATCCGACCCCGCGCCATCCGAGTCGTCAGACCCGGCACCGTCCGCACCCGCGTCGGCCGAACCGTCGCTCGAAGCGCCGCCATCGGGCTCATCGGCCGAGCCTCCGCCCGCAGTCCCCGGATCGGCGGCATCGCTCGAGTCGCCCGCGGTCTGACCGGAATCGGATCCAGCGCCCGCACCATCGGACGCGCCGCCCTCGCCAGAGGCACCAGAAGACGATCCCGCACCGTCAATCCCTTCCCCCTGCGTCGGCTCGTCCGCCGCGTCTCCATTGGAGTCAGACGCACCGGGCCCCGTCGCATCTGAACCGGCAGACGGATCATCCACCGCACCCCCGACGTCCTGCTCTGCCTCATGCAGCGAGATATATGCCAGGCAGTCATTCAGCTCGTTGCGATAACGGTCCCCCCAACCCTTGTAGTACCGCGTCTGCGAGCTGTACTGCGCGATGTTGTCCGTCATCTGGGTCGCTAGGGCCGTCACAAACTCACGGTCTGTCATATCGTTGCTGAGGCTCGCTCCGCACATAACCTTCTTCACGCCGTTCGTACCCCACATGTTGGAGAGTCCCCACACCATGCCCTTGACGCAATCGGCGCGGCCGAACATATCGATGCCCAGCTCGCTCTTGAGCCAACGCTCGGTCGGAACGTAGTAGCTGTTGTACGCATACGCATCCTGAAACGCCGAGAACTCCGCGGGGTCGGTGTCATAGGCGGCGTACCACGCATTCTGCGCCAGCTGACCGAGCTCGTTCAGCGTTCCCGCCTCAGAATCGTACATGGACGACGCGCCCGCGATCTCACTCCCCCGGTCGATCACCGGTTTGAGCATGGAGTACTTCGCGGGATTGGCACTATACACCGCCGTGACGAACGAGATGAGCGAGTACCGCCGGTCAAACTGATAGTAGCCGAGCGCGTTGTAGCCATCTCCTCGCCCGAAGCCCTGGCGGTAGTTGCTGTGGCTCTCGTACTTGGTGAAGTACTTCATCTCGCTGGAAACCGAGACGGATGAGAGGCTCGATGCCGAGGAGCGTGCTGACCGCGCAGAGGCGGGGGCGACGTCCTCGCAAAAGTCGGTCTTATCGTAATCGCTCGGCGCAGGCAGAGGCTCCGCGGCAACGTCATCCGCTGCCACATCCCCCGTACCAGTCGTATCCGCGCCGGCTGACGAGGAACCTTCCGGCTGCGCCGCGGCGTTAGCATCGTGCTCGACAGACGCCTCTTCAGCATAAACGGGCGTTGCCGCATGCGCGGCTCCAAAGGAAAGCGTAAGGGCGAGTCCTGCGGCAACAGCGAGGTGGCGGGGCTTCATGTCGCTCCAATCTGCGGCTCCAAAGAGCAAGCGCGGTTATGGTACGGGTCACAGACCATGAGAAGCCCAGTATTGCAAGCGTCTTAAGCGGGGGTCAAGCAAATCACGCCACCCCCACGCAATTCAATTAAGGTTGAAGTTCAGCTTGAAGCGTACGGGTAGCACCGGGCGGAGTCTCGACAGGCCGTGCTCCTTGGGCGACCGTTGCGTATCCACCACTCTTCTGTTTACTCACGAGTGGTTTTCTGCTATTTTCACATCACATTTTGGTGCTGTACAGCAGAAAGCCACTCCTCAGCATATCTGCACCGTGCTGAGGAGTGGCTTTCTGCCATTTCGAACATAACAACCAAGGTTCGGGTGGAGCCTGTCCTACTCTCCCGTCGAAATCTCGAGGTTGATCTCGGGCACGGCGGCGAGGTCGGCGAGCGTCACACCGTCCACGTAGCGTTCTATCACCTCGTCGAGGCCGGTCCAGAACTTAACCGTCGAGCAAAGGCCGGCGCGGTAGCACGCCCCCTCGATACCCTCGCAGGCCACAGGCGCCGTGGTGCCCTCCGCGACGCGCAGGATATCGCCCGCGCGAATATCGGTCGCGGGACGGGCCAGCACGTAGCCACCGCCTTTGCCCCGCACGCTCTTGAGCAGCCCGGCCTGCATGAGCGGGCGCACGAGCTGCTCGAGGTATTTTAGGGAGATGTCCTCCCCCGCCGCCACCTCGCGCAGGGCGACCTTGTGACCGTCCTCGCGACCGAAGGCGGCGATATAGATCATGAGGCGCAGCGCGTAGCGCCCTTTAGACGATATAAGCACGCGCTCGCTCCTTCCTGCGGTGGCTTCAGCTTTGGCCCGCAAAGGTGGCAAAGCGGCCGGATCGGGGCACCCTGCGGTAGATGTCGCGTTACGGCCCCGCTCCACATGCGGCACCCAAATGGCACAAGAAATCCTAGTGGATTAGTCGGATTTCATCTTGACTTCACCGGCATTCATCTTATCGTTAATCCGAGATTATTCCTAGGATTTTCATCCTACGCACAGCAAGGAGCCACTATGCCCGCTTCCACCCCGCTGCTCAGCGTCCAGGGCCTCTCGGCCGCGGTCGATGAGAAGGAGATCCTCCACGGCATCGACCTTGCCGTCGACGCCGGCGAGACGCACGTCCTCATGGGCCCCAACGGCGCCGGCAAGTCCACCTTGGGCCACGTCATCATGGGCGACCCCGTCTACACCCAGACCGCGGGCACCATCACCTTCGACGGCGAGGACGTGACCGAGCTTTCGCCCGACAAGCGCTCCCGTGCGGGACTTTTCCTCTCCTTCCAGGCGCCGGTCGAAATCCCCGGCGTGCCACTCTCGAGCTTTTTGCGCGCCACGCTCGCCGCGCGCCCAGACCGGGCGCTTAAGGGCAAGGAGTTCCGTCGTCGCGTGAAGGAGCTCTGCGCCGAGCTCGACATGGACCCGAGCTACCTCAACCGTGAGCTTGGCGTGGGCTTCTCGGGCGGCGAGAAGAAGAAGGTCGAGATGCTCCAACTTTTGCTCCTCCAGCCCAAGCTCGCCATCCTCGACGAGACTGACTCCGGCCTCGACGTCGACGCGCTCAGCGTTGTGAGTCGCGGCATGGACCTCTACCGCAAGACCTGCGACGGCTCGCTCATTATCATCACGCACAACACCCGTATCCTGGAGCACGTGGACGTTGATCGCGTGCATGTCATGGTCCAGGGCCGCATGGTGCGCGAGGACGACGCCTCCCTCATCCCTTGGATCGACGAGAACGGCTTTGAGTCCTTTGAGCAGGCCGGCGAGGGCGCTGTCGGCGCGGACGGTCAGGCGTCCGGCACGGGCGCACTCGACGGGATCGACGCCGCCGACCTCTCGGCCGTCGTCGAGCGCTAAGGAGGCGCGATGGCAAAGCAGCGCACCGAGGTCGCGGATATCGACCGCAGCCTCTACGACTTCAAAGATTCCGAGGAGGGCTTTGAGCGCCTGGCCGAGGGCCTCACGCCCGAGATCGTGACCGAGATCTCCCGCCGCAAGGACGAGCCCCAGTGGATGCTCGAGTTTCGTCTGAAGTCGCTCGAGATCTACAACAGCTTCCCCGACCCCACGTGGGGCCCTTCGATCGCGGGTCTCGACATGGACCACATCGCCACCTACGTGAAGCCCAACACCGACCAGTCCGCCACCTGGGAGGACGTGCCCGACGACATCAAGAACACCTTTGAGCGTCTGGGCATCCCCGAGGCGGAGCGGAGCTACCTCGCCGGCGTGGGCGCTCAGTACGACTCGGAGCTTGTCTACCACAACATGCAGGACACCGCCTCCAAGATGGGCATCGTCTACTCCGGTATTGAGGAGGCGCTCCACGAGCCGCGCTGGGAGGAGCTCATTCGCGAGAAGTTCATGACGCTCATCCCGCCG
Source organism: Collinsella sp. An307 (assembly GCF_002161805.1). Lineage (GTDB taxonomy): Bacteria > Actinomycetota > Coriobacteriia > Coriobacteriales > Coriobacteriaceae > Coprousia. The sequence goes on along the minus strand of NZ_NFIP01000002.1, from coordinate 206,384 downwards.
ACGGACCACAAGTTTGCCGCGCTCCACGGTGCGGTGTGGAGCGGCGGCTCGTTTGTCTACGTGCCCGCCGGCACCAAGCTCGACTTCCCGCTCCAGAGCTACTTCCGCCTGAACGCCAAGGGCGCCGGTCAGTTTGAGCACACGCTCATCATCGTCGAGGACGACGCCGACCTGCACTTTATCGAGGGATGCTCGGCGCCTAAGTACAACGTGGCAAACCTGCACGCGGGCGCCGTGGAGCTCTTTGTGGGACGCCGCGCGCACCTGCGCTACTCGACCATCGAGAACTGGTCGAAAAACATGTACAACTTGAACACCAAGCGCGCACGCGTGGAGGAAGACGGCGAGATCGAGTGGATCAGCGGCTCCTTTGGCAGCCACGTGGGCTATCTCTACCCCATGAGCGTGCTCACCGGGCGACGCGCGCGCTCGAGCTTTACCGGCATCACCTTTGCGGGCGCGGGCCAGAACCTCGACACCGGCACCAAGGTGGTCATGGCCGCGCCCGACACCCGCGCGACCGTGGAGACCAAGGGTATCTCCAAGGGAGGCGGCATCCAGACGTTCCGCTCCTCCATTGTGGTGACGCCCGCGGCAGAGGGCGCGCAGGCAACGGTCAGCTGCCAGTCGCTCATGCTCGACGACGAGAGCCGCTCGGACACCATCCCCGCGATGGACGTGCGCGCCAAAAACGTCGACATTGGTCACGAAGCAACGATCGGCCGCATCGGCGACGACAAGGTCTTCTACCTTATGAGCCGCGGCATCTCTGAGGAGGAGGCGCGCGCGATGATCGTGAACGGCTTTGCGAACCCGGTTGCCAAGGAGCTGCCACTCGAATACGCCGTTGAGATGAACAACCTCATCAAGCTCGAGATGGAAGGGGCGATCGGCTAGATGGACGCTCTCACCATACGCAACGCCAGCGCTATGCCCGCGCCCACGTGGGGCTGGCTCAAGATGAACAACGCCAAGGTCGCCATTCCCGCCGGCCTTGCCCCCGTCGGCGCCGTTGACGTGGACGCGCCGCAGGAGCTCTTTGACAACGCGCGGCCCTTTGAGGTCGCGGTGGCCGAGATGCAGGAGCGCGTGGACGCCGCACGAGGCGACACGGCGGATGACCGTGCCTGCCTGCGCGCCGCCAAGACGGGCGGCACGCGTGCCGATGCGGACGGGGACCTCGGCGACCTCGACATTCCGGCGCTCTCGCGCTACCAGGAGCGCGCCTGCCGCGAGGAAGCCGAGGGCGACATCGCCCGTGCCTTTGAGACGGGCATGGGCCACGACGCCCGCTCCTACCTGAACTTTCTCGCCGGCGAGCCGGTGGCCCTCGGCACAACTGAGGGTGAGCGCGCCCGCGCGGTCGTGCGCGTAGAGGGCGAGGAGCGCGCAGCCGCGGCCGTTGCCGTCGACGTGGTGGCCGCGCCCGACTCCGAGCTCGACCTTGTGATCGAGCTCGACGGTACCGATGACTTTGGCGATGCGGACGCTGCCGCCCTCATTGGCTCCGAGCTGCGCGTCTTTGCTGGCGCGCGCTCGCGCGTGAACGTTACCGTCTACGTGTGCGCCCTGCCCGCAACCGTGGTTTTGGACGACGAGGGCTACGTGCTCGACGAGGGCGCACGGCTCACCGTGCGCCACGTGGTGCTGGGCGGCGGCACGACCTACACCGGCCTTGTGGCGGACCTCCGCGCCGACGGCGCCCGCGCCGACATCGACACGAGCTACCTTGCAACCGGCGCCGAGAGCCGCGACTTTGCCTACACCGTCCGCCACCGCGGGCGCAAGACCGTCTCCAACATCCTCGCAAACGGCGTGCTCGCCGGCACCTCTAAGAAAGTCCTGCGCGGCACCATCGACCTCGTCCACGGCTGCAAGGGCTCCGAGGGCACCGAGCGCGAGACCGTGCTCATCGCAAGCGAGGGCGTGGACAACAAGACCGTCCCGACCATCCTTTGCGACGAGGACGACGTCGCCGGCAACCACGGCGCAACCATCGGGCACGTCCGCCCCGACCAGCTCTTCTACATGATGAGCCGCGGCATCTCGCCCGAGGCGGCAGAGGCGCTCTTCCTCACCGCCAAGCTCGAGGACGCCGCACTCACCGCCCCCACCGAGGGCGCCCGCGCCGCGGTCGCGCGTCTGGCCGAGCGTCTGGTCGAGGATTTCGATATCGACGAGACCGAGGAGGACGCAGCATGATCGACACCGAGAACGTTCGCTGCGAGAGCTGCACCGCGCCCGAGGCGCCCGTCATCGACGCGAGCGACGAGGCCTCCCGCACCTGGCCCAAGCTCGATATCGCCGCCAACCCCTACAAGGCAGACTTTCCGCTGCTCACGGGGCATTCGGACATCGCTTTTCTCGACAGCGCCGCCACCGCGCAGCGCCCTGCCGTGGTCCTCGACGCGCAGCGCCGGTTCTATGAAACCATGAACGCCAACCCGCTCCGCGGTCTCTACTCGCTCTCCGTCGAGGCGACCGAGGCCATCGCCAAGGTGCGCGCTCAAATCGCAACGCTCATCGGCGCCGTGGACGAGCGCGGGCGCGCGCAGGCCTCTGAGATCGTCTTCACCCGCAACACCAGCGAGTCGCTGAACCTTGTTGCCAAGGCGTTCGCGCCCACGGTGCTTGAGCCCGGCGATGAGGTCGCCATCACTATCATGGAGCATCACTCCAACCTCATCCCCTGGCAGCAGGCGTGCCGGGCGGCAGGAGCCACGCTCGTCTACCTCTACCCCACCAAGACCGGCGAGCTCACCGATGAGGAGATCGCCGCCAAGATCGGCCCCAAGACCAAGATCGTGGCCGCCACGCAGGTCTCAAATGTCCTTGGCTGCCGCGTACCGGTGGAAAAGCTCGCCCGCGCCGTGCATGCGCAGGGCGGCTACCTCGTTGTCGACGCCGCGCAGTCCGTCCCCCACATGCCCGTGGACGTGCGCACACTCGGTGCGGACTTCCTCGCGTTTTCCGCTCACAAGGCGCTCGGGCCCATGGGCGTGGGCGTGCTGTGGGGACACCGCGCGCTTCTAGAGCAGGCCGAGCCCTTCCTCACCGGCGGTGAGATGATCGACTCGGTGACCGAGCAGTCCGCCGTCTGGGCACCCGTGCCCGAGAAGTTCGAGGCGGGCACGCAGGACGCCGCGGGCATCTTCGCCACGGGGGCCGCCCTCACCTACCTGACCGAGCAGGTGGGCTACGACGCCGTACACGCGCGCGAGCAGGCGCTCGTCCATTACGCCATGTCCCGTATGGTGGAGCTCCCCTTCATCGACATCCTGGGGTCCATCTACTGGGACCGTCACCTGGGTGTCATCAGCTTCAACGTGCGCGGCATCCACCCCCACGACGTCGCGAGCATCCTCGACATGCAGGGCGTGTGCATCCGCGCCGGGCACCACTGCGCACAGCCGCTGCTCGCCTGGATGGGCTGCGAGAACCTCGCCTGCTGCCGCGCGAGCCTCGCCTTCTACAACGACCAGGCGGATATCGACCGCTTTATCGACGGTCTCACCACAGTCTGGAACACCTTCCACTGATTCATTTGGGGACGGGGTCGAAGTATGCAATCTGGCGCGTTTCGGCCCCGTCCCCAAATGCACCTATTTTGAACCCGTCCCCAAATGTGCACCTAAGGAGCACCTTCATGGCCAACATCTACAGCTCGACCACGTTCATGGAGCATAACTCCCACCCCGACTACAAGTACGAGATGGACGCCCCCACCCACACGCACGACGGCATCAACCCCAGCTGCGGCGACGAGCTCACCCTCCAGCTGCGTGTGGAGGACGGCGTGATCGAGGAGGCGAGTTTCACCGGTCACGGCTGCGCCATCTCCCAAGCCTCGGCAGATATCATGGCCGAGCTCATCACCGGTGAGACCATCGAGGAAGCACGCCGACTCTCAGCCCTCTTCCTCAAGATGATCCGCGGCGAGGAGCTTTCCGAAGAGGATTACGAGGACCTCGACGAGGCTGCCCAGCTGAAGGACATCTCGCACATGCCCGCCCGCGTGAAGTGCGCCGAGCTCGCCTGGCGCACGCTCGACGGCATCCTCTCCTAGCCCTCTCCCACCAGCGCGACGCCCCGCCGCCGTTTCTGGGTACACTGGCGGGAGTACCCTCAGCGACAGGATGCAACCGTGGCCAAACGACCCGACCGAGACAACAAGCGCTCCCAGGAACATCGCAGCACCAACATCGACGGCTCACCGCGACAGCGCAAACCCGGCACCCCGAAGCTCTACGTCGGCGATGCGTGGTCGACACGCGACCGCAACGCAGATCGCTCCTCGCTCAAGCAGGTGCGCGTCACCTTTGTCATCCTCGCCATCGTGGCGGCGGCCTACGTCGCCTACCTCGTGCTGAGCGGTCAGGCGGACGACTTCATCCGTGCGCTCGCCGGCGTCGACCCCGCCTGGATCGTCGCGGGAATCATCTGCTTTCTGTTCTATTACGTCTTCGGCGTGCTCGCCTTCGCGGTGCTCGCCGCCCTCGACCACGACTCGCCGGTCGGGTTTCGCGACCTCATGAGCGTGGAGGCGTCCGGCGTCTTCTTCATGCGCCTCACCCCCGGCGGCGCCGGCGTCATCCCCTCCCAGATCTACCGTCTCACGCGTGCGGGCCTTCCCGTCGCCGAGGCGACCGCACTGCAGTCCGTTCGCTTCACCCTCTACGAGGCGGGCGAGGGCATCTTCGCCGCCATCATGCTCGTGCTCTGCGGCGGATACTTCCTCGAGACCTTCGCCGACGTGCAGATCTTGGGCCTCAACATCACCCTCATCGGCATCTTCATGTTCGCGGTCAAGTTCGTCCAGGTGTCGGTCGCGATTCTTATCTGCCTACTGCCGCGCCCCATCATGGCGCTGGCCCACGCGGCGCTGCGCGCAGGGCGGGCGCTGCACGTGGTGAGCGAGAAGCGGTACCGCCGCTTCCACGAGCTGGTAGACACACAGGTCGACACCTTCGCCCGCGCCTTTCGCAACGGCGCCGCGCACGGGGGCGTCTTGCTCGCAGCAGAGCTCATCACCCTTGTGCAGCTCGGGTGCATGTACGCGCTCCCCTATTTCGTGCTGCGCTCCTTTGGCCTCGAGGCGGACCTCATCATCTGCCTCGCCTCGGGCTCCATGGTCGAGCTGCTCGTGAACGCGATCCCGCTGCCCGGCGGCGCGGGAGGCGCCGAGGTGGGCTTCACCTATCTCTTTGGCGGGATGTTCGGTTGGCATCTCTCCGCCGGCCTCGTGATCTGGCGCGGGATCGAGTACCTGCTGCCCGTGCTCATCGCAGCCCCCTGCATGGGCATGCGCTCTGCCTCGGGCGAGAGCATCTATCACCGCTTCACGCGCTGGGACACAAACCTACGGCGCATCGCCCGGCATGATCGGAGCGGTCTCAAGCGTGCACAGGGCATCACCTATCGGCCCAAGCGCACTAAAGAAGACGAGGACCTGGCAGCGAAATCCTCCACCGACAAGCACTAGCAAGTCGCCCATCCCCACCTATCTGACGCCCCAGGACCGCACGAACGCGCAAGGGGCCATAGTTTCCTTCGTTTTTCATGCCATCGGGCATCCTCGAAGATGGCTATTCGCGGTACAATGACTGTGCATGTCAGGTTCGGCCGGCTATGTTGCCATGGCCCGCCGCTGAGAAACCGAAAGAGAGGAGAGGCATGCAGTACACAGCAGAAGTGGAGAACATGTGCCCTGTCGCCAAGGGTGCATACCACGGCCCCGCGCCCATCCCCGAGGAGGGCAAGTGGGTTCAGGCCAAGGAGATCGCCGACATCTCCGGTCTCACGCACGGTGTGGGCTGGTGCGCGCCCCAGCAGGGTGCCTGCAAGCTCACGCTCAACATCAAGGAGGGCGTCATCGAGGAGTGCCTCGTCGAGACCCTCGGCTGCTCGGGCATGACCCATTCCGCAGCCATGGCCTCCGAGATTCTTCCCGGCAAGACCATCCTTGAGGCTCTGAACACCGACCTCGTCTGCGACGCCATCAACGTGGCCATGCGCGAGCTGTTCCTCCAGATCGTCTACGGCCGCAGCCAGACCGCCTTCTCTGAGGACGGCCTGCCCGTCGGCTCCTCCCTCGACGACCTCGGCAAGGGCCTGCGCAGCCAGATCGGCACCATGTTCGGCACCAAGCTCAAGGGCGCCCGTTACCTCGAGCTCGCCCAGGGCTACGTCACCCGCATGGCGCTCAACGACAAGAACGAGATCATCGCGTTCGAGTTCCTGAACCTCGGCAAGTTCACCGATGCCCTCAAGAAGGGCGTCTCCCCCGAAGACGCCATCGCCGGCGCCATGGGTCACTATGGTCAGTGGGAGGCCGCTGCCAAGTACATCGATCCTCGTACCGACGAGGAGACCCACACCGTTGAGTCCGTGTTCCCGGTTCACGAGTAGAAAGGGAGGGAAGACACATGGCTGTAAGCTTCGAAGGTTACGAGCGCCGCATCGACAAGATCAACGCGTGCCTCGCTGAGAACGGCATCTCCTCCCTCGAGGAGGCCGAGCAGATCTGCCTCGACAAGGGCGTCAATCCTCGCGAGATCGTCGAGGGCGTCCAGTCCATCGCGTTCGAGAACGCCAAGTGGGCCTACACCCTCGGCTGCGCTCTCGCCATCAAGAAGGGTGCCAAGGACGCCTCTGAGGCCGCCGCTATCATCGGCGAGGGCCTCCAGGCCTTCTGCGTGCCCGGCTCCGTCGCCGAGGACCGCAAGGTCGGCCTCGGTCACGGCAACCTCGGCGCCATGCTCCTCGGTGACGACACCGAGTGCTTCGCGTTCCTCGCTGGTCACGAGTCCTTCGCGGCCGCTGAGGGCGCCATCGGCATCGCTATGAACGCCAACAAGGCCCGCAAGAAGCCGCTGCGCGTTATCCTGAACGGCCTCGGCAAGGACGCCGCTCAGATCATCGCCCGCATCAACGGCTTCACCTACGTGAAGACCCAGTTCGACTACTTCACGAGTGAGCTCAAGGTCGTCGAGAAGATCGCCTACTCCGATGGTCCGCGCGCCGAGGTCAACTGCTACGGCGCCGACGACGTCCGCGAGGGCGTCGCCATCATGTGGGCGGAGAACGTCGACATCTCGATCACCGGTAACTCCACCAACCCCACGCGCTTCCAGCACCCCGTTGCTGGCACCTACTTCAAGGAGCGCGTGCTCGCCGGTAAGAAGTACTTCTCCGTCGCCTCCGGTGGCGGCACCGGCCGTACCCTGCACCCGGACAACATGGCTGCCGGCCCCGCCTCCTACGGCATGACCGACACCATGGGCCGTATGCACTCCAGCGCCCAGTTCGCCGGCTCCTCTTCGGTGCCTGCGCACGTCGACATGATGGGCCTCATCGGCATGGGCAACAACCCCATGGTCGGTGCGACCGTCGCCTGCGCCGTCGCCGTGAACGCCGCGCTGAACGCGTAAGGACACGTTGCATCTGACGCTCGTCCAAGACGCAACTTGAACGGCAGCGCCGTCGCTTGGGACTCCGAGCGGCGGCGCTTTTTCGTTACCGGGCGACCCCCGGGGCACGCATGCCGGCGCGCCTTGGGCTGCGGCCAGCCCACAAGGCAGTAGGCAGCCTACGAGGCAGTGGCCTACCCACAGTGGCAAGGCGAGGGCTCGCTCGTCTAACAGAAACTCACTCGCCTAACAGAAACTCACTTGCCCGAATCGAGAGGAATACCTATGGCGCAACACGGCACCGGCTGTAGCTACGACGTGCTCGTCGTGGGGTCCGGCATCGCCGGCATATCGGCAGCCATAGAGGCCGCACGTGCCGGCGCGCACGTTTGCCTCGCCACCCAGGGGAAACCCTTTGGCGGATCGAGTTTCTTTCCCGGCACGTGGGGACTTGGCCTTATCGCCCCAGCAGACGATGCAGACGAGCGCGACCTCGCCGCAACCATCAACGCGGTCGGCTGCAACATGGTGGTCCCTGAGCTTGCCGACACCTTCGTACACGGAATACGCCCTGCCTTAGCGTGGCTCGAGGAGCTCGGTGTCGCTCTCGAGAAACCCGCGGATGCTGCGAGCGCTCAAGAGGACGCCTTCATCCCCTGTTTTGACCATAAACATCGTCTGTGGCGCGGCCTTACACGCACGAGCATGGAGCGCGCCTTCGGCCGGGAGATCGAGCGCCTGGGCATCGATGTTCGAGCCGGATGGGAGCTTATCGATCTAATCGACGAGGCGGATACGCCGCTCTCCCCCTCTAGAACTTGTGCCTTCGCTCCCCTTACCGCAAGCCCCTGGAAACAGAACGCGAACGGCTCCCGCGGTGACAGACGCATCCGTGGCGGCATCTTTTTCGATTGCGCGCGTCAACGCATGGCCACCCTCTCCTCGCGCGCAACCGTTCTCGCCACCGGCGGCACCAGCGGTCTTTTTGCACGACGCCTTACCGCGCGCGACGTCACGAGCTCGGTCCAGGGCATCGCGCTCGCGCACGGCTGTACCCTCATCAATATCGAATTCATGCAGATGATGCCTGGGCTCATCGCGCCTAAGCGCAATCTCGTCTTCAACGAGAAATCGTTTCGCTACGCTGATACCGACCCCGCTCTTGCCAGAGAGCTCCTCATCGAGCGGAGCAGCCACGGACCGTTCACCGTGCGGTTAGCAACACGTGAGGTCGACCTTGCCATCGCCGCTTGCGGCGAGCGGGGCATGAAGGTCCGCTACCACTTCCCCAAACAGAACGTCCCCGAGTTTGTGCGCACATTCAGCTCTTGGCTCAGCGACGCACAGGGCATTGGGGCGGACGAGGAACTCGCCATCGCACTTTACGCCCATGCATCGAACGGCGGTATCCTCATTGATAGCGACGGGCGCTGCGGACCTGCAGGGCTCTATGCCGCAGGTGAGGCCACGGGAGGCATGCACGGCGCCGACCGTATCGGCGGGCTCTCAAGCGCCAACGGGCTCGTCTTTGGCAGGCGAGCGGGCAGAGCTGCTGCCACATATGCGTTGAGTGCTAACGGCGACAAAGCAGAAAGCGCGCCGCACGCCGTCTCATATCCACAGGATGCCGGATATCGTTCCTCTACCGAGATGGTCCGCCTCCCTCTGCCCACGAGCGTTGACACCGCCGCGATGACTGATGAGCTTCACCGCGTGATGCAGCGCTCTGCAATGCTTCCGCGAACCGCAGAGGGACTTACCGACGCCCTGAGCAGACTGGAGGAGCTAGAGAGGCGCGTGCGGGCACGAGATAGCCATAGCGGGGCTACAGGGCCCTCAAGCGAGATGCCGGCCAGCACCCAAGCGCAGGCCGCAACGTTGGGTGCCCAACTGCTTCTCGGGCGGGCAATGCTTACCGCCATGCTTGCGCGCGCGGAAAGTCGCGGAGCTCACTTTCGGGCGGACTGTCCCGAACAGAATCGGGATTACAGCCAACCAAACATCATCCTCTTGTCATCACCAAGGTAGTACCCGACAAAAATGCAAGTATTCAACAATCTTATACGCTCTTCCAAAGTAGAACGCCCACGTCGCTCCCTATTTCCCAAGGATTCGAACGTATGGCAAAGCGCCCTATCCCGGCAGAAGGACATAGGTTGTTGAATAACTGATATTCCTGTCGAGTGAATCGGAAATCGCGCCCGCCAGGTCACTTTGAGACAGAAAGAGCAAACCCTCACAGCGCAAGCGATCCTCGCTGCGTTTGCGTCCGTTGCCGAGACAAAGAAAAACGGAAACCAAATTGATGGTTTCCGCAGGTAAATCGTGGTGGACCGTCAGGGATTCGAACCCTGGACCTTGGGATTAAGAGTCCCCTGCTCTAGCCAGCTGAGCTAACGGTCCAATATGTCTGGAAACTGATGGGGTGGGTACAGGGACTCGAACCCTGGACCTACGGGACCACAACCCGTCGCTCTAGCCAACTGGGCTACACCCACCATGTCTCCGTGCGCAGTGCGCTTAGCTATTATGACAGTCCTCGCAGGCGCGCGCAAGCCCCAATTTGAAGAAAAATCCCCTCTTTAGGATTCTTGTGAAATGCGCAGGTAGGGAACGATTTCTTACGTACTAGGACTACGCTTCCGCGCGAACGTGATCGACGATCCAGCTTACCGCGCACGTCAGGAGAACACCCGTCAGCGCACCGCAGCAATCAATGGCAACATCGGTCAGCAACCCGGACCGCCCCGGAACAAAAAGCTGAATCGTCTCATCGATCGACGGCACCATGACCAGAAAGACTGCAAGGTAAAGCAAATCAATCCGCCATGCAATCCTCGTCACGCAAAACGCGCGCGCGGCGAGGACCCCCAACACGAGGTATTCGGTGAAATGAGCGGTCTTGCGCACGAGGAAGTTCGTTACCCATGCAGACGGCGCGCCCACCGCGTCGAGAACCGAGCGAATCGTATCGACCACAAACAGGCTGAGACCGCCGCTCCCCTCCCCGGGGACCAGCGAGTTACCCCAGATAAAGAGTGAGAAGACGAGCGCGGCGACGAGCCAGGGCTTTGAAATTCCACCCACGCTCTTTAAGCCTCCGCACGCAGACGAGGCAGCGCTGCAGTACCGCCCTGAATGACGCTCAGGTACTCACGGCTCGTACGACGGACGCTCTTGGAGGGCACGTGGTCGAACTCATCCTCGATGAGCTCGTTGACATGCATATGACGCTCTGTGGCAAGAGCCCCCTCGTTTACCGCGGCCGCGCGCTCGGGGCTCGGCGGAACCGCTGTGGGCTGCGTGAGTGCCGCAGCGGGACGCATGTGCTTGCCCATGTAGACGCTGTCCGTAGATTCTGCCTCGGGTGTAGTCTCTTCCGCGAGGATGGCGAGGGCGGACGCCCACATGTCCTCATGACCCGAGTAATCGGCCATCTCGACCGTGGGCACGGTCTCGGTCTCCTCATGGTGCATGACCTCGATGGGATCGCGCGAGATGCGCTTGGAGGCAAGCTCCTCGCCATCGATGCTGTCGAGGGAAGCGATGGCGGCAAGGCGCGCGGAATCGGTATCGTAGGCGTCGTCCGCGGCGATCTTGGAGGTCTGCGCGGGCTCGGGCTCGCTCGCCACGCCGGCGAGCGCCATGAACACAGCGCTGGAATCCGCCACTGGCTCGCTCGCGGGTGCAGCAGCAGCACTCTCTGCACGCTCGCTCTCGCGCTTGAGCTCCTCGAACGCGATCTCGTAGATATCCTTGGAGTAGCGCGGGTCACAGCTGATGGGCGACGACTCGTCGAGCATCGAATCGATCTCCGCCCACGCCTCCGCCTCGCTGGGCGCACCTTGGGCACGCGCGATCACGGGAACGCCCTTGGGAGCGCGGCGGCCGCCGAAGAAGCGCTCGACATCGGCCTCATCTGCCTCACCGAACAGGCTTGTAGAGGTGGCGGCGTAGTCGTGCGACTCGGCCTCGGCAGCGGCGGTACGCTCGGAGCCGCGCATCGCCATGTAGCCGACGAGCGCGTTGACACCGGCACCGGCAAGGGCACCGGCGGCGAACGGCAGCGCGCATGTGGACACGACCGCATGGGCCTCTTCAAACGGAATGGTGGCGATGAACGCAGCGGCGGGCACCACGACACCTGCGCCGCAGGTCAGACCGGCGGCGATGGCACGCGCGCGAGTGCATTGAGAAGCCATCTGGATACTCCTTCAACCCATCCGACCCGCCATAAGGGCATGCGGGACGAACCGTATACGGCATCGCTCTAGAAACGGATGATGAAGGCTGCGGGAAGACCCGGGCAACGGATGAGGGTACATTTCATCTGCGTTTTCCGTCGCGATGGTCCCATTATGCGAGAGCTCTGTACAAAATGCAAGCTCAGCGCCGTCTTTTTGCCGCGAACGGCACCGATTCAACGACCGTTCAAAGACCGGGTAACGCGAACATGCCTGCTCGAGCTCTTCCGCCCGCCAATTGCTGCATGCGCGGTCGTTCTTTGGGGAACAACATGAGCAATAGGCCACTGTTGCGTTGCACGCCGCAACGCATGCCGAAAGGGGTCCCCATGCCGCGTATCGCTATTGTCACCGGTGCCTCGTCAGGTCTCGGCAGGGAGTTCGTCCGCCTCATAGACTCAGGGGTTGCGGGGCAGGTGGATGAAATCTGGGGCATCGGACGTCGGGCCGAGCGCCTTGAGGCGCTTGTGCGCATCGCCAAGACGCCGGTGAGGGCGTTTTGCTTCGACCTCGGTGTCCTCGACTCCTTCGATGTGATAGAGGAGGCACTCGCCAAGACCGAAGGCGCCGAGGTAACGCTTCTCATCAACTGCGCAGGAAGCGGCAGCTTTGGGCGCTTCGGCGAGCAGAGCAGCACCTCAGCGTCCGACATGGCGGCCATCCTCGTGCGCGCACCCGTGGAGCTCACCTACCGCGCGCTCCCCTATCTGGTGCCTGGTTCAAGCATCATCAACATCTCGAGCGTAGCCGCCTTCATGCCCCAGCCCGATCTGGCCGTCTACGCGGCGGCGAAGCGCTTCGTTCTCGATTTCTCGCGTGCGCTCGCCGTCGAGCTCGAGGGGACGGGCATCACCGTCTGCGCTGTCTGCCCCAAGCCGATGCGCACCGGCTTCTTCGACGCGCCGGGCGATATCGAGACCGCTGCGCGCATCACCCGCGCCCTGGGCTTTGAGAAGGTCGAGCGTGTCGCACGCAAAGCGCTCAAGGCGGCATCACGCGGACGAGACCTCTGCATACCCGCGCCCGAGATGCGCGCCTACTACGCGGCAGCCCACGTTTTGCCCTACCGCGCGCTCATCGCCCTGCAGCGCAAGATAGGAACCATCACCTAACACGGCCATCCCGGACAGAGGAAGGCCCCCTATCTGAGCGATTCGCAACGCGGCACCGAAGGTGCTGAACTCAGAGAGGGGGCTTCCGCTGTTTGGAGCCGGAAGGTTAGGGCAGCAGGTCGCCGTGCTCCTGAGCGCGCTTGGCGGAGCGGATGAGGAACTCGCTGTTGGAGTTCGTACCGCGCAGGCCCTTGATGAAGGCAGACGCGGCGCGCTCGGTGTTGCTCATGGACGCAAGCACGCGGCGGATGCCCCACACGAAGGGGCGCATCTGCTCGTCGATCAAGAGGTCCTCGTTGCGCGTGCCCGAGGCAACCGGATCGATCGCCGGGAAGATGCGGCGGTCGGCAAGGTCGCGGTCGAGCTTGAGTTCCATGTTGCCCGTGCCCTTGAACTCCTCGAAGATGACCTCGTCCATCTTGGAGCCGGTGTCGATGAGGGCGGACGCGAGAATGGTGAGCGAGCCACCGTTCTCGATGTTGCGCGCAGCACCCAAGAAGCGCTTGGGCGGGTAGAGCGCCGCGGAGTCGACGCCGCCCGACAGGATGCGGCCCGAAGCGGGCGCCGCGAGATTGTAGGCGCGCGCCAGACGGGTGATGGAGTCGAGCACGACCACCACGTCGCCGCCGAGCTCGACGATGCGCTTAGCGCGCTCGATCACGAGCTCCGCCACGCGTGTGTGATTGTCCGCCGGCATGTCGAAGGTCGAAGCAACGACCTCGCCCTTGATGGAGCGCTGCATGTCGGTGACCTCCTCGGGACGCTCGTCCACGAGCAGGCAGATAACGTGCACCTCGGGGTTGTTGATCGAGATGGCCTGGCAGATTTTTTTCAAGATGGTAGTCTTGCCTGCCTTGGGCGGCGAGACGATAAGGCCGCGCTGGCCCTTACCGACGGGTGCCACGATATCGATGGCGCGGCCGGTGATGGAGTCCTTGCCGTGCTCCATCTTGAGGGGCTCGTTGGGGTAGATGGGCGTGAGGTCGCTGAACTTGGGGCGCTTCAGGATCTCCTCGGGGTCGCGGCCGTTCACCGTGACGATTTTGGCGAGAGCCGGGTACTTGTCGTTCGCGCGCGAGGGGCGAACCGAGCCGGTGATGTAATCGCCCGCGCGCAGACGCGCCGCGCGAATGAGGTTCGCCGGCACAAAGGCGTCGTCACGGCTCGCCATGTAGCCGTGGACGCGCAGGTGGCCAAAGCCCTCGTTGGCGATCTCGAGCACGCCCTCCACGTCGCGGAAGCCCTCGGCGCGGGCGGCGGCGGTGTAAACCTCCTCCACGAGCTCGGGCTTCTTCTTGCCGGTGATGTCGATATCGAGCTCGCGGGCCTTGTCGCGGAGCTCGGCGACCTTCATCGCTGCGAGGTCATCGCGCGAGAGCGTGGGCTCGGTGGGAACGTTGTAGCGGTTGTTGCGCTGCTTGCGCTGCTGGCGCTTATCGCGGCGGTCGTTGCGGGCGGGTGCCTGCGCGCCCTGAGCCGCGTCCTGGGCGGCGTGCGTGCGGCGAGCACCACGGGTGCGCGACGGGGTGTCGTCGCCCTCGCGCTTGGCATCCTTGGCTTCGGCCTCGGGCGCGGGGGCGTCGGCGGCGTCCGCCGGCGCGTCCTTAGCGTCCTTGGTGGCCTTAGGCGCCGGGGCGTCCTTTGCGGCGCGGGTACGCTCGGCCTTTGCCTTGGTGCGGCGGCTGCGGCCGGGACGAACGTCAGAGGCGCCCTCGGCATCGCCCGCAGGGGCGGCAGCCTCGACGGCCTCGGAGCTCGACTGGGCAGCCTGCGCGGCAAGTGCTGCCGCGGCGGCCTTCTCCGCCTCGATATAGGCCTTGGGCTTGCGGCCACGACGATGCGGGCGGAGCGCCGGGTCCACAAGCGGGACAGCGCTCTCTGCGGCGCCGTGAGCCGCAGGGGCATCGGCCGGCTGCGAGGCGGTTGCGTCGCCGGCACCAATCATCTCGGCGGCCTGCTCGGCAGCGCGGCGCTGGCGGCGCGCAACCGATGCCTGAGACACCTGGGCCAGGGCGCGCGCCTGAGCGACCTCAGGGGAAACCGCGGCATCCTCAGCGGGAGCCGTCTTGCGCGTACGGCGGCGGGGCTTGGGGGCGTCCTCGGCACCTTCTGCTGCGGGCGCGGCCTCCGCCGCGGGCGCCTTGCGCGTACGGCGGCGACGGGGCTTCTCCGCCGCCTCGGGAGCAGAAGCGCTCTCAGCTGCGGGCACGGGCGCCGCCTGCGCGGGGGCCTCGGCATTCATCTCTGCGGATGCATTTTCATCTGCCACGTTAGCTGCTCTACTTTCTCTCGGTCGGTGCTGATGTGACCGACGAACCTACCACGGCGCGGCAAAGCATCGCGCCGATACAGACCGATTGGCGTGTTCGTACCCCGTCGCCTCGATTGCCAAGGCCTCTGCGTCATGCCATCTGATATCGCTTGAAGGTTTGGCTACACGCACTGGGTGAGAAAAACGAGCGGCAAAGATTCGACTGTACAAGGGGGTAACTAAAACACGCACGTGATTGTAGCACAACCCCCTGCCCGCATAGGGTCAGTATGGGCAAATCAATGGGTGAGCGATTAGTTGCCGCTCATTAATTGTCGCTCGGCTGCACCTGCATCATCTGCTCAAAGCGCGCCTCGATATCGTCCTCGCTGCATTCGAGCGCCACGGCGAGCTCCTCCACCGAGCGGCGATGCGCCTCCTTGAGGACGCGCGCATAGTAGCTGCTCGGCTTCTTAGACAGGCGCTCCGCCTCCCGGATGCGGTGCCGCATGGTCTTGGCCACCCGCATGGTGTCAGGCATGCCGCGCTTGAGAAGCTGTTTGAAGTGGGTTTCCTCCAGCGAGCTGTTGCGCTCCGTAAAGGAGTCGCACTCCATATCGAGATACCCTGCGATCAGGCGCTCGGCCTCCTCACGAGAAACGGTTGCATGCAGCCGGTCGGATTGCGCAACAGGATAGAGCATGCGGGTCCGCGCATGCCCCTGCTTTGATTCGAGGACGAGCATCGGTGCCGCCCCGCCCTCGTCATACCCCGTCACCGTGCAGACGCCCTGCCCGGGATGGATAACGTGCTCTCCGATTCGAAACATGCTTCCTCCGTCTCATAAGCTCAGTTAGATAAGAATAGCATGTTTACGTGCACTTTTGTTGATTCACTACACAAACTCAGCACAATTTACCTGCGCAAACGTTTCAGCATTGTCCGCACAAGACCGCATGGTGGACGCTCGCGGCGCCGTGCCCCCTCGCCGCAGCGGCGCGACGGCCCGTCTGACGGGCGATTTTGCCTCTGTAACCTGCGTGAGGGCACGCGATATGTGCTAGAGTGTTCTTCCGTGTACGGTTATGGGCCGTAAGCTGCGGATTCTGCGCCCCGGACTTGCGCGATTCCGCCTGCGGTGCGACATATGAGGAGGATCCATGCCCGACAAGATCGAGGAGCTGGTGCGCGCAGCGCTCGCCGCCGCGCAAAAGAAGGGCGAGCTGCCCGCATTCGACGTTGCCGACTGCGGCATCGAGCGCCCCCAGGACACCAGCCACGGCGAGTGGACCTCCACGGTGGCGCTTCGCTCCGCAAAGCTCGCCCACCGCGCGCCGCGCGACATTGCCAACGCAATCGCGAACAATATCGACCTCGGCGGCGCCGTTGAGAAGGTCGAGGTCGCGGGCCCCGGCTTCATCAACTTCTATCTCTCCGTTGCGGCAAAGAACGCCGTCTTTGCCGAGGTGCGCGAGCAGGGCGCAGGCTTTGCCCGCTCCAACGTTGGCGAGGGGCAAAAGGTCCAGGTTGAGTTTGTCTCCGCAAATCCGGTTGGACCCATGCACGTCGGCCACGGCCGCTGGGTCGCCATCGGCGACTCGCTCTGCCGCGTCATGGAGCACGCAGGCTATGACGTTGAGCGCGAGTACTACATCAACGACCACGGCAGCCAGATGGACGTCTTTGGCAGCTCCCTCTCCGTGCGCTACCTGCAGCTTCTCACGCTCATGAACGAGCGCGGGCTCACGCTTGGCGCCGCCCACGACGCCCTTGAGGCGGACCGCGTCGCCTTCGTGGACGACGAGGAGGGCGCGCACCCCGAGTCCCATCCCTTCCAGAACGCGTTTATGGATGCCCTCGGCGGCAACGCTTACGGTGGCGGCTACATCATCGACGAGGCCGCACACATTGTGGAGGCGGATGGGGACCGCTGGGCAGCGGTCGCGGACGACGAGCGCATCGCCGCCTTCCGCGAGAACGGCTACCGCCGCATGCTCGACGACATCCGCACCACCTGTGAGGACGCTAACTGCACGTTTGACGTCTGGTTCTCCGAGCGCACGCTCTACGAGAAGGATGACAACGGCCAGACCGCCGTCGACCGCGCCTTCGCCAAGCTCCGCGAGATGGGCTACCTCTACGAGAAGGACGATGCGCTCTGGTTCCGCTCGACCGACCTTGGCGACGACAAGGACCGCGTGCTTGTAAAGGCCAACGGCGAGTACACCTACTTTGCCTCCGACGTCGCGTACCACTGGAACAAGTTCCAGCGCGTCGAGCACGTCATCGACATCTGGGGCGCCGACCACCACGGCTACATCGAGCGCGTGCGCTGCGTGTGCGACGCCCTTGGCTACCCCGGGCGCTTTGAGGTGCTGCTCGGCCAGCTCGTGAACCTGTTGCGCTCAGGCAAGCCGGTGCGCATGTCCAAGCGCCGCGGCACGATGGTCACCTTCCGCGAGCTGCTGGATGAGGTCGGCGCCGACGCCGCGCGCTACACGCTCATCTCCCGCTCATCCAACCAGATGATCGACTTCGATATCGACGCCGTCAAAGAGAAAAGCAACGCCAACCCGGTCTATTACGTGCAGTACGCACACGCACGCATCTGCTCGATTCTGCGCCGCGCCGCCGGCGTGAGCCCCGAGGAGGCGGCGGAGATCGGTATGGACGAGGTCGCGCGCCGCGCTGTTGGCGAGGATGTGAACCTCTCGGTGCTCTCGGACCCAACCGAGCTCGCGCTCGCCCGCAAGATCTCTGAGCTCGAGGAGCTCATCGCGAGCTGCGCCCGCGACCGCGCGCCGTTCCGCCTCACCCACTTTGCCGAGGAGCTCGCCGGCGCCTACCACGCGTTCTACCACGACTGCCAGGTGCTCCCGAGCGAGGGGCGCCCGGTCGACGAGGAGCTCTCGCGCGCCCGCCTTGCTGTCTGCGATGCGGTGCGCATCGTGCTCGCGCTCGTGCTTTCGCTCGTGGGCGTCTCCGCCCCCGAGGTCATGTAGGGAGGAGAAACGATGTCGGAAACCCTTTCTGCCGGTATGACCCGCGAGCAGGCGTATGAGCTGCTCGCCGCGCACAACCACGATCCGTTCCACCTCGAGCACGGCGAGACGGTGGAGGGCGTCATGCGCTACTTCGCCCGTGAGCTCGACCCGGACAACGTCGAGTTCTGGGGCATCGTCGGCCTCCTGCACGACCTCGACTGGGAGGAGCATGCCGACGAGCCCGAGCGCCATACGCTCTTTGCGGCGCCGCTCATAGAGGAGGCGGGCGGTACGCCTGAACTCGTGCGGGCCGTGCAGAGCCACTGCTCGGACTTCAACCCGGACCTCCCCCACCCCGAGCTTGAAATGGAGAAGATTCTCTTCGCCTGCGAGGAGCTTACCGGCCTCATCGGCGCTGCCGTGGTGATGCGCCCCTCCAAGAGCGTCATGGACTTCAACGTCAAATCGCTGAAGAAGAAGTTCAAGGACAAGCGCTTTGCCGCGGGCGTGAACCGCGACACGATTCGCCATGGCGCGGAGATGCTCGGCTGGGAGCTCGACGAGCTCTTTGCCCGCACCATCGAGGCGATGCAGAGCTTCGCGCCTGACCGCGACACTTTCGGCAAAGAGGACGCCTAGACACGCGCCCGCGCCGCACGCCCAAAGCTTCGTCCAACCCATCGCCGCCCTATCAGTGCAATCTGATGGGGCGGCGTTTTGTGTTGTTTTCCGATATTTCGAAATCAATTGCGGTGTCAAAGAGGCGCCCTCTTTCCCCCTTCGGGTCAATAGACGTATCTAGAGATTGAAATATCAGGCCTTCTACCTGCTTGTTTCTTACGTTCTGCAACCCTGTCAGATAGTGAGCAGATAACGTTTCACCGATTGTCAGGTATCTGTTGGAGGCATGAGGATATCTGTAAGACGTCCATGGGATTCTTATCTCTATGGAGCACTGACAGCTCCGTCTAGCGATCGGGGGATTACATGGTCATCATCATTGGGGAATCGGCTCTTGCATACTGGCGAACACCGCCCTGCGTTCGCGACGTAGAAATCTCTCTCGCGAACCTCCCAGACGCCTATCGGCCCGACACCAAGGTTGCACAGCGGCTGGCACGAGAGCGCCCCAATGACGGGGCGGCGATTCGCAAAATCAGAGGGCGGGTTTTATCCGACTTAAAGGGTATACCGCTTCCCATACGTATCATCACCGATGAAATGCAGCGCGTCGGCGACAGCCCCATCGTTTCCATTCGTCGAGGCAATGCCCCGGCAATCAGGCCGTTTTGCGTGGACTTGGGAAACGACCTATTCGTGGCATCCCCCGAGCTCGCGATTGCGCAGGCCGCCAGAGGGCGGACCGATGCGGCGCTTCTCCACCTGATGTATGAGGCGTGCGGAATATATGCGCTCTTCTATCCCACCAAGCGGGCGCAGCTCGTCCTGTCATCCCTACCCCAAGAGCAACTGAGTGGTAGCCCCATTACTGCCTACTCCGACGAATTTGGAATCCCCCTGACCTTTGACGAAACCGGCTCGCAGCGCTGGAGCTACTGTGAGGGCAAGAACCCTCGCAAGGGAACGCTCTGGAAGCGACCTCCCCTTGCTACCCATGAGCAGCTGAAGGACGCGTACAGAGAAATCAAAGAGGTCAACGGTATCGTCAGGGCGCGAAGCTTGGCTCCGTTTGTGCTGGACGGTTCCGGCTCTCCCCTTGAGACAACCATGTGCCTATTGGAGTTTCTGCCCGCCTATAGAGGCGGCGAGCAGTGGGAGATTCCCCATCTGAACAGAACGGTCCTCCTGAACGAAAACGCGCGAAACATTCAGGACAGCGACCATCTCGTAGCAGACCAAGAATGGCATAACAGGCTGGCGATTCTTGAGGTAAACAGCATGGGCCATCATGCAGACCCCACCGGATTTGCACGGACCTCTCGACGACGCGTCTCGCTCGAGGCGATGGGCTACGTCGTCCGAGAAATAAACTATGAGCAGATTGAAGACCTGGATAAGCTCAATATCATTTTGGAAAGCTATGCCGAACCGCTCGGGCTCAAGCACTGCCCGCGGACGGCTTCGTTCCTCGATGCACGTGAACGTCTGCATAGGGACCTGTTCTCCATCCCCGGCATCCACGGCAAAGCCCTGAAGAATGATCCCGGTTGGTAACGAACGAGAGGAGGTTACTTAGACATAGTCACGGCAAATAACTTAAAAATGCGCCTCAGCACTTCGCTTATCGACAAAGAATTACAGGTAAGCGCTACGCAGCCTCACTGATGTGATTCTAAGGCACGCTATTTCCCGTGACTATGTCAGATTAACCCCCCGTTCGAGGGAAGCTGCGCTATATCCCGGCTGAGGTTGCGGCGCGACAGCGCATTGCGGTGCTACGGGCGAACCTGGCCCGTGCCACGAATTTCGTACTTATAGGTAGTGAGCGCTTCGGCGGCAAAGGGCCCGCGAGCGTGCAGCTTCTGCGTGGAAATGCCGATCTCGGCCCCCAAGCCGAACTCGCCACCGTCGGTGAAGCGCGTGCTCGCGTTGGCATAGACCGAGCTTGCATCGACTTCGGTAAGGAAACGCTCGCAAGCCGCCTCGTCGGCGGCGACTATTGCCTCCGAATGATGCGTTCCATAGCGGTTGATGTGCGCAATCGCCTCACCGATACCAGAGACCACCTTGACGGAGATCTCCAGGGCAAGATATTCGCGGCCCCAATCGTCCTCGGTGGCGGGCACGAAATCGGCACCCTCCGCGAGGCCAAGACCGCGTGCGATATCGCACGTAGCAGCATCACCGTGCACCAACACATCGTGCGCTCGCAGGACAGGAAGCATCTCGGTGAGAAACGGATTGGCTATCCTCTCGTCCACGAGCAGGGATTCCGCCGCGTTGCACACGCCAACACGCTGGGTCTTAGCGTTTACGATGATATCCTTTGCCCGCTCAAAATCAGCGCTTTCGTGCACGTAGATATGGCAGTTACCCGTTCCCGTCTCGATGACAGGAACCGATGCCTCGCGCACGCAGCGCTCGATAAGGCCCGCCCCGCCGCGCGGAATGAGCACGTCCACGATGCCGCGCAGCCCCATAAGGACACCTGTCGCGGCGCGATCGGTCGTCTCGATGATAGAAACTGCCTCACGCGGAAAACCGCTCGCCTCAACGGCGTCGGCGAGCACGTGCGCGATGGCCGCGCAGGAGCGCTGCGCGATGGAGCCGCCGCGCAGAATACAGGCGTTACCAGTGCGAATGCAGATGCCGGCGGCGTCGGCCGTGACGTTGGGGCGCGCCTCGTAAACCATCGCGACAAGACCGAGCGGCACGCTTACCTTCGTGAGGTCGAGGCCGCAATCAATCGTTCGGTGCTCGAGCACGCGACCGACCGGATCGGGCAGCGCTGCCAAAGACTCGAGCCCCGCCGCCATGCCCTCGATGCGCTCAGAAGTGAGCAGCAATCGATCGAGCAGGCCCGCATTGATGCCGGACGCGCGAGCCACGTCCATGTCTTGCGCGTTTGCGGCGAGAATCTCGTCGGCGCGCTCGCGTAGCGCGCCCGCCATCGCGCGAACCGCAGCGCACCGGGCTTCATCCGAGGCGAAACCGAGCGGACGGGACGCCTCCTTGGCCGTACGGGCGAGCTCCTCAACGTAGGCGGCGATGTCATTCTGCGCGATTTCCATGGGTGCTCCTGTCAGACGGAAGCTTGTACCGAACCGGTATCTTCGCATGGTACCCGATACCGCGCCGCTATGGGTATCATGAGCACAATGGAAATGTTCGCGGGGCGCTCGCGCCCGCTCAAAGATGTAGCGACAGGAGACCTGATGACTAAGCTCGCCAGCTATTACGTACCCGGCATGTATGTCGAGGACCACGCTATCGACGTTCCCCTCGACTGGCGAGGGCTCGAGCCAGCGCTCCTGGCCATGGGGCTCACCCTGCGCGCCGGCGCCTTCCCCGACCCCATCGCCGGCGCTCCGGAGTCGTTGAAACTCTTCTACCGCGTCCTTTGCGCGCCGGAGCATGTGCATGATGACCTACCGCTTTTGGTCTTTCTCCAGGGAGGCCCCGGCGGCGAGGGTCCGCGTCCGACCTCCCCCACTGCCGACGGTTGGATTGCCGAGGCCCTCAAGCACTTCCGCGTCATACTCCCCGACCAGCGCGGTACCGGCCGTTCGAGCCACGTCTCCGGGCGCACCATCACCGCACTCGGCGAGCGCGCCAGCGCCGCGGGGGCGGACCCCACCCGCGCCCAGGCGGATTTCCTCAAGCGCCTGCTCGCACCCTCAATCGTGCGTGATTTAGAGTACCTGCGCCTCACCGCCTTTAAGGGCAAGCCGTGGGTGACGCTCGGGCAGAGCTACGGCGGTTTTCTCACGCTCGCCTACCTCTCGGCCTACCCCACGGGTATCAGCGCCGCCTTCGTCGCGGGAGGGATTCCTCACGTGCCGGCGAGCGCGGGCGAGGTCTATGCGCACACCTTCCCTCGGATGGCCATGAAAACCCTGCAGTACTACGAGCGCTATCCCGAGGACGCGGCGCGCGTGGCGGCGATGGCAGACCGCCTGTCCGCAGGCGACGTTGTCCTTCCCGACGGAAGTCCCTTCACCGTGGCGCGCCTGCAGCTTCTGGGCAGCGACTTTGGCATGAAGCCGAGTTTCGAGCGGATGCACTGGCTTTTTGACCACGCGTTTGAGGCGGCCGATGGCAACATTCCAACAGACCCGGCTGGCGCGGAGCTATCTGACGCCTTCCTCATGGGCGTGCTCGACCGCACCACGACGCGCCAGAACCCGCTGTACTGGACGCTCCAGGAGCTCATCTACGCCGACGGCACCTGCGCGCCCATCGGCTGGGCGGCCGAGCGCGAGCGCGCAGGGCGTCCGGAGTTCGACGCCGGCGCGCGGCCTCTCCTGTTCACCGGCGAGGCCTGCTTCCCCTGGATGTTTGCCGAGATGCCCGAGCTTAAACCGTTCGCACCGGCAATGGAGCTCATCATGACGGATACCGAGTTTGACCGTGTTTACAACCCGGTGCGCCTCGCAGCAAACGAGGTGCCACTCCAGGCGGCCGTCTACTTCGACGACATGTACGTGGATGCCAAGCTTCAGCTCGACACGCTCTCGCGCGTGGGCGCGAGCCACGCCTGGGTTACCAACGAATTCGAGCACGACGGCCTGCATGGTGACACGGTGTTCGCACACCTCTTTACCGAAGCGCTCGAGCGAGGCGACCTCGAGCGAGCGCTGCGTAGCTAGCACAGAACAGGCAGGCGCGGCCCGGCTGTTACGTAAGCACGCGGAACGCACGAGCTACGCGGATAAGCGCCGCCCAGCGACCATGCGGCCGCACGTGATGCAGCGGCTATGCGAATACGATCATGTTGTCGCGATGAACTGCGGGGCGCTCCGCGAGCGCGGCAAGCAGGCGGTTGCCGGCGAGCTCCTCCTGGCGCCGCCCCGAGGCGAGGGCGAGCTCATCTGAGCTGGCACCGGCAAGACCGCGCGCAATCACGAACCCATCTGGATCGCAGATATCGAGCACCGCATCCGCATCGAACGCTCCATCGACCGCTGTGATGCCCACCGGCAAAAGCGACGAACCGTGCTCGACAAGCGCGCGGGCAGCTCCGGCATCCACGGTAAGACGCCCGTGGGCGGCATCGCCAAGCGCAATCCAGAGCTTGCGCGGAGCGATGTCGAGCCTGTCCGCCGGCGGCACAAAGATCGTGCCCACCGCCTCGCCGTCTGCCAAGCGCACGAGCGGACGCTCCTCCTCGCCACTTGCAATGACGCTCGGGATACCCGCGGTCATAAGGATGCGGCTCGCGCGAACCTTGGTGATCATGCCGCCCGTCCCAACCGCCGAGGCGGAGTCGCCAGCAGCACCGATGATAGCGGCGTCGATATGCTCTACACACGGAATCAGGCGGGCGGAGGGGTCATGTGCGGGATTGGCGGTGTAAAGACCGTCGATATCGGAAAGCGTGACGCAGAGGTCGGCCGAAACAAGGCAGGCCACGAGCGCTGCCAGCGTGTCGTTGTCGCCGAAGCGGATCTCGTCCACCACCACCGTGTCGTTCTCGTTCACCACGGGCACGACGCCGAGCTCGATCAGGCGCGTTAGGGTATCGCGCGCATGCAGGTAAGAGGTGCGGCTCGCCGTGTCCGAACGGGTGAGCAACACGAGCGAAGTAAGCAGGTCGCGTGAGCGGAACTCCTCGTCGTAGGCGGCGGAGAGCACGCACTGCCCCACCGACGCGCAGGCCTGAAGGCTCGGCATGTCGGTCGGGCGGCGGTCAAAACCCAGCACGGGCGCACCGCAGGCGATAGCGCCCGAGCTCACGACCACGAGAGCCCAGCCGCGACGGGCAAGCTCGGCCGCCTGGTCGGCGAGCGCGGCGATAAAGGCGCGGTCGGGGCCGTCCGCCCCGCGGACGAGCGTGGATGAGCCGATTTTCACCACCATGACGCGTGGGCGGCCGGACGCGGCGGGTCGGGCAGCAGCCATGTGACCTCCTTGCGCGAGGAATGTTGGGGCGGGGCAGCCCTTAGTGCACGAAACGACCCCGTCCCCAAATGTGCGTCGTTAGCGACGGGCCTTCCAGGGAAGCGCCGTCTCGGTCTCCGCCATGCGGGTGCGCACGAGCTCGTCACGCACGCGGGCAAGACCGGTCTCCATGCCGACCACGTAGGACTGCGGGTAGAGGAAGCGCTTGTACACCGGATCGAGCGCGTCGAGCGCGGTGGAGCAGCGGGCGCGGGCAACCTCGAGCGACTCGCGGGGCGCCACGGCGCGGCCGTCGCGCACCACCGGCACGAGGAGCTCGCGGTAATCCATACCCGCCACGCTCGTCACGAGCGCCGCGTCGTTCACGGCAACGAGCGTGTTGCCGCGGTCGGCCCCCTCGCCCTCAAGATAGGTCTCGTCATAAATCATGTCGCACACGGGGCTGCCGGACTCGTCCACATAGCGGCGGACCTGCTGGATGCCCGGGATGGTGCGCTTGTAGGGCTGCTCGGAGAGCTTGACCACGGGCGTCCAGTCGCGCTCGCCGTCTTCGCGGCGCGCGGCGAGCTTGTAGACGCCACCGAGCGCGGGCTGGTCGTAGCATGTGGCGAGCTTGGTGCCCACGCCAAAGGAGTCGATGGGCGCGCCCTGGTTCAGAAGCGACTGGATGGTGTACTCGTCCAGGTCGTTGGAAACCGAGATCTTGACGTAGTCGAGCCCCTCCTCGTCAAAGCGGCCGCGCACGTAGGCCGAGAGCTTTGCCAGATCACCGGAGTCGATGCGGATGGCGGCAAGACGCTCGCCGCGAGCCTCCATCTCGTGCGCGACGGTGATGGCGTTCTCCACACCCTCGCGCACGTCGTAGGTATCGATGAGCAGCGTGCAGTTGTTGGGCATGCTGCGCGCGAAGGCGCGGAAGGCCTCGAGCTCGGAGTCGAAGCTCATCACCCAGCTGTGGGCATGCGTGCCAAAGACCGGAATGCCGTAGCGACGGCCGGCAAGCACGTTGGAGGTCGATGCACAGCCCGCAACGTAGCTCGCGCGCGCCACGGCCATACCGCCGTCGGGGCCCTGGGCGCGACGCAGGCCAAACTCCGCCACGGGGCGCCCCTGCGCCGCCTGCACCACGCGCGCGGTCTTGGTCGCCACGAGCGTCTGGAAGTTAATGGCGTTGAGGAGCGCCGTCTCGATGAGCTGGCACTCGAGCGCGGGGCCCATAACGCGGACCATGGGCTCACGCGGAAAGACGAGCTCGCCCTCCGGTACCGCGTCGATATCGAGATGAGCGCGGAAGGTGCGCAGGTATTCGAGGAAGGCCGGCTTGAAGAGGGCGCCGCCCGCGGGCGCCTCGAGCGAGGCAAGGTAGTCGATGTCCTGCTCAGTAAAGCGCAGGTTCTCGACCAGATCGGGCAGATCCGAGGTGCCGCACATAACGGCAAAGACGCCGCCAAAGGGGTTGTCGCGGTAAAACGCCGTGAAGCAGTCCTCCTCGGCGAGCTTGCCGCTCTCCCACAGGCCCTGGGCCATGGTGAGCTCGTACAGATCGGTCAGAAGCGAGACGTCGGTGGGGTAAGCGGTGTCCGTGAGTGCCATGGGTGCTTCCTTTCCTCGCGGGATGCGCAGATGCGCTGAAACGTTATCCGATCATGCCGGCATTGCTGAGCGCCACGTAGACAACAACGACCACGGCGAGCACCAGGCACACGCCGATGACGATCTTTTGGGCGGGAGGCATGCTGGGCAGGCCGTCCTCGTCCTCGTCCGACGAGAGGACCATGCGCTGGCCAAAGGTGCGCTCGGCGGGGTCGTCGGGAACAACGGGGTCTTGCGGCGCGACGGGGCGGGGATGCGGGGCGGGTGCGGCAGCGGGGGCTGCGGCTGCGGTGGTCGAGGGGGCCGCCGGCGCGGTGCTCGCCGCCGGAGCGGGTGCCGGAGTCGCAGGGGCAGCCGCCTGGTCGGCGCGCAGCGCCTCGAGCTCGGCACGCTCGCGGCGCGCCTTCTCTGCGCGAAGAGCCTCCAGCTCGGCACGCTCCTCGTCGGTCAGCGGGCGTGCATCCTGATCTGCCATAGAGGACCTCTCCTTATGCTCGTCGCCGCGCGATGCGGCAAAATACATTGCCCAACAGTATACTCCGACCTCAGGCAGCGTCGTTGACTTGTAACGCGCCTATACGTCAGCGCGGCAAAGCACGCCGGTGGTGTCGAAAGGCGGGGTGAAGCTCTCGTCCACCGCGCCGCCCTCCTGCCAGAACATCTGCGTGAAACCAAGATCGTCCGCATGGTCGAGCACGCGCTCGTATTCGTCGTCGGTCACCGCGCGGGCGAGCTCACCGCCCGCGGCGCGCATCGCGGCGTTGGGTGTGTACTGGTTCATGACCGAGATGGGCACGTCACCCGCTATCTCCCAGATGCGGTCGAGCACGCGGCACGAGTCCTCCGCATGCCCCGGCAGCACCAGGTGGCGCACGATGATGCCGCGCGTCCAGGTACCGTCCGCGCACGCGGCAACGCCACCCGTCGCGCGCACCTGACGCACCATCTCCGCCAGCGCCGCAGCGGCAACGTCTGGGTAGTTGGGCACGTGGCTGAGTCGGCGGCCCAGTTCGGCATCGGCGTACTTGAAGTCGGTAAGCCAGATGTCCACGAGCCCCTCGAGCTCGCGGACCGCGCGCACGCGCTCGTAGCCGCTCGTGTTGTAGACAACAGGTAGCGCAAGCCCGCGCGAACGCGCCGCGGCAAGTGCCTCGGGCAGCAGGTGCGCCCAATGCGTAGCGGTCACCAGGTTGATGTTGAGCGCGCCTTGGTCCTGGAGCTCGAGCATAATCTCGGCAAGCCGCTCGGGTGCCACCTCAAGGCCAAAGTTACCGGTCGAAATCTCGTGGTTCTGGCAGTAGACGCATTTGAGGGGGCAACCGCTAAAGAACACGGTCCCAGAGCCCGCCTCGCCCGAGATGGGCGGCTCCTCCCAAAAGTGAAGGGCCGCGCGGGCGAGCTTGAGCGCAGATCCCGCACCGCATATGCCGACCTCGCCGGCCGCACGGTTGGCGCGGCAGCGGCGCGGACAAAGTTCGCAGGCGGTAAGGGTGGCGGGGTCAAGCAGCGATGTTGTCATCTAAGATCGAGCTCCATCAGGTGCGAGGCGTGACGGAGCCCGCCGCCGACGCCGATGTCAAAGATACCGTAGTCGCAAAAACCGCACGAGCGGTAGAGGGAAGCTGCCGGAACATCGATATCGAACGTGTCGAGGCGAAGCGCTATCGCGCCACGGCGGCGAGCCTCAGCGGCTGCCGCAGCAATGAGGGAGCGACCCACGCCGCGGCCGCGCGCAGAGGGGTCGGTGCAAAGCAGGTGGAGTACGGCCACCTCATCCGCAGCGGCGGGAACATCCCATGGGGCGAGGTCGTAGTCCTCCCCCTCTTTATCGTCGATGATGAAGGCGCCGAGGAGCGGCTCGCCAGCCGCCACAAAAAGGTTGCCCTCCGCCGTCTCGCGCTCGAGGCGCTCTACGGTTGGGTGCGCGTCCATATCCCACCACACGTCGGGCGGGTTCACGCGCATATGGGCGATGACACGCTCATAGAGGGCGACGATGGCGGGCAGGTCGTCAGCGGTCGCACGGCGAACCGTGTGCACAACGCAGTCAGGGGTACCCATAGAACCTCCGATCGACAGACGCCGCGACGTTGGGCTACGCACCCGGCGGCGCCACTGGTGCCGAATACAAAACGGGCCCCGACGAAGCGGGGCCCGTTACGATGCTTGTGGTGGAGACGAAGGGAATCGAACCCTCGGCCTCTGCCATGCGACGGCAGCGCTCTCCCAGCTGAGCTACGTCCCCAAGCGAAGACCTATTCTAGCAAGTCGCGACGTGCTGTCAACCGGCAAATTGGCCCTCCACAAGGACTTGCGCCTCAAAGGGCCTGAGCGCAAGCACCCCGCGCTCGATACGCGCCTCGTCGTAGCTGCCCACCACACGCGTTGCCCTGCGGTAGCGCACAGGGAGCTCGAGTGAGGCCGGCTCAGCGCCGAGCGAACAGACAACGAGCAGGTGCGTCGGCTCCCCCGCCTCGCGAGCACGCGCCTCCGCCTCACCCTCGAGCCAACGCTCAAAGGCAATCACCTGCGGCGCGGCGTCGTCCTTTGCAAGAAAACGCACCCGCCCCTCCGAGATGACGGCGAGCTCGTGGCGCAGACGCACCAGCTCCCGGTAGAACTCGAGCATCGATCCCGCAACACCCCGTTCGGCGGCCACGTTCACGCGCTCGGCGCTCTGGGGCACCGCGAGCCATGGCGTGCCCGTCGTAAAGCCCGCCGCAGGGCTGCCGTCCCAGGGCATGGGCGTGCGGCCGTTGTCGCGCGAACGCTCGCCCACCACACGCAGCGCCTCAGCGGGGCTCGCGCCGCGCTCGCAGAGCATGCGGTAGGCGTTTGCGCTCTCCACGTCGTTGTAGTCGTCGATCGAAGCGTAGCCCGCGTTGGGCACGCCGAGCTCCTCGCCCTGGAAGATATAGGGCGTCCCCTGCATAAGATGCGCGCACACGGCGAGCGCCTTGCCCACGTGCCCCCAGCTGCCGCCGCGCTCGCCCACGCCCGTGCGACCGCCAAAACGCGTGATGGCGCGCGGCTGGTCGTGATTGTTCCAGAACAGGGCGTTCCAGCCGCCGCCCTCCTGCATGCGCTCCTGCCAGGTGGCGAGAATCTCACGCAGGCGGTCGATGTCGGGCGCCATGAGCGCCCATTTGTCGCCGTCTTTATAGTCGACCTTGAGATGGTGGAAGCTAAAGACCATGCCGAGTTCCCCGTACGCGGGGTTGGTGTAGCGCACGCAGTTGTCGAGGGTGGTCGCCGCCATCTCGCCCACGGTGAGCATGCTGTCGATCCCCGACGCCTGCACGAGCTCGCGCAGGTACTCGTGCACATGCGGCCCGTCGGCAATGAGCGCGCGCCCCGTGCCCGCCGGATCGTCCTCAAATACATCGGGCTTGGAGATGAGGTTCACCACGTCGAAGCGAAAACCCGCCACGCCGCGGTCGCGCCAGAAACGCACCACGCGCGCCAGCTCGGCGCGTACCTCGGGGTTCGTCCAATCAAGATCGGGCTGGCTCACGTCGTGCATGTGCAGGTACCACTTGCCAAGGCGCGGCTCCCACTCCCACATGCTGCCGCCAAAGGCGCTCTGCCAGTTGGTCGGCGGCTCGCCCGGGTCGCCGGGCCCCGCGGAACCCCGACCGTCGCGGAGGATGTAGTAGCGCTGGTAGCGCTCGTCCCCGGCAAGCGCGCGCTTAAACCACGCGTGCTCGGTCGAGGTGTGGCAGAGCACCATATCGAGCATGATGCCAATGCCGCGGCTCCACGCCTCGGCCACGAGCTCGTCAAAATCGGCCATCGTGCCAAAGACGGGGTCGATGGCGCAGTAGTCCGAGATGTCGTAGCCGTTGTCGCGCTGGGGCGAGGGGAAAAACGGCGTAATCCACACGCAGTCGACGCCCAAATACGCAAGGTAATCGAGCTTTGAGGTGATGCCGCGCAAATCGCCGATGCCGTCGCCATTGCTGTCGCAGAAGCTCTTGATGTAGATCTGATAGACCACGGTCCTGCCGAGGTCGCGCTTGTCAATCGCCATGGCTCCCCTATCTGCCGTTCTCGTTGGAATCTGCTCCGGCCGGCAGCCTGCGGCGCGCACCGACCGCACCGCAGAGCACAACGGGCACGAGGACGGCTACAAGCGCCGCGGCCGCAAAGCCGCCCCACGCGCTGGGCATGATGGAGAGAATGCCGGGCAAACCGCCCACACCGATGGAAAGCGCGCTCACCCCAAGCGCGTTTGCGAGCGCGCCCGCAATGGCCGCACCCGCCATACCGCAGATAAGCGGGTAGCGAAGCGGTTGGTTCACGCCAAAGAGAGCGGGCTCGGAAACGCCAAGGTAGCAGGAAAGGCTCGCCGCACGATACGTTGCCGCGCGTGAATCTCGCCCGCAAAACACCGACGCGCCAAGTGCGGCGGAAGCCTGGGCGATGTTGGAGAGGGCAAGAAGCGGCCAGAGCACCGTGCCGCCGGTAAGGCACATGAGCTCGAGGTCGATGATGATCGTGAAGTGGTGGAGCCCCGTCATGACAAGAAGCGGATACAGGCAGCAGGTGAGCCCCGCAAGCAGAACGCCATGCCAGGACGAGAGCAACGTGGAGACCGCCAGTGCAACATACGTGCCGAGTGTGCTCGCCACAGGTGCCACCACCAGCAGCGAAACGAGCACCGCCGGGATAAGCGAGCAGAGCGGGACCACCACCATCCGCACCTCTTCGGGCACGACGCGTGTAAGGCCGCGCTCAAGGTAGGCGAGCACAAGCGCCGATAGAAAGGGTGCGAGCGCGGTGCCCTCATAGCTCATGCCGAGGGCGAGGCCCCAAAAACCGTCGCTCGGCACAAAGCCGGCAAGGCCACCATCGGCAAGGCCGGGCGAGACGAGCACAAGACCGAGCACGATGCCCAAAACGGGCGTCGTCCCCATCGCCCGGCAGGTCGACCACGCGATCGCCACGGGCAGGAACGCAAACACCGCATCGCCCACCATGCCGAGCAGGTAGTGGAGGGCAAGCAGAAGGTCCGGTACCGAACCCGTCGCAAGTACCGGCGTCAGCGCCTCGTGGAGCCCGAGCACCATGCCGCCGCAGATGAGGGCGGGCACCACGGGAGCGAATACCTCGCCGATGAAGCCCATAGCCCGCTGCCAGGGGTTGCGGCGCGTACCCGCCGCACCGGCGGCAGCGCCCGCAGCGACGGCGCCATCCGCAGGGGCACCCTCCCCTACGCCGCCCTCTCCTTCGACAGCGCTCACCACGACTGCGGGCGCCGCCGCTTGGCGCACATCCTCAAAATCGCGGTAAAACTGAGCGACGTCGTTGCCGATGATCACCTGGAACTGGCCAGACTGGGTAACGGTGCCCTTCACAGACGCGAGCGCAGAAGCTGCATCCGTATCGACACGCGCAGTATCAACCAGCACGAAGCGCATGCGCGTCATGCAATGCGCGACACTCACGATGTTCTCGGGCCCTCCCACGGCCGCAAGCAGCCGTTCAGCATCCTCCGCGTACGCCCCCATCGTTCAACCTCTTCTCTTCTACTGCTGCGGCGCACGGCATCACGCGCCTGCAGCTTATTCAAATAAGTTTTCCTCAGTATGACGCAGCTCGCTCGGCGGGGCTTTGCGATTTCTGCAAACGAGCGCTTTCCGGGCATTCTCCACGCGATGCACAACTTATTTAGATAAGCTAGAGACACCGACGGGCACCGACTGAGGGGGTACCATGAAAGCGCGCTACGATGCGATCTACCGCGACCTGCTCTCGCTCATAGAGAGCGGCGCCTACCCCTACCAAAGCATGCTCCCCTCCGAAAGTGTGCTTACCGCGCGCTACACCTGCTCGCACAACACGCTTCGCCGCGCGCTCGGCCTGCTCAAAGAGAAGGGCTTTGTGCAACCCGTGCACGGCAAGGGGGTCCGCGTGATATGGCGGCCGCAGGAGCGGACGATGTTTGAGGTGGGCGGCATCGAGTCTTTTCGCGAGACGGCCGCTCGCAACCATCTCGCGGCGTCCACCCGCGTGACTGCCTTCGAGACGCTGGCCGCAGACGCGGACCTTGCCGAGAGAACCGGCCACGAGGTGGGGTCAGAGGTTATCTACGTCGAACGCGTACGCGAGCTTGATGGGCGCCCTGTCATTCTGGATCGGAGCTGGTTTCTCGCCGAGGCTGTTCCTGGCCTTACACCAGAGATCGCCGCTGGCTCCATCTACGACTACCTTGAAGGCGAGCTCGGCGTCGAGGTCTCGACAAGCAAACGGACCATCACCGTCGAGCGCGCGACCGCCCGCGACCGCGAGCTTCTCGACCTTGCCGGGGCGGATTACGTCGCCGTTATGACGAGCCGGACGTTCGACAGCGACGGCATCATGTTCGAGTTCACGGTATCGCGCCATCATCCCGATATGTTTTGCTTCCACGACACCGCCGTCCGCAGCACCGTATAGGGCATGCGCAGGCGATGCGCATGCGGGAATCAATTTGAGGGAAACGGGATAACGCGGCAAAAAAAACCGCCCCCCGCTTTGCCATAATGAACCCACCTCTGCAAGGTGGGCGCCCTCATCGCCTCTTCCAGCGTCCTTAACAACGAAGGATACCTGTACTGGCGCGACTGTGTGGGCTCCCTAGAAAAACGCGACGGTTCACCCAGTTGCTCCGCGGGGGGGCGGAACACCTTCATCATACGCGACGGGAAATCTATTACTAGTCTTGACTTATCCGAGCCGCTGTCGGATGATGGGAGTGTTCGTCTGAACGAAACATTTCTCCATATAAAAGCCTATATTGTTGCCTAATCACGCCCGCCGAGGTGCGCGGTGTTTCCCGCGTGAAAACTTATCTGGTGTGACCGTGTTCTTGGCCGCTTTGCGCCCGCGAATCCTGCGCGTTCAAGTATCATGTGTGTGATTTGGTGCCGTCCCCGCCGGCCGGTCACCGTCGCAGCTTATTCGCTCCCGATTCACGGCGGTCACCAGACATGGATTCGCTTCTACCCTACATATGCCTCGCTGCCGCGGCGTTCGCGACCACCTATGTGCTCGTCCCCGTGGTGAAACGGCTCGCCATACGTCTCGACGCCGTCGACTACCCCTCGAAGCGCCGTATCAACACGCGCCCCATCCCGCGTATGGGCGGTCTCGCGGTCTTTGCGGGCCTTGTAGTCGCCTGCATCCTCCAGATTGTCGGCACGTGGAACTGGGGCTGGCCGTCCGCTCTGGTGCCGCACCCGAGCATGTCGCTCAACTATCCCATGCTCGCCGTCTCGTTTTGCCTCATCACGGCGGTGGGCGCTATCGACGATGTTGTCTCGCTCCGTCCGCGCGCCAAGCTCGCCGGCCAGATCGTTGCCGCCGCCGTTGCCGCGGCTGGCGGCCTTGTCATCGGATCTGTTGTAAACCCCTTCGTACCGGGGGCCTATATCGACCTCGGCTGGTTTGCCTACCCCATCACGGTCGTGTACCTCGTTGCTTTTGCCAACATCATCAACCTCATCGACGGGCTCGACGGCCTCGCCACCGGCATCTCCGCCATCGCCGCCTTTGCGATGTTCGGTTTCGCCGCGCTTTCCGGCCGAGGTGACGCCGCTGCGCTGTCTATCGCACTCTTTGGCTCAACCCTCGCCTTCCTGCGCTTCAACTTCCACCCGGCGTCCATCTTCTTGGGCGATGCGGGGTCGCTTCTCCTCGGCTTTGCGCTTGGCACGATCTCGCTGCTCTCGGTGAGCCGCACCGCCGCGCTGACCTCGCTTCTTATCCCGCTCATCGTGGCGGGCGTGCCCATTCTGGACACGCTTTCGGCAATCGTTCGCCGCAAACGCGCGCATGTGAGCATCGGCCAGGCCGACAAAGGCCACATCCACCACCGCCTCATCCAAGAGGGCTACGACCAGCGTCAGGCGGTCCTTCTCATCTATGCGTGGTGCATCCTGCTCGCCCTCGGCGCGACGGTCATCAACCAGGTCACCGTCGAGGCGCGCATCTTCATCTTCATCCTCCTTCTCGTCTGCTCCGCCGCGTTTGCTATGCGCCTGCATCTGTTTGAACCGGTGCTGCGCCACCATTACAATCCTAAGACGCACACCGACGAGCTCGTAACCCCGGACGACCCCGCCTTCCAGGAGGAGGAAGAGGCCGAGGAGCGCCAGCGCGCCGAGCATCGCGAGGAGATCCGCGAGGAAATCCACCGCATCCACACGCACCTTCACGACGACCAGTAGGGGCCCTCCCCCGGCCGTCAGACAAAGACAAGGAGCACGAACATGCCCAACGAACGCAGCTACGAGACCGCTTTGCGCCGCAGCAACGAGATCGCTGCCGACCTCGAGAAGAACCCGAGTGCCTATCGCATGCTCACCGGCGACCGTCCCACCGGCCGCCTTCACCTCGGCCATTACTTTGGTACCATCAAGCGCCGCGTCGAGCTGCAGAACATGGGCGTCAACACCGCTGTGCTCATTGCCGACTACCAGGTCATCACCGACCGCGACACCACCGAGCACATCCAAGACAACGTCTACAACATGGTTATGGACTATCTTGCCTGCGGCATCGACCCCAAGAAGACCATGATCTACGCGCACTCTGCGGTCCCGGCGTGCAACCAGCTCATGCTCCCCTTCCTCTCGCTCGTCTCTGAGGCGGAGCTCCAGCGCAACCCCACCGTCAAGGCGGAGATGGAGGCCTCGGGCCACGAGCTCACGGGCCTTCTGCTCACCTACCCGGTGCACCAGGCGTGCGACATCCTCTTCTGCAAGGGCAACGTCGTGCCGGTCGGCCGCGACCAGCTGCCGCACATCGAGCTCACCCGCCTTATCGCCCGCAAGTTCAACAACCGCTACGGCACGGTCTTCCCCGAGGTTGACGCCCTGCTTTCCGACACGCCGCTTCTGCCCGGCCTCGACGGCCGCAAGATGAGCAAGTCCTACGGCAACGCCATCTCCATCTCCATGACGGCCGAGGAGACCGCCAAGCGCATCAAGAAGAGCCAGACCGACCCCGAGCGCATGATCACCTTCGATCCCGAGGCGCGCCCCGGCGTGTCCGGCCTCCTCTCTACTGCTGCCATCTGCACCGGCCGCAGCGAAGTCGAGATTGCCGAGGAGATTGGCATGAGCGGCGCCGGCGCGCTCAAGAAGTACGTGACCGAGGCGGTCAACAGCTACTTTGAGCCCATCCGCGAGCGCCGTCGTCGCTTTGAACAGGACCTCGACTACGTCAAGGACGTCCTCCACGAGGGCAACCGCCGCGCCAACGAGATTGCCGAGGCAACGCTTAACGAGGTGCGCGAGGCCATGGGCATGGTGTACTAGCGCGCGCATCGCGTCGCCCGCCTGTCCTTGCGCGGCGATTTGCGCCGCCGCCGACGTTCTTTTCGAGCCCCACGAGATAGGAGAGCCATGTACCGCCTTATCGCCAGCGATATGGACGAGACCTTCCTCGGTGCCGGGCACCGCCTGCCCGAGGCCAACGTGCGCGCCCTTGCGCGCATGCGCGAGCTCGGCGTGCTCTTTGTGCCGTGCTCGGGCCGCCCCTACCAATCCATCGTGGCAAGCTTCTCGGGCGTGGACCCCGAGCTCATGCGCGACACCTATGTGATCTCCTACAACGGCGGCTTCGTCAACCGCTTCGACGAGGACGAGCCGATCATCTCCACCACGCTCGACCGCACCATCGCAGAGGGCATCTACTCCTTCGCCCTCGAACGCCGCCAGTGCGTGCACGCCTACACGCCGAGCGGGCGTATCCTCATCCAGTTTGCGCCCGAGTTTGAGCGCCAGAAGGTCGAGGGCATCGCCGGTGTGGAGTTTATCGACGATAGCTGGAGCGACCTTAGTTTTGCAGGCGACGAGCCCATCGTGAAGATGATTCTCATGGACCCCGACTTCTCCGTCGCAAAGCGCCTGGGCGCCGAGCTCGGCGAGCGCTTCGCGGGGGCTCCCCTCGACATCACCTACTCCTCCAACCGCTACGTCGAGTGCATGCCCGCCGGCGTGGACAAGGGCACGGGGCTTGCGCATCTTGCCCGCGTCCTCGGCATCGACATGGCCGACACCATCGGCGTCGGCGACTCAGCAAACGACCTCGCCATGATCCAGGCGGCGGGGCTCGGTGTGGGCGTGGCCAACGTCACCGACGACGTGCGCCCCTGGTGCGACCTCGTCCTCGATACCGATTGCGAGGCAGGCGCTTTCGAGGAGCTCGTGAGGCGCGTAATCGAGCCGGAGCACGCATAATCACAACAAGGTAACCGCAGGTTATCCATATTCCCTTAACTGCTTGTTGAACGGCGGTCATCCCAAGTGGACGGCCGCCGTTTTGCCTGGGACCTTTGATAGACTTGCCCGCGGTGCATCCGCACCATAGACACGAAACAGAAAGGTACCCCATGCTCAAGCGTTCACCCAAGATCGTGCTCGGCGCCATCGCGGCGTCCGCCCTTCTCACCGCCGGCCTCTCGCTCGGCACCCCCGCCACCGCCTTCGCCGCCGAGGGCGTCTGCACCATGGCGACCACCGCCGCGCTCAACCTCCGCGCCGACGCCTCCATGCAGGGCAAGGTTGTTGCCGTTATGCCCCAGGGCACCTCGGTCGAGGTCTACGGCATGAGCCGTGACGGCTGGTACCACGTCAACTACAACGGCACCGAGGGCTATTGCTACTACCGCTGGCTCAACTTCGAGGGCACGGCCGAGAGCACCGTCCACGACGGCAAGCAGACCGAGATGTTTGCCATCTGCCCGCTAAACGTCCGCAGCGAGGCCGATATGCACGGCAAGGTCATCGGCGTTCTCAACACCGATGAGGCCGTGGCGGTCACCCACAAGGAGAACCATTGGTTCCGCGTCGAGTACAAGGGCCAGACCGGCTACTGCTACGGCGAGTACCTCTCCTTCACCAAGGGCGGCTACGACGACCCCAACGACACCGCCGGTAAGAACGTCATGAACGACGAGGCATCCGACCCGGGCGACACCGTGGGCAAGAATGTCATGAACGATGAGGTTGCCGGCGGCACCTCGAGCACCATGAACAAGCTCACCACCACCGCTCCCCTTAACGTGCGCGCCGAGCCGCGCAACAGCGGTCGCCGCATCGGCGTGCTCGCCAAGGACACACAGGTGAGCCCACTCGACCAGTCCGCCGACGGCTGGGTGCTCATCGACTACAACGGCACCCAAGGTTGGGTCTACTCCGGCTACCTGAACTAACCGACACAGGCGCACCTATAACAACGAAAAGGCCCGTCGCATCTGCGGCGGGCCTTTTCGTATGCACCGTTGATCGCACAGAGGGGAGCGATGCGATATCAACTGGACAAGGGAGGTTCTTTCATCGCCTGGTACCCGCCCTGTCGTTGAGTTAACTTTAGCAAACTCTCTGTATGGGAGACGCTCGCCAGTGCGATTCACATCCTCTCCATAAGTTAGCCTTGGTTTACCTTATTACGGCATCAGGTAGGCGCCCGCCATGGCGATGGCGGACATGATTACGAGAAACCCGAGGGCAAAGGGCAGCACCGCTCCCAGAAGCTCGGCGTCCTTACCGCGCACGCGCACCGCGGCAAGCCCGATGGCGAGCGTTTGGGGCGAGAGCATCTTGCCCGCGGCCACACCGAGTGAGTTGAGCGCGACCGTCCAGACCTCGTTCATGCCAAGAGCGGCCGCGGCCTCGGCCTGAACCTGTCCAAACAGCATGCCCGAGCTTGTACCCGAGCCGGTAACGAAGGTACCCACCATGCCGATCCATGGCGCAAGCACCGGGTAAAGGCCACCGGCGACGGCGATACAAAACGCCGAGATGTCCGAGATCATACCGGCGTACCCCATGACCTTTGCGCAACCGAGCACCGAGAGCATGGTGGCCACCGTCGGCATCATCTGCCGGACCGTCGCCACAAGGACCTCCGCCATAACGCTCAGGGTCGCACCCTGGATACGGCCCCCTATAAGGGCGGCGATAAAGATCAGCACGCCCGGCGTGTTGACCCAGCTGAAGGAAAGCGTGCCCGGGTCTGCCCCGTTGTAGACGGTAACCGTCGAAGAGAGCGGGGCGAGGGCGGCGTTCACGGGCGCAACGAGCTTGGAGGTGCTCAGCAAAAGCACGAAGATCAGAATGAAGCACGACCAGGCGCGCAGGGCGGCTGCCAGTGTGAGCGCGGTCTCCCCTCCCGCGCCATCCGCTGATACAGCCTCGGTTTTCGGCGCGGCAAGCTGCATGCGATACGCCGCATCGAGTGTACCCGACTTCTCCGCACGCCGTGCGAGGGCGGCGGTCACGCCGAGCGAGCAGATGCTGCCCACCACGACGGTAAGCTCCGGGCCGACGAACGCGGCCACAAGGAGCGCCGGCACGGTGAAGGACACACCGGCTGCGAGCGCCACCAGCGAAACGCCGCGGAAGCGCGCGGCAAGCGACGGGGTGCCCGCATCGGGCTCCGCACCCTTGCCTGCAACGGCAACGATAAGAAACGGCGCGACGATAAAGAAGGGGGCAAGCTGGATCATCTGCGTGAATGCGAGCGAAGAAGCATCGAGCCCCACCAGGTCGGCAAGCGAGACCGTGGGGATGCCGATGGAGCCGTAGGGCGTGGGCACGCCGTTGGCGAGAAGGCACATGAGCACGGCGGGAAGGGGCGCGTAGCCGAGCGCGGCGAGCATGCCCGCAGGTATTGCCACCGCGGTGCCAAAGCCCGCCATTCCCTCCATAAAGCCGCCAAAGCACCAGGCAACGAGCAGTGCGAGGATGCGCCGGTCGCTTGAGATGGAGGTGATCATACGCGAGATGGTGTCCATGGCACCCGTGCGCACGCACAGGTTATAGGTGAAGACCGCCGCGATAATGACCACGACGATGGGCCAAAGCGCCATGAGAAAACCCTCGAGAGCCGCCGTGGCAACGTTATCCACGGGAAGGCCCCACCATGTCGCTGCCAGAAGGCATGCTATGACAAGCGACCCGGCAGCCGCGCGCCAAGCCGGCCATTTGAGCACGAGCAAGACGGCCACGAGCCAAAGAATCGGCGCGAGCGCAAGGATAAAGGACAGGACATCCATATAAGCTCCCAGATGAGAAGAGGCAAAAGACACCAGAAGGATACCGCACAATGACACCCGGGGGTGCGCCGCAGATTAGCCGGCAGATACTCCCGCTCGTTGTGCGGCTGGGCGCCTTATCGGTACCATCGCCTGCCCAATCGGTACAATCAAGATACCGTTTGGCACAATCGAGCGCGTATGAGGTGGAGCATATGGATCGCGAAGGGTTTTTCGAGCGCGTGTATACGATGGTGGAGCAGATTCCCCGCGGCATGGTCGCTACCTACGGCCAGATTGCGCGCCTCATCGGAGAACCGCGTCGCGCACGCTACGTAGGCTTTGCCCTGCACGCCAACCCGCGGCCGGGTATCGTCCCCTGCCATCGCGTCGTCTTCGCAGACGGAAGCCTCTGCGAGGGCTTTGCTTTCGGTGGCATCGATGTTCAGCGAGGCCTTCTTGAGGAGGAGGGCGT
This sequence comes from Collinsella sp. An307, assembly GCF_002161805.1. Classification (GTDB taxonomy): domain Bacteria; phylum Actinomycetota; class Coriobacteriia; order Coriobacteriales; family Coriobacteriaceae; genus Coprousia. Next base: position 166,770 of record NZ_NFIP01000002.1, on the reverse strand, counting down.
CCGCTTCACGCCCGCGGGCAAGGTCGACCTTGCCACTTGCCGCTGGCCGGCAGGCATCTGAGCGGAGGCTGTAAAGGACAGGGTGAAACCCTGTTGTCCCGATCGGCTCACGAGAGGCATGGCCTCTCTCCCCCGGGTATAATGTCGCGAAATTGCGAAACCTCATCCAAGGAGCAGTGCGACCTTGAATCCTTTGTCCAACATCCGTAAGCGCATCGCAGGCGACGCACCCTCTCGGAAGCGAGAGCAACGCTCTGCCGGCAACGGGCGTAGAAGCGCTGCGAACGCACCAGCGCGCCCGCGCCGCCGCGACGAGGCGCCCTACCTCGCCCGTCTTGCCAACCAATGGTGGACGCGCCTGCTTGAGTCCGTCTACCAGGGCTCGCTCAGCGAGCAGGAGGAGCTCTACGAGTCGCATAGCACCCGGCGCGACTACGTCTGGAACACCGTGGGCACGTCCGTCTGGGGCCTCACGTTCCCCTTCCTCACCGTGGTTGCCACGCAGCTCGCCGGCGTCGAGGAGGCGGGCATGTTCTCGATGGCCTTCATCGTGGGCACCCTCCTTATGATCGCTACCTACTACGGCGTGCGCAACTTCCAGGTCTCAGACCTCGACGAGGCGTGCGCCTTCTCCTCCTACCAGATTCACCGCTGGCTGGTGGCGATACTCGCGGGCGTGGCAGGTGTTGCCTACGTTTCCCTTCGCGGCTACGACGGCTACATGGCAACCATCTGCCTCGGCGTGTTCATCTACAAGCTCATCGACGGCGTGGCCGACGTCTACGAGGGCAGGCTCCAGCAGGCCGACAAACTCTACCTCGCCGGCATCTCGCAAACCGTGCGCTCCGCCGCTACGGTGGGCGCCTTCGCCCTCGCCCTCTTTGTGACGCGCAACCTCGGCGTGGCCTCGGTTGTGATGGCCATCGTCGCGGTGGCGAGCTTTGCGCTTCTTACCGCCCCGCTCGCCCTACTCGAGACCGAGAAGTCGCGGCCGCCGCACACCGACGAGGTCACACTCCTCTTCCGCCAGTGCTTCCCCCTGTTCTGCGCGCTTTTCCTCTTCAACCTCATCGAGAGCATCCCCAAGTTCGTGATGGAAGGCGCTCTTGCCTACGAGAACCAGCTCTACTTCAACGCTCTCTACTTCCCCGCGCAGGGAATCCTCCTCACGGTGGGCGCACTTTACAAGCCTCAGCTCCTGCGCCTGACGAGCATCTGGGCGAGCCCACGCCGGCGGCGTCGCTTCAATCTCATCGTCGCCGCAGTGATGGGCGTAATCGCCCTCATCACCATTGTCATGGCCCTCTTCATGCAGGGGCTGGGACTTCCTGTCATGAGCGTGCTCTACGGCGTGGACTTTGGGCGCTTTGCCGTGCTCGCGACCCTCATGGTCATCGCCGGCGGCGTGACGGCAGCCATCGACTTTCTCTACGCGGTGATCACTATCCTGCGCCGGCAGGAGGGCGTGATGAAACTCTATCTCATCGCAACGGCGGCCTCGCTCGCGCTCTCGCTTGTGCTCGTGAACCTCATCGGCCTCACCGGAGCCGTGGCGAGCTATCTTGGCACCATGGTGCTTCTGCTCGTGCTTCTTGTGCTCGAGTACATCCGCATCCAGCACGCCATCGCACGGGACCGCAACCCGTTTCTCGACCGCTAAGCGCGCGGCAGCAGCATGCCGGCGCGCTACTCGCCGCTCTTGATGGTTGCGTAAAACATCTCGCCGTCGTCGAGACGCATGACGCCCACGCGGCCCTGGCCCGCGCCCGCCGCGGCGGAGCAGTCGATGTCGATGCGGTCGGCCACGCCTCCCGTCGCCTCGCGGGCGCCCACATGCACGATGCGCCCCAGGCCCTCGGCGGTAACGCCGTCTGAATCGGGCAGGTCCGCATAGCGCGCGATGTAGATCGACGGCGTATGACCCGCCACCACCACAGGACCGCTCCCGTCCGCTCCGACAAGCCCGGTGGGCGCGCCCCAAAACTCAGCCCTCGTCCACAGGAGCGTCTCGGGGTCCTGCTGCTCCATCATCGCGCGCAGGACCTCCTCCGTGGCGGCAGCGGCGCCGGCGCCATCTGACACGTCCACCCCCGCGGTCGCCAGATAGGCGCGTGCCTCCAGCGCATCGATCCCGGCGTGAACGAGGATCCAGGTGCGCTCGTCGGTATGGACGATATCGAACAACGGCAGGGAGCCGATCCAGTCCAGCGTGTCGATAAACTCCTCGTGCGGAAGGCTATCGAGACCCGTCGCCGTGGTAAGGCCGCCGTTCAGCGACCAGGTGAAGCTGTCGAAATCCCCCGTCTCGTTGAGAACGTCGAGCAGCATGCGCTCGTGATTGCCCATAAGGACACGCGCGTTGGGAAGGCTTCTCACCAGTTTGACCACACCCATGGGGTCCGGCCCGCGATCGGTCATGTCGCCCAGCACATAGATGGTGTCGTCTGTCGAGGGCGACGCAAGCTCGAGCGCCTGGTCGAGTGCGCGTACGTGCCCGTGCGCATCAGAGGTAACAAAGATCGCCATGGGGCCTCCTTCCCATCCCCTCCATTATAAAGGCGCCCGCGCCGCATCGCTTGCGTTCTTATGGGGGTTGCGTTTCCGCCGCGTTAATCTGACTGCATTGGTCGGGATTGCGCGGCACCTGCGCATGCGCGCCGTCTACTATGCTATGGTACGACCCACAGCGTTTGACTTTAGGCGCGACCCCGCGGGGCAGCGCAAAGCGATTCAAGGAGCATCCGATATGGCGCGCGTTTACAACTTCTCCGCCGGCCCCTCGACACTTCCCGAAAGCATCCTCACCGAGGTTCAAGACGAGCTTCTCGACTACCGCGGTGCGGGCATGTCGGTCCTGGAGATGAGCCATCGCTCCGCCGCCTACACCGACATCATCGAGGATGCCGAGGCAACGCTTCGCCGCCTTATGGCTATCCCCGACAACTACCGCGTGCTCTTCCTCCAGGGCGGGGCTACCCTCCAGTTTGCCGGCATCCCCATGAACCTCATGCGTCGCGGGCGCGCGGGGTATCTGGTGACGGGGCTCTTCTCGCGCCTCGCCAAGGAAGAGGCCGAAAAGTACGGCGAGATCGAGGTGCTCGCCACGAGCGAGGCGAACGGCCACGACCGCATCCCCGACCTCGCACCGGTTGCCGAGCGCTGCCGCGAGACGGAACTCGACTACGTCTACATCTGCCAGAACAACACGATCTACGGCACGCAGTTCCACGAACTGCCTGATACCGGTGAGACGCCGCTTGTTGCCGACGTGTCGAGCTGCTTTCTAATGGAGCCCATCGACGTGAGCCGCTACGGGCTCATCTATGCCGGAGCGCAAAAGAACGGCGGCGTTGCGGGCGTGACCGTCATCATCGTGCGCGACGACCTTGTTGGCGACGGCCCTGCCAAGGCGTACTGCCCCTCTTATATGAGCTACCGGCGCCAGGCGGATGCGCGCTCGATGATGAACACGCCCAACACCTTTGGCATCTACCTCTCGGGCAAGGTCTTCCGCTGGGCGGAGGCCGAGGGCGGCCTTGCGGCGCTCGAGGCGCGCAACCGCAAGAAGGCGGCCATCCTCTACGACCTGCTCAACAAAAGCCACGTCTTCCGCTCGCACGCCGAGCCCGCGTCCCGCTCTATCGCCAACGTGACCTTCCGCTGTGCCACGACCGAGCTCGACGAGGCGTTCATCGCGGGCGCACGCGAACGCGGCATCGAGGGCGTGCGCGCCCACCGCTCCACGGGCGGCATGCGCGCGAGCATCTACAACGCCGTCACTCTTGAAGCCGTGGAGGCGCTCGCCGCCTACATGCGCGACTTTGAGAACGACCATCGATAGGAGATATCCATGCGCCACATCAAGACGATCGACGACATCACCAAAGACGGCGACGTCGAGTTCGGTGAGGGCTACGACTTTGTGGAGGACGCCGCCGACGCCGACGCCATTCTCATGCGCTCGACCGACCTGCACGGCTACGACCTGCCCGCCGGCATCCGCGCCATCGCGCGCTGCGGCGCGGGCGTCAACAACATTCCCATCGAGGAGTACGCTCGCCGCGGCGTGGTGGTGTTCAACTCGCCGGGCGCCAACGCCAACGCCGTCAAAGAGATGGTCCTCTGCATGATGATCCTCTCCAGCCGCGGCATCGTCCAGTCGATGCAGTGGGTGCGCGACAACGCCTGCGACCCCGACATCATGGCTGATGCCGAGAAGGCCAAGAAGGCCTTCGTCGGCCGCGAGCTCGCCGGCAAGCGCGTGGGTGTCATCGGCCTCGGCAACGTGGGCTCCAAAGTCGCCAACGCCTGCGTCAACCTCGGCATGGACGTCTATGGCTACGACCCCTTCATCTCCGTCGAGCACGCCTGGGAGCTCTCGCGCGACGTGCAGCGCGTGGGAACCCTGGAGGACCTCTGCCGCGGGTGCGACTATCTAACACTGCACGTACCCTCCAAGGCGGACACCATCGGCATGATCGGCGCCGAGCAACTCGCGCTTCTCGCCCCCGGGGCCATCCTCATCAACTTTGCGCGCGAGACCATCATTGACGAGGACGCGGTGGACACCGCGCTCCACAAGGGCGGGCTCGCGTGGTTTGCCACCGACTTTGCCACGCCCAAGACGGTGCTCATGCCCAACACCTTTATCACCACGCACTCCGGCGCCGGCACCGGCGAGGCGGAGGCGCTTTGCGCCGATATGGCCATCTCTGAGCTCAAGGACTACCTCGAAAACGGCAATATCGCCCACTCGGTCAACTACCCCGCCTGCTCGATGGGCAAGGCGCGCGCCGCAAGCCGCGTCGCCTGCCTGCACGCCAACGTGCCCAACATGATCGGTCAGATCACCGCCGTGCTCGCCAAGGACAACGCAAACGTGCAGCGCATGGTCAACGAGAGCGCCGGTGAGAACGCCTACACCATGTTCGATACCGACGAGCACCTCGACCAATCGACCATCGACGCCCTGAAGAAGATTCCCGCCGTCTACCGCGTGCGCGTAATCAAGTAAGGCAACGCGTAAGGCGCCGCGCAAGTAGCTGCTCTGCGCGCAAAGCGCCGGGCAGGGGTGGGTCATCGCCGCGTAAGGGATTGCGGCAAGGGACACAAGACCGCCGGCGCCACCTGCGCGGACGGTACAATAGGCGTACATGGGCCGGTGCGCCCCTGCACCGGCTCCACCATGCTGAAAGGATCACCATGAAGGTTTTGCCGTTCCCCTGCATCCGCCCGGTGCCCGAGCGGGCAGCCGAGGTGGCCGCGCTCCCCTACGACGTCTTCGACCGCGCCGAGGCTGCCGCCTACGTGGCCAACCACCCGTTGTCGTTTCTTGCTATCGACCGCCCCGAGACGCAGTTCGCCCCCGACGCGGACATGTACGCGCCCGAGGTCTACGCCCGTGGCGCCGAGCTTTTGCACGAGCGCATTGATGAAGGCGTCTACCAGGCAGACCCATCGATGAGCTACTACCTCTACGAGCTCACGCAAAACGGGCGCACACAGACGGGCGTCGTCGCCATCTGCTCGGTTGACGAATACGACAGCGGCATCATCAAGAAGCACGAGAACACGCGCGCCGAGAAGGAGCGCGACCGTATCGAGCATATCCGCGCGCTTGGCTGTCAGACCGGCCCCATCTTTCTCACCTACCGCGACGAGCCGGTGCTCTCGTTTATCCTCGCGCAGGTGAAGACCGGTCAGGCCCTGTACGACTTTACCGATGCGGAGGGTGTGCACCAACGCGTCTGGGAAGTGCGCCGCCCCGAGAGCGTTGAGGCCATACGCGAGATGTTCGCCCGCGTACCCTGCGCGTATATCGCCGACGGGCACCACCGCACCGCCTCCGCCATGCGCGTGGCGCACGAGATGCGCGCCGCTGCGCAGGAGGCGGGCACCTACACCGGCAAGGAGCCCTTCAACTACTTCCTGTCCGTCCTCTTCCCGGCAAGCGAGCTCACGATCCTCCCCTACAACCGTGTTGTGTCCGACCGCGCCGGCCTGAGCGTAGACGAGCTCATCGCCCGCATCCACGAGGCTGGTTTTACCGTTGAGCCATCGTCCGAGCCGGTCGAATCCACCGAGGTTGGCGTGATGGGCCTCTTCACGGCAGGGTCTTGGTACCGTCTCTCGTTCACGCCCGAACTCGCCTCTGCCGTTGCGCAGGCGGGACCGGTCGAGTCTCTGGACGTGTCGGTTCTGCAGGACCGCGTGCTCGGCCCCATCCTCGGCATCGGCGACCCGCGCGAGGACGCCCGCATCTCCTTTGTCGGCGGCATCCGCGGCACCGCCGAGCTTGAGCGCCGCGCAGGCGCAGACGGCGTTGCGTTCTCGATGTGCGCCACGACGATCGACCAGCTCCTCGCCGTGGCGGACGCCGGCCTTCTGATGCCGCCCAAGTCGACCTGGTTTGAACCCAAGCTGCGCAGCGGCCTTTTCATCCACCGCATCGCGCGCTGAGCCTCTAGGCTGCGCAGTTGCGCGCTTAGTTGCGCGGGTGCGCGCCAAGCTGCATCAAGTTTGAGACAAAGCAGTGGGCCCGGGATTGCCTCCCGGGCCCACTTTGTTGCGCCCCAGGCAAAAGTCGAGGTGGTGAACCCGCTTCTTAGTTTCATGCAAAAAGTGAGGTAGTGAACCCGCGAGGCGAATCTTGCAAGAATTGAGGTAGTGAACCCGATAATGCGTGATTTAGCACCTTTCTAGGCACCGGGTTCACTACTTCGATTTTTGCAGGCTCTCTACCAGTGCTTCTTCCAGTGGGTTTGCCCCCGTATTCATTACCGGGTTCACTACCTCATTTTTTGCAAAAAACGTAACAAGGGTTCACTACCTCAGTTTTTGCATGAAGCGCGGCGCCGGGGCCTCGAAGCGCGCAAGGCGGCTGGGCACAAACGAGCGCGCCGCTTTGTCTAGCGCCCAAAACAAGAAAACGGATCGGTCGAAAAGGGCCGGTCCTAAGACCGGCCCCGCAAAGGATCCTCTAACGCGCACGAATCAGCAGGCTACGCCACACCCTGGTTGGCGCTCTCGATGGCGGTGTTGGTGGACTGCACCGCGGTGTCGAGCGCCTCGTCCACATCGCCGCCGTTGAAGACAGACTGCAGCGCCGTCTGGAGGTCGGTGCGCAGCTGCGGAAGCTGCGAGCAAAGCGGGCCCGCGGTGATGTTATTCACCTTAGAGCTGCGCAGCTGCTCGGCGGAAACCTGGAGCTGCGGGTACTCGCCATACACCGCCGAGAGGGTCTCGGTCTCGTAGGCACCGTTGGAAATCGGGAAGTAGCCGGTGTCGCCCGCCCAGGTTGCCTGGACGTCCGGAGAGGTCGCGTAGGCGCAGAACTCCATCACGCCGCGTGCAACGTCCTCGGAAAGGCCGTCGGCGATGCAGAGGGCGCCGCCACCCGCGTAGATGCCCATAGCCTCAGTCCCCTCCTCGACCGGCAGAAAGCCGATGCTCACGTTGAACGAGCAAGCGTCGATGATCTGGCGCGCGGAGGCAGAGGTGTCGATGTAGATGGCGCACTGCTGCTGCGAGAAGCCGCTGATGGCGTCGTCGCCCGAGCTAAACGGGCTGAACTGCCCGGCGTCGTTCAGGGACTTGACCCAGTTGAAGATCACCGCCATCTGATCGCGGTAGGCGACCTCGGTGCAGCGCTCCTTGCGACCGTTCTCGTTGTTGACCACGTAGCCGCCCATGTTGGTGACCATCTGGTCGAGGGCATAGCCGTACGCGTAGAGGCCGACGGGCGTGACGTCACTCGATGCGGCAATGGCCTCGGCCGCAGCGGTGAGACCCTCGAACGTGGTCGGCAGCTCGGTCACGCCGGCAGCGTCGAGAACGTCCTGGTTGTAGTAGACGACCGGGCAGGAGCAGTTGAACGGCATGGCGTACATCGCGCCGTCGTAGGTGTAGAAGTTCACGGCCTGCTCGAGGAGGTCGGAATCGTCAAAGCTCTGGGCGGAAATGAGCTCGGAGACATTGGCAACGAGCCCGGAGTCGATCATGGCCTGGAGGTTCTGCTCGCCGATCTGCACAATCGCCGGTGCGCCCGCGCCGTTTGCCATGTTGAAGAAGCTACCGGTGGACTCGTCGTAGCTGCCCTGGTACTCGGAGCGCACCTCGAACTCGTCAGACTGCGCGTTGAAACCGTCGACGACCTTCTGAAGGGCGTCGCCGCGGCTGCCGTCCATGGAGTTCCAGAAGAGGATTACGGTCTTGCCGTCCTCGGTGGTCTCGGCGGCGGCGCCACCGCCACCGGAGCAACCGGCAAGGGCGGTGCCGGCGATGCCGAGGCCGGCGAGGGTCAGAAACGAGCGGCGGGTAAGGTTCTGCTGAATCATGGGGTTTCCTTTCGTGTTACCAACAATTGGGGTCCAAACCGGACTATCTACCGTGCGTATACGCACCGGGTAGCAAAAACGAGGCGCTGCACACCCGATAGCGGGCTCCGGGCGCAGCGAACGAGGCGCCGCAGGGCGCGGGGCAACGAGCCGCGCGACGCCGAGCGGACAGGCGCTACTTGAGCGCGCCCTTGGTCATGCCCTCCTGCAGGCGCTTCTGGCCAAAGAAGATGAGCAGGAGCGTGGGGATGGACGTGATCACGGCGCCGGCAGCCATCATGCCAAAGTCGGAGAGACCCTCGGAGCTGTTTAAGGTACGCAGGCCAATCTGCACCGTACGCGCCGTGTTGTTGGTGGTGGAGACGAGCGGCCACAGGTAGGCGTTCCACGTCACCAGGAAGAAGTAGATTGCAAGCGTCACCGTGGTGTTCATGACCATGGGCACCACCACACGGACGAAGAACTGGAAGCGGGAAAGCCCCGCCACGTCCGCTGCCTCCTTGAGCTCGGAGGGAATCTGCATCATGTTCTGCCGGTAGAGGAAGATGCCAAACGTGGTGGCCACGCCGGGCAGGATAAGACCAGCGTAGGTGTCGATGAGACCCATGGCGCGAATGGTCTGAAAGTTCGTGACCACGAGGACCTCGGCGGGAATCATCATGGTCGCCATGATGACGAGGAAGATGATGCGCTTACCGCCAAAGGGGATGAACACGAGCGCATAGGCAGCGAGCATGGAGAAGAGGATCTGCAGCGCCGTGCCGGCCACGCCCACGACCACGGAGTTGACGATGAACTGGGCGAAGGGCTGCGCCTCGAAGGCGTTCACGTAGTTGTCGAGAAACAGCGACGTGGGGATAAAGACGCCGTTGATGATGTCCTCGAGCGGGGTGAACGACAGCGAGATGGAAAACAGGATGGGAAAGCCAATCGCCACGGCAGCGATGGTCAAGACCGCGTAGGTCGCAACGAGCCCGGACTTACTCGTGCGCAGACCGGAGCCCGCCACACGACCGGACGATTTCTTGGAGAAGGGCATCATTGGTAGGTCACCTTGTCCTCGGTAAGCTTGGTCTGGATGTAGGAGATAACAAAGATCACCGCAAAGAGGATCACGCCTTGGGCGGACGCCGACCCGATGCGGAAGTTCACGAACGCATCGCGGTAGAGACGGTAGATGAGCAGCACCGTGGCGTTGTTGGGTCCGCCTTGCGTGAGCATGTCGATAAGGCCGAAGGACTGGAACGCACCGATGACGGTGATGGTCAGCACAAAGAACAGCGACGGCGAGATGAGCGGCACCGTGACCCGGCGGAGGCGATACCAGAACCCGCCGCCCACGATCTCGACGCTCTCGTAATACGAATCGTCGATGCTCTTGATCGCCCCGAGCAGGATGAGATAGGCCATGCCGATGTTCATCCAGATGGAGATGATCGAGACCGAGAGGAGCGCGACATTCTGGTCGATGAGCCAGCCGACGCCCTCGCCACCAAAGAACTCGATGATGCGGTTGAGTACGCCGGAGTTGGCGTTGAAGAGCAGATTCCAGAAGACGGCGGCCGCGGCGACCGAAATGCCCATCGTGGCCGAGAAGATCGTGCGGAAGACCCCCATGCCGGGCAGGTCCTGCGCAGTGAGCACGGCGAGCAAAAGCGCGATCACGATGGTCGCCGGTACCGTTAGGAGCACGTAGACGAGCGTATTGACAATCGCCTGGGTGTAGAGCGGATCGGTGAGGAGGGTGACAAAGTTATCGATGCCGATAAACTGCGTGAGGCCGCCCGCCGGCGTGGTGGCAAAAAGGCTCGTTATGATGGTGCGGCCGAACGGGTAGATGACAAAGATCGCAAAGATGGCGACCGAGGGGAGCAGGTACACCCAGCCGGCGAGGGTTCTTCGCTCGCCGGGCGCCTCGCGGGGCGGAACGGCCGTCGCAGCGGGCACGGCCTTGGGGGCGACAGAATGTTTAGACATGGCAGCCCCCTACTCCGCCGCTGCGGGCGCGGCCTCGATATGCGCCGCCGCAGCGGCGCCCGCGGCAGACGTGCTGCGCACACCGAGCTCGTCCAAGTCCTCGGCGGCGCGCAGGAGCGAACCGGTGTTCACGTCAAAGAAGTGCGCGTAGCGCGGGTCCAGGCTCACATGGAGCGTGGCGCCATCGGCGATGCGGTGCTGACCCTGCCAGCGAGCGGTAAAGAGGGTTCCCGCGACATCGAAGAAGATGAGGGTCTCGTTGCCCATCATCTCGGAGCTCACCACGGTGACCTCCGTGTCATGCACGCTCGTCGCCGTCGCCGGATACACCTGCTCGGGCCTAAAGCCGATCTTCCAGCGCTGCCCCATGGGAAGCTTTGCCCGGTCCGCCTCGGAGAGCGGGACCGTGAGGCCGCCGTTGAGAACCAAGCCTTCGGGCGCCACCTCGGCAACCGCCATATTCATCTGCGGCGTGCCGATGAAGGTCGCCACGAACTCGTTCGCCGGGTGGTTGTAGAGCTCGAGCGGCGTGCCCAGCTGCTGGATGCGCCCGGCCGAGAGCACCGCGATGCGGTCTCCCATGGTCATCGCCTCAACCTGGTCGTGCGTGACGTAGATGACCGTGAGGCCGAGCTGCTGCTGGAGACGGCGGATCTCAACGCGCATGGACGCACGGAGCTTAGCGTCGAGGTTGGAGAGCGGTTCGTCCATAAGGCAGAGCGGCGCGTGGCTGCAGACGCTGCGGGCGAGGGCCACGCGCTGGCGCTGACCGCCCGACAGCGCACGGGGCTTGCGGTCGAGGTAGTCGGTGAGGCCGAGTATCTCGGCAGCTTCGGCAAGGCGCTGCTCCTGCTCGGCCTTCGGCACCTTCTTGACGTCGAGACCGAAGAGGATGTTGTCGCGGACCGTGAGGTGCGGGTAGAGCGCGTAGCTCTGAAACACCATGGTGAGGTTGCGCTCGCGCGGCAGCATCTCGTTGGCGAGCTCGCCGTCCATGATGAGCTCACCGGAGGAAACGCCCTCGAGGCCGGCGATGATGCGCAGAAGCGTCGACTTGCCGCAGCCGGAGGGCCCGACGAGGATAAAGAACTCGCCCTCCTCTATCTCGAGGTTGATGCCCCCGAGCACCTCGGTCTTGCCGTCGTAGCTCTTCTTAAGGTCCTTGCATACGATTTTTGCCATTACCTAACTCCTTGCGAATGTGGGACGCCGCTGCGTGCGCCCGCTACGCCCGACGAGCGGGACTGAAACCGTAGAAATGCAGCGTGTTGAGGTCGTCCTCGCGGTCCGAGCCATGCTGGCCGTGGCCGTTGTCGGCAATGTGCACGCCGTGGTCGGGAAGCCACGCCACCAGGCGATCGTGAGCCGCCCAGGCGGCATCCGCAACGGAAGCAAGCTCGTCGAAAGCGGCGATGTGGCGGCGGAGCGCCTCGAGCGCGGGCTTGGACTCGGGATAGGTCGCGTGCATCACGTCGTCGAACTGCTGGTTATAGACCACGATGACATCGTGCTCGTCCGCCTCGATGAGCTCCTTGGCACGCTCGTTCACCTCTCCGTCGTAAGGCAGGATGTGCCGGTCGATGGCGCGATCGGAGAACAGGATGTCAAAACTCGAATCGGCGACGGCAACGAGCGCCACGCGCTTGCCGGCACGCACGAACGCATCGAAAAGGGAGTCCTGCGCAAGGACGTGCTTGTCGTAACACTCGATGCCGTGCACGTGCGGTGTGACGCCGGTAAACATGGTCCCAAAGCAGACGGGCGTGACCGAGGGAAGGACGGTGCGCACCGGCAGGGCGAGCGGCGCATGCGCAAGTACGGGCGCGTACCACGAGGTGTAGCGCTGATAGAGCCACATCGCCACCGCATCGGGGCAGAAGATAAGCGCGCGCTCGGCGCGATCGATACCCGAGGCGGTCATGAGGGCGTGCGGCAACGGGTAAGCTTCAGCGGCGGCCGCAGGCGCCTCGACACCCATGAGCGCCGCGATGGTGCCGGCGACCTGCGTCATTGAGCAGTCGTTGAGCATGATGCGATTCTCCTTTCACGGATTCGAACACTCGCCATGGTGAGGCTCGCGTGTCATACATCCGTAAAAGGTGCGTCATCGGTTGCCGGGAAACGGTAAGGGTTGCGCATGCGCCGAAGAGGGCAAAGCACGGGCAGCAGGACCGGTTTTCCTAGGCGAGCAGCGGAAAAGCAGCCGTAAGCAAACCGTAAAGAGCGCCGTGTCCCATGCACCCGGCGCCTTGCTTTATGTGCCTGGCACCGCGCCCCATGTGCTTGGCGCCACGTTTCATGCAAAAATCGAAGTAGTGAACCCGGGTAGTGAACCCGAGAAAGAACTCGCGAAAGAAGCGCAGATAGAAGGCCTGCAATAATTGAGGTAGTGAACCCGACGTCAAGAAAGGCGCCGAATCGCGCATTTTGGGGTTCACTACCTCAATTATTGCAAGATTCGCCTCGCGGGTTCACTACTTCGATTCTTGCATGAGGTGCCTCGCGGGTTCATTACCTCGGATTTTGCCTCGTGAAACAGCCAGCGTAAGACTGCGCTCGCCTAGAAGCCAACAAGCCCGAGCGCAAAGCCGCTCGCCACACCGACCGCAAGCAGCAGAAGAAGGATGACGAGGTTCTCGCGCGCGCTTCTGTTCGTACGGAACAGGACGAGAAAACCAGTCCCCGCGCCCACAAGCGTGCCGGCGATCATCGCGTTGAAGGAAAGCACGCCTTCGAGATAGAGCTGCGTTACGACCACACTCGCCGCGCAGTTGGGGATGAGGCCCACGAGCGCAGAGGCGATAACGGCAAGCGCCTCGTTACCGGCGAGAAACGCCGCGAGCGCGGGCTCGCCGACAGTCTCGAGCACCGCAACGAGCAACAGGGTAACGGCGTAGATGAAGATGGTCACCTGAACCGTATGGGAAAGGGCGCTACGCACGATAGCGAGTGCGCCGCCGTGATGATGGTGGTGCTCGTGCAACCCCTCCCCACCCTCATGGTCATGCGCATGCGCAGCCGTCGCAGAAACGGGGCGCGCATCGTCACCGGGCTCGAAGGAGGCGCGATCGGCGCCGTTCGGCTCCGCATCCTCACAGCCGCAGTGGTCGCGCTCGCAAAGACGGTGGATGTGGCCAGCGCCCTCCCCCGCCTCAGAAAGCTCGTCAATCAGATCGGGCGCGCCTGAGGAGGCCCCCGCCGCCTGTCCGAGCACCCCGCGGCGAAGCGCCTCGTGGGCGCGGGCGTTCTTGCGAAGCGCACGCAAACACGCGTCCACAGCAAGGCCAACCACCGCTGCGATAACGGCTTTCACGAGCAGAATCTGCACGACCGTAGCTGCATCTACCTGCTCGGCAACAAGCAGAGGAAGCATCTCGTCGGAAGTGGAGAGAAACACCGCCGCAAGCGTGCCCAGCGTGATGACGCGACCGGCGTAGAGCGTAGCACCCATGGCGGAAAAACCGCATTGCGGAACAATCCCCAGAACAGCACCGATGACCGGCCCCGCCGCGCCGGCGCGGCGCACCAGGGCACCAGCGCGGTCGCCCGCCATATGCTCGAGCGCCTCGAGGACGAGGTAGGTGATAAAGAGAAACGGCACCAACGAGAGCGTGTCCTCGATGCTGTGAAATACGATGTGCTCGATGAGCTCCATAGGAAGAAATCTCCTATCATGGTTGGATGTGTGGGGTTCATACCCTTCTTGCCGCGAGCGGTTGCACTGTGTGGCGGCGAAGGTATGGTACTACACGAGTTTCATATAGCAAACAATTCGCACGCCGCGCACACAGGACGCGCGACGCGCCGAGAGGAGAGATCCCTTGAAGGTCCAGGACGCACTCGACTACGCCAACTCCTATTACTTTCCCGAGCTCATCTTTGGCAGCGGCTACGAGGTCGTCGAGGCCGAGCGCCTGAAGGGCGAGGACGCCATGAAGACACTTGATACCGAGTGGCGCGCCGCCGAGGAGGAGCCCTTCTCCTATGACCTCGTGCGCGAACTCGGAGACCGCAACCGCGCCGTGTGCGACGCCATCGGCGAGTCGCGTCTGCGCAACCTCTCGAGCGGCTTTCTCTCGCGCGCTTTGTCAGATGAGGACCTCTGTGCGGGCATCGGCGCCCTGCAGAAGCGCTCCGCCGCCTCCGTCGCCCGCGAGGTGCGCGGCGACCGCAACGCCTATGCCGTAGCCTACGTGCGCAAACCCATCAAGGGTTGCGTGCTCGGCATCGATATCGAGACCACCGGCACCGCCCCCGAGCGCGGCTACATCTTAAACGTCGGCTGGGAGCTCATGGACCTCACGAGCGACGCCGTCCCGCGCGACGGCGAGGCGGAGTTCTTTGGCATTCCCGAGGACCCCTACAAGACCGCGGGCGTGCCCCTCGAGCACATCCACCACATCACGTGGGCGGACATCGAGGGCAAGACACCCTTCCGTGAGAGCAAAAAGCTCCAGGCAAAGCTTCTGCGCCTTATGAAGCGCTACCCCGTTATGGCACACAACGCCGCTTTTGAGGACTCGTGGTTCATGCTTCACCTCGACGGGTATGCCGAGGCGCGCCGCGCCGGTAAGATCGTGGTCGTCGACTCGCGCGACATCTGCCGAAAGCTCGACAGCGAGGTATCTTCGCTGCCCCGCGAGTCCGCCCCGGCGAGCCTCGAGAACTGGGCGCGCCGCCGCGGCACCCTCTCTCAGGACGAGGCGGAGCGCCATCTTGGTCTTGACGACACCGACCTTATGCTGCGTACCGTCCAAGCGGAGTTCAACCTCAAGAGCATGTTCGCAAAATAGCAGGCAGCGTGTGCGCTCATTGCACCGCAGCGGCGTTAGGGGGAGATAGTATGGCCGAGAGACGGACTCCGAGCACGCAAGGCGGAGGCACGCGCCCCCACATGAGGCGCGCCCCGGGAGCGGCGCCCTCCGCAAATCGCCACGCCGCCACCGCGCGGCGCAGCCCGAGTTCCGCAGCGCGCACGCAACCCCGGTGCGCTACAGCAAGTAGCGCCTCACGCGTGCAGGCACGGCGCCGCGCACCGCAGGCATCGGCACGGCGATCGTCGCGCGCCACCTGGCTTTTCGCGCTCGGCGCGCTCGCCCTCGCGGGAATCGCCCTCTGGGGTGTTATCTCTCTTGCGGGCGCCATCGTGGGCGGTATCACCAGCGCCGTCACCCCGAGCGCCGGCGACAGCGCCATCATCGAGGACTCCGCAGCAACAACAAGCGACATCGTCATCGGCCTCAACGGCGACGCCGATACCTTTGTGCTCGCCGGTGAGAACTACCTCGAGGCGGGCGCGCACGCCACCGACCCCGTCCACGGCATCTTGAACGATGCAATAGAGGTCACGGGCGACGTCGACGCATCGCGCGCGGGCGACTACACCGTCACCTACTCCGTTGCCGACCCCGACGGCGGCACGGCCACGGCCGAGCGCCACGTGCACGTGGTGGACGAGATGGACACCATGCAAACGGGCGTCCCTGTCCTCATGTACCACTACGTCTATACGCAAGACGCCCCGCCCGAGAACCTGAACGGCAACTACCTGCTCGACACCAAGCTTGCCGAGCAGCTGGCCTACCTCACCGAGAACGACTTCTACTTCCCCTCCTACCAGGAGGTCCGTGCCTACCTTGAGGGCACGCACAGCCTGCCCGCAAAAAGCATCGTGCTCACCTTTGACGATGGCGAGGCGGGCTTCCTCTCGCGCGGCATCGAGCTTCTGGAGGAGTACAAGGTCCCCGCGACCTCGTTCATCATCGCAAGCGAGGCAGACGCCGCGGATCGCGTCGTGGCGAACGCAAGCCCGTACGTGAGCTTCCAGTCGCATTCCTACAACATGCACCGCGCAGGCGGCACCATCGGCCACGGCGGCATCGTCTCTGCGCTCAGCCGAGAGGAGATTGCAGACGACCTCAAGCAGGCGCAGGCGGTGGTCGGCACGAGCGAGGCGCTCGCCTACCCCTATGGCGATGTGACCGATGACGCGCGCGCCGCTGTGGATGACGCGGGCATCCTCTGCGCCTTCACGACCGAGAACCGCTGGGCAGAGCCGGGTGACGACGTGCGGTCGCTCCCGCGCGTGCGCATCTCGGGCGAGTACACGATCGACGGCTACAAGTCCCTCGTGACAGAGTAGCCAACGCTCAATTGGGGACGGGTTCGTTTTGTGCACGTGACGCACAAAACGAACCCGTCCCCAATTGAGCGCACAAAACGACCCCGTCCCCAAACGCCACACGCGGCACGTGAAAACAAACGGTTACGGACCGCGCGTCTCACATGCGGGAGCGCGGCCTTTTGTTAGCATCTCCCCCATCGCACGAGTCCGACCGAACAAAGGAACCACCATGTCGATGAAGTTCAAGCGCCTGCTTCCCATCCCCAAGGACATCCGCGAGGAGATGCCGCTCTCCCCGGAGATAACGGCCAAGAAGGCCGCGTTCGACGCCGAGGTAGCGCGCATCTTCACCGGCGAGGACCCGCGCAAGGTCCTCATCATCGGCCCGTGCTCGGCAGATCGCGAGGACTCGGTTCTCGACTACATGGAGCGCCTCGCCGCCATCGCTGAGGAGGTGCGCGAGAAGATCGTTATCATCCCGCGCGTCTACACCAACAAGCCCCGCACCAAGGGCACGGGCTACAAGGGGCTTCTGCACAACCCCGACCCCGAGGCGCCGGACGATCTGCTCGAGGGCGTGAAAGCCATCCGCCGCATGCACCTGCGCGTCATCGAGGAGACGGGCATGTTCACCGCCGACGAGATGCTCTACCCCACCAACTTTCAGTACCTCATCGACCTTCTGTCCTACGTTGCCGTGGGTGCGCGCTCGGTCGAGAACCAGGAGCACCGCCTCGTCGCCTCCGGCGTGTCGGTACCTGTCGGCATGAAGAACCCCACCGCTGGATCCACGAGCGTCATGCTGAACTCCATCTACGCCGCCCAGGCGGAGCAGGCGTTCATCTACCGCAACTGGGAGGTCGAGACGCCGGGCAACCCGCTCACCCATGCGGTGCTCCGCGGCTACATCGGCCTCGACGGGCGTACCTACCCCAACTACCACTACGAGCATCTCGAGCGACTCGCCCAAAACTACACGGCGGACAAGTACGCCAACCCCGCCGTTATCGTGGACTGCAACCACGACAACTCCGGCAAGCGCCCGCTCGAGCAGCTTCGCATCTGCAAGGAGGTGCTCGACTCCTGCCGCCGCAACGATGCGATTCGAGGCCTGGTGAAGGGCTTTATGGTGGAGAGCTACCTCGAGGACGGCAACCAGGCGGTCGATGGCGGCGTCTGGGGCAAGTCGATCACCGACCCGTGCCTCGGTTGGGCAAAGACCGCGCAGCTCATCCTGGACCTCGCCGACCGCGCTTAAGACACGCCCGACCGCTCGGACATCAAGGCACTACCTGCGGCCTCGTCGCCATCGCCCAGCGCGATGCCGGCGAGGCCGCGCTCGGTAAGCGCACAGGCAAGCGAAACGACCTCGTCGATAGCGCGCGCATCACCGTCTTCCAGCCAGTCGCGCATGAGCGCGAGCATACCGCCCAGAACGAAGGCGAGGGCGGGCTCGCGGATATCGTCTGCGATGATGCCCGCAATGAGGCCGCGGTCCACGATCTGGCGCTCAAAGGGCGCGCGCAGGCGTTCGTAAAGCACCTCGGTGGGAACGTGCTCGAAAAATCCGCGCTCGCGCGCCATGTTCGCACTGAGGTTGCCCGCAAGCGCGTGGAAGAAGGCGCGCAGCATCTCGGGAGCGGCGTCGGTGCGGCCGTTCGCGGCGCAGGTACGCTCCACCTCATCGAGCACGCGCGCGGCAAAGTCCCAGGCGATAGCGTCCAACAACCCGGAGATGCTCCCATAGTGCTGATAAAACGTCTTACGGTCGACGTCTGCGCGCTGCGCGATTGCGCTCACGGTAATCTTGTCGAGCGGGCGCTCGGCAAGCAGCTGCTCAAACGCTTGGACAATGGCACGACGACTCCGCACCACGCGCCGGTCCTGCCTTATGGCGCCCCCTGCATCTGCACTCATCCGCATATCGCGTTCCTTTGTCCCATAATCCCCAAGTGGGGTCACTCCATTGCATAGACACCGTTAATTATTCCACAAGTGTTGTTTAATCTCTCTTTGGGTATTATCGCTGCCGAATCCTCATGAGAAGGGCAGCATCGTGCAAACCGTCTTCCATATCTTTCTGCGGGACCTCAAACGCATCCTCACAAATCCTGTCGCCATCGTCATCACCCTTGGGGTCTGCATCATCCCCTCGCTCTATGCGTGGACGAACATCCTCGCCAACTGGGACCCCTACGAGAACACCGCGACGGTGCCTATAGCCGTCGTCATTACGGACGAGGGGGCGGACGTCCCGGGGATGGGCGAGATGAACGCCGGCGCGATGGTGCGCGACCGCTTGAAGGAGAACCACCAACTCGGTTGGACCTTCGTAGATGATGAGGAAACAGCCAAGTACGACCTTTCAGCCGGGAAGTACTACGCCGCCTTTATCATCCCGCGCGACTTCACCCAGCGCCTCGCAGGCGTGCTTGAGGGCACGCCGGAGCCCGCGCACATCGACTACCTGGTCAACGAGAAGCTCAACGCCGTCGCGCCCAAGGTAACCGACACGGGCGCCACCACGCTTGAGAATGAGATCGCAAGCCAGTTTGTCTCCGTGGCGGGCGGCGCGGTGACCGAAAAACTCAAAGGGGCAGTCAACACGGCAGCTGACGAGGCGGACGACGCCAGGGGAACGGTCGAGCAGAGCCTCACGCAGAGCGCCTCGCTGCTGCGCGACCTTGCGGGCACGCTCGACAAGACCTCTGACACCATCGGAGCCTCACGCACGGCGGTCGCAGCGGCACGCGAAACAACGGGCGAGCTCGCCGGCACCGCATCCAACCTCAAAACCACGCTCTCAGGCGCCCTCGACGATCTGGGCCAAACCCGCTCCGCCGTACAAAGCACCGCGGGCTCACTCGCCGCGGCGCTCGGGAACGGCTCGGCGGCCATCGCGCGCATCTCGTCGACCGCTGCCTATGACATAGGCGAGCTTGCCGGAGACGCGGGTGCGGCGCAAGGGCAGGTTGACCGCGCTCTCGCGGAGCTTCGCGGCACGCTTACCACCCTCGAGAACCTGCTGCAGGCGCTCAAGAACGCCCGCGACGACGTGAAGGCGGCGGGCGCGGGCACCCAGGGAGGCCTCGGCGAGAAACTCGATGCGAGCATCGCCCAGCTGGACACCTTTATCAATACGCTTAAGGGCGAACTCGACCGACTCCAGGGCATCTCGGATAACCTCAAGGAGTCCGCCGACAGCGTGCGCGACCTTTCTACCACGGTCTCGGACGCCATCGGCACCGCGACCTCTGAGCTCGCTGGTTTGCAATCGAGCCTGCTTACCGACACGGCGCCCGCGCTCGCCTCCGGGCTTGACGCCTTTGCCGATGCGGGCGGCGACGTCGCAGGCGCGGCGGAGACGGTCTCCGCCCTGCTTTCCCAGGCGAACGGCACGCTCGAGGTGCTCGACGGGATGCTCGACGAGGCCAGCGGTGCGGTGGGCACCACCTCGGAGACGGTGGAAAGCGCTGCAGACGATATGGACCGGCTCGCCGCAGAGCTCGCCGCGCTCGGGTCGGTTCGAGACGCCGACGCCGTCGCGGACATCCTCAAGCTCGACCCTGCGACGGTGGGCACCTATGCCTCCTCACCTGTCAAGATGGCCGATGAGGCGGTCTTCCCCGTTGCTAACTACGGCTCCGGCGTCGCCCCCTTCTACACCAACCTCGCGCTTTGGGTCGGAGGGTTCGTACTCGTTGCAATCTACAAGCTCGAGGTGGACCCTGAGGGCATAGGGGTCATCGCCCCTTGGCAGAGCTTTCTCGGCAGGTGGCTTCTGCTCGCCGCACTCGGCCAGGTGCAGGCGCTCATCTGCTGCATCGGCGACATCGTACTCGGCATCCAATGCGTAGCGCCTGCTGCGTTTGTCTTTGCGGGCATGGTGGCGTCCGCTGTCTACGTGCTGTTCGTCTACGCCCTCGCGGTTGCGTTCAAGCACATCGGCAAGGCGCTCGCCGTGCTTATCGTGGTGCTCCAGATCCCCGGAGCATCCGGACTCTACCCCATTCAGATGCAACCCGGCTTTTTCCGCGCGCTCGGACCGTTGCTGCCCTTCACGTACGGCATCAACGCCATGCGCGAGGCGGTCGCCGGCTTCTACGACGGCTACTACCTCAAAAACCTCGCTATGTTGCTCGTCTTCATCATCCCCTCCGCAATCATTGGCATCGGCATCCGCCGCTACCTCCTCTCCGTAAACACCCTCTTTGACCGGCGCCTCGCCGCAACCGACCTCATGGTGGCAGAGCGCGAGGCCGCGGGCGCCGCCACAGCGCGCCCCATCGTCCTCGCCCGCGCGCTCCTCTCCTCCCCCGACCGCAGAAGCGCCGTACTCGCACGCACCCGACGGTTCCGCACAAGCTATCCCACACTCGTGCGCCGCGGACTTGTCGCGCTCGTTGCCGTTCCCCTAGCGCTCCTCGGCCTGCTGTTCATCCTGCCGGCTAAGTTTGCCCTCCTCATGTGCTGGATCGTCTCGCTCGTGGCGCTCTCGACCTACCTCATCGTTATCGAGTACCTAAAGGACCGCGCTGACGCCGTCGTCGCCGTCGCAGATAGTGAGAGAACACATGCCTTGGGTGCACACGCCCGGAAGGGAGGCGATGCTCGATGAAGGCCATTTGGCGCATCATCCGCCACGACGCACGCCAGGCGTCGCAAAACGCCATCATGCTCGTAGTTGTAATCGGCATGATCGTGGTGCCGTCGTTTTACGCCTGGTTCAACATCGCGGGGAGCTGGGACCCGTACGGCAACACGAAGAACCTCGAGGTCGCCGTCGCCAACAACGACCGCGGCTATGAGGGCGAGCTCGTACCGGTAAAGCTCGACTTGGGAGACCGCATCGTGGACCGGCTGCGCGCCTCAGAGAATATCGGGTATGTCACCACCACGGAGGAGGATGCGCGCGAGGGCGTGCGGTCGGGCGCCTACTACGCCGCCCTCATCATCCCCGAGGATTTCTCCGAGCGGCTGCTCACCGGCTTTTCCGCCGGCGCGGACGCCGCCGAGGTCACCTTCCTGCAGAACCAGAAGGCGAACGCCATCGCCGAGATTGTGACGGACAAGGCGGCAAACGCCGTGCGCGCCGACATCGACCAGAGCTTTGCCGCCGCCGTGACCGATGTGGGCGCGGGCGCACTCGACGAGCTTTCGAGCGCACTCGACGATAACGAGGTCGCCTCGGTCGCGGGCAGCCTCGACCAGGCCGTGGTGAGCGCTGGGGCGGCCCTGCGCGGCGCCGCGGGAGACGCCCGCTCCTATGCGGGGCTGCTCTCGTCCTGCGCGCAGCTGCTCGGCTCAGGCGGGGATGCGCTCGATGCCGCCGGAGACCCCGCCCTTACCGCCGCGCAGGCGCTCGACGGCACCGCAGCGGGCGTGCGCGACGTTGCGGACGCGCTCGCAGGCGCATCGAGCGCACTTGACGACGCCCTCGATGCCGGATCGTCTGCCATGGGCGACGTGTCCGCTGCCATCGATCGTGCCTTTACCGCCGCAGGTGCCCAGACAAAGGACCTCACCAGCGCGCTTACCCAGGCAAAGGCTATCGTGGACGAGGAGGCGGCGCAGGTGGGCGAGCTCTCCTCAGCACTCGACGCGCAAATCGCGCTTGCCCGCGAGCTTGCGGGCAAGGCGGAGGCGGGAAGCGCGCTTGCCGGCGCACTCAACCGCGTTGTGGGCGACCTCGAGAGCGTGAAGGCGCGCGTCGAGGGACTTAGCACCGAGCTCAGCGAGCTCTCCGGCACGCTCGAAAAGACCGCAGGCGACCTCGCGCAGGGGGCGACAGACGCGAGCACGGCGCACGAGGAGCTCGACGGCCTTGTCAGCGATGCCGCAGGCGGGCTCTCCGCACTCAGAGGCACGGCGACCCAAAACGCCATCTCATCCTTAGACGCCCTCGCCGCCGAGATCGACCGCGGAGCCACCGATGCGCAGACCCTCGCACAAAGCCTGAGCGCAACACTTGACGCTGTAGACAACGCCGCCACGTCTGCGTCCGATGCCGTCGCGGATGGCTCGAGCACGCTCACAAGCACGGCAGACGCCCTTGAGGCGGCGGCAGCGCAGCTGGACGAGCTACACGGACGCCTCTCGGACGCTCTTGCCTCTGAGGACGTCTCCCAAATCCGCCAGATCCTCTCCGCCGGACCGAGCAAGCTCGCCGCCTTCATGGCGTCCCCGGTTGTGCTCGATCGCACCGCGGTCTTTCCCGTCGAGAACAACGGGTCCGCCATGGCGCCGTTCTATACCACGCTCGCCATCTGGATCGGCGGCGTGGTCCTCGCGGCGCTTACCAAGATCGCGCCGAGCAGCAAAACCCGTACGGCGGCGGGCGCCTCGATCGGGCAGGCGTATGTGGGCCGCCTCGCCTTCTTCGCCGCCATCGGCCTCGCCCAAGCGTCGCTCATCTGCGCCGGCGACCTCTACTACCTTGGCGTGCAGTGCGCGCATCCGCTCCTGTTCTTTGCAACAGGCTGGCTCGCGTCGTTTGTCTTCGTGAACATCATCTTCGCGCTCACCGCGGCGTTTGGCGATGTGGGCAAGGCCATCGCCGTCGTGCTCATGGTCATCCAAGTCGCCGGTTCGGGCGGCACCTTCCCGCCCCAGATGCTCCCGGAGGCCTTCCAGGTCATCTACCGGTGGCTCCCCTTCGTGCACGCCGAGGACGCCTTCCGCGCGGCGATGTTTGGCATCTACGGAGGCGACTACGGACTCGCGATGGGCAGGCTCGCGGCTTACCTTGTTCCCGCTCTTGTCCTGGGCCTTATCCTGCGCCGGCACCTCGCCCGTGCGAACGGTTGGATCGAGCGCAGGCTCGAGGACACCCGCGTCATGTGAGTGCCCCAGAGCGCCCCGAGTACGCGCGCCCGCTACATACCAAAAAGCAGGTAGCCCAGGTAGAGCACCGTCTCACGCGCGATGAAGGGGAACTGTGTGGCAAGCGTTTGGTAGCGCGACGTTGGCGTGGGCGAGCTCGCCGCGTCGATTCCGGCATCGCACGCCATGCGGACCGAGCGGAGCATATGCGGAGGGTCGCTCACCACCAGCGCACTCTCAAGGTTGTACCGACGCATAATCTGGGCGGCGTTTGCGATGTTCTCGCTCGTGATGCGCGACGCCTCCTCGGTGAGGATGGCATCGGCGGGCACGCCGCGGGCAAGCGCGTAGCGACGCGCCGCCTCGGCCTCGCTGAGCTCGTCCTCTGGGCTTCTCGCGCCCGTGAAGATGATGGTGTCCACCATCCCCTCCCGATAGAGGCCGATCGCATGGTCGATGCGCGCGGCAAAGACCGGTGTGGGTTCGTCGCCCACAACCGCCGCACCGAGCACGATGGCCGTATCCGCCGGCCGCGTCTCGTCGACCATCCCAAACGCCCCGATGCGCACTGCCGTCACCAGAAAGACGGCAAGCACAAGCGCCGCCACCGCCGCGGCGGCAAGAAGGACGCGCCGGGCAAGACCTCGGCTCGAGATTGTGCTCTTTCCCGCCACGACCGCGCGCCCCGCTAGCGCTGAAGCAGGTAGCGGACCTCGTAGGGCTCGAGGTGGAGCGTGCCCGCGAGCTCGACGTCCTCGCCCGTAAGCAGATCGCAAAACGCACCCGCAAGCTCGCCTGCCGAGAAATCGAACGGCTCGGCCACGGCGTTTACCGCCACAAGGACTCGCTCGGCGGGACCCTCGGCAGACGCCTCGACCGCGCGCTCAAAGAGCAGCTGCTTGTTTTGGATCTGCACGTTCCGGTAGGCGCCGTAGCAAAGCGCCCGGGCGCCCGCACCTGCCGTGCGCGCCTGCACCAGTTGCTCGATATAGCCCGTAAGGTCGTTAGGCTCCGGGTGCTCGAAAGCGGGGCGAAGCGCCCAGTCGTCTCCGCCACCCTTGGTTCCCGTGGCACCCCACTCGCTGCCGTAGTAGAGGCACGGAATTCCCGGCATGCCAAAGAGCAAGCCGTAGGCGGGGCGGATGCACGCCGGGTCACTCAAGATGGACGCCAGACGCGTGACGTCGTGGTTGTCCGCAAAACTCAGCAGATGGAGCCCTCGGTAGATGCACCAGGGGTCGCCACCAAACTGGCGGTGCAGCGAATGGGCGATCTCAAACATGTTCTGGCTGTTGAAGCTCGAGTAGAGCCCCTTGTAGCACTCGTAGTTGGTGCAGGAGTCGAGCATGTCGGCGTTCACGAGCTGGCTGTAATCGCCATGAAGCGTCTCGCCGATGAGGACAAAGGTCACATCCCCCGCATGCTCGCCCGCAACGGGCGCGGCAGCGGGCATCTCGCCCGAGAGCTCACGGGCGACGCCGTGCAGACGGCGCAGGAAATCATGGTCGAGCGAGTAGGCCACATCGAGCCTGAGGCCGTCGATTGCAAACTCCCGGCGCCACGCGCGCACCACGTCGAGCAGGTAATCGACGACTGCAGGGTTTTTGAGGTTCAGCTTCACGAGGTCGTACACGCCCTCCCAGCCCTCGTACCAGAAACCGTCGCCAAACGCGGAGTCTCCGTCGAAGTTCAGGCAGAACCAGTCCTTATAGGGCGAGTCCCAGCGCCGCTCGCGCACATCGCGAAACGCCCAGAAGTCGCGCCCCACATGGTTAAAGACCGCATCGAGCACGACGCGGATACCGCGCGCGTGCAGCTCACGCACCACCTCGGAGAGGTCCTCGTTCGTACCGAGTCGGCAGTCGACGCGCGTGAGGTCGCGCGTGTCGTACCCGTGGACCGAGGACTCGAAGACCGGGTTCAGAAGGACGGCACCGACCCCGAGCTCTTCAAGGTAGTCCGCCCATTCCGCCACACGCCGGATACGCGGTACCACCACGCCGTCGTTCTCGTGCGGCGCACCGCAGAACCCCAAGGGAAAAATCTGGTAGAAGACGCTCTCGAAAGCCCACATAACGCAGCTCCTGTCCATGTTGACAAATCGTCATCTTGAACAGTATACCGCCTTAGGTGGCCTACGCGTCCTCCCCGTGGCGGGCCGCACCTGTGCCGGTCGTGCGCTTTGCGCGTCGCCGTGCCCCGTGAGCGTCACGGCGCACGCGTCCGCCAAAACTCAACCAGCCCTGGCGATGGAAGAACGCGATCTCGAGAGCAACGATCGCCGCGCACACCGCAACGACCGCGATATAGCCCCAGGGCACATCGAACAGCGCCATGTGCGGGAAGTTCATACCGTACCAGCCGGTGATAAAGGTAAGCGGCATGGCGATGGTCGTCACCACGGTGAGCCACTGCATAACGTTGTTCTGCCGGATATCGATGCTCTCCTGATAGAGCGCCTGAACCTGCAGGCAGTAGTCCTGCAGCGCCTCCAGGCGCGTGGAGAGGCGCTCCACCTGCCGTGCGAGCGCGGCGAGGCGCGGGCGCACGGCGGGATCGATAAGCCCTTCGCCCTCGTCGGCTAGCTCGCCCAAGATATCGGTAAGCCCTTGGTAGAATCCATCGAGGCCGAGCAGGCGGCGCGCGTCCTCGCGCATGAGCGAGCGGTTCACGCGCTCGCGGCCCTCTAGAATGAGCTCCTCGATGAGCTCGAAGTCCTCGCGCACGCGCGACAGCTTGGCGGGGTGATCGCGCAGAAGCAGCCGCACGAGCGCGACCAGGGCGCCGTGTGCACTTCCCACCGGCGCCTTCTCAGCTTGGAGCTGAGCGAGAAGCTCTGCGCAAGTCGAGCCATCCTCAACTAGCACAAGCTCGCCGGGAAGTACGATGAACGCGAACCGGCGCGCCTCGCGCTGCGGGCGCCGCGCCGT
The DNA here is from genome assembly GCF_002161805.1 of Collinsella sp. An307. Lineage (GTDB taxonomy): Bacteria > Actinomycetota > Coriobacteriia > Coriobacteriales > Coriobacteriaceae > Coprousia. The sequence goes on along the minus strand of NZ_NFIP01000002.1, from coordinate 140,581 downwards.
GGGAATGACGACAATGCCCGCCGCGCACGCCGCGTCGCGCTCGATATAGGACACGGCGGCATGCGGCAGCGACTCCAGCACCTCCACGGTAAGGGCGTCGGGAAAGCGCTCCGCCGCTTCCGCCGCGGAGACGAGCGTTACGCGCCCCGCCGCGTTTTGCGACCCAGCCGCCTGTGTGACAGAACCGGCCGCCAACACCTCCGAGCGCACCGACCAAACACGTTCCATGTCACCACCTCCCTGCGACTACCATACCCCGAACACGCCGGCAAATGACTACGCGCCGCTACGCGACGCCTCGGCGCGTGAGGAAAGCGCACGCCAGATCGAACCAGGGGCGCACGACCGCCTGTTCCGCCTCGTTATCCGTGCGCGTGTTGACGTTTGCCATCGAGAGGCCGTGCCCGCCCTGGTCAAAGACGTGCACCTCATGCGGCACGCCGGCGCGCGCCATGGCGGCGGCAAGGTCGTGCACCTGCACGATAGGACAGGTCTTGTCGTCGGCGGTTCCCCACACAAAGGTCGGCGCCATGGTACGGTCGACATGGCTCACCGGGGCAATCTCGGTCAGGCGCTCGTCATCGCCCTCACCGCCCGCGACCGCGCCGAGATAGTCCATCACCAAATCGCGCCCGGTCTTGCCGCCCGTCTTGGGAACGCGCAGGTCGATGCGTGGGTCGCGCAGCTGCTCGTCGCGCACCACGCGCAGATCGAGCAACGGATAGCAAAGCACCGCCGCATCGGGACGGATGGCATCGGGGCGCGCGCCGGCGAGCGCCGCAAAGGGACCGGACTTCCATCCGGCGGCGAGCGCCGCGCAGACAAAGCCGCCCGCTGAGAACCCGATGACGGCCACGCGCTCCGGGTCCACGCGCCAAGCGTCGGCGTTGGCACGCACCGTGGCGACCATCTTGGCAAGATCCGCCTCGGGATGGGGATAGGACACGTCGCCCGTTGAGGTTGTCACGTAGTCGAGCACAAACACCTGGTAGCCCCGGTCGAGAAACGCAAGCGCTACCGGCTCCTTCTCGTGCGACACCACGTGGTGAAATCCCCCGCCACCGCAGACCACCATGGCCGGACGCTTGGCGTCGGGTGCCGAGGTGAGCGCATCAGCCAAGTAGGCTCTATAGGTTGCAGGGTGCTCGGGCGTGGGCTCCTCGCCCCAGAGGGCATGCTCCTCGATGATCATAGCTGCTCCGTTTCTACCGACGATGAGGCGCCGGTGCGTTTTGCGATCTTCGCCTGTTATCCTACCGCATCGCTCCGACAACGAGCGGCGCGTATATTGCGCCGGGCTCCGGCGCCGTTCGCGGAAAACGGACACCTTTCGGAGAATTCGCATAAGAATCTCTTGACATATGAGCATACGTTCATATACTCATACTCAGATATATGAACACTTGTTCATACGTTAAAGAGTCGAAGGGAGCACCATGACTGCCGACGCCGAAACCTCCCCTGTCGCAGACGAGCCCTGCCTGCCCGACGAGGAGCTGCTCTACGACCTTGCCGACCTGTTCAAGGTCTTTTCCGACACCACCCGCATCAAGATTCTCTACGCGCTGTTTGACCAGCCGCGCGCCGTGGGCGATATCGCTGAGACCATCGGCGCCACGCAAAGCGCCGTCAGCCATCAGCTGCGCATCCTAAAGCAGGCGAGGCTCGTGCGCTTCGACCGCGACGGCCGCAGCATCATCTACTCACTTGCCGACGACCACGTCCACACCATGCTCGCCCAGGGCATGAACCACATCTGCGAGTAACAGCCACGCCCCAAAGGGCACCGAGGGAAAGGAACCCACCATGCGCAAGTCATTCAAACTCGACGAGATCGATTGCGCCAACTGCGCGCAGAAGCTCGAGGACGCCCTCAACAAGATCGACGGCGTCGAGAGCGCCCGCGTCAACTTCCTAACGCAAAAGCTCACGCTCACCGCCGCGGATGACGCGTTTGACGAGGTGCTCGAGAAGGTCGTCGCCCTCACCAGCAAGATCGAACCCGATTGCGAGATTGTCCGGTAAAAGCACGCGCGCGGGGCGTCCGCCATTTCTCGTCGCGAGTTCCGCAGCGCGAAGCGCGAGGACTGTTTGAGCAGCGAGAAATGGTGGGCGCCCCGCCGCAGGTTCGTCACAAACTAAGGAACCATCATGAACAAGAAGCAAATCAAATGGCGCAACCGCATCCTTATCGCCATCGCTCTCTTCTTCGCCGTCATGGTCACCGAGAAGACGGGCGCACTCGGGACCCTCTTTGGCGAGGCGGAGGTCTACGCCGCCTTTGCGCTCTACTTTGTGGCGTTCCTTATCGCCGGCCACGACGTCCTCGTAAAGGCGTGGAATAACATCCGGCGCGGGGACCCCTTTGACGAGGCCTTCCTTATGACGGTCGCGACTCTCGGCGCCTTTGCGACGATCCTCTTCCCCGAGACGGAGCCGCAGTCTGCTGAGGGCTGCGCGGTCATGCTCTTCTACCAGGTGGGCGAGCTCTTTCAGAGCTATGCCGTGGGCAAGAGCCGCAAGTCCATCGCCGATATGATGGACATCGCGCCCGATTACGCCAACATCGAGCAAGATGGCGAGCTTGTAGAGGTCGATCCGGACGAGGTCGCCGTGGGCGACGTCATCGTCGTCAAACCCGGCGAGCGCGTACCCATCGACGGCATCGTCGTAGAGGGCGTGAGCCAGCTCGACACCGCTGCGCTCACGGGCGAGAGCGTGCCGCGCCACGTGGAGGTGGGCGCAGACGTCATCTCCGGCTGCATCAACATGACGGGGCTTCTGCACGTCAAGACCACCAAGCCCTTCGGCGAGTCGACCGTGTCGCGCATCTTGGAGCTCGTGGAGAACGCGAGCGAGAAGAAGGCCAAGACCGAGAACTTCATCACGCGCTTCGCCCGCGTCTACACCCCCATCGTCACCATCTCTGCCGTGGTGCTCGCCATTGTACCGCCGCTCCTTGGGCTCGGCCCTTGGACCGACTGGGTGCTCCGCGGCCTCACGTTCCTTGTGGTCTCCTGCCCCTGCGCGCTCGTAATCTCGGTCCCGCTCAGCTTCTTCGGTGGCATCGGCGCCGCATCGCGCGAGGGCATCCTCGTCAAGGGCTCCAACTACCTCGAGCTTCTGTCCCACGTGGACACCGTGGTCTTTGACAAGACGGGAACCCTCACCTCGGGCACGTTCAACGTGGTCGCCGTGCACCCCGAGTCGGGCGTCGACGCCGATTACGTGCTCTCCATGGCGGCATATGCCGAGGCGTTCTCGGACCACCCCATCGCTGTGAGCGTGCGCGCCGCCTATTCAGGCGAGATCGACCAGGCGCGCATCACCGAGGCGCGCGAGGAGTCCGGGCACGGCGTCTCTGCCCGCGTGAACGAGCACGTCGTGGTAGTGGGCAACGACAAGCTCATGCGCGCCCATGGCGCGAACGCTCCCGACTGCGAGCTTACCGGCACCATCCTGCACGTGCTTATCGATAACACCTACGTGGGACACATCGTCATCGCCGACGTGGTGAAAGACGACGCCGCCCAGACCATCAGCGCACTCCACGCGGCGGGCGTCAAACGCTGCGTCATGCTCACCGGGGACCGCGAGGACGTGGCACGCGCCGTGGCCACGAAACTCAACATTGACGAGTTCCACGCCCAGCTCTTACCCGAGGACAAGGTCGCCCAGGTGGAGCGCCTGCTTGCCACCGAGCCCGAGGGCGGCAAGCTCGCCTTTGCGGGAGACGGCATCAACGACGCGCCCGTGCTCATGCGCGCCGACGTTGGCATCGCCATGGGCGCGATGGGCTCGGACGCCGCCATCGAGGCGGCAGACGTGGTCCTCATGGACGACAAACCGTCCAAGATCGCCAAGGCCATGCGCATCGCACGCCGCACCATGGCAATCGTGTGGCAGAACATCGTCTTTGCCATTGGCGTCAAGATCCTCATTCTCGTGCTTGCCGCCTTCGGCCTTGCCAACATGTGGCTCGCCGTCTTTGGCGACGTGGGCGTGGCGATGATTGCGATCCTGAACGCTATGCGCTGCCTGCATATCGAGAAATAAATCGTTCCCAAAGAAGGGCGGGAGGCCCTTCCCCTTGCGCTCAGCTCTGCGAGAAATCGCGCAACGGGAAGGGCCTCCCGCCCTCATGTGCTCGGCACCTATTCTTGCAATTAGAAGTGATTCTACGGCAGCTTGCAGACGTCGATCCATGCGACCGGGTGCGCGTAGCGCTCGAGCTCCTCGAGCGTGAGCCCGATGGCGCTGTTGGCGCTGCCGCAGGCCGGGTAGACTGTGTCAAAGCGGCGCAGGCTCTCGTCCAGGTACACGTCGCAACCGTCGTTCACGGCAAAGGGGCACACCCCACCCACGGCGTGGCCGATGAGCGGCTCCGCCTCCGCGGCCGAGAGCATCTTGGCCTTGGTGTGAAACTGCGCCTTGAACTTGGGGTTGTCGATGCGCGCGTCGCCGGCGGCCACGATGAGAGCCACGCGCTCTCCCACATGAAACGAGAGCGTCTTGGCGATGCGCTCGGGCTCGCAGCCCACGGCTGCTGCCGCCAGCTCCACCGTGGCGCTCGAGGTCTCAAACTCCAAAATGCGCTCCGCTATCCCCTGCTCGGCAAAGTAGGCCCTCACACGCTCGATTGCCATGGCAACCCCTTTCTCAACCAAATCTATCCGTTAGCAGATATAGCAGAACCCACGTGCCCGCGCGTGCGATAATCGGGTACGTAAGCAATCGGTTACCGAGAGGCACCCGGCAACCGCAGGGTCCGCACAGAAGGAGACACGCCTTATGGCCATCAGCTACGACGCATCGCGCGTTACCGTCGTCGACCACCCGCTCGTCCAGCATAAGCTCACCATCATGCGTGACAAGAACACGGGCACCAAGCAGTTCCGCGAGCTCGTGCGCGAGCTGGCTCTCTTTGAGGGTTACGAGGTCACGCGCGACTTCCCGCTCGCCGACCGTGAGGTCGAGACCCCCATCTGCCGCACGGTGGGCAAGGAGATCTCGGGCCGTAAGGTCGCGATCGTCCCCATCCTGCGCGCCGGCCTCGGCATGGTCGACGGTATGCTCGACCTCATCCCGTCCGCCCGCGTGGGCCACATCGGCATGGAGCGCGACGAGACCACGCACGAGCCGCGCGAGTACTACTTCAAGGTCCCGCACGACATCAACGAGCGCACCTCCATCATCGTCGACCCCATGCTCGCCACGGGTGGGTCAGCCATCGACGCCATCCACGCCCTCAAGGCCCGCGGCGCGCGCGACCTCAAGCTCGCCGTCCTTATCGCTGCGCCCGAGGGACTCGCCGCAGTGCTTGCCGACGACCCCGATATCCACATCTATACCTGCGCCATCGACGAGTGCCTGAACGAGAACGCCTACATCGTGCCCGGCCTTGGCGACGCGGGCGACCGCATCTTTGGCACCCTCTAGGCGCTACGTCACCGCGTGGTGCCCGGCGCGCGGCACATTTTCTGACAGGAGCAACTATGAAGCAGCTCATCCTCATTCGCCACGGTAAGCCCGAGCCCACCGGCACCGGTAAGCCCGACGCCCTGCGCGAGCTCACGCCCGCCGGTCGCGCCGCGCTCGCCGCGCCAACCGGTTTTGAGACTACCTTTACCGAGCTTCTGGCCGACGCCGAGGGGGCGGGCCTCGACCTTGCGCCCGAGGGCCAGTCCATCGCCCTGTGGACGAGCCCTGCCGTGCGCGCACACCAGACCGCGGACGAGGCCCGCGGCGCACTCGAGCGGCTCGGCCGCAGCGTGAGCGCCCCTGTTGAACACACCTCGCTCTGGGAGCAGGACGACGCCGCGTTTCTCGCCGAGCTCGCCCAGGCGCAGGCAACAAGCATCGTCGCCTGCGGACACATCCCCTTTATGAACCGCATCTGCACCTGGCTCACCGGCGAGGAGGTCGCCTTCACGCCAGGTGCAGCGGCCCTCATCGTCCTTCCTGACGAGGTGGCTGAGGGCGCAGCGGCCCTCATCTCCTTTATCGACGGTCCCGCCGTCTAGCTACGCGCTATAGGCAAGGTGCGCGTCGTCGATCACCTCAAGCGTCTGCGCGAGGTAGCGGCGCGCCCACCAGCGCGCGGCGGGCAGATTCTGGTCGAGGTAGTTTCCGCACTCCTCGGGCGCGGCGCCGGGGATGTCGCCCTCAAAATCCGCCACAAACTTGAAGAGCCCGCGCACGAGCGGCAACACCTCGCGAGAGGTTACCTCGCCAAAAACTACGAGGTAAAACCCCGTACGACATCCCATGGGACCAAAGTAGACCACGCGCGATGCCCACGCAGGGTCGTTGCGCACATAGGTGGCGCCCAAGTGCTCGATGGTATGCACCTCGGCCGTATTCATCACCGGCTCCCGGTTGGGGGCGACAAGGCGGATGTCAAAGGTCGTTACCACAGCGCCCGTCGCAGGGTCGCGATCGACGCGCGACACGTAGAGACCCGGCTCAAGGGTCAGATGATCGACGGTAAAGCTCGCAATCTTCTCCATGGGCGGTCCTTTCTCGAGTCAGGCGATTCTGGTCCTTGCTATGATAACGACTCGCACGGGAGGGGGCACTGCGAACCCCACCCGGCGCACACAGAAAGCCGACGGACGTTGCGCCGATTACTGGCAAGGGGAGGTCCGATGCAGGGGGAGCAGGCGAGGGCGGACGCGTCACGGGAGCGCATCGCGCTTTTTGACAACCTTAAAGGCGTACTCATCGCGCTCGTGGTCTTTGGGCACGTCATGCACCCCATCCATAACGACAATCCCGCGCTCAGCTGCGCCTTCGATATCATCTACCTCTTCCACATGCCGCTGTTCGTTCTGGTCTCCGGCCTCTTCGCCAAGGGCGCGTGGCGCGACGGCCGGCTCAACCTCAACCGTGTCATCTCGTTTGTCGTGCTCGGCCTCGCCTACCAGGCCGCACTGCTTGCGATAAACGGGGTGCTCCTCTCCCATCCCGGGCGCATGCTGCTCTTCACCTCGGCGCCGTGGTACCTCATCGCCATGAGCTGGTGGTACCTCGCCACGCCCGCTCTCGCCCATCTGGGCCCTAGGAGGGGCATGGCGCTCGCGACCGCGCTCTCCCTTGCTTGGGGCTGCGTCGACCTCTCCGACGGCTTTCTGGCCCTCAGCCGCACGTTCGCCTTCCTTCCATGCTTTGCCTTCGGCTACTACGCGCGCCCACAGAGTATCGAGCTTCTCAAGCAGCGCCCCGCGCTCTGGCTCGCCGTTGCCGCGGCGGGTGCCATCGCACTCGCGCGCGTCCTCGACGCCCATGCCTACGACGCGTTCTTCCCCTTGGTGTACGGCGACAACCCCTACACCGACCTTGCGCTCCTCGATGCGGTCGCACCCGCGGCGCGGCCGCTCGTGGCTCTTGCCGCGGGGTCGCTTCTCAAGCTCCTCACGCTCGCCGTGGCAGCTGTCTTCTCGCTCGCCGTCCTCAAACTCGTTCCGCGCGGCGCGTCGCGCCTCACCGCCCTCGGCCGGCGAACGCTGCCGGTCTACGTGCTCCACCGCCTCATCCGCGCGTGGCTCACCTTCCACACGAGCTTCTACGACATACCGCTGCTCCTCGCTCCCCTCCCGGGGTTTCTTGCCATCCTCGCCCTTAGCGCGGGAATAACGGCGCTCACGGCGCTCAAGCCGCTCGAGCGCCCGTTTACGCTCCTGCTCAAGCACTCCTGGATCGCTCCGCGGGGCGGGTGCTGAGCGCCGACGCTATGCCCATCCGGTGTAAAGCGGCACGGTCCGCGCCCTTTGCGCTACACTTTTCCGAGCTAGCGGCACGTCCGTGCCCACCGATCATCCGCTTTTGCTAAGGAGCCCCATGGACACGCTCTTTTACGATTTCATCAATCAGTTCGGCTACTTCGCCGTGGGCGCCCTCATCTTCATCGAGAACGTCTTCCCGCCCATCCCGAGCGAGGTCATCCTGCCACTCTCGGGCTTTTTCACCACCACGACCGATATGGTACTGCCGCTTGTTATCGCGTCTGCCACGGCGGGCTCGGTGCTCGGCGCCTACATCCTCTACGGCATCGGCTACGTGCTCTCACGCGAACGCCTCATGCGCTTCTTCGAGACGCGCCCCATGCGCCTGCTTGGCTTCAAGGGCACCGACATCGCCAGCGCCGTCGATTGGTTTGACCGCAAGGGCCAGGCGACGGTCCTCATCTGCCGCTGCATCCCCGTCGTGCGCAGCCTCATATCCATCCCCGCCGGCACCGCGCGCATGAACCCGGCAAAGTTCACGCTGTTCACGCTCGTGGGCTCCGCCGTGTGGAACACCATCCTCTGCTCGCTCGGCGCCGCCGCCGGCAGTGCCTGGATGCAGGTCTCCGAGCAGGCCGAGTGGATCTCTGACATCGTGAAGTACGTGATCATTGCGCTCGTTATCATCGTCGCGATCTTCTGGATCGTGAAGCGCATCATCCCCAACCTCAAGCGCGGCAATGGCGAAGACGACGGCCACCGCCCCACGCACCTGAAGTAACCGCCTCCGTGACCGAAGCCCCCTCGCACGCGACTGCGGCGCTCCTCTTTCGGGGCGATCCGGCGCACCCGGTGTCCGCACCCCCGCACGGAGCAGGGCATAGCGCATTTCTGTAGAAGAATCCGTATGTCTCTGACGTTTAGGGGACTCCTTTCGTCAGAAACATACGGATTCTTCCTTGCGTACGCGCGTTGGGGAGACGCCAATCGAAGGCCAATCAAACCACGGCGACGCGAGCACGGAAAGATTTGATCGGCGCTACCCCAGCAGCCCCAGCCGCTCGCAGGCCTTCCAGATGCCGTCGTCGTCCACGTCAGTCGTGACGAGCGAGGCACGGTCCTTGACGACGTCCCAAGCGTTTCCCATCGCCACGCTCGTCCCCACCGCATCGAACATGCTGAGGTCGTTCTCGCCGTCGCCAAAGGCAACGGCCTCCTCGGGAGAGAGCCCGTAGCGCTCAAGCGTTGCCGCGACACCAAAGGCCTTACCACCCTCGCGGGGCACCACGTCGCAGAACAGGTCGGTCCAGCGCGTGGCCGCAACGGAGGCGGTGCGGTCCAATAACACGCGCTCCTCCCCCGTCCCCACAAACGCGCAGAACTGGTAGACCGGCGCATCGAAGGCGCGGTCGATGTCGTCGGGCTCGTACACGAGGTTCGCCTGCTTGGCGGTCGCCTCCACGCGGGGCGTGAGCGCGTTCACAAAGGAGCGCTCGCGCTGGAGGACGAGCACGTCGTAGAGGCCGTCTTTCACCTGGTCCACAATGGTGCGCACGTCCGCCTCGTCGATGGGCAGGCTCCGGTAAACGCCCTCGCCGTCGTAGCAGAGCTGGCCGTTCAGCGTGACGTAAGCGTCAAAACCCTCCTGCAGCTCGCGGGGCAGCTGATAGGTAGGCCGGCCCGATGAGATAACGGTCTTGATGCCCCGCGCGCGCAGGCGCTTGAGCGCCTCGACCGTCGAGGTGGGCATGGTATGGGTCGTAAAACTCAGCAGCGTGCCGTCGATATCAAAAAACGCGGCCTTGATCATGGGGATTCCCTTCGTGCGACGCGGCAGTGCCCGTATGCTCTGCCGCTTGTTACGCGAGCTCAAGTGTACCATGCGCGCAAGTGCCCGCGCGGGCGTTACGCGTCCGCGCGCGTGATAGGATAGTCCCTACCGTAACGGAAAGGACCTTTGATGGCGATCTTACTGGGCTGCGACGGCCTGTCTCTTGACTACCCCACCAAGCAGGTGTTTCGCAATGTCACCCTCGGTGTTTCGGAGGGCGACCGCATAGGCATCGTCGGCAAGAACGGTGACGGCAAGTCAACGCTGCTCGCGCTGCTCGCCGGCACGGTCGAGCCCGACGCGGGACGCGTTACGCACCGGCGCGACGTGCGCGTGGGCCTTCTGGGGCAGCGTGACGCGCTCGATGCCGCCGACACGGTCCATCATGCGGTTGTGGGAGTTACCCCCGAGTACGAATGGGCCGCATCGCCCCGCGTGCGCTCGATCTTGGACGGCCTCATCTCCGACGTGCCCTGGGAGGCCCGTGTGGGCGAGCTCTCGGGCGGCCAGCGCCGCCGTGTGGACCTCGCGCGCCTGCTCATCGGCGACTGGGACGTCCTCATGCTCGACGAGCCCACCAACCATCTTGACATCCGTACCATCAACTGGCTCGCCGGCCACCTGAAGTCGCGCTGGCAACCAGGCGCCGGCGCGCTCCTTCTGGTCACGCACGACCGCTGGTTTCTCGACGAGGTGGCCGAGTCCATGTGGGAGGTTCACGACCAGCGGGTGGAACCGTTTGAGGGCGGCTACTCCGCCTACATCCTGCAGCGCGTGGAGCGCGACCGCCTAGCCGCCGTCGCCGAGGAGCGGCGCCGTAACATGGCGCGCAAGGAGCTCGCGTGGCTCAGCCGCGGGGCGCAAGCGCGCTCGACCAAGCCTAAGTTCCGCGTCGAGGCGGCGCGCGAGCTCATCGCCGACGTGCCCCCGCTGCGCGATGAGCTCGAGCTCAAGCGTCTTGCGGTAGCGCGCCTCGGTAAGCAGGTCATCGACGTAATCGATGTCACCGCAGGCTATCCCGAGGGCTCGGCGGACACCCCGTCGGGCACAGCGGCCACCTCGGGGGCACCCGTGCTTACCGATGTCACCTGGCTCATCGGCGCCGGTGACCGCTTTGGCCTCCTCGGCGAGAACGGCGCGGGCAAGTCGACGTTGATCGACGTCATCCAGGGCAAGCTCGCCCCCCTCTCGGGCCGCGTGAAAATCGGGCAGACGGTGCGCTTTGGCGTGCTCTCACAGCAGCTCGACGAGCTCACCCCCTACCTCGACAGCACGATCCGCGAGGTGCTCTCGACCTACAAACGCAGCTACGTTATCGACGGCAAGGAGACGAGTCCCGAGAAGCTCCTCGAGCGCCTGGGCTTCACCACGCAGCAGCTTTGGAGTCGCATCGGCGACCTCTCCGGCGGACAGCGCCGCCGCCTCATGCTTCTGCTCACCATCCTCTCGGAACCCAACGTCCTTATCCTGGACGAGCCGGGCAACGACCTCGACACCGATATGCTCGCCATCGTGGAGGACCTGCTCGACGGCTGGCCGGGGACGCTCATTCTCGTCACCCACGACCGCTACCTCATGGAGCGTGTGACCGACCAGCAGTACGCCATCATCGACGGGCACCTGCGCCATGTGCCGGGCGGGGTCGACGAGTACCTGCGGCTTGCGGAGGGCGGCCGCGCGTCGCGCCATGCCACCGACGCCGCTGCCGGGGCCGCTACCGGGACCCCATCGCCTGCGGCCGCTTCCCCTAAACACGCGGAGACCAGCGGCCTCACCAATGCGGAGCGCCAGCGCCTGCGCAAAGAGGCCGCATCGCTTGAGCGACGCATCGACACGGCGCGCAAGCGTGCCGAAGAGCTCGAAGCGGCCATGGCCACTATCGACCCCACCGACTATCAGGCGCTCCAAGACCAGCAGGCCAAGATCAGCGAGGCCCGCGCGGCGGTCGACGACCTCGAGACCCAATGGCTCGAGGTCTCCGAGCAACTCGAAGGCTAGCCTGCAGCTCAACCAGACCCAAACAAAACGGGCGACCCGCGTGATACGAATCGCCCGTTTGGAAGGAGACGTGCGCGCAGCGGCGCAGGAAAAGGCGCGCGCTGACCGGATAACACGCAGATAAAGCGCGAGCTACGAGAACATACCGGTGAGATAGTCGTTCAGGCGCTTGTCGTTGGGACGCTGGAAGATCTGGTCGGTCTCGCCGTACTCGACCATGTCGCCCATATAGAAGAACGCCGTGCGGTTGGACACGCGCGACGCCTGCTCCATGTTGTGCGTCACGATAACGATGGCGCGGTTCTCAACGATGGAGAGCATGAGGTCCTCGATGGCAAGCGTCGAGATGGGGTCGAGCGCCGAGCAGGGCTCGTCAAAGAGAATCACGTCCGGGCGCATGGCAAGCGTGCGGGCGATGCACAGACGCTGCTGCTGGCCGCCGGAAAGGGCGAAGGCGCTCTCGTCCAGCTTGTCCTTCACCTCGTCCCAAAGCGCGGCACCGCGCAGGCTCTCCTCCACAAGCTCGTCGAGGGCGTCCTTGTCGCGCAGGCCGTGGCGCTTGGGCGCAAAGGTGATGTTCTCGCGGATGGACTTGTGGAACGGGTTCGGCTGCTGGAACACCATGCCAATCGACTTGCGGAGCTCGTAGAGATTCTCGGTCGAGGTATTGATGTTGTGGTCACGGTAGATGATCTCGCCGGTCACGCGACAGCCGCGAATCTCGCGGTTCATGAGGTTGAGCGAGCGCAAAAAGGTCGACTTGCCGCAACCGGACGGGCCGATGAGGGCCGTGATCTCGCCGGTGTGGAACTTGAGCGAGGTGTCGTGCAGCGCATGATTGTCGCCGTAGTAGACGTTCACGTCATGGGTCTCGAGCATGACCTCGTTAGAGATCGCCCGGCCCGTCACGCGCGGCGTGCGCTCGCTTGTCTCGACGCTCGCGAGAAACTGATCGGTGTCGTTGGTCATTCTGCGGTCATCCTCCTCGCGAGGGCCTTGCCGGCGATACGGGAAAGCACGTTGAACAAAAGCACGCAGATCATAAGGACCGCGGCGGTACCCCAGACGATGTGCTGGGCCTCGGGCGAACCCTCGCCGTAGATTTTGTAGATGTGCACCGCGAGCGACTCACCGGGACGGAAGATGTTCCACGCGCATGTGGGGCTCGCAAAGTTGAGGGAGAAGAAGTTCAGGCGCGCGGGGCTCGACATGCCGGAGGTGAAGAGCAGGGCCGCCGCCTCGCCAAACACGCGGCCGGCGGAGAGCACCACGCCCGTGACGATAGCGGGCATAGCAGCCGGAATGAGGACGTGAAGGGTCGTCTCCCAGCGCGTGAGGCCCATCGCCAGGCACGCGTCGCGCTGGCTCGAGGGAACGTCCTCGAGCGCCTGGGTGATGACGCGGGTCAGAATGGGGATGTTGAACATCGTGAGCGCGATGGCGCCCGAGATGAGCGAGTAGCCCCACCCAAAGTTCACCGAGAACATAAGGAAGCCGAACATGCCGACCACGATCGACGGAAGACTCGAGAGCGTCTCGATGGCCGTCGAAGCAATCTTGGTGACGGGTCCGTCGGGCGCGTACTCCACGAGGAACACCGCGCCAAACAGCGAGATGGGCAGCGAGATGATGAGCGTCAGAATCAGCAGGTAGAACGAGTCGAACAGCTGATAGGCAATGCCGCCCTCGGTACCGTTGGAACGCGAGGCCTCGGTGAGGAAGCCCGGCTGGAAGATCATGCCGATACCCTGGAAGAGGATATAGACGACCATAGCCACGACGATCAGCATGACGATGGCAACGATCGCCGCGAGAATACCGGTCGCGAGCTTGTCGTTGCGCATGGAGCGGCGGATGCGGCCCTCCTGCTCGGGCGCGTGCGCGCCGGAGGTTGCCGTGGTGACAGACGTTGCGTTAGCCACGAGCCTTCGCCCCCTTTGCACCGATGAGGTGAATGATCATGATAAAGATGAGCGACATGCCCATAAGGAGCAGACCGAGCGTCCAGAGAGCATCGTTTTGCACGGAGCCCGTCGCATAAACCGCCATAGAGGTCGTGAGCGTGGTGGTGATGGTGGACGCGGAGTCGAGCAGACTCGTCGGCATGGTCTCCACGCCGCCGATGACCATGCGCACAGCGAGCGTCTCGCCAAAGGCGCGCGTCATGCCGAGGATGACCGCAGTCATGAGCGAAGGCGTGGCGGATTTAAGCACCACGTGCCAGATGGTCTGCCAGCGGGTATAGCCAAGCGCAAGCGAACCCTCACGGTAGCTCTGCGGCACGGCGCGCAGGGCGTCGATGGAAAGCGTGGTGATGGTCGGCAAGATCATGAGCGCAAGCACGATGGAGCCGGGGAGGATGCCGAGGCCGAGCTCGACGTTGAAGATCACGCGCACCGCGCGCACGATCACATGGAAGCCGATGAGGCCGAAGACGACCGAGGGGATGCCCACGAGAAGCTCGATGAGCGGCTGGAAGTACTTCTGACCAAACTTGGGCGAAATCTCGACCACGTAGATGGCGGCGCCGATGGCGATCGGCACGGCAATGACGGTCGAGAAGATCGTGACCGCAAACGAGGTGACGATAAGCGGCAGGGCACCGGTGAAGGGAAGACCGGTCTCCTCGTTGGTCATCGCGAGATTCCAGCGCGTGCTGGTGAAGAACTCTGCGATGGAAACGCCGTCCTTGAAGAAGGTGGAGAGGCCGCGCTGCGCAACCATGAAGATGAGCGCTACAACGACAAGTGTCACGAGCGCAACGCAGGCGCCCGTGACACTCAAGCCGACCTTCTCAAGGTTGCGTTTTGGCATTTGCTTTGCCATGGCGCACCTTTCGAACAGTTGTTACGTACAGGCGTAAGTCTCGGCGAAGTTCGATTACTTCTCGGTGACGTTGCCCTCGGCGTCCTTGACGACGGTCATCTGGGACACGGGGATGAAGCCCTGCTCCTCAACGAGCGAGCCCTGGACATCGTCAGAGAGCATGTACTCGAGGAAGGCCTTGGTGACCTCGTCGGCGTCCTCCTGGCAGTACATGTGCTCGGTCGCCCAGATGGGGAAGGAGTTGTCGGTGACGTTCTCGGAGGTGGGCTCGACGCCGCCGACCTTGATGGCCTTGAACTTGGTCTCGTCGAAGTGCGAGAAGTCGAGGTAGGAGATGGCGTTGTCGGTGCTGCCGAGCTGGGTCTGGACGTCGCCGGACTTGTCGAGCTCAGCCTCGCCCGCAAAGTCGGGCACGTCGGCGCCAAAGACGGCGGCCTCAAACGTGGCGCGGGTACCGGAGCCGGCCTTGCGGTTGAGGACGTGGATCTCGGCATCCTCGCCGCCGACCTCGCTCCAGTTGGTGATCTGGCCAGAGAAGATGCCGGCGAGCTGCTCGAGGGTGAGGTCGTCGACGGTGACGTTCAGGGAGACCACGGGGCCCATACCCACGACGGCGACCTCGTGATCGACGAGGGTCGCAGCCTGATCGGCCTCGAGCTTGGTCTCGGCGAAGACGTCGGAGTTACCGATGTTCACGGTGCCATCGGCCACGGCGGTAAGGCCGGTGCCCGAACCATTGCCGGAACCGGTGATGGAGACATCGGGGTTATCGTTCATGAACTGCTCGGCAGCGGCCTCAACGAGGGCCTGGAACGAGGAGGCGCCGTCATAGGTCACGGTGCCGGTGAGGGCGGCGTCGGCGGCGGTGGAGCCAGCGGGAGCGGTGGTGCCGCCGCAACCGGCGAGACCGAGGCCGGCGAAGGCAGCGAGGCCACCGGCGAGACCGAGGAACTGACGACGAGAGCAATCGAATGCGAGCATGGTTCTCCTTCCAAGAACACGAAATGCATCAGGCGGGGCGCCGCGGAGCTGTACCGCGGGGAGGGCGGCTCCATTGCCGCGGAATCATCCCCGTCTGAACTTCGGAAGGTAGAGTACGCCCGAAAAAAGAGGTGCGCAGGCTGCAATCGACAGCCATTACGCACCTCTTATCAAACGTTACCGCACCGCTACGGCGGGCTTACGGTGGGTTTACAAACGCACGGCACTCGTCAGCATCGGCTGACGAACCATGCGGCAATGCGGCGCTCGCCCGCCGCCGGGCCCAACACCCTACAGGTCAATCTCCTGCAGCTTTAGCAGCGCTAGAATGTAGATCTTGAGCGCCCGGCGCAGTGCCTCCTCGCTCGCACCCTCGTCGGGGCCGTGCATGGGGCCGACCCATGCAGGAGCGTTTGCCATGGGTTCTTCGGGGCCAAAGGACACCGCGCACGCAAAGTTGCGCGCATAGGTGCCGCCTCCCATGGAGAAGGGCTTGGCCTCCGTGTCGCCCGTCACATCGCGGTAGACGTTGATGAGCGCTTGGACCGCGGGATGCGAGACATCGACCGAGAAGGGAACCTTGGTGCTGATATCGGTGATGGTTGCGCCAAAACGACCCGCGAGCTCGGTAAGCGTCGCGGTGATCTCCTCGGCGGTGATGCTTGCCGGGCAGCGGCAGTCGAGCGACTGGGTGATGTGGCCGTCTGAGACAGCGACCACACCGGCGTTGGAGGTAAGTGGACCGAAGGCCTCGTCCGCACTCGCAATGCCCATCGCCTCGCCGGCGGTGTCGGCGTGGATGAGGGCAAGAAGCTCGAGGAAGCGCTCCTCGGCAGGCGCAAGAACGCCCTCGAGCTCGCGCAGGTAGCCCACGATGAGGCCGACGGCGTTGAGCGATCCCTCGGGCATTGCGGCGTGACCGCCGATGCCGTGCGCGACGATACGGGCGACACCCGGGCGAACGGCTTCGATCGCAAGGCGGTCCGCATTCGCGCACGGCGCGGGCAGCTCGGCGGCGTCGACGGCGACCTCGCAGATCGACTCGCTCGGAATGGCGTTCGTTGCCTCAGCGCCCGTCCAGCTGAGGATGCGCCCGTCCTCGATAGCACCGCTCACAAACGTCGCCCCAAAGAGGCCCTTCTCGGCATTGCAGAGCGGAAACTCCGCATCGGGCGTGAAGAGGAAAGCAGGATTGGCGTGATGCTCCAGGTAATGGTGGACGTCGGTCATGCCGACCTCTTCGTCGCACCCCAGAAGCGCGCGGAACGTGTAGCGGGGCGTGATGCCCTCGTGCTTAAAGAACGCACCGGCGTAAAGCGACAGGACCGCCGGCCCCTTGTCGTCAGAGACACCGCGGCCGATGAGCCAGCCCTCGCGGTGGCGCACGGTAAAGGGGTCACCCGTCCAACCGGGGCCTGCGGGCACCACGTCGATATGCGCGATGGTCGCAACCTGGGCGTCCTCGGCACCGGCAAGGTCGCCCCAGCCGATGTAGCCGTCGTCCTCGCCCGTCTCATAGCCAAGCTTAT
Source organism: Collinsella sp. An307 (assembly GCF_002161805.1). Lineage (GTDB taxonomy): Bacteria > Actinomycetota > Coriobacteriia > Coriobacteriales > Coriobacteriaceae > Coprousia. Next base: position 123,692 of record NZ_NFIP01000002.1, on the reverse strand, counting down.
CGGCGATAGCGAGCGCATCGTCGAGTGCGGCGCGAACCTCGGGGCCAAACGGCGCACCGGACGCCGCCTTGCCCTCGTCTGCGACCGACGGATGGGCGACAAGCGTCTCGATGTCGGTGAGAACATCGTCCCAGACCTCATTGATATAGGCGTCTACCCTAGCCTCGAGCGTGCTGTCCATACCTATGATCTCCTCTCGCGAGATGAATTAGTCGTCCGCACTAGCTTACCCCACCGGAGACGCCGCGAACGCGGCATATAACACGAAGCGGTGCCTTGATACGGGGGCATCCGTTCGGCAGGAGTCTAGGGGGCCCAGGTTTAGGGGAGCAGCAGCGCTCGAAGCGCGTCGACACCCGAGCAGACGGCGTCAGCGCCCGCCGCCGCGAGGACGTCGGCCTCCCCTGCCCCAAAGGTCACGCACGCGCACGGCAGGCCCTCGGCATGAGCGCCGCGGACATCGTGCACCGTGTCGCCGATAAGCAGCGCCTCGGGCGCCGTGGCGCCGAGCGCAGAGAGGGCGTCGCGCACCGAGTCGGCTTTGGTGTGGCGCCCCGCCTCATCGTTCATGCCGATAATGGCCTCAAACTGCGTAAGACCGAGCTCGTGGGCCATCCACCGGGCGCGGTCCTCCTTGCGCGAGGTGGCGATGGCAAGCCGGCGCCCCGTCGAAAGGAGGGCATCGGCAAGTTCGGCCATACCGGGCATGACCGGCCAGTCTGCGGGCCCAAGCTCGTCAAAGACGGCGCGGTACTCGGCCGTGTAGGCCTCCGCCTCCCCTTGCGTGAGTCCGCAGGTGTCACGGAAGCAGTCGACGAGCGGCGGCCCGATAAAGCGCCTGAGGTCGCCCATCTCCTCTTGCGAGAAGCCGTGGGCGGAAAGCACACGCGTCACCGTGGAGATGACGGCGCCGCCCGTGTTGACGAGCGTTCCGTCGAAATCGAACAGCACCACCGGGCGTTTCGCAAAATCGAGTGCGGTCATGGCCCTTCCCTCAGCTTTCTTTTCTCTGTCATGTAAAAAGGCCCGCTGCCGGATGCAGCGGGCCTTGTGGTTACGCGATCAGGCGATGAGGACTACTCAGCGTCCTCGGCCTTCTCCTCCGGCTTGTCGAGCGGAGTAACCTCAATCTCGACGCCGAGGGTCTCGGCGGCGGACTTCATCGAGAGGCTGATGCGACGACGGTCGAGGTCGATCTCCATGACCTTGACCTGGACCTTAGCGCCCACATGGGTGACCTGGCTGGGCTGGTCGACGTGCTTGTTGGCCATCTCAGAGATGTGCACGAGGCCCTCGATGCCCTCACCGAGGTCAACGAACGCGCCGAACGGCACGAGCTTGGTGACGGTGCCCTCGACGATAGCGCCCACGGGGTACTTCTTGACGAGAGAGCGCCACGGATCCTCGGTGGTCTGCTTGAGGCCAAGCGAGATGCGCTCGCGGTTGAGATCGACGTCGAGAACCTCGACCTCGACCTCCTGGCCGACCTTGACGACCTCGGAGGGGTGGTTGACGTGGTTCCAAGAGAGCTCGGAGATGTGGATGAGGCCGTCGATGCCGCCCAGATCCACGAAGGCGCCGAAGTCCACGATGGAGGAAACGGTGCCCTTGAGGCGCATGCCGCTCTTGAGCTTGGAGAGGATCTCAGTGCGCTCGGCCTTGCGGGACTCCTCGAGCACCACGCGGCGGGAGAGCACGACGTTGTTGCGGTTGCGATCCATCTCGATGACGCGAGCCTCGATACGGGTGCCGAGGTAGGAGGTGAGGTCCTTCACGCGGCGAAGGTCAACGAGGGAGGCGGGCAGGAAGCCGCGCAGGCCGATGTCGAGGATAAGACCGCCCTTGACGACCTCGATAACCTCGCCCTCGACGTTCTCGCCGGAGTTGAACTTCTCCTCGATGCGGTTCCAAGCGCGCTCGTACTCGGCACGCTTCTTGGAGAGCACGAGACGGCCGTCCTTGTCCTCCTTCTGAAGGACAAGGGCCTCGATGGAATCGCCGAGGTTGACGATGTCGGCCGGGTTAGCGTCCTTGCGGATGGAGAGCTCGCGGACCGGGATGACGCCCTCGGACTTGAATCCGATGTCAACGAGGACTTCGTCCTTCTCGATCTTGACAACCGTGCCGCTGACAAGATCACCCTCATCGAAGTCGGTGATGGTACCGTCGATAAGGTTGTTCATCTCCTCTTCATTCACATCGTCAAGAGAGAAGATGGACGCGTTCTGAATCTCACTCAAAGGTGGACCCCTTTCGATGTACGGGGCCCCGACCGCTAGACCTACGACAAGCACCGATCGCTAAGACCGACACCCACCGCTTGGGAACACACTCGGGGGCCGACAGATACGGACGTGAGCCTCTAGAGAAACTCACGGCAATAAAGAATACGTTGTTGCAACCTGTTTTTCAAGAATGACTTGCGCATTTTTACAAGGGGTGCGAAAATTCGCGCATCCGCGCGGCGGACGGTCCGCATGGGGCGGCAAACGGTCACAGAGCCAAGGAGGTACCCGTGCTCAAAGCTGTCGCGTTTGATATGGACGACACACTCCTCAGCATCAATCTATCCGCGTTCATCGCCGTGTTCGCCAAAGACACGACCATGCTTCTTGCCGATATCAGCGGTAAGGGTGTTGTCGCCTGCGCCGCTGCCTACTCGACCGCGCTTCTCAACCTTAACAACAATGCGCGTGAGGACGATGACCGGCGGTCGAACCAGACGTTTTTGGACGACGAGGTGGAGAGCCGCCTTGGCGTGCCTATGACCGACCCCGTCATCGCCGACGTCTTCACCTACTACGAGCGCGAGGTCCTGCCCCAAAAGAACGACGGCATCATCGCCGCACGCCCCCGCGTCGGCGCACACGAGGCGCTCGAGGCCGTCCTTGAGCGGGGCCTGCGCGTCATGCTTCTCACCAATCCCAGCTTCAGCCGTGCCTGCATCGAGTGCCGCATGGGCTGGGGCGGCCTTGACGACGTGCCCTTTGAGCTCGTGACGCACGCAGGCAACTCCACCCGCTGCAAGCCGAGCCCCACCTATTATCTTGAGAGCCTCGAGAAGATCGGCCTCATGCCCGAAGAGGTCCTTATGGTGGGCAACGACGCCAAGCGCGACTTCCCCGACCCCTACTGCGGCATCCAGACCGCTTATGTGGGCGGCAGGCGCGTGGGCGACCGCGCGACGTGGTCGGGTACGATGGAGGAGTTCGCCCGCAACTTCGACGAGGTAGAGGAACGCTTTTACGAGCGCGATGCCACACCCAACGCATAGGCAAAGAACATAAGCGCCATCGTGGCGGCAACCAAAATGCCCGCCAGTATCGCGCAGCCCGAGCAACCGTCCCTGCATCCCGCACGGCCGTGAGGGCACTGCGCGCGTTGGTAGTCGTCGTGATACATCTGGGCAAAGGCGCCGTCGGTCGGCGTCAAGCGCCCGTTGCGGTCGATGTCGAGCTGGTTTGACACGACGACCTCCTCTGGCTCTTGGGTACTACCTCTCATCAAGCTTAGCGGTTTGACACGGGCTCGCGAGGGCGCGCGCGGCGAACGGTATAATGAGCGTGCGCCACAAGGCGCAACGCTACCAGCGAAGGGGAGCTTGCGGGACGGCAGGCTGAGAGGGGGCGCGCCCGCCCCGACCCGCATCACCTGCTATGGGTAATGCCAGCGAAGGGAGACGCACCATGACCGAAACATCAACCACCACCGAGACAACGCCTGTGCGCGCCGACGGCACCCCCTGCGTGACCCAGTTCGACTTCGCGCGCGCCGGCGTCATCACGCCTGCGATGCGCGCGGTAGCCGAGCGCGAGGGCCGCGACCCCGAATTCATCCGCGCAGGCGTCGCTGCCGGGCGCATCGCCATCCCCGCTAACATCCGCCACCTCGCCGGCTCGCTCAAGCCCGCCGGCGTGGGCGAGGGCCTCTCCACCAAGGTGAACGTAAACCTCGGCATCTCCGGCGACGTGGCAAACGCCGACGTAGAGTGGGAGAAGGTCGCCACCGCGGAGAAGTTTGGCGCCGATGCCATCATGGACCTCTCCAACTCCGGCAAGACCCGGTTCTTCCGCCAGGAACTCGTGGAGAAGACGCCGCTCATGGTGGGAACCGTCCCCATGTACGACGCCATCGGCTATATGGAAAAGCCGCTCGTCAAGCTCACGGCCGAGGACCTGCTCGAGACCGTGCGCGCACATGCCGAGGACGGCGTGGACTTCCTCACCATCCACTGCGGCATCAACCGCTCGGTCATCAAGACCTTCAAGGAGACCGGCCGCCTCATGAACATCGTCAGCCGCGGCGGCAGCCTGCTCTTTGGCTGGATGGAGGTCACCGGCAACGAGAACCCGTTCTTTGAGTACTACGACGAGGTCTTGAAAATCTGCCACGAGTTCGACGTCACCATCTCGCTCGGCGACTCCTGCCGCCCGGGCTGTCTCTTCGACGCCAACGATGCTGCGGAGACCGCCGAGATGATCGAGCTCGGCAAGCTCACCCGCCGCGCCTGGGACGCCGGCGTGCAGGTGATGATCGAGGGACCGGGCCACATGCCCATCAACGAGATCGAGGCAAATGTCCGCCTCGAGAAGAGCCTCTGCCACGGCGCCCCCTACTATGTGCTGGGCCCGCTTGTGACCGACATCGGCGTGGGCTACGACCACATCACCGCCGCCATCGGTGGAGCCATCTCGGCGTCTGCCGGTGCCGACTTCCTCTGCTACGTCACACCCGCCGAGCACCTGTGCCTGCCCGACGCCAAGGACGTGCTCGACGGCCTCATCGCCACGAAAATCGCCGCGCACGCCGCCGATATCGCCAAGGGCGTACCCGGCGCGCGCGACGTCGACGACCGCATGGGCGACGCACGCCGTCGCCTCGCCTGGGACGAGATGTGGCAGTACGCCCTCGACCCCGTGACGTCCAAGGCGCGCTACGAGGCCTCCCCCGCCTCCACCGAGGGAACGTGCACCATGTGCGGCAAGATGTGCGCCGTCCGCACCGTCAACAAGATCTTCGAGGGAACGACAATCGACCTGGACGCTGACTAACCCTCGTTCGCGCGCTTTGCGGCTTCGATACACGTAAGAAGGGAAATGAGGTCCACCATGCAGAGCAAGACCATCCCCGCCGTACTCTCCATCGCCGGGTCCGACTCTTCGGGCGGGGCGGGCATCCAGGCGGACATCAAGACCATCTCTGCCCACCATCTCTTTGCCGAGACGGCCATCACCGCGCTCACCGCGCAGAACACCTGCGGCGTGCGCGCCGTTCTCGACGCCACGCCCGAGTTCGTCGCGGCAGAGATCGACGCCGTGTTTGAGGATATCCCACCCGCGGCGGTGAAGATCGGCATGGTGTCGCAGGCGGCGATCATCGAAGCCATCGCAGAGCGCCTCGAGGCGTGGGGGGCAAAAAACATCGTGCTCGACCCCGTCATGATGGCGACCTCGGGGGCGCGCCTCATCAGTGAGGACGCCGTCGACGCCCTCGTGAACCGACTCTTCCCGCTTGCCACGGTCATCACGCCCAATATCCTTGAGGCCGAGGCGCTGGCCGGCGGAGATGTTCAGGTTTCCACGGCGCACGACCAAGAGGAGCTCGCCTGCGCGCTCGTGCGCCGCTTTGGCTGCGCCGTGCTCCTCAAGGGTGGCCACAACGTGAACGACGCCAATGACGTGCTCGCCGAGGTAACCTCAAACCCCGAGGATCGGCCGCGCACCACGTGGTTCCGCCATACGCGCATCGAGACCGAGAACACCCACGGCACCGGCTGCACGCTCTCCTCTGCCCTCGCGTGCGGGCTTGCCCAGGGGCTTCCCCTCGATGACGCCATCGACCAGGCAAAGGCCTATCTCACCGGCGCCCTCGCCGCCGGCCTCGACCTTGGTCACGGCAGCGGCCCCATGGACCACATGTGGCAGCTCGCCCCCAGCCGCATCGTTTCTTAAATGCAGCTTAATCATTAGCCGTACGGGCTCCTCTCGCGCTTAACCCCCTTGAGCGCGGGTAGAACAAGAGTATCCCCTGCCCCCAACCGGACAAGCGGTTGGGGGCTTTTTAGAAAAGGAGCCCACTATGAAGTGGTATGACGCCGATCACGATTACATCAACGACTACATCGACCAATGGAACCGCAGCGCCGGGCGCGCCAAAACCGGCATGATCATCCTCGGCATCCTGCTTGCCCTCTCAGGCTTCGCCGCCCTTGCCGCCCCCTTGAGCACCTACGCCTTTGTGCAAGGCGTCATCTCGCTCGTCCTCATCATGCACGGCGCCGGCCAGATTGCGACCTACGTGCAAACGCCCGAGTTCTTCCGCAACGGGGCGCAACTCGCTACGGGCATCTTGAACGCGCTGCTCGGCGTGCTGCTGTTCATGCTTCCCACCAGCGTCATGGCGGGCACCATCGTCTACCTGCTCGCGTTTCTTCTCATCATGACGGGGATCGAGCGCATCTCGTTCGCCAGGCAGATGCACTACTACCAGATTCCGGCGAGCTCCATGGGCACTGCAACGGGTGTTCTCAACATCATCCTGGGCATTGCCTTCATCTTCATGCCGCTTGTCTCGGGCCTCGTGCTCAGCTACATGCTCGCCGCCTACCTCGTTATGGGCGGCATCACGCTCGTGGTCGAGGGTATCTCCATCAAGAAGATCGACCGGTAGGCGCGCCCGCAGGCGTCAACGTCTCCAAACCCCGCTCAACGATGCCGCCCACGACGCGAGATACGCGTTGCGGGCGGCATCGTTTTCCGTTTTTTTCAGATATTCAATAAGCCCGTAATGAGGCAGGACTACAAATACTTGCGCCAGTCGTCCTCGTCCTCATCATCATCAGCGGCAGACGCTTCCTCTGCCTCGCGCACCTTAGCGGCGGCAGCAGCGGCCTCGGCAAACGACATCGCCGGCGCCTCGGGGAATTTGGCGAGCACGTGACGGAACTTGGCGAGGTTCTCGTCAAAACGCGTCTGCGGAACGGCAAAGATCACCTGCTTGACGCCCCAGTCTCCGCTCGCGAGCTCTTGGCGGAACATCTCGGCCACGCGCTCGGCATCCCAGCCGAACACCCCGCAACCGTAGGCGCCGAGCACGACCTTCTCGCGCCCAAGGTCATCCACAATCGCAAGCACGAGCCGGATACGGTCGCGCATAGCGCGCTCGAGCTGCTCGTCCGTCACGCGATACTCCTCGAGCGCCCGGCGGGCGTTAGGCGCCGCCGCCACGATTACGTCGGCATAGGCATGCATCTTCCCCCGCTCGAAGCGCACGGCGGGCACCACGAGCGCACGGTCACGGTAGAGCTCGCAGTTGATGTTGCGGCGGCGGTTCTCCTGGTACCAGTCACGCTGCTGTTCGAGGACGTTGAACAGGTACGACTCGGCGCAAAGTGCCTCCTCCTGCGCCCACGCGCCGCGAATGTAGCCACCGCCGGGATTCGTAAAGGAGGCAAAGTCGAGCAGCGCCAGATCGCAGAACTGCGCGTAGCCGCGGCCGTTCTCGAGCACAGCTGCAACGGAGTCCATATCGACGACTGAAACCGCGGGGAGCTCCGGGGACGGCGCCTCCTCAACCTCCCGCGGCACGGCAGCTTCATCTGCCTCAAGCGGCTCGATGGCCTCGTCAGCCTTTGCGGGCTCCACCTTCTCTGCAACCGGAGCCTTCTTTGGCTTGGGTGCGCCGTCGTAGCGCACCACACCGGCGAGCGAGCGCTCGATATCCTTTGCAAGGCGCGTCCGCACCTCGTCGGTATGCTGTTCGGCCGCGCGGGCGCGCGCCTCGCGCCGCGGATTCTGACCGCCCGACCTGCCGCGTCCAAATCTACGCTCTGCCATGGGAACACCTTTCTCCGGCTTTTTTGTTTGCAACCATCCTAGGGCAAACAGGCGCCCAAACCCCTGAGAAATCGGTGACCAACGGCAATGGAAACGACGCACGTAAACCACGCTGTCAAAGGCTTTTGACCGCCGCGAGCGACACAGAGACGGCGCACCGTCCTATGATGAAGCCGGAGCTCAATCCAAGTGCTCTACGCCATCTATCGGCGTAACCGAAACGGAGGAACGCATGGACATCGGCACGCGCATCCGCGAACATCGAGAGGCCGCCGGCATGAGCCAGACCAAGCTCGCAGGCACGTGCTTTGTGAGCCGCCAGACACTCAGCAACTGGGAACGCAACAAGACTCTTCCCGACATCGAGAGCCTCCGTCGCATGGCGGCGACATTTGAAACCACCGTAGATGCCCTCATTGGTGATGATGTGCCTGAGATCGTAGAGCGCATCGATGAGGACCGAACCGAACTCACGCACATTCTAAGGACGCGGATCATCATCGATGCCGTGTATTTGACGTGGGTCATTTGGAACTACCTGGCTCCCGAGCAAAACGAAGCGATTCTCCTTACTGGCCCTCTTGTGATGCTCGCCTTCGGATATTCCATCGGCCTCGGCAGATGTGAGACCATCATCGCCAAACGGCGTGGTCTTAACCCCACCCAACTCGCCGAAATCCTCGAGTTCGTCGCCCGCGATGAAAGCGGTTCCTGTATGATCAGTGCCCGCGCACTTAGACTTATCGCGCGCTATAGCAACGTCCTTGTATTCGCCACTCTCGCGCTCATCTATCTCACGCTCATCGCTTTTTCTGACAGTTTTACTGCTGGTCACGCCATCCTGGGAATCGTAGCATTCGCCCTCGCCTACATCTGCACGCGGCATGGGCCTGCAATCATGCGCAAGCTCAGAGAGTGACGCCGTCGCAGTGGATTGGGCACACGCTGCTCCATGCGCTTGCGTGCCCCTTCATCGGGGTCCACCGCTCAGAAGCTACGCTCAGTGGCTCCTCAAGCTCAGGAGATGCCGCTTGTGGCAAGATCCACAGCCTCCGCGATGTCGTCGGTGATATGCACGAGCTTGGGGTCGAGATCCGAGATCATGCCCTCGCCGCGCACCACATCGTCGATCCACTCGAAAAGACCCTGCCAGTACTCGGTCCCCACAAGCACCACCGGTGTGCGCGCCACCTTATGCGTCTGAACGAGGGTGAGCAGCTCAAAGAGCTCGTCGAGCGTACCGAAGCCGCCCGGAAAGACGATGGCGCCGTCGGAATACTTGACGAACATGGTCTTGCGAACGAAGAAGTAACGGAAGGTCATGCCGAGGTTGACCCAGCGATTGAGCTCCTGCTCGTGCGGGAGCTCGATACCAAGGCCAATCGAGGTGCCGTCCGCCTCGGCGGCTCCGCGGTTGGCCGCCTCCATGATGCCGGGCCCACCGCCGGTGATGGTGGCTACACCCCGCTCGGCAAGCAGCCGCCCCGCCTCGCGCGCCGCGGTATACATGGGATCCTCGGGTGCGGTACGGGCCGAGCCGAACACCACCACCGCCGGACCCACCTCGGCAAGCGCGCCAAAACCGTCCACAAACTCCGCCTGGATGCGGAGCACGCGCCACGGATCCATGTGCAGCCAGTCGGTCGACCTCTCACGAGCGAGCAGATTCGCATAGGTGTTGTCGGTCGGAATCATGCGACCGCGCATCATCACGGGACCGCGGTAATAGGTGCGATCGTCCTCGGCTGCCGTGCCGGACGATCCGGTATTATCAGCGTCGCGGTAGTCGTCCCGTACGTCGTCTTGGCTCATGGATCCTCCTATCGCGCGTTGCCGCACTCGTTAGCGGCAAACAGCAAGGCGTTTACCCCCTATGGTACCCAGCCCGCCGCCCCGTTCCGTAATGAACGCGCAAAGGTTCTCTTGACCCCGACGAGTTTTCGCAAGTAACCGCACATGGAAAAGATGTTTGGCAGACAGGCGCCGCGGCGTGCCCTACACTCAGGGTGAACGACCCGCCCATGAACACGCGAGGAGGACAGATGGCGACACACAAGATGTTTGAGACCGAGACCAGCGGCGACCGTCGCGTTCCGGCGTGCATCGCCGAGCGCGTGCGCGAGCACCGTCTGGCGGCCGGCATTAGTCAGGAGGCGCTCGCCGAGCTTTGCCACGTGTCTCGCCAGACGATTGGCAACTGGGAGTGCGGCCGCACCGTACCCGACGTCCTCATGCTCGCAAACCTCGCCGACGTCCTGGGCACCACGGCAAACGACATCTTGGGCTCCGATGCCCCGAGCGTCCGCCGCCGCGCGGCGGCGGCGCGCCGTGAGTTCGTATTGGTTTGCGGCATTATCTTGTCCATCCAACTCATCACCATGCTTCTAAACGGCTTCGCGGTTGGCACAAACGACCCCGATTGGGGTGGCGGCGCGGCCTTCTCCGCCTTCAGGCTGGGCGTCCTTGTCGTCGGCTGCCTTTGGATCACGAGCATCGCACGCCGCGAGGGGCTTCACACCATCCGCCAGATGATCGACTTCGCGAGCCTTGCCTCAGCGCATCCCGGCAGCCCAGGCGACCGTGCCCTGCGCTTTATCGGCCGATGGTTCTGGACGCTGCTACTCGGGCTCGCCGCGGCGATGTATGCCGTGGGCGGCGCGATCGCCGTTTTTGCGAGCAAGGCCGAGCCGACCGTCCTCATCGCGCCTGCCCTTATGTTTCTTGTAGTAGCAATCCCTTTCTCATGGGAGCGGAATCAGCGCAGAGTCATTCGTTGACCGCACATTAACGCTATTGGGATTTTCGTCAACGGCATCACTTTTTCGGTAAGCGGACGCCTTACGCAAGGCTTACCGGTTTTTGCCGCTAGCTTACACAACCCTTACCGTATCCCCTGAAAGGACACCCCCTTGCCCGTGATATAAGAAAGCTGGCTCCCTTTAAGGGCGACCGACTCCCGAAGGTGGGGAGCCGATCACCGGACCGAAAACCGGAACGCATCAGTCAACGGTCGATATGAAGGGGACCACCATGACGAACAAACGCCTAGCCGTTATGCTCGCCGCCGTGCTTGCCCTCCTCATCGGGGGAGGCGCCGTCTTCACACTCGCGCAGGGCAAAACGGCCCCGACGCCCACCACCACGGCTGCACCCGCAGCAGCCGAACCCAAGCTGCCCTATCCTGAGGGCGGTGGCACGCTCATCCTGCGCGTAAACCCCGAATTTGCCATCCATTACGACGCTCAGGGCAAGGTCGTGGGCGTTGACGAACTCAATGACGACGCACGCGCCATGGCGCTCGACCTCGCCTCTTACGAGGGGCAGGAGTGCCGTGCCGCCGTATCGGCCCTCATCGCTAAGATCAAAGACGCGGGCTACATTGTCGAAGAGGTCGAAAACGAGGGCGGCAACACCATCAACCTTGAAGTCGAGGACGGCTCTGCGCTGCCCGCAAGTGATTTTTTACGCAACATCGTGCACGATTCCCAGTCCTACGTGGTGAGCCAGAACCTCCGCGCCCCCATGGAGGTCACCGGTACGAGCAATTACGGCTGGACCGATTACGGCGACACCGATTACGGCCCCGATAACGACGGTGTTACCGACTACTATGACTCCGACTATGGCGCGCTGAACGACGGCGTGACCGACTACACCTCCGACTACGGCGAGTCCGTGGCGGCGACCACGACCGTGCCTTCGACCGGCGGCGGCTCGGGCGGTGCCGGTTCGGGCGGCGGCACGGGCGGCGCCAGCTCGGGCGGTGCCAGCTCCACCAGCAGCTCGGGTGGCGGCTCGACTGCAGCTGCGACGCCCGCTCCAGCGCCCGTTCAGACAACGCCCGCGCCAGCGCCGGCCCCGACGCCTGCGCCGGCTCCGGCTCCCGCCCCCAGCGGTGGTGGCGGCAACTCCGGCTACTCCGGCTACGATGACGGCGGTAACTCCGGTTATTCCAACTATGACGACGGCGGCAACTCCGGGTACTCCAGCTACGACGACTAACGCCCTATGAGCACGACCCTTGCGAACCCGCAGTATCGCCATGAGCTGAAATTCGGCATTCCGGCAGGCGAGGCGATCGTCATCTCACGCCGGCTCGGCGCGCTCCTCCCCCGGGACGGGCACGCCGGGCCGGACGGCCGCTACACGGTGCGGAGCCTCTACTTCGACACCCCCTTTGACGATGCCTTACGCGAGAAGCACGAGGGGGTAAGCACCCGCGCCAAATGGCGCCTGCGCACCTACGGAAATGACGTCGGTGCCAACGGATGCCCGATACACCTCGAGAAGAAGACGAAGCGAAACGGTCTCGGACAGAAGCACAAAGAGCCGCTCAACCTCGCGCAGGCGTATCTTCTTGCCGAAGGCGGCGTCATCGAGCCCGCCTTGCTCGAAGCGCTCTCCGACACAAACGATGCGCCGGGGACGGTGGGCATCGAGTTCTGTCAGCTCACAAAAAGTCGGCTGCTCGCGCCCAAGGCCGTCGTCATCTACGAACGCGAGGCCTTCCGCTACCGCGCGGGCAATGTCCGCGTCACCATCGATACCGCGGTGCGCGTTTGCGCCCGTCCCGACGCCTTCTTTGCCGAGAACCCCCTCATGATCCCCGCTGCGCCCGGCGAGGCGGTCGTGGAGGTTAAGTACGACGCCTACCTACCCGACTGGATCGCCGGCGCCGCGAGCACGTCGACCGCGCGGACGGCGTGGTCCAAATACGCGCTCGCACGCCGCTATGAGTAGCCGCCCCCAACCAGAAACGAGGACCCCATGGGCTTCAACGACATCTTCACTTCCGCATTCCTCGACCGCATGGACGCCGTGCCCATGCTCGACATGATCGTGGCGATGCTTCTCGCCTGCGCGCTCGGCCTGTTCATCTTTCTCATCTACCGCAAGACAACCACGGGCATCATGTACTCGACCACCTTTGGCGTGTGCCTCGTGGCGATCACCCTGGTGACGACGCTTGTCATCCTGGCGGTGTCGAGCAACGTCCTCCTTTCGCTCGGCATGGTGGGCGCCCTGTCCATCGTGCGCTTTCGCACGCCGGTGAAAGAGCCGCTCGACATCGTCTTTCTCTTCTGGAGCATCGCCACGGGCATCGTGCTCGCGGCAGGGCTTCTCTTCCTCGCCACATTCGGCTGCGTCTTCATCGGACTCGTGCTGCTGCTCCTCTCGGGTCGCGGCGGCGCGGACCGTCCCTACCTACTCGTGGTCCGCTGTGCGGACGGCAAGGCGGAACTCACCGTCGAGGGCCTCATCAAGGCGGGCACGCGCGCACAGAGCCTCAAGGCCAAGCAGGTGACGGGCGATGCCGTCGACCTTACCTACGAGGTGCGCCTCGCCGACGGCAAGACCGATATCGTCACGGATCTCAACGCCCTCGAAGAGGTCAGCGAGGCCCTGCTCGTCTCCTACAATGGCGACTACCAGGGATAGCGTCATGCGTCGCGAGCACGTCCTCGACGTCGTCTGCCTCGTCGCGCTCGCCGCGGGCATCGCCCTTGTGGCTGGCCTCTGGCTGGCGGGGCGCACGGGAGTCATCGAGCCCGAGCGCCATGACGACTACCTCGAGTGGCTTTTCACTACCGACCGCGTCCATGCGATCGATATACAGGTGGATGACTGGGACGGATTCGTCGCGGCAGCCGGAGCTGAGCAATACGTGCGCGCAGCGCTGACTATCGACGGGGAGCACTTCGCCAATGTGGGCCTGCGCGCCAAGGGCAACAACTCGCTCGGCCACGTGACAAAGCGCGGTCTGTCGCGCTTCAGCATGAAGGTGGAGTTCGACCATTACGACAGCGGACTCACCTACCACGGGCTCGACAAGCTGTCGCTCGACGCGTCCTTCCAGGACAACAGCTACCTCAAGACCTACGTAGCGCTCGGCCTCATGCGCGACATGGGCGTGCCCGCCCCGGCATCGAGCTTTGCCAACGTTACCGTCAACGGCGAGCCGCACGGTCTCTATCTCGCCGTCGAGGAGCCCGAAGACGCCTTCGCCCGGCGCCAATGGGGCGACGCCCACGGCGCGCTCTACAAACCCGACTACCGCTCGCTCGAGGATGAGAACGCCGACGTGGCGTTGCGCTATATCGGCAACGATCCCGCGCTCTATCCGGGCATCTTCGACCAAGCCCTCGTGCGTTCCGATGCGGGGGCGCAAGAGCGCCTGATAGATGCGCTGCGACACCTCAATGCGGGCGAGAACCTCGAGCAGGCGGTCGATGTGGACACGACGCTGCGCTACTTTGCCGCACAGGTCTTCTGCGCAAACCTCGACAGCTACCTGGGCTCGACCGGTCACAACTACCTGCTCTACGAACAGGACGGCCGCATAGCGATGCTCCCGTGGGACTATAACCTTGCCTTTGGGACCTATGCGCTTGGCCGCGCCGAGCTGCCCGATGAAGCAGGACCGTACGTGAACCTCCCCATCGATGAGCCGGCGGCAAGTGAGGTCATCTCCGAGCGCCCGCTCTTCTACCGTCTCATGGCCGACCCCGCTTACCGCGAGCGCTACCACGGCTACCTCAGCGAGTTGGTCGAGGGCATCGTGGACAGCGGGCGCCTCACGCAAACGATTGCGCAGGCGCGCGAGCTCATCGCGCCCTACGTGCAAAACGATGCCACCGCCTACGTCACCTATGAGGAGTTCCTCGAAGGCGTGAGCGCGCTCGAAACCTTCTGCCGCCTGCGCGCCGAGAGCATCAAAGGGCAGCTCGCAGGGACCATCCCCACCACGCAGGCGGGGCAGGCCGCGGCAGAGGAATCCCTTGTGGACGCGAGCGCGCTCGACCTCGCCGACCTCGGCGAGCTTGCCGACCTAGACGGGTAGCCGTTTCCCGGAAACGGTCTGGGCCTGCCCCCCCTGTCTGCCGTCCCTATTTTGCCGCGCCCTCGGAGGCGCAGGGAAGCTCCCCTGCCGTAATCAGGTCGCAGAACAGGCGGTAATCCGCCTCGTTTTGGTCCGCGTAAGCGTGGGCGAAGTCGGCGAGCGCGTCGGCAAATGCATCCTCCGCGGCGCGCAGTTCTTTCTTGGAAAGTCCGTAGCCCGTATACGCCGCGATGGCAACACCGTCGCCCGTGCGCGCGTGCGCGTGCGCAAGCGCCCAGGCGCAGAGGCGCGCCGTCGAATGCAACCCTTCCACGCCGATACCCTCGAGATCAATCGACCCCTTGCCGTTCCAGAGCTGTCGCACGTAGTAGTCGCGGTGCTCGCCGAGCGGGTTCTCGACGCTCGTCCAGCCTAGTAGAATGTCCGCCGTTGATTGGATCAGGCGCTGGCCCTCGACCACGCGCTCACCGGCGCTCGCAAACCCCGCGGGACGCCAGAAACGCTCCACAACCGAGGTCTGCGCCTCTTTGACCTGCATAACCAAGGGATCGTCGGCGTCCTTGCCCGCGAGCAGCACCGCCCATGCGCGCGTGCCGACGCTTCCCACGCCCACGACCTTTTGCGCCGCATCCTGGTAACGGTAGCGGTTGAGCAGAAAGCGCCGGTCGTAGGAGAGGCTGTCGAAGTAGCGGCGCATAAGAACCATGAGCGCGTGGGAGAGCTCCACGGTATCGCGGTAGCCGTGGTGCTCGGAGAGCGGCACGAGCTCGGGCGGACGCATCTCAAAGCGAAGCCTTCCGCCCTCGACGCGCGCAAGCTTCTCCACGGCACGAGCGCTGTTCTTGGAACGCGCCTTCTCCATGGCCCGACGAAGCGTCCGGCTCTCTTTGCCGCTCATCTCGTCCTCAAAGCGCGTGACCACCTCATCGAGGTCGAGGTGGGCATGCCATACATCGAGCTCCCCCATCTCGGCAAAGTCGGCCATCGCTCGCGCATAGGCCTTGGCGCAGGCGCGCACGGCAACGCGGCGGTCGTGGCGCGAGAAGCCGCGCGCGCGGCCGCAGATCTCGATGCTCGCCGCAAGACGGCAGACGTCCCACTCCCAGGGACCCGGCGCCGTCTCGTCGAAGTCGTTGATATCAAAGACCAGGTGGCGTGTGGGGCTCAAGAACATGCCGAAGTTGGCGATATGCGCGTCACCCACCGCCTGCACCTCGATGCCGGTGACGGGGCGCGTGGCAAGGTCGCTTGCCATGATGATCGCCGAGCCGCGGAAGAACGCAAAGGCAGAGGCGCTCATGCGGCCGTAGCGTATGGGGATGAGGTCCGCCACGCGCGTAGCAGACTGTTCCTCAAGCAGTGCGATGGCCGAAGCGCCGTCCTGACGGAGACCCCACGACGCGAGCGCCTCGATAGGGCAGCGTGAAGCCGCCAGTCTGCCGCGCGCCACGCGCTCCTCACGCGTCCCGCGGTCACGGCGATCGGGCGACACCCGTGGCACGGCGCCCATTAGTAATCCGCCGCCGCGGGCGAGTCCATCCAAGAGCGAACGAACTCCCCATAGGTACCCGCGATGATGGCCTCGCGCGCCTCGCGCATGAGGTTAAGCAGGAAGTAGATGTTGTGCATCGAGAGCAGGATGCCGCCGAGCATCTCATGCTGCGTGACCATGTGGCGGATGTGCGCACGGGTGTAGCCGCCCGTGCAGACCGGGCAGGTGCACTGAGGATCAATGGGGCCGAGGTCGCGCGCAAAACGGGCGTTGCGGAAGTTCAGGCGGCCCTCATGGCTAAAGGCAGACCCCATGCGCCCGGTACGCGTGGGCAGCACGCAGTCAAACATATCGATACCGCAGGCGACCCCGCGCACGAGCGTGGTGGGGTTGCCCACGCCCATAAGGTAGCGCGGCTTGGTGCGCGGCATGTACTCGGCAGCGAGCGGCTCGAGCGACTCGAACATGGTCTCGTGGTCCTCGCCCACCGAATAGCCACCGATGCCATAGCCCGGGAAGTCGCCCATCTCCTCCAGGCGCTCGAGCGAGCGTACGCGCAAATCAAGATGCATACCGCCCTGCACGATGCCAAAGAGCGCCTGGTCGGGACGCGTATGCGCCTTATAGCAGCGCTCCGCCCAGCGACTCGACAGGTCCATAGCACGCTCCACGTCGCGGCGCTCGGCAGGATAGCCGATGCACTGGTCGAGCTGCATGCAAATGTCGCTTCCCAGCTTCTGGGCGATGGCCATGTTGTCCTCAGGCGTCCAGAAGACGTGGCTGCCGTCGTAGTCGGTTGCAA
This sequence comes from Collinsella sp. An307, assembly GCF_002161805.1. Lineage (GTDB taxonomy): Bacteria > Actinomycetota > Coriobacteriia > Coriobacteriales > Coriobacteriaceae > Coprousia. The sequence goes on along the minus strand of NZ_NFIP01000002.1, from coordinate 106,722 downwards.
TGAAGCGCACGCCCTCGTTGGAAAGCTTGACCGCGTCGCCATGGCTGAAGACCTGGAATCCGCCCGAGTCCGTGAGGATCGGATGGTGCCAGTTCATGAACTTGTGCAGCCCGCCCGCCTCGGCAATAAGGTCGGCACCGGGGCGCATGGCCAGGTGATAGGTGTTGGAGAGCACAATCTGCGCGCCCAAGTCGCGCACCGTCTCCCACGGGATGCCCTTGACCGTGGCCTTGGTTCCCACAGGCATGAAGATGGGGGTCTCGATATCGCCGTGCGGCGTGTGAAGCACACCCGCGCGCGCATGGGTCAAAGGATCTTCGGCGATAACGTCGTAGCGGAAAAGCGACTGGTCCATGGGTTCCTCTCAAGATGGCAGGGTTGCCGCGTGCCGGCTTGCATCCTGCCGCTGGCCCGTTTACCGGTTTGATTGGCATTCCAGTATAGCGAGCTGGGTAGGATATGCCTATATGCACCTATCGCAACTACGGGCCGCCCACCCTCCGGGCGCGGCGCGACCCCGGAGGGGAGCAGGCATGGCAGAGCGCACCACCACGACCCTTGCATCGTGGAAAAAGACGGCGAAGGTTGTCATCAAGAAACTCGAGCGCAACAACATGGAGGGCTACTGGGCCGCATCGCGTGCAGACGCCATCGATATCGTCCGCTCCTGGCTCCACGACGGCGACTCGATCACCTGGGGCGGCAGTGAGACCTTCACCGAGTCGGGCATGAAGGCGGCCCTCGTTCGCGCGAGCACCTACCGCATGCTCGACCGTACGCGCGCGACCACCGCTGACGAGAAGCGCGCCATGTGGCAGGCGCGCACCACGGCGGACTGGTTCTTCATGAGCGCCAACGCCCTCACCTTAAACGGCGAGCTCGTGAACATCGACGGCAACTCCGACCGCTGCTCGCTTCTTCTGCACGGGCCCGAGCACGTGGTGGTGCTGGTAGGAATGAACAAGATCGTGGCAGACGTGGACGCCGGCATCAAACGCATCCACACCACCGTCTGCCCGCTCAACGCCGAGCGGCTTCACACGAGCACGCCCTGTGAGCTCACGGGCGCCTGCATCGACTGCCACGCACGCAAGTGCATGTGCTGCAACGTCGTGGTCACGCGCCATTCGCGCCACCCCGGCCGTATCAAGGTCGTCCTTATTGGCGAGGAACTCGGCTACTGAGCGCCGTTCTGCACAAGGGCGTTAGGGCTGAATCCAAGCCTCGCAAGCAAATCGGCATCAGTCTCGTCGCAGATGGAAAGGTACTCCGCGCAGTCTACGGCGCGGACCTTTGACTTGCGAAAGGCCGCTTCATCCCGCGTGATGATGAAATCCATGTCGTTCAGTTCCGCACAAGCACGAATGAGCCCGTCCTCAAAGTCCGGTTCATTGGACTCAAGCGACATGAGGCAGTCTTCTGTACTCGTGGGAGCAACTATCAGAAGGCCCATTAGGTGGTGCACCGCTGCACGCGCAGCAGGCTCCCCATATTGCTTGGACAGGACATAGTAGGCATCTTTGAGCGAGCCCGAGGTCACAAACCCCATGTCACCCTCGCTGCTGCAACGCCTGAGAACGAGGCAAGCCTCCTTTGACTGTGGGCGGGCAGGACACACCGCATCCAAAATGATGCTCGTATCAAGCAGGATGCGAAACCCATCCCGCCTACTCATATCTGCTCGCAATCACGTCTTTCATCTCTTGGTCAGAGAGCGTCGCTAGCCACGGGGACTCGGGAAGCGCCGAGCGGAACGCCATGAACGCGTCCCATGGGTCAGTGACCGGGGTATTTTGCGCAGTGTCTTCTACGACGGGAACAACGCCTGTGCGCGCGATGTTCTCCCATACGACTCGAATTACATCCGCTACTGAAAAACCCGCCGCACGAATAACCGCGTCCGCCCGCGCCCGCACCGCATCGTCCACCCTTCCGGACACAACCGATGTCGCCATACCGATCACTTCCCTTCTGTATACAAGTATACAGAAGGTGAATGGGAGCTATGTCCCCCATTTTGACAATGTCAAAGCCTTTTGACGCGACGCCGCAAGCTGCCGTGCGGCCTGGGGGTATGCTGAGGTCAGGCAATGCGGAACCTCAAATGCGAGGAGGCGCGCATGAACGTTGGACAACACATACGCGAGCACCGCGAAGCGGCAGGACTCCTACAGGACGACCTCGCAAAATCCTGCTACGTCAGCCGGTAAACCATCTCGAACTGGGAGCGCAAGCATACCGAAACGAGATTATGATGCTGACGGCCTTTGCCATCGTTTTCATGGTCGGAGGTTGGTTCCTGGGAAATCGGCACAAAAAGAAGCAGCAGCCATAATCGCACGGTTATAAAAGCAATCATGCGTTCATAGCAACGGTGCCCGCACCGCTTAAGAAGAGGCGGTACGGGCACCTAAACGCGCTATCTGCCGAAAAGGCCGCACGCTAATCGACTCCAGAATATGAACGCCGCTAGCACCTAAAGCCCGAGTGCCTCGGCAAACTCGGCAAGCGTGCCGGGGATGTCGATCTGCTGTGGGCAGACCGCGGCGCACGCACCGCAACCGATGCAGGCGCTCGGCTTCTTGTCGTCCGGGAGCGCCCCCACAAGCATGCTCGAGATAAAGTCGCCCTTGCCCGTGAGCTTCATCTGGTTGTACATGGACAGTAGCGTGGGGATGTCGAGACCCTGCGGGCAATGGCTTGTGCAATAGTGGCAAGCCGTGCAGGGCACCGTCCCCTGCCCGAGCATATCGGCGACAACCTCGGCAAGCGCGGCACGCTCGGCGTCGCTCAGCGGACGCTCCTCCTCAAAGGTGGCTATGTTTGCCTTCAGCTGATCCATATTGGACATACCAGAAAGCGTCACCACCACCTCGGGGATGTCCTGCAGGAAACGGAATGCCCATGCCACCGGCTCCTCGTCCGGGCGCGCCGCGGTAAGCTTGGCCGCGTTTGCCTCAGAGAGGTTGGCGAGCTTGCCGCCGCGCACGGGCTCCATGACCCACACGGGGATGTTCCACTTCTTCAGAAGCTCCACCTTGCCGCGCGCGTCCTGGAACTCCCAGTCGAGGTAGTTCAGTTGGATCTGGCAGAACTCCATGTCCTTACCGTACGCCTCGAGGAAGCGCTCCATCACCGGGATGGAGCCATGGGCAGAGAAGCCCAGATGCCGGATGCGCCCCGCCTCCTTCTGCTTCATGAGATAGTCATAGATGCCAAACTTGGGGTCGAGGTAGGCGTCGATGTTCATCTCGCACACGTTGTGGAAGAGATAGAAATCGAAGTAGTCAAGCCCCGTCTTCTCGAGCTGGCGCTCAAAGATCTCGGCCACCTTGTCCATGTTGGCAAGGTCGTAGCCCGGAAACTTGGTAGCCACGTAGAAGCTCTCACGCGGGTGACGGGCAAGAGCGCGGCCCATCACGAGCTCGGAGTTGCCGTTGTGGTAGCCCCACGCGGTATCGAAGTAATTGATGCCATGCTCAAGCGCATAGTCGACCATCTCCGTGGCGGCAGGCTCGTCAATCTTGCCGTCGTCGCCATCGATGACGGGCAGGCGCATCGCGCCAAAGCCCAGCGCCGAGAGCTTGAGGTCCTGAAAATCACGGTAAATCATGCGTGCCTCCCCAAATTGCATACGGTCGCAAACCGACGCCGGCGCCAGCCCAAAGCGTAGCTCGGGTTGACAAGGTCGGGTGCTCGCCCGCAGTGTATCTGTTGGAGCCGACTCCAAGGCAAGCAACATTTTCAACGTTATTACCAACGAATGCCATCGAGCGACAAGCTCGCTCAATGGCCTGATTCATCCAACCTTTGACCGCGCGAGCAAGTATCATGGAACCATTGAACATTCAGCCGCCGGCAGGGCGCTTTGGAGGATGCGATGGACGAGCAGAAGCACGTGGACGAGGAGCTGAACGATATGAACGATACGGTTGAGGAGACTGGCGCGGCTATTCCCGATTTCCTTAAGCGGGACCACTCCCTCGAAGCCAAGACCGTAACCACAGAGGGCGACGGTGCGGACGCCCCCGCCGATGAGGCAATCGATGCCGCCGGTTTGGCGAGCACCGAACCCACCACGCTGGCACCGGCGGACGTCGAAGCGGAGCACGCCGCCGAGGATGCCGAACACGGTGTGGCCGAGGTCGCTGCCGGAGCGATGAGCGCCGTCAGCTCCTTCTTCTCCGAGGGCGCGGGCGCCGTACGCGCTATGAGCGCCGCCAAGCGCGCCCACGCCGAGGCGCGCGAGCACCTCGAGGGGCTCGAGAAGACCATCGCCGACGAGGAGGACGAGCTCGCGCACCGTCGCGATATCGCCGAGCGCTACGAGGAGATTCTTACCGAAGAGCGCGCTCGCATCGCTGCCGCCGAGGAGAAGCGCGCCGCCGCCCAGGAGCAGCAGGCACAGATCCTGCAAGAGATCGACGCCCTCAAAGAAAAGCTCCAGACCATGAAGGACGAGGACGCGCAGACTGAGAAGCGCCTGAAGGCCGCCCTCGAGGCGGCGGAGGCCACCGAAACGAGCGCCCGCGAGCAGGGCTCGCGCCTTCAGCGCCGCCTCGACGACGCCAAGCACAACCTCGACAAGGCCCGTGCGGAGCAAGAGAGCGGCGTTGCTGCGGCAAAGGCCGCAGTGGAGAGCGCACAGGCGCGCCTCGACTCACTGAAGGCAGAGTTCACCGAGGTGCAGCGAAATCCCTCGGCCAACTCCGCCAACTACAGCGTGCGCGCCCAAGAACTTGAGCTCGACATTGCCGACGCCACCGATGCGCTGCGCCGCGCACAGGAGGATCTGCCCCGCGTGACCTCGGAAAATGAGCAGGCTATCGCGCAGGCCGAGCGGGCTCTCACCGAAAACGAGAAGCCTATCGAAGCCGCCAAGACTACGTTTAAGGAGGCGTCTGCCGCTGCGGACAAGGCGCGTGAGGCCTACCAGAGCGCTAAGGACGACGCTCAGGAGCGGCAGCGCGCCCTGAAGGGTCAGATTTCTGATCAGGAGAAGGCAAAACGCGCCCAGGAGCAGGTCGAGCAGGATGCCTCAGACGAGATCGCCGTCGCCGAAACCGTTATCGACGAGGCCGAGGATATCCACGCACACCCGGAGGTGACCGAGACCATAGCCGCGCGTCTGGAGGCGGACCGCGCCGAGCGCGACGAGTCGCTCGCTGAGGTCGAGTCGCTCGCCGCCGCCGAAAACGACGTGCGCGCGCAAACCCGCGGATCCCGCCTGCGCTTCGGCGCCGCGATCGCGGGCATCATCGTCGTCGTGATAATTGTGCTTGTGCTCGTCTTTGTCCTATAAGGACCCCGACGCCACCTTTACTGATAGTGGCCTCGGCAACGAAGGATATACAGCACGCCATCCTGAACGGTGTAGGTAAGCCTGTTGGCCTTATCTATGCGCACTGACTGATACCCTGCGAGGTTTCCCTTCAGCATCTCCGCTTTGCCCATTGGCTTTCCGTCGGAGCGTTCAATGCTCTTGATGAGAGCATTGATGCGACGAAGCGTCTTTCGGTCCTGCGACTGCCACCACAGATAGTCATCCCAAGCCTTTTCCGACCAAGACTTCTCCATGGCTATACCTCGATAAGCTCATGAGCCTCGGCTTTTCCAGCGCGCATCTCGGCGAAAATCTCATCCATCTCGCGGATGTACTCATCCTTTGTAGGGACTGGCACCTTCACCTCAAACGGAAAACCCCTATGAGCCACGAACTGCTTCATAAAGACCGTCATGGCACTTGTCGGAGAAATTCCAATGGCATCTGCCGTCGAGTCAAATTCAATCAATAGGTTTTTATCAAAACGACGCGTCACCGCAATGGTGTCTGATGCCATGTCCAGCTCCCTTCGGATGGCTGATAATAAGTACCTTTTTAACATTATATGCTTTCAGTTACTGTCAAATAATGATATTTCTATGCACATAGGGTAAGAAATTGATGCGCTATTGAATAGTCGGGATTTCTGCCTTGAAAGATTATCGTGAGTCCAAAACCAAGGGAGGCACCGCCTAAGCGGTGCCTCCCCGGCAAGTAACTATTACGGTGGACTCTCCTCCATTCCACTCCCGAAGGAACGGAACCCGTATGCTCTCCTGTGGGCTGCCCCTACGACCACGTCATCGGTCTCAACCCCATCTCACGCGGGGCGGACGTCGGGCCACCTTCACGAACCCACGGTACTTACACGACCTCGGTCTCGCAGGCGCCGTACCCACAGGCCCTAGCTATATCCTCTGTGCCCATGGGACTCACCTCCTCGTCCGGTCGCTTTCCTCTGGAGCGACTTCCTTTTCCGTCACTCCTCTTGTTCCCGAATAGCGGCCCTATATACCACATCTAACAGGAAAAATGGCGCTTGTCGCAAACGGTAGAAACATGCCGGCGAACGGATGCGGGCGAGCTAAGCGGACGCACTGAGCGCGAGAACGCCGGGACGGATGAACTACTCGATAAGCATCGCGTCGCCGAAGGAGAAGAAGCGGTAGCGCTCGCGCACCGCCGCGGCATAGGCGTCCATAACCTGCTCGCGTGTGGCAAAGGCCGACACGAGCATCATGAGCGTGGAGCGCGGCACGTGGAAGTTGGTGATGAGCGCATCCACCACGTGATAGGTCGACCCAGGCATGAGGTAGAGATTGGTCGTGGCGTCCGTGCGCACGACCACGTCTCCGCGCCCAAGGGTGTCGGCACTGTCGGCGCGGCCCTCGAAGCGGCGGGCGACCACGGGCGGCTCCGCAACAGGCGCCTCGGCATCAAAGGCGCTCTCGAGCGAGCGCACAGCCGTCGTACCCACGGCAATGACGCGGTGGCCCGCACGCTTGGCCTCGTGCACGGCGTCAATCACCTCGGCAGGCACGTGATAGCGCTCGGTGTGCATGACGTGCTCGGTGGGATCGTCCTCCTCCACCAGGCGGAACGTATCGATACCCACCTCGAGCTCGACCGCCACAAAGCGCGCACCCTTGTCCTCGATACGCTGCATGAGCTCGGGCGTGAAGTGAAGGCCGGCCGTGGGCGCCGCGGCGGAGTGCTCCTCCTTCATGGCGTAGACGGTCTGGTACTTCTCGGGGTCGCCCGCGTAGTCGGTGATGTAAGGCGGCAGCGGCACATGGCCCGCCGCATGAATCGCCTCATCGAGCGTACGCGGTGCACCGTCTGCGCCCTCCCCCTCCGGCGTGAAGCGCACCAGACGGCCTCCGCGGCTCTCGGGCACAAAGTCAATGACCTCGCCGGTAAGCACCACCGGCGCGCTCTCGGGGGCGTGCGCCCCGCCGGCGCGATACTCAATCACCGCACCGGGCTTAAGGCGCTTGCCCGGGTTGACCAGGCACTCCCACACATGCCCCATGGCGTCGACGTCCTCGCGGCGGCGCAACAGCAGCGTCTCGGCAACGCCGCCGGTGGGCTTGCGGCCGATGAGGCGCGCCGGCATGACGCGCGTCTTGTTGATGACAAGCACATCTCCCGGCTCGATGTAGTCGATGATGTCGAAGAAGTGCCGGTGCTCGACGCTGCCGCCATGCGCGAGGGGCACGGACTCCCCCGTCGTCGCAAGCGGCTCGCCGCGGTGAAGGACCAGCAGCCGGCACGAATCGCGCGGCTCGGCCGGAGCCTGGGCGATGAGCTCTGCGGGGAGGTTGTAATCGAAATCATCAGTGTGCATGGCGGACCCTTCCAAAAAAACGTATCAGCGCCCCATTATCACGCCCCGCGATGCCTCCGCGTCTCTGCGGAGGAAATCATCACGAAGTCGCCGTGGGAGGCGGGTGCGGCAGCGCGATGCGCATAGCACACGGGCTCAAAGGTGCTGCATCCGGTACCCCACACCCACGTGCGTCTGGATGAGCTTCGGGTGCGCCGCGTCGGGCTCGATCTTCTTGCGCAGCGTCGCCATGAACACGCGCAGGCTGGCGATATCGCTCTCCCATGAGGTGCCCCAGATCTCGCGCGTGATGAACGTGTGGGTGAGCACCTTGCCGGCGTTATGGGCGAGGAGCACCAAGAGCTTGTATTCGATCGGCGTGAGATGCAGTTCCGCACCGTCCAGATAGGCGCACCCCGCCGCGTAGTCGATGCGCAAGGGCCCGTTCTCGAACACGCTTTGCTGCGGGCCCTCGGCGGCGGCCATCTGCGTGCGCCGCATCCAGGCGCGCACGCGCGCCAGCAGCTCATCCACGGAGAACGGTTTGGTCAGGTAGTCGTCTGCGCCGGCGTCGAGCGCCTCGACCTTGTCGGCGTCCTCGGTGCGCGCCGATATCACGATGATGGGGACCGTCGACCATGTGCGAATCTTCTCGATGACCTCGACCCCGTCCCGGTCGGGAAGACCAAGGTCGAGCATGACGAGGTCCGGCGCGTGCGAGGCCGCCTGCATAATCGCCGCCTCGCCCGTCGCCGCCGTCTCAAAGCGGTAGTCGTGCATCTCGAGCGCGGTGGTGATGAGGCTCCGCACCGCGGCGTCGTCCTCGACCACCAAGATGAGCTGCGTTGAAGCGTTCCTATGCATGAACGGAGACCTCCTCCGCCGGAAGGGTGAATGTGAACACGGCGCCGTGGGGAACGTTGTCGCGCACCTCGATGGTACCCCCATGCGCCTCGGCGATCGAGCGACAGAGCGCCAGGCCGAGCCCGAAGCTGCGTGTCGCATCGGCCGGACGACGAGCAGCGGCCCCCGTCCGGAAACGATCGAAGATACGCTCCTTGTCCGCATCGGGAACGCCCGGACCGTCGTCGGCAACCGAGATGCGCACCATGTCGCCGACGCGCCGGGCGCTCACGGTGACGGTGGACCCCTCCGGGGTGTACTTGACGGCGTTCCCGATGAGGTTCACCAAAAGCTGCATCACCAGGCCCGCGTCCATGCGCGCGAACAGGAGCCCGTCGGTCGGCTCGATCACGATGCGGTGGCCGGCCGCTTGGCGCGCGAGATGCGCCGCGGCCTCAGCGAGCACATCATCCACGAGCTCCGAGGTGAGGTTGAGGCTGATGGAGCCGTCCTCGAAGCGCGTGACGGTGAGCAGGTTCTCCATCATGTCGATCAGCCAGAGGGCGTCGCGATGGATGTTGCCCGCCAGCTCGGCGCGCTTCTCGGGCGCGAGGCGGCCGCCCGCGTCGCGCAGGATCGCCGCCGAGCCCGAGATGGCCGTGAGCGGCGTGCGCAGGTCGTGTCCGATGGAGCGCAACAGATTGGCGCGGAGCTGCTCGTTGCGTGCGACGATGGCTGCCTCTTGGCGCTCGCGCGCCTCCTTCTCGCGCGCGAGCGCCAGCGCGCACTCGCCGATGATGGAGAGCATGATGGAGTTCTCGAACGCATCGAGCCCGCGCGGCCCCATGACGATCCCCACCACGCCGAACACCTGCTCCCCTGTGCGTACGGCGAGGTAGAGGCAGCGCGCATCGGCGAGCGTCGCGGTGGTGGCGCCGGCGCGTTTGTTGTTGGTGAGCGTCCAGACCGCCACGGCGCGCTCGTTTTCGTTCACGATCTGCCCGTGCGGATGGGCCCCGCCCACCTCCGCGTAGAGCGGCTCGCCGAGCGTCGCGCCGCAGACGGGGTAGAACACGATGTCGCGCGAGAGCAACTTGGTGAGCTGGTTCATGGCCACCTGCGCGATGTCCGCAAAACCGCTCTTCTGCTGCAGGAGCTGATTGGTCTCGAGCAGGACGCGCGTGCGGTAGGCCGTCTGAGCGGCCTGCCGGGCGTTTTGCGCGATGCGCCCCGTGAGCTCGGAGGCGATGAAGGCAGTGACGAACATGATGGCGAAGGTCACGAGATAGCTCTTGTCGAAAGACTGCAGCGAGTACAGCGGCGCCACGAAACAGTAGTTGTAGAGCATGACCGAGAGTACCGAGGAGAGCAGCGTGCAGATACGCCCCGTGGTGGTGATGGCCGTGAGCAGCGTGACCAGGATGTAGAGCGAGATGATGCTCGAATCGGCGAAACCGAGCCGGTGGAAGATGATGCCGATGCCCGTCGAGGAGGCGATGAGCGCGCAGGTGACGAGCACGTGGCGCAGCACATTCCGATCGCGCTCGGGAGCGCGACCGCGCGTAGCGGCGGGATGCCCCGAACCGACTGCGAGCTCCCGGTCCGGGATGATGTGGATATCGAGGTTGGGGGCGAGCGCGATGAGCCGATCGGTGAGCGAGGGGCGACCCAGCACGACCGATATCAGACCGCGCCGATCGCCGCTGCGGCCCATCACGATCTCGGACACGCCCGAGAGCCGGGCGAACTCCGCAATCTGGAACGCCACGTCGTCACCGTACACCGTCTCCACCGCAGCGCCCAGCTGCTCGGCGAGCGCCATGTTCTCGCGCAGGCGGTCTCGATCCGCGTCGGGCATGCCCTGGGTCAGCGGCGTCTCCACGAACAGCGCCGTGAGCTGGGCCGAAAGGGCGCGTGCCATGCGCGCCGCCGTGCGCACGATGCGCGGGTTGGCGGGCGAGGGGGAAACGCAGACGAGGATGTGCTCACTCGTGTGGTAGTCGCGGTTGTTGAGGACGCGTGCGGCCGCCGCAAGGCGCCCGGTGCGGTCCGCGCAGCGCCTGAGGGCAATCTCGCGCAAAGCGGTGAGGTTCTCCACCGTGAAGAAGTTCTCCTGGGCGCGGCGAGCCTGGTCCGCATGGTAGACGCGTCCCTCGCGCAGGCGCTCGAGAAGGTCCTCGGGCTCGATGTCCACGAGCTCCACATGGTCGGCGTCGTCGAAGACGCGATCGGGGATGCGCTCTCGCACGACGACGCCGGTGATGCTCGCCACCATGTCGTTCAGGCTCTCGATGTGCTGCACATTGACCGTGGTGTACACATCGATGCCCGCACGCAAGAGCTCCTCGACATCCTGGTAGCGCTTGGCGTGGCGGCTGCCCGGCGCGTTGGTGTGGGCGAGCTCGTCCACAAGCGCGAGCCGGGGCGCCCGGGCGAGCGTAGCGTCGAGGTCGAACTCCGCGAGCTCCATGGCGCCGTGGCGCACGAGACGCGGCTCGACCACCTCGAGCCCAGATAGCAGCGCCCGGGTCTCCGGACGGTCATGAGGCTCGACATAGCCCGCCACCACGTCCACCCCGCGGCGCCGGGCGGCCTGTGCCGCGCTGAGCATGGCGTAGGTCTTCCCCACACCCGCTGCGTACCCGAAAAAAATCTTGAGCTGACCGCGCCGTGAGGCCGATGCCTCCCCCTCGCCCATCCCGATCGCCTGGAGCAGGCGGTCGGGATCCGTGCGGCCGTCCCCTTCCCCGCGCATCGCGCGCCTCCCTTCCCCGTCGGAGCCCCCTGTGGGCAAGCTTTGGCAAGTATAGAGCACGATAACGCGTCTACCAGCATCTTTATGACATCTTAATGCGTCTGCGCGCAAGCTTAACGCCACCTTTATCGGGCACGCGGTGTACTTGGTGACACAGGGCGAGGAGCCCTGCGGACCGGCATGGAAAGAGGGCCGGCACGGCACGCGGGCCCGTTGGCGCCGCGCCGATGGAAAGGAGGGGCCATGGACCTGTTCATGGTGTGCGCGGGCGCCGTCAGCATCCTGCTGCCAGCCTACTGCACCTACCTCTTGGTCTGCGTGACCACCAAGACCGATCGCACCGATTCCAACAAGAGAGGTGACTATCTGTGAACGTCATCATCCAATGCGTTCTCTACCTTACCGTCCTCGTAGCTGCGGGCATCCCCTTGGGCGTGCTCATGGCCCGGGTCATGGACGGAAGGCGAACCGTTCTCACCCCCGTCATCCGCCCGGTGGAACACGGGGTCTACCGGATCCTTCGCGTCGACGAGACCGAGCAGATGGGGTGGAAGCGCTATCTCGCCTCCGTCCTCGCCTTCTCGGTTCTGGGCCTGGCGCTGCTCATCGCCTTGCAGATGGCGCAGGCGATTCTGCCCCTCAACCCCCAGCAGCTCGGGGGCGTTTCCTGGGACCTCGCGTTCAACACGGCCGCCTCGTTTCTGACCAACACCAACTGGCAGGCCTATTCCGGCGAGACCACCCTGTCCTACCTCACCCAGTTTTTGGGGCTCACGGTGCAGAACTTCGCCTCGCCGGCCGTGGGCATCGCCGTCATGTTCGCGCTCATCCGCGGGTTTCGCCAGGTGGGAGGCGAAGGGCTCGGCTCCTTCTGGGTCGACATCGTCCGCGTGACCCTGTACGTGCTCATCCCGCTCAACCTCGTCGTGGCCATCGCCCTCGCGGGCGGCGGCGTAGTGCAGAACCTCAAGGGGGCCGACTACGCCGAGCTCCTCGAGCCCGTCGCCGTCGTCGAGGACGGAGAGGGCGGCTACACCGTGCTCTACGGGGCCGAGATCTCGGGCGACACCGTGACCGTCGACGGCGAGGAGGTGCCCGGCGCCATCGTCGTCACCGAGCAGTTCCTGCCGCAGGGCCCGGCCGCGAGCCAGGTCGCCATCAAGCAGACCGGTTCCAACGGCGGCGGATTCTTCGGCGTGAACTCCGCGCACCCCTATGAGAACCCGAGCGCCTTCACCAACCTCATCGAGACGACGGGGCTGCTCGCCCTCGCCGTGGGCTGCTGCTTCACCTTCGGCATCGGCGTGGGCGACCGCCGTCAGGGCCGCGCCATCTTCGCCGCGATGTTCATCATGCTCGTCGTGTGCCTTGTCGTTGTCACGGTGAGTGAGCAGGCGGCCACCCCGCAGCTCGCGCAGGGCGGCGCAGTCGACGTGGGGGCCTCCACTATCCAGGCGGGCGGCAACATGGAGGGCAAGGAGGCGCGCTTCGGTATCGCGAGCTCGTCGGTGTGGACCGCCTTCACCACCGCCGCCTCCAACGGCGCGGTGAACTCCATGCTCGATTCCTACACGCCGCTCGGCGGCATGATCGCCACCCTGCAGATCGCCCTCGGCGAGGTCGTCTTCGGCGGCGTGGGGTCGGGGCTCTACGGCATGATCGGCTTCTGCATCCTCACCGTCTTCATCGCCGGGCTCATGGTGGGCCGCACCCCAGAGTTCCTGGGCAAGAAGATCGAGCCGCGCGAGATGAGGTGGGCCGTGGTGCTGTGCCTGGCGACCCCGTTCGCGATCCTGGTGTGCTCGGGCGTCGCTGCGCTCGTGTCCGGCGTGATCGACGCGCTCGGCAACCCCGGCGCCCACGGCTTCTCCGAGATGCTCTACGCCTTCGTGTCCTGCGGCGGCAACAACGGATCGGCCTTCGCCGGCTTCGGTGCGAACGAGCCCCTGTGGAACGTGATGCTCGGCATCGAGATGCTCGGCGCCCGCTTCGTGCCCATCGCCGCCGCCCTCGCCATCGCCGGGTCGCTCGCCGCCAAGCGCACGATCGCCACGACGGCGGGCACGCTTTCCACCACCGGACCGATGTTCGTGTTTTTGCTCATCCTCATCGTGCTGCTCATCGGCGCGCTGAGCTTCTTCCCGGCGCTCGCGCTGGGTCCCATCGCCGAATTCTTCCAGATGATCGCCTAGCGGGCGATAGCGCAAAGGAGGTTTGGACGCATGTCCAGAAACACCACGGGCTCGGCCCTCGCCGACCGTACCATGGTCGCGCGCGCGGTGCGCGACTCGTTTGTCAAGCTCAACCCTAAGACGCAGATCAAGAACCCCGTCATGTTCCTCGTGTGGGTGTCCTCGGTGGCCACCACGGCCCTCGCCGTCGTCTCGTTCACCGACCTCTTCGACACCGGGGCGGGCGCGGGCTACACCGCGGCCATCGCCTGCATCCTGTGGTTCACGGTGCTCTTCGCCAACTTCGCCGAGTCTATCGCCGAGGGTCGCGGCAAGGCGCAGGCAGACGCCCTGCGCGCCGCCAAGAAGGACGTCGAGGCGCACCGCATCGCCTCGGTCGAGGACCGCGACCGCTTCACCGTCGTCGCCGGCAGCGAGCTTAGGCGCGGCGACCTCGTCATCGTGCGCGCCGGCGAGCAGATCCCCGGCGACGGCGACGTCATCGAGGGTGCGGCCAGCGTGGACGAATCGGCTATCACCGGCGAATCCGCACCGGTGGTGCGCGAGGCGGGCGGCGACCGCTCGGCCGTGACCGGCGGCACCACGGTCCTCTCCGACTGGATCGTCGTCAAGATCTCCAACGACCCGGGCGAGAGCTTCCTCGACAAGATGATCTCCATGGTCGAGGGCGCCTCCCGCAAGAAGACCCCCAACGAGATCGCGCTCGAGATCTTCCTCATCGCCCTCACCGTCATCTTCATCCTCGTCACCGCCTCGCTCGCCAGCTACTCGCACCTGAGCGCCGCGCTCAACGGCATCGACGACCCCACGAGCGTCACGACCCTCATCGCGCTGCTCGTGTGCCTCGCCCCCACCACCATCGGCGCCCTGCTCTCGGCCATCGGCATCGCGGGCATGAGCCGCTTGAACCAGGCCAACGTGCTCGCCATGAGCGGCCGCGCCATCGAGGCGGCCGGCGATGTGGACATCCTCATGCTCGACAAGACCGGCACCATCACACTTGGCAACCGCCAGGCGTCCGCGTTCATCCCCGTGGACGGCACCGCCGACGACGAGCTCGCCGATGCCGCCCAGCTCTCATCGCTTGCCGACGAGACGCCCGAAGGCCGCTCGATCGTGGTGCTCGCCAAGGAGCAGTTCGGCCTGCGCGGGCGCACGCTCGAGGACAAGCACATGACTTTCATCCCCTTCACCGCCACCACGCGCATGTCGGGCGTCGACTTCGGGGACGACGAGATCCGCAAGGGCGCGGCGGACGCCGTGCGCGCCTGGGTCGAGGCGGCCGGCGGCACCTACTCCGACGCCTGCGCCCAGGTGGTCGACGAGATCGCCAAGAAGGGCGGCACGCCGCTCGTCGTCGCCAAGAACCATAAGGTCATGGGCGTCATCTACCTTAAGGACATCATCAAGCAGGGCGTGAAGGAGAAGTTCGCCGACCTGCGCCGCATGGGCATCAAGACCATCATGGTCACGGGCGACAACCCCCTCACCGCCGCCGCCATCGCCGCGGAGGCGGGCGTGGACGACTTCCTCGCCGAGGCGACCCCTGAGGGAAAGCTCGCCAAGATCCGCGCGTTCCAGGCCGAGGGGCACCTCGTCGCCATGACCGGCGACGGCACCAACGACGCCCCCGCCCTTGCCCAGGCGGATGTCGCCGTGGCCATGAATACCGGCACCCAGGCGGCCAAGGAGGCCGGCAACATGGTCGACCTAGATTCCAGCCCCACCAAGCTCATCGAGGTGGTACGCATCGGCAAGCAGCTGCTCATGACCCGCGGCTCGCTCACCACGTTCTCGGTGGCCAACGACCTCGCCAAGTACTTCGCCATCATCCCGGCGCTGTTCGCCCCCATCTACCCGGGCCTCGCGGCGCTCAACATCCTTTCGCTCGCCACGCCGCAGTCGGCGGTGCTCTCGGCCATCATCTACAACGCGCTCGTCATTATCGCCCTCATCCCCGCCGCCCTCAAGGGCGTGCGCTACCGCGAGGTCTCCTCGGGCGAGCTGCTCGCCCACAACCTCCTCGTCTGGGGCCTGGGAGGACTCGTGGCGCCGTTTGTGTTCATCAAGCTCATCGGCCAGCGCTTCGAGGACGAGCGCCATATGTGGGGCCGCATCCAGGACCTCTCCATCGTCGAGGGGGCCGACGGCGAGCTCGCGGTGTACGCCGCCCCCTCCAACAAGACACCCGCGTCCGACTACGACGACGAGGCGACCGTCGCGGTGTATGGCGCCTCCTACGAGCGGACCGTCGCGCGCCGCGTGGAGATGATCCGCGCCGCCAACCCCGACGCCGACCTCGACGCCATACCCGTCGACCTCGTCACGGGCTCGGGGTCGGGGCTCGACCCGCACATCTCGCGGGCGGCCGCCGCATACCAGGTGCCGCGCCTCGTCCAGGCGACCGGCAAGAGCGCGGAAGAGGTGCACCGCATCATCGACGCCGCGACCACGGGCAAGTTCCTCGGCGTCTTCGGCGAGGATGTGGTGAACGTCCTCGAGGTCAACCTCATGCTCGACGGCATCATGGACTACTAGGCCCCGCGCTGCCCCCGCCGCGCGCGGGGCGCGGGAGCGGCGCGGGGAAGCGCGCCGCGAGAGCGGAAGGGCCGCCCGCCGTCCCCGCGGGCGGCCCTTCTCGCCCCCGCACCGGCCCGTCACTCGGCAAGAGGCCGCCCGGCGCACGAGAGACCGCCCGCGCTCCCCTTTGCTAGCGCTTGCGGCGGCCGAGCCATTCGCGCACAAGCGCAAGCGCAACACTCACCAAAACAAGGGCGGCGAGCACATGAAACGCCGTATGCATGCCATCCATAAAGACGTCCGGCCTGCCCTCGACATAGCTCGTCACCGGATACCCAATCGAGCGCGACATGCCACCGTACAGAAGTGCCGAGCCCACCGTAATGCCGAGCGACTGCCCAAGGTAGCGCATGAGGTTGCCGAGCGACCCCACAAATCCGAGTGCGCCCTCGGGCGCGTGCCCCATGATGAGCGAGTTGTTGGGCGCCTGGAAGATGGAGCTGCCGAGCGAAGTGAACATGATGCAGGGGATGAGCACAAACAGCGGGGTATCGACGGCGACGCTCCCCATGATGACAAGGCCGCACAGGTAGATGGTCTGGCCCACCAGCGTCGGCCGCTCGCAGCCGACCTTATCGGACACCGCGCCCGAGATAGGACCGCAAATGGAATTCACCAAGGGATAGCAGGCCATGATGACACCTGAGAGCCCGATGGCGATGCCGCGCGCCTCCTGCAGGTAGTACGGGAAGATGAACGTATAGGCGCTCATGGCAAGGAAGATGATAACCATATTGACGAGGTCGATGGCAAAGCGTACATCGCGAAACACGCCGAGCGTCACGAGCGGTGATGCCACATGCCCCTCGACGGCAACGAACACGACGAGCAACACGCCCCCGACCACGAGCAGAAGCACGTTCACAGGCGTCACGCCGGTCTCCATGAGCGAGATCGCAAAGAAAAGCGAGAGTATCGCAGGTACGATCAGAAGCGTGCCCGCTGGATCGAAGGCGGCGCGCCGCTGGGGCGGACTGTTCTTGAGCACCTTGAGACCGATGAGAAACGACAGCACCCCGATGGGAATGTTGATGATGAAGATGAACTCCCAGGGAAGCACCGACACGATGAACCCGCCGAGCGTGGGGCCGCACATGGCGCCGAGCGCGGTGAACGTTGCCACGAGGCCGAGCGCGCGCCCACGGCTTGTGGGGAACGACTCGGTGATGATGCCCTGGTTGTTGGCAAGCGACGCGGCGCCGCCGAGGGACTGGACCGCCCGCGAGGCAACGAGCGTCGGAAAGGTGCTCGAAGCGGCGCAGAGCGCAGACCCCAGCGTGAAAAGGACCACACCCGCTTGGAATATGCGCACCTTGCCAAACATATCGCCCAGCCGCCCGAAGATAAGCAGCATCGCGCAGGTGACGATGCTGTAGATGCTCGTCACCCACTGGATGTCGGCCATACTGACGCCAAGCTCCCGCTGAAGCGACGGCAGCGCGACGTTGACGATGGTGCCGTCGAGAACCTCCATGAACGTCATGGCGAGTATCACAACAAGCGCGGCGCGCTCATGGTGCTTTTCCGTCAACGGATCTCCTCTCGGCTGCCGTTTGCCTGCACATGCCCGCTGCGGCGCTCGTCGCGCAGACGCGCACGGTCGAGGGCCGCCTCGGCAGCCGAGAAGCGGCAGCCACAATAGTTCTGTCGATACATGCCGAGTTCGCGCGAGCGACGCGTTGCCTCGGGGTACCAGGGGCGAAAGTCGCGTATGACCGGTGTCAGACCTCGGGCCTCGCAAAGCCGGACTAAAACGTCGTTGCAAGTCTCGAACAGCTGATAGGGAGACACCGCGAGCGTCGTCGCAACGTGCGTGAAGCCCTCTTCCTCTGCCACGCGGCACGCCTCGGCAAGCCGCAGCGCGTAGCAGGCGCGGCAGCGCGCCTCGCGACGGCGTGCCCCTATGGGCGCCACGGAGCTCTCCCATCGATCGTAGTCCTCGCGCGCCTCGATGAGCGGAATGTCCTGCGCGGCGCACCAGCGCCTGAGCTCGACAAGGCGACGCTCATGCTCTTCGGCGGGCTGGATATTGGGGTTTGTCCAGCAGATGGTGGGCTCAAACCCCTCGCCTACCAGCAGACGCACCGGCTCGAGGGAGCACGGCGCGCAGCAGGCGTGCAGCAAAAGACGCGTCATGCGCGAGCCTCCTCTCCCTCACCGAACAGGCGCACACCCCATGTCGTGTCCTCGCAGTACGCGATGGCGGGGTTGCGGCAGATGGTCCGCACATAATACCAATCCCCCGCACAGCCGCACAGATGTATCGCCGCGACGGCGCACCCGAGCACTGGAGTTCCAAAGGCAACGCCGATGATAAGCACAAGGGCCGTGACGACAACCGTTGGGGCGATAACGATCGTAAGATAGCGGCGCCTCGCGTAGACGATGCCCTCCGCGCAGGCAAAGAGCATGCCCGCGCTCCAGTTGGCGCCAAACGTCACGCGCGCACCCGACGGAGCGAGAAGCTTGAAAAACAAGGCGTGCACGAGCTCGTGCGCAAGCAACGCCACCATCGATGCCGCTACGAGCGCAACGAGCCACCCCAGCAGAAGTGCGGAGCTAAACGCGCAAGCGCCGAGCAGCCCGGCGAGTGCCGGGTCGAGAGCAGACGGCACGAAAACGCGCAGTGCAACGGCAAGCCCTGCGGTAGCGAGCGCCCCAGCACCGAAGGCAAGGGCGGATGCGCGCGAGATCCATCGCAAAAGAGCGCGGTCCTCAAAGGTTCGTATGTCGGCGATTTTTCTCATGTCCACCAGTGTACACGCGCAAGCGGCGAGCTGTGCGATAATGTGGGGCGACGGCGGGCTGGCGCCTGCGAGCGTTGCTCGCGCGCAAACCCCCGCCACCGGAAATCCCGACCCTCCGCATCCAAGGAGTTTCATCGTATGGCCCCTCACCTCACCAAAGACACGCGTCCCGTCTGGCCACACCGCGCCGTCGTCACCGCCGGCATGCCTTATGGCAACAAGAACCTGCACTTCGGCCACGTGGGCGGCGTCTTCATTCCGGCCGACTTCTTTGCGCGGTTCCTCCGCGATCGCATCGGCGAGAAGAACGTGCTCTTTGTCTCGGGCACCGACTGCTTTGGCTCCCCCATTATGGAGAGCTACCGCAAGCTCACCGAAGAAGGCACTTGCTGCGGCACCATCTCCGATTACGTGCGGGCCAACCACGATAAGCAAACCTCGACGCTCGAGGGCTACGACGTGGACTGCGACTTCTTTGGCGGCAGCGCCCTTGCGCCCGCGGCAAGCGTGCATGAGCAGATAACGGCCGAGGTCATTGCTCGCCTCCGCGATGCCGGCGTGCTCGAGAAACGCTCTACGCTCCAGTTTTACGACGCCAAGGCGGGACAGTTCCTAAACGGCCGCCAGGTGCTCGGTCACTGCCCCATCCAGGGCTGCAAGTCCGAGAAGGCGTACGCCGACGAGTGCGACCTGGGCCATCAGTTTGAGCCGGAGGAGCTCATCGCCCCCGTCTCCGCCCTGACCGGTGAGACGCCGGAGCTCCGCCCCGTCGACAACCTCTACTTTGACCTTCCCGCCTACCTTGACTACCTGCGCTCCTACACCGCAGAGCTGGAGGCGGACGACACGGTGCGCCCCGTGGTGGTAAAGACCATGGAGGAGTGGCTCGGCGAGCCCGTCCTCTTCATCCAGAACAAGTTCCGCGAGGCATTTGACGCCGTCGAGGCCAAGCTTCCCGCCCACACCGTGGTGGAGCCCGAGGGCAACAAGAGCTCCTTCACCGTCGTGTTCCCCTCTTGGCGCGAGCGCGACGAGGCGCACGGGGTGCTCTCCGCGGGCGGCGTGCGCTTCCGCTCCGGCAAGGCGCTCGTCCCCTTCCGCATCACCGGCAACATCGACTGGGGCGTGCCGGTGCCCGATACCTGCGGCTGCTCGGGCCTCACCTGCTGGGTATGGCCCGAGAGCCTCTGGGCGCCCATCAGCTTCACCCGCACCGCACTCGCCGAGGCGCCCGAGGGACGCTATGCGAGCACGGACTGGCACGACTGGTGGTGCAGCGAGGATTCGCACGCCTACCAGTTCATCGGGCAGGACAACATCTATTTCTACGGCGTCGCCCAGACGGCGCTGTGGGAAGCACTCGGCTGTGGCATGCGTCAGTCGACACTCGTCGCCAACTACCACGTCCTCTACATGGGTAAGAAGGCGAGCTCCTCGAGCAAAACCCCGCCGCCGCCCGCATCGGAACTCCTCGAGCACTACGACGCCGAGCAGCTGCGCGCCCACTTCCTGTCGCTCGGACTCGGTGAGAAGCCGGTGAGCTTCTCGCCCAAGGCCTACGACACGCGCGAGACCGGCAAGAACCCCGACGGCACGCCGCTTCTGGCACGCGACGACAAGCGCGTGATCGACCCTGTTCTGAAGGAGGGGGCGCTGCTCACGGGCGTCTTCAACCGCCTGGCGCGCTCGTGCTTCTATGGCGTGGCAGAAAAAGAGGGCGACCCGAGCTCGGTCCGAACGGGCTGCATTCCCGCAGGCGACGCCTCCCCCGCCGTTGTTGAGGCGGCAGAGCAGGCGATTCTCGCCTTTGAGCAGGACGTCCACCGCTTTGAGTTCCATCACGCGCTCGGTGTCTGTGACGCCTATCTCCGCGCTGCCAACAAGCGCTGGAGTGATGCGAGCAAGGCTGCCAAGGCGGCGCAGAAAGAGGACCAGGCCGCCGGCGACGCCCTCATGCACCAGGCCCTCGTCGATGCCTTTGCGGAGCTGCGCGTGGCGACCGTCCTCATGCACGCGACCGTCCCCCGCGGCTGCGAGCTCATCTGCGAGTACTTTGCCATCGACAGCGACGTCTTCTTCAGCTGGGAGCATATCTTCGATACGACCGACGAGCTCGTGCGCGCCCTCGGCGAGGAGCCGGGTACCCATCGCGTGAAGATGCTGCCCCCACGCTTTGACTTCTTCGCGTATAAGGCGTAAAAACGCCTCTCTACCGGGACCGCGCTAAAGCGCGCCTCCTGTTTAGTGGCATGCGGGCGAAGCCCGTCTGGAACAGCCGCCGTGCAGGGCGGCTGTTCCCTTATGCTCCCATGAATAAACCCTGCATCTGTTGGGGTATAGTTGCTGGGTTCGCCCCGCTTTGCCGAAACCTACCCGGCGCCGATGCGGGGCGCTTCGTCGTCTATCCGACCAAGGAGGTACCGCCCATGTCCGAACTTTCGATTCGCCGCGCGACCGATGCGGACATCGCCGCTGTCGAAGAGGTCCTGCTCGAAGGCAAGGCCGCCATTGCCGAGCTCGGCATATCCCAGTGGCAAAGCGCTGCCTATCCCAGTCGCGCCGATGTCGCGAACGACATCGCGGCAGGCTCCTGCTACGTTGCCGAGGACGGCACGGGCGAAGTACTCGGCACCATCTCCCTGTCCTTCGACGGCGATGAAACCTACGACGCGATCGAGGGTGCCTGGCTTACCGAGAGTACCAGCGCAAGCGCTCGCTACGGGACCATCCATCGCACCGCCGTCCGTCGCGCTGCTGCACGCCGCGGCGTCATGAGCGCGCTTTTCCGCGAGGCGGAGCACATCGCACAGGAGCACGGCGCAGAGAGTGTGCGCGCGGACACGCACCCCGGCAACGCCCCAATGCGCCGCCTTCTCGAGCGCATGGGCTTCAGCGAATGCGGTACCATCAGACTCATCCGCGACGACCCCGATCCGGAGCGCGTCGCATACGAGAAGCTCGTCTAGGGGAGGCATCGCGTGGCAACCCTTTATCTTATGCGTCACGGTCAGACCGAGTTCAACGTGCGCAAGCTCGTGCAGGGTCGCTGCGACTCCCCTCTCACCGCACTCGGCGAAACGCAGGCGCGCCGCGCCGCCGCATGGTACCGAGAGCATGGCGTGCGCCCCGTGCGCCTCGCCACCTCGCCCCTCGGCCGCGCACGTCGCACGCTCGATATCGTGATCGAAGAGAACCCCAGCTTCGAGCTGCTCCCTCGCACCGATGAGGACGGCCTTATGGAGCGCTGCTACGGCGTCTACGAGGGAAGACCCATGGACGAGTTCCCCGTCAGCCCCTGGGTACCGGGCAACGCGCTCGTCTCGTGTGGCGGTGATTCCGAGGAGAGCGCCCGCGAACGCGTGGTGGACGCCTTGCGTCGCCTTATGGACGAGGCGGCGGGCGGAGACGCGCTCGCCGTCGCGCATGGGTCGATTATCACGCTCTTCAAGACCACCATGGAGCCCTACGCCCGCTGCGACCAGGACGTGAAGCTCGCCAACTGCTGCATCCTCACCTTTGACTACGATCAGGCTACGCAAACGTTTGCCAACACGAGCATCGTCAACGTGGCCGAACCCGGTGCACTTGAGCGCTAGCGTCGCGATTTTGCAAGAATTGAGGTAGTGAACCCGGGTGGTGAACCCGAGAAAAAGGCGGCTAAAGAATCGCCGGTAGAGGGCCTGCAATAATAGAGGCAGTGAACCCAACACCGGGAAGGGCGCCGAATAGCGCCTTTTCGGGTTCACTACCTCGATTTCTGCATGAAGCGTTTATCCGGGTTCACTACCCCACATTTTGCATGAACTGCACCACGCCCGCGGCACGGCGCGGCGCGGCAAGGGATGACGCATCGGACGCGTCACACTACCGTCGTTTGCCGTGGCTGTTGCGCCAAATCTCACGACCGAGCATGAGAGCGAGCACGAGCGCCGAGGTGTAGCCCAAAAAGCCGATGACGGGGATGCCCATGATAACCGGCTCGATTTTTGCGTAGTACACAACCGACGAACCGATGAAGAGACCCGCGATAACGATCGACATCGACATGCGGTCCACGATGCCGCCCACGCGCTTGAGGACCTCTTCGGAGCCGATGACCTCGGTGTTGAACTTGAGCTGCCCGCGCGTGAGCATGCGCGACGCAAGGCCGATGTGCTCGGCCGCCTCGAGTGTCCCCTTGGCAGCACGGGCAGAGCTGCGAGCGAGGTCGCCCGCCATCTCGCGCGCCCGAGTGTAGGAACTCTTCTCGTTTTGGATGTGCGCGGTGATGATCTCGATCATGTTGACGTCGGGCATGTACTCGGTGAGCAGCCCCTCGAGCGTCACCATGCCGCGCGCGAACATAGTAACCACGCTCGGCAGCTCGACGTTGTTTTTCCTCGTGAGATTGATAAGCGAGGTCAAAAACTTGCCTATGTCCAGATCGCGCAGATCGAGGCTGCCGAAATCCTGGACGATAAAGTCAAGGTCAGAGAGGAACGCCGTATGATCGATTTCGGAGGAGTTGCCACGCGTTACCGCGAAGCGCATGAGCGAGTCCTTGAGCTTAGGCACGTCGTCCTCTGCAACGGAAAAGACGATGTCTTTCACGAGCCTGCGGTCGTGCGTCGACATGCGCCCCACCATGCCAAGGTCGATGAAGTAGATAACACCGTCACGCAGGATGATGTTGCCGGCATGCGGGTCGGCATGGAAGAAACCGTGATCGAGGACCTGCGTCGCATAGTCGTCGACGATGCGCGCACCTACCTCTTCGAGGTCGTATCCAGCGGCGACGAGCGCCTCGGGGTCAGCAATCGAAATGCCGTCCACGTAGTCCATCACCACGACGTGCTCGGTGCAGAGGTCCAGATAGGAGCGCGGGCACGAGACGCCGGGCGTTGAGACGTGGTACGCGTAGAACTCGTCGAGGTTGCGAGCCTCCATGAGGAAGTTCGTCACCTCGCGGAAGGACTGCCAGAGCTCCTCCACCACATCACGCAAGTCGATGAACTGATCGGTCTTCACGAAGCGTGAGATATGGCGCACAAGCGAGCGCATGATATCGATGTCCTGCGCCATGACCTGCTGAGCGCCGGGGCGCTGGACCTTGATGGCAACGTCCTCGCCGGTAATGAGGCGCGCCCGGTGCACCTGGGCAAGCGAAGCGCTGCCCAAGGGGTTGGGGTCGACCGCGTCGAAGATCTCGCCCAGCTTCTGGCCGTACTCCGCCTCAAGGCACTCGAGCACCACCTTGTACGGCACGGGGTCCACCTCGGTGCGCAGGCGACGGAGCTCGTCGCAGAAGCGCTGGGGCAGGATCTCGGAGCGGTTGGCGAGAATCTGCCCCATCTTGACGAACATCGGACCGAGCTCCTCGAGCATGCAACGCAGGCGCACCGGCGTGATGTTGTTCCAGACCTCGTACTTGCGTGCGATGTGGAAGATAGTGGCGATGCGGCGGCGCCGGCCGACCGGCGTCAGCTGGTACTTCTCGGCATCCGCCATGACCTCGGGCTCAGCGGGAACCGTGTCGACGGCGCGCTCGCGACGGCGCGCCGTGCGGCTCGGCACCGCCTCCTCTTCGCCCATGCCCTGCTCGAACTCCGGTTCCTCGGGAACGAGAGGCTCATGCGCTGCTGGATTGTCTGTGAGCCCTGTGTCTTTTGCCACGATGCGTTACGCTTCCGTGCTCTCGGCGTCCGTGTCTGCGGCGGCCGTCTCGGAAGCTGCCTTGTCGGCGGGCTCGTCGACCTCCACCTCGACGGTCACGGTCGCGTTGTCGGCAGAATCCACCAGGTCGCGTACGTGGG
This sequence comes from Collinsella sp. An307, assembly GCF_002161805.1. Classification (GTDB taxonomy): domain Bacteria; phylum Actinomycetota; class Coriobacteriia; order Coriobacteriales; family Coriobacteriaceae; genus Coprousia. The sequence continues at coordinate 82,164 of NZ_NFIP01000002.1, read as the reverse complement.
CGAGAAAGTCGATGCGCTCCGTCTTGGTCATGGGGCGCACGCGGGCCATGATGAGCTCATCCAAGATGCGCTCGGCAACGGTGGCGCCCTGTGCGCTCAAACGATCGGTCGCCTCGGAGAAGGCGCCGCCCGCCTGCTGGAAGATATCGGCCATGGACTTTCCAAAGTCGCTCTGGGCGGCGTCGTTGCGCACCTCGGAGCCCTTGGCGGCAAGGTCGTCGAAGACCTCCTTGCCCTTCTCGGCTGCCGTGGCGGCCACGCCGAGGCCGACGTTAACCATGTTGTTTACGATGTCCTCGAACTTCTGAGCCATGGTCTCACCTTTCTTACGGCAACAAACTCGCCCTTCTTCTACCCGCTTGCCCGCCATCTTAGTTGTCGGACATGGCGAAGGCGTTTTTCATCGAGAGGCTCGTGGTGAACAGTACGTTGGAGAGGAGCTTCTCGGTCTCTCGCTTCAAATCCTTTGCCATCCGCTCGTTGGCGTCCTTGAGCAGGTACGGAGCGGCCTCAGCCTCCAGATCGGCAATGGCTGCGTCGGTCTCGCGAAGCATCTGATGGCCGAGCGCTCCCACCTTTTCGGCGTAGCGCTCGATATGGGCGGAGTTCTCGCGGAAGCGAGCGTCGGCGAGTGCCGCGATCAAGCGGTTTGCCCAGTAGAAGCTCTCACTCGTCACGCGCTCAGTCGTGTTCTCCAGATACGCCGGCGCCTCATCCACGTTGGTGTAGAAGGGCACGAGCGCGTTGAAGACGTTTGAGCCAAACGCCATCCACTGGACGCCGCGGCAACTCTCGGGCTTATCGGGGCGAATCTGCAGCACCGCAAGCTGGCCGTTGCGGTTGATGCCGATGGGGCGGTAGAGGCCACGCGTCGCATCGGTGCCGAGCTTGCCGTACGGATCATAGGGCGTGCCCTGGTAATGGGCCGAGAGCACGTACTTCACATCCTCGATGGTGAGCTTGCGCTCCGGCACGCGGCACCAGGGGATGTTATCCGACTCAGGGCGCAACGTGGCCGCAGGGCCGTCCCACCTATCGCTCGGGTTGAGACAGCGCTGCATATACCAAGCGCGCGGGGTGTTGTAGACGTGATCGCTGTCCGAATGCGAGCCAAAAGCATCGCGCGGATTGAAGACATCTGTAACCTGCGAGGCGGAAGAGGCCTTTGCCGCAAAGCCCACACTACTCGAGGAGAGCGTGAGATCGAGGTGGTTTGCGGCCATCCAGCTGCGCAGGTCGGCGCTCGCCATATGCTCCTTATGCGCCCCCTCCGCGTCAGCGAGGTCGAAGGAGTCGATGCCAAGCTGGTTGGGCATGGTCACGTAGGCGTCGTCCGGCACGCGGCGGGCGATCCAGTGGTGACCGCCGACGGTCTCGAGCCACCAAATCTCGTCCACGTCAGAAAACGCGATGCCGTTCATCTCGTAGGTGCCGTAGCGCTCGAGCAGCTCGCCCAGGCGCTGGACGCCCTCGCGGGCGCTTCTGATGTAGGGCAGCACGAGGGTGACCATGTCCTCCTCGCCGATACCGCCCGGCACCTCGGGCTCAAAACCCTCCTCGCCCTCACGTCCGCGCGCAGGACGCAGCTCCACCAGAGGGTCTGCGCCAAGCACACGCTCGTTGCTCGTGATGGTCTCGGTCGCTGTCATCGCGACGTTTGCCTCGTTGATACCCGCAGCCGCCCAGATGCCGTGGCCAGGCAAGGCGTCAGGCACCGACATGTAGCGCATGGGGTTATCGGGAAGCTCGATGGTCACATGGGACGCCGTCGCCGTGTAGGTACGCGGCTGCTCTTCGGGCGAAACGACATGCATCTTTTTAGGCTCGAACTGTCCGCCCGGTGAGTCCTCATTGCGCGCGATGATAGTCGAGCCGTCAAAGCTCGCCGCCTTGCCAATCAGAATGGTGGTGCAGGCCATGGGCCATCCCTCCCGTCGTCTCGAAACCGTTTCTCAGCCATGGTAGCTCAAATGGATGGCAGCGGCGAGGCGGGCTGCACGGGCAACGCCGATCTGGCCCATAGCGGCTTTGGCTCTACGCCGGGGCCTCCACGCCCAGATGCTCGAGCGCGGCGAGCGTTGCCTGCCTACCCTGCGGCGTGCGAACGATAAGACCGCGCTGCAACAGGTACGGCTCATATACATCCTCGAGCGTCGCAGGATCCTCGCCGACCGCGCTTGCGAGCGTGGAGAGCCCGACCGCGCGACCGCGGTAGGTCTTGGCGAGCGTCTCTAGGATGCGGATATCCATCCAATCGAGGCCGAGCTCGTCGATCTCAAAGAACTCCAGCGCCTCACGCGCAATCGAGAGGTCAACCGATCCCGTTCCGCGCACCTGTGCGTAATCGCGCACGCGCTTGAGCAGGCGGTTGGCAAGACGCGGCGTGCCGCGCGAACGCGAGGCAATCTCGATCGCGGACTCCTCGTCCACCTCCACCCCCAAGATGGATGCAGAACGCAGAACAATCTGTGCAAGGTCGCGCACCGCATAGTAGTCGAGCCTAAATGAGATGCCAAAACGGTCGCGCAAGGGTCCCGTGAGCATGCCCGAGCGCGTCGTCGCGCCCACAAGGGTGAAATGCGGGATTTCGAGCCTAATGGAACGGGCGGCAGGACCCTTGCCAATCACGATATCGAGGGCGAAGTCCTCCATCGCGGGATAGAGAATCTCCTCCACCGAACGGTTCAGGCGATGAATCTCGTCAATAAAAAGCACGTCACCGGGTTGGAGATTAGTGAGGATGGCGGCGAGGTCCCCCGTGCGCTCGATGGCGGGGCCGGAGGTCGTCTTGATCTGGGCGCCGAGCTCGTTTGCCACCACAGTCGCGAGCGTCGTCTTACCGAGGCCGGGAGGGCCCGAGAAGATCACGTGATCGAGGCACTCGCCACGACTCTGCGCCGCCTCGATGAGGATGCGCAGGCTCTGCTTGATGTGATCCTGACCACAATAGTCGTCGAGCTTCTGAGGACGAAGCGAACGCTCCACATCCAGATCGTCGGAGGTGAGGTTGCCGGTCACGAAGCGGTCGCCGTGCACAGCACGCGCGGCAGGCGCCGGAGCGTCATCGAACAGATCGCGCGAGTCATCGGCTTCCCACATCATGCATCCATCCCTAAGCGCTTAAGCGAGGCGGCGAGGATATCCTCGACACGCATATCCTGACCATCATACCCTTCGAGCGCAAGATCGGTCTCCTGCGGGCTGAAGCCCATGGAAAGCAGCGCCGCACGCGCGTCCTCGATAGCCGTGCTCGCCGCCGCGTCGAGCGGCAGCTGCCCCGCGAGGGGAACGGCCGCACCGGAGAGGCTGCGGTCCTTGGCAAGCGTGCTCTTGAGCTCGAGTATCAGGCGCTGGGCGGTCTTCTTGCCCACACCCGGGACCGTAGCCATGCTCTTGGTATCCTCGGCCATGACGATGGTGTAGAGCTGGGCCACCGAGAACTTGGAGAGGACCGACAGCGCCATGCGCGGACCCACGCTTGACACGGCGATGAGCCGGTCGAACATGGTGCGTTCCTCCACCGTGGCAAATCCGTAGAGCGCCATCGCGTCGTTAGCGAGACGGAACCGCGTGTAGAGCCTGACCTCATCCCCCACCGCCGGCAGAGACGCTGCCGTGATGCCCGAGATGCCGAGCTCGAACCCCACGCCCGATACGTCCACCACCGCAACAGACGGGGTGGCCTCCAGAAGTATGCCGTGAACCTGAGAGATCATGAGTAGGGGTCACCTTTCTTCTGAACGTAGCCGCCGCCGGTGAGCTCGCCGGTGCGCACGAGGTGCGCATGGCAGATAGCGCATGCGAGGGCGTCTGCCGCGTGATCTGGCTTTGGGTCGTGGTCGAGGTGCAGAAGGCTGCGGACCATGAAAGTCACCTGCCGCTTGTCCGCCGCGCCGGTGCCCACCACGGCCTGCTTGATCTGCATGGGGGTATACTCCCCCACCGAGACCCCGGCAAGCGAGCAGGCGACGAGTGCCGCTCCGCGGGCGTGCGCGGTAGGGATAGCGGAGCGAACGTTCGCCCCGAAGTAGATGCCCTCGACGGCCGCGGCCTCGGGCCCGTAGCGTCCCACGACGCGCGCCAGATCGTCCACGATGACGCGGAGGCGCTGATCGAGTGCCTCGTCCGCCCCCGTATGGATGCAGCCGTAGGCCCGACAGCGGACCTCGCCGCCACGTTCCTCCACAATGCCCCATCCGGTGTTTGCCAGACCGGGGTCGATGCCCAATACGATCATACGCCTCCCCTCAGCGCTAGAACATTTGTTCTACTATAACACGCGCTTGGCAACAGGGGAAGGATGGGCTCAGTTCTGCGAAAAGAAGGTGAAGCCGTGGGGACGCCCGCCGGCGAAGGGCGGATTCTGACCGCCCTCGTCCGCCTCGAAGGCTTCACGCATGCGACGGAGCAGCTCGGACTCAACCTCGTCCTCGTCCATATCATCGACAGGCACGCCGAGCATGCCCGCGATAAGACCCACGATCTCGCCGCGGACGCGCCTGCCGTGCTCCTCCCCGAGCTCGAGGACGCGCTCGGACTCGGCGCTCACCAGCCCCGCACAGGTCAGAGGGTCTTCGCCGCCGCGCCCGGTATCCGACCATGCGAGCTGCGCGGGCCAGCGACGCTCGGGGAACGAGCGAGAGGAGACCATGGGGACAAGCGGAAGGCGCCGGCGCCACACCTCTCCAGCACGAACGATCATGAGCAGAAGTGCCACGGCATCTGGGGCGGTGGCGGCAAGCGGGATCTCGTCCTGAGAGAGGCCGTGGTCGACGTGCGCCTCGAGGACGCCGTCGATCTGCGCCGCCTCGAGCGGTGCCAACAGGCGCGCCATACGCTCGCGCCAGACGGGCGACTCGGGCGCACCGGCGATGGACGCCGCCAGGATGGACGCCATGCGGTCCTCGACCGCGTTCAGGGTGATCAGACGAGCGGGAATGGCGGACCCGGCGCGGCTGCGCGCGCGGGCCAAAAACTCGAGTGCTGTCAGATAGACGTCTCCAAAGGGAGCGACGGCGCCAAGATAGCCGGCGGCCGCCAGCGGCGCGGCAAGAGCGGCGTCGGTCTTGGTGATCGAGCTCACCGCCACGGCACCGAGTTCGATTGCCACATCCTCCAGGTAGAGCCCTTCGATACGCTCGCGCGCGAGGGCAAGGCCGAGCCCCGGGGCGTCACGATCGAGCAGGCGTGCGGCGTCGGCCGGCGCGCGCTCGATCAGACGGATACCCAGATTGGACGCCAACTCGCGCACACGGTCCGAACGCTCGTGCTCAGCACTCTCCTGAGCGGGGGTGAGCACCTGCGAGCGCTCGACAAAGAGCCCCGTAACGTTACGTGGGCCGAGCGCGTCGACGGCGAGAAGGGCGGTAAGCGAGCTGGGCAGGTCCCCGGTAAGCGCGACGACGACAGACGTTGACCCCAACGCATGCACGCTGTCGGCAAGGTGCAGGCGCAGCGCCTCCCAGAGCCACTCCTCCCGCTGGTAGCGGGGAAGCTCGTGAGCCTCAAGTGCGGGAAGCACCATGCCACGCTCAATATCCTGCACAAGCAGTGCCTCGCTAAAGCAGGGCGCTGCCGCAACCACGCGGCCGGCATCGTCCATGAAAAACGAACCGCCCGTGAAGGCCGCCTCGTCGTACCCGCCGATGGGCGCCATGCAGGCGAGCCAGACGCTCTTCTCCTTTGCGAGCGGCGCAAAGTGACCGTCCGCCACCGAGGCAACGCAGCTTGTCGACTCATCTCCCACGTCGAACGAACTCGCCTGCAAGAAGAGAACGAGGTCGCAACCGGGAGGCAGAATCTTAAGATCGTTCACGGCGTCAAACGTGACCGCCACGCGAAGTCCTTCGATATCAAATACCGGGGGCAGCCACAGGTCCTCGGCAGAACCCGCACGCCGCGCGGCGAACAGGCTGCGCAGGGGCACGACCCGGCCCTCCTTAAGGAGGAACACCTCGAATAGCGGGGTATGGTCGATGGCGATGGGTGCCGGGATGACCGCCTGAATGGAAAGGGCGTCCAGCCGAGCGGCGAGGCCGGTGAGAGAGCTGAGCAATGCGTGCTCGTAGTTTTTCGCTTCCAGAAGCGCGCCCGGCATCATGCCGCCAAAGAGCGGTACGGGCGTGCAGATAAGAGACGCCCCTTGGCTCGCGGCGAGCCGAGCCTGATCCTCGATACGGGCGCAGATGCCCTCGATGTCACCGAGTCGCATGTCGATTTGCGCCAGCGCGATTCTCATGACCCGCCTCTCCCCTCACGAAGCCATACCGCAGCGTCACCGGGTGCAGGGACGCCGGCACCCGGTTGCCGCAAAGGGCCGCCGTTGAGGCGACCCTTTGCGTTTCTCGTACCTACCAGTATACCGAGGACACCGATAGGGCGACTAGAACTCCTTGACCCAAAGGCCGTGGAGGTTGCAGTAAGCGTAGACGCGGCCCGACTTGACGCCGCCCGCAAAGAAGGTCGCCGGCGTCTGACCGGGCTTCAGGGCGTGCACTTCAAGACGACCGTCTGTATCGAGCGCGATCCACTCGATGTAGTGATCGGGATCCATGGGATGCGCGACCTCGCCCACCTGGACATGGATGATGTGACCGTCGCGCTGGAGCTCCACAGCGGGAACGTGCTTCTCCTTGGCAGCATCAACGGAATTAGCCTCAACGGGCTCGAACCCGTCGGGCGCACCGACACCCGCCTTGACCGCGGTAAAGAAGTTGCCGTTCGCGTCCTTAAAAAACACTGCCATGGGAGCTCTCCTCTCTTGGACCCTGTAGGGGCTGACCTATAATCCGAATTATTATGCCCCGCCCACGTGCGCTGTAGTCACCAAGCGTCGCACGCCGGGTGGACCTTGAGGCGAGAGGACGATTTCACATGAGATGGCTCGGCATCGACGGCGGCGGCACCAAGACCGCTTTCACGATCTATGACGAGGGCATGCACGCACTCGAGCGCTTTGAGCTCGGCACGTGTCACTACGCCCAGGCGGGCTTTGAGGGTATGGAGCGCGTGCTCGCCGAGGGCGTGGCCCGGGCAGCGGGCACGGGCCTTCTTGGTTCCGACTTTGGTATAGGCCTTGGCATCTGCGGCTATGGCGAGGGTGCGGAGGCCACGCGGCGCATACGCGAGGCCGTGGGCCGCGTGGCGGGCGAGCACCCCTTCGAGCTTGTGAACGACGTGGAGGCCGCTTGGGCGGCGGGTCTTGACCTTGCCGACGGCGTTGTCATCATTGCGGGCACGGGCTCTATCGCCTACGGCGCCTGCGCGGGGCGCGCCATGCGCTGCGGAGGTTGGGACTATGAGCTCGGGGACGAGGGTTCGGGCGGATGGCTCGGCAAGGAGCTGCTCTTTGCCTTCACCCGCGAGAGCGACGGGCGCGCGCCCGCCGGGGCGATTCTCGACCTGGTGCGCGAGGAGCTCGACCTTACTGACGACTTTGACCTCATCGCCTTCGCCCAAAAGCACATGGCCGAGCGCGGACGCATCGCCGCACTCGCCCCACTCGTTACCCGTGCCGCAGAGGCAGGAGACGCCTGCGCCCGCGACATCCTCGAGCGCGCCGCCCGCGAGGAGGCGGCGATGATCGATGCCGTCGTACGCGGCATCTTTGCCGAGGACGACTCCATCGTGCCCGTTACCTACATTGGCGGGACCTTCAAGGCAGGACGGTTCCTCTTAGACTCCCTTGAGCAGGCGCTACCCGAACGCTGCCGGCTCGTTGCGCCAGTACATGAACCGGATGTGGGCGCGTGTCTCTTGCTCCGCCGTCGGCTCGACAAAGCGGGCGCAGCGTAACGCTGCTAAACGCGCCCGCAACCCGCAAGTGTACGTGCCACGGAAAGGAACCGCTATGGCACCTGCCATCGATTTGAACGCGCCGTTTATCGACCATACCGAAGCGCTCGAACGCGCTGAGCAGGGCGTGAGCGCCCTCGAGTGCACACGGCGCGACCGCTGGTACCCGCTTTACCACATCGCTTCGGCGGGCGGATGGATCAACGATCCCAACGGCCTCTCCTACTTCCAGGGTCGCTGGCACGTGTTCTTCCAGCTCCATCCCTTTGGCACGCAGTGGGGCCCCATGCACTGGGGCCACGTCTCGAGCGCTGACCTCGTCACCTGGCGGCGCGAACCCGTGGCCCTCGCCCCGAGCATTGAGGCCGAGAACGCGGGCGTGTTCTCCGGCTCCGCCGTGGTGGACGCCAACGACACCCTCAACCTACTCTACACCGGACATCGCTGGCACAACGGACGCGACGACAGCGCGGGCAACCGTGAGGTGCAGTGCCTCGCGACCTCCCGCGACGGCGTGCGGTTCGAAAAGCACGGCGTCGTCATCGACAACCCCGAGGACCTCATTGACTTCCGCGATCCCAAAGTCTGGCGGCAGGACGGGCGCTGGTATCTGGTCCTCGGCCAGCGCTCGCGCGTGAACCGCGGCGAGATCGTCCTTTTCTCCTCCAACGATCTTGTGAACTGGCGGCGCGAGGGTATTCTCTACCGCCACCCCGATCCAAACGTCTACATGCTCGAATGCCCCGACTTCTTTCCCCTTACGGCGCCGGACGGCAAGACGCGCTGGGTGCTCTGCTTCTCGGCCATGGGCGCGAAGGCACAGGGCTACATGAATCGCAACCGCAACAACGCGGGCTACGTGGTGGGTACCTGGGAACCGGGGCGGACGTTTGAGCCTGAAGGCGCGTTCCATCTGTGGGACTGGGGCCAGAACTTCTACGCCCCGCAGAGCATGGCGGCGCCGGACGGCAGACGCCTTATGATTGGCTGGATGAGCCCTGCGGGCGCCTCGCCCATGCAAGATGACGGCTGGTGCGGGCAGCTCACCTTGCCGCGCGAGGTCTCGCTTGCGGCGGACGGCGCGCTCATCACCACGCCTGCACGCGAGCTCGAAGCGCTGCGCGAGGACACGGTCGACGTCGGCCCGGCAACGCTTGGTGCCAACGAGGACCTGACCGTGATCGAAGACGCCGAGGCTACAGAGATCGAGCTTTCGATTGACCTTGCAGCGTCTACTGCCGAGCGCGTCGGCCTCAAGGTCCACGCCACCGAGGACGGCGGGTATGTGTATGTTGCCTACGACGACCAGACGGGGCGGGTCGTTCTCGACCGCGGGGCGGTACGCCTCGGCGAGCGAGGCTATCGCGCCGCGCCGCGAGAAGGGCACGACTCTAACCTCGGTACGCTTAAGCTGCGCATATATATTGACCGCGGCTCAATAGAGGTGTATGTGGACGGTGGGCGCGCCGCCATGAGCGCCTACAGCTTCCCCACGCCCGGCCCGCGCGCGGTAAAGCTCTGCGCGGAGGGCGGCGCGCTTGCGGTGAGCTCGCTTCGCTGGCACCGGCTGCGCTCCATAGGGCTTGCGTAAAGGCGCACCTGTCGCCCGCCCGCCTGTGCAGGTGAGCCTGGTCTACTCCCAGGACACATTGCGTCGCATTTGTTTGCGCTCGGAGCGATGCCGCTTGTCTGACAGGCGACGCTCCCGCACGGCGCGGGGGACCTTCGTTTTGATGCGGTGCTTTGGGGGCTTTGCACGGCGCTCGAAGATGCGCTTGAGCTTCTCTAGACAGACGCGACGGTTTTGATGCTGGCTGCGCGACTCGCGAGAGGTGACCGCGATACCGGTGGGCACATGCACCATGCGCACCGCCGAGTCGGTGGTGTTCACACCCTGCCCGCCCGGCCCTTTGGCACGAAACACCTGGACCTCGCACTGCCGCGCGAGCTCATCATCCGTCAACGCGGCATAGCGGGCATACGTGCGCCAATCGGCGCCCTTACCGCCGTCCTTTCCGCTACCCATGAGCTCCCCCCTATACCAGCGCAAACACAAGCAGCACGGCGAGAAAGACCATATTCCAGCCGGTAAAGAGTGCAAGGTAGGAGCCCTTAGCACGGGGATGCACGAGCGCAAACTGCTTGTAGGAGATAAGACTCGCCATGGAGGCGATGAGCGTACCGAGCCCGCCCAAGTTGCAGCCGATGATAAGCTCGCGCCACGCGTCGGTGAAGCCCGAGAGCAGAATTGCCGCCGGCACGTTGGAGAGGACCTGACTCGCCACAACCGAGACGACGAGCTCGTTGCCCACGACCGCCTGAGCAATAAAGGCGTCGATGGCCTCGATACGTCCCATGTTGCCCACGAACACAAAGAACGCCACAAAAGTTGCAAGCAGGGCATAGTCGACATGGCGAAGTGCCGCCCTGTCGAAGACGATACCCACGGCGACGGCGGCAGCGACCGTCACCTGCCAGGGCAGCACGCGCGCCACCGAGGCGAGCGCCAGCGCAAAGAGCACGATCCAAGGTACCGTGCGCGCGAGCGGAACGCCCGCGTCCTCCCCATCGTCTGCAAGCACCGGCGCCGACGAGAGAGGCAGCGCATCTGGGGCGCGCCCAAACAGCACGATCGCGCCCACGAGCAGCACTAGGGCGGCGAGTGTGAAGGGGAGCATGAGGATGAGAAACTCCCCCAGAGGCATACGCGCGGCGGAATAGAGATACAGGTTCTGAGGGTTGCCCACAGGGGTCGCCATGCTGCCCAGGTTCGCTGCGATGGTCATCATCACCACGGTAAACGACGTGAGCCGCACCGACTTGAGATGCCCCAGCGCCAGCAGCGCAAGCGGCACGAACGTCACGAGAGCGACATCGTTGGTGATGAGCATGCTCGAGAAAAACGTAAGCAGCACAAGGGCGAGCGAAAGCGAGCGCGGCCCGTGCACTGCACGAAGCAGCGCGCGGCACGCCGCCCGAAAAACCCCAAGGCGCGTAAGGCCCGTCATGACGGTCATGAGGCTGAAAAGGAGCCCGAGCGTGCGCACGTCGACATAGGTGAGGTAGTGCGCATCGGGCGGAACCGCGGCGCATGACAGCACTGCGAGCGTACATGCGATGACGAGTACCGGATCGCGGCGCACGAACTCCCGTATATCCGGCCTGCGATGCACAATCTGCGGCATACCCTCTCCCCCTTGCGACGACCGAGCCCATGATGACCACAGGCGTTTGAGTATAGCGCGGACGACGCTTCAGGGGCTTTCAGCGCAATGGATTACTCCGAACCATTTGTGGTATAAAGATAGCGGTGGCGCAGCGCGCTACCTCCAAGCGCCGGGGGCAGTCCCCCGGCATTTTTTGTTTAGGGGGCGCAGACTTATGGCTCGCGAGCTTTCGATATTTGTCGACGAGAGTGGCGACCGCGAAGGAGCGTCGCGCTATTATCTCCTGACCCTTGTTTTCCATAATCAATCTGATTCGATACGAGAGAATATCGCCACGTATGAGCATAGCCTCCGCATAGCTGATCTTCCCAATATTCCTTTTCATTCTGAACCGCTGCTAAATGGTCACGGCCCTTATGAATCGCTTGAGCTGTCCGCCAGAAAAAAGCTACTCAACAGCTTTGGCGCCCTAGTTCGCTATCTCCCCTTCTCCTATCGAACCTTTGTATACCGCCGACAAGAATGCAGCGATCTTGCGCAGCTCACGGCGCGGATGAAGCGTGATATCTCCAGCCTGCTGTTTGACCATCTGGCGTTCTTCCAATCTTTTGATGACGTTAAGGTCTACTACGACAACGGACAAGACATCGTGAAGCAGGCACTCGACCAGTCCATCGGCTTTGTGCTCTCTAAGCATGCGGTTGAGCGGCGACGCACATCCATGACCGACTATCGGCTCGAGCAGGTCGCGGACTACCTCTGCACCATCGAGCTCGCGGCCGTCAAGTATGCTGCCAAGGAAGACGGCGCCACCTACGACAAGTTCTTTGGCGGCATCGGAGCTTTCAAACGCAACTGGCTCAAACAGGTGCGACGCAAACGGCTAGCATAAGACGCCACGCGTCCGAATGCTCATGCGCTACAGGGCAATAAGCGAGCCTATAGTCGACGCTGCGCTTCCCGCGTAAGCCGGAGCCGCCACGGCCTATGGGGCAAAGACCTCGTCAGCGGAGCGCCAAGGGCGCAGACGTGCCTCATCGGCCGCGGTATGTGCGTGCGCGGGAACCTCGTCCCACGCCACGTTGTAGCCCGCCCCGTGGGCGCAGAAGACCGAGTCCGGCGTGTTGGGAAGGTCGGCGACCGGATCGTAGGCGGTCTCCGCAATGACCTCGTCCGCATCGTGACACGGCCGGTAGCCCGCAAACTCAAGTGCCAGGCGCCCGTGGCCCCCTGTATAGGCGCTCACCTCGAGGGCATAGGAGCGCATCTTAGAAACCGGAGCGTACCCGCAAATCCGTGCTCGCTCGCCCGCGAGCTCGGGCGGATCGAACTCCGCCGCCATGCGCTGCACGTCCGCGAGGGCGCGCCCCACGTTATCCGCGGGGATGCTCAGCCTAAAGCGGTACCAGGGCTCGAGGAGCTCGCACGCACCCGCAGCGCGCGCCTCCATAAGCGCCTGACGGATGGCGCGGTAGGTCGCTTGGCGAAAGTCGCCGCCCTCGGTGTGCTTTAGATGGGCGCGTCCCGCCAAAAGCGTTATGCGCACATCGGTAAGCGGCGCGCCGGTAAGCACGCCGGCGTGATCGCGCTCGAGCACATGGGTCAGGATGAGGCGCTGCCAGTTACGGTCGAGGTCGTCCTCGGCCGCCCGCGACCCCGCCACCACGCCCGACCCGCGCGGCCCGGGCTCGATGAGGAGCTGCACCTCGGCGTAGTGGCGCAACGGCTCAAAGTGGCCAACGCCCCGCACCGGTGCGGTCACCGTTTCCCGATAGAGAATGCCGCCCTCGCCAAAGGTGACAGAAAGGCCAAAGCGCTCGCGGAGCGTCTCCTGCACAACCTCCTGCTGAACCGTCCCCATAAGCTGAACGTGCACCTCTTGGAGCTGCTCGTGCCATCTCACCGCCAGAAGCGGGTCCTCGTCCGCAAGCTCGCGAAGCGCCCGCACCACCGCGGTGACGTCCTCCTCACCCGGCAGAACCTGATAGGAGACGACGGGGACGAGCGCCGGGGCCTCCCCTTCCGCCTCGGCCCCGAGGGCGCTGCCGGGCATGACGTGCGTAAGGCCCGTTACCGCGCAGACGCATCCGGCCGCCACCTCGGGCACAATCTCAAATGCGTCCGCATCGTAGCGGCGCACCTGATCTACCTTCTCCTGCCAGGGCTCGCCGCGCTCTACGCCAGAAAGAACCATCTTGGCGCGCAGCGCGCCGCCGGTCACCTTGAGCCAAGCGAGGCGCTCGCCGCGCGGGCTGCGGCTCACGCGGTACACGCGGGCGGCAAACTCGCTCGGCCACGGGCGCTCGCGCACCAGGCTGGCGACGCCGTCCAGAAACGCATCGATGCCCGCACCCTTGAGCGCCGAACCAAAGAAACAGGGAAAGACAGCGCGCTCCGCAACAAGACGACGGACCGTGGAGGCGCCGAGCGCGCCGGTGTCGAGGTACTCGTCGAGCGCCGCCTCATCGAGTGCAGCCGCATCCTCAAGCGCCGTCGCATCGCCGTTCGCCGCACCGCCGCGTACCGCGCGCGCGAGCGCAGCACCGTCCACCAACGCAGCCGAGAGCCTCTCGCGCAGGCGCTTAAGCACCGCAGCAGGCTCCTCGTCAACCAAATCCATTTTGTTCACGAACACAAAGGCGGGCACGCCGTAGCGCTCGAGAAGCTCCCAGAGGGTCTCGGTGTGACCCTGCACACCGTCATTTGCCCCCACGACCATGATGGCGTAGTCGAGCGCCTGAAACGTCCGCTCCGCCTCTGCAGAAAAATCAACGTGCCCGGGCGTGTCGAGCAGCATGAGATGGGCGCCCGCATGGTCGAGCGCCGTCTGCTTGGAGAAGATGGTGATGCCCCGGGCGCGCTCCATCGCGTCGGTATCGAGGTGGGCGTCTCCGTGGTCGACCCTGCCCTGCCGCCGGATGGCGCCCGCATGGTAGAGCATCGCCTCGGCAAGCGTCGTCTTGCCGGCGTCTACATGGGCAACGAGGCCCACCACCGCGTTGATTGCGCTGCGAGCCTGCGCTTCGTTACGCATCCTTGCCAAAGAAGCGCTCGATCTCAATAGCCGCCGTCTCGGGACCGTCGGAGCCGTGGATGACGTTGGAGTTCACGTCGGTGGCAAAGTCGCCACGAATGGTGCCGGGGGCGGCGTCGAGCGGGTTGGTCGCACCCATGATGGTGCGCATCTTGCCAATGGCCCCGAGGCCGGAGACGACCATCTTCACCACCGGTCCGCTCGTCATGAACGCGACGAGGTCGCCAAAGAACGGCTTGTCGGCGAGGTGCGCATAGTGTTCACGCACCACGTCGGCGTCGAGCGTGGCCATATCGAGCCGCTCAATGACAAGGCCGGTGCGCTCGATGCGCGTGATGATCTCGCCGATCTTGCGGTCGCGCACGGCATCGGGCTTGATCATGATGTAGGTCTTCTCAATCTCGGCCACGGGAGCTCCTTTCGCCGGGGCAGCCGCTGCGGGCGGCGCCCGTTCATGTCCTTAATCCAGTATGGCATAACGCCTGCGGAGCGCCTATGCCCTGATGTCACCTGTAATGAGCCTAAGAGCTCAAGGAGCCCCTAGAGCGTGCCCATCTCCACGACGGGGGTGAGCTCGGCCAGGGCGGCCTCATCGTTGACAAGCCCCTCCTCCACCCGCGCGAACTGGACCTCGACCGCAGAGGGCGCCGTACCGCCGCGCGTCGTGCGCGCCGCCACCACGGCGTCGATGTCGAGCGCGTCGGTGATGTCGCTGTCAATCAGGTCGCTCGCTTGGCGGAACACCTCAAAGGGCAGCTCGGAGATGTCGACGCCGCGATGCTCGGCCTCAAGCACCAGATGTCCCACCACCGCGTGTGCCTCGCGGAACGGCATGCCGCGCTTGGCGAGGTAATCCGCCACGTCGGTCGCCGCCAGATGGCCGCGCGCCATGACCTGGCGCATCCTGTCGGCGTTGACCGTCCAGGTTCCCACCATCCCCTTCATGACGTTCAGGCAGGAGATGAGCGTGTGGGCGGCGTCGAGCGCGCCCTCCTTGTCCTCCTGAAGGTCCTTGTTGTACGCGAGCGGCAGGCCCTTCACGGTAACGAGCAGCTGGACCAAGTCGCCCACCACGCGCCCGGTCTTGCCGCGGATGAGCTCGGCAAAGTCCGGGTTCTTCTTCTGGGGCATGATCGACGAGCCCGTTGAGAAGGCGTCCGAGAGGGTGATGAAGCCAAACTCCTGGCTCGACCACAGCACGATCTCCTCAGAGAGGCGTGAGAGATGCACCGCCATGACGCTGCAGGCGTACTCAAGATCGAGTAAGAAATCGCGGTCAGAGACAGCGTCCATCGAGTTCTCGATCACGCGCGAGAACCCAAGTGTCCAGGCGGTCGCCTCGCGATCGAGCGGATAGCTCGTACCCGCAAGCGCCGCGGCGCCGAGCGGCGAGGCGTCCGCCGCGTCGAAGGCGGCCTCGAGCCTGCCGAAGTCGCGCGCGAACATCCAGGCGTAGGCGAGCAGGTGGTGCGCAAAGAGCACGGGCTGGGCGTGCTGGAGATGTGTCATGCCGGGCAGGACGGTGTCGCCGGCGTTGTGCGCGGCCTCTACCAGCGTTTTCCTGAGTGCGAGGTTTGCCTCCATGAGCTCTTTGGCGAGCGCCTTGGCGGCAAGGCGCGTGTCGGTCGCCACCTGGTCATTCCTGCTGCGACCGGTGTGCAGGCGCGCGCCCGCCCCGCCGATGCGGCGCGTGAGCTCAGCCTCGATCGACATATGGATGTCCTCGTCGTTGATATCGAAGGTGAAGTTCCCCGCATCGATGTCGTGCTCGATGTCGCGCAGGCCGCGCTCGATGGCGGCAGCATCATCGGACGTGATGATCCCCTGCTGGGCGAGCATGGTCGCATGCGCGATGCTCCCCGCAATATCCTGGCGGTAGAGCGCGCGGTCCACCGGCAGCGATGCACCAAACTCCTGTGTCGCCTCCGCTACGTTCTCCTCAAACCTTCCGCCCCAAAGCGCCATGTCAAACCTCCCATGGTTCCCGTTTGCACCGGCCAGTCCCTACCGGCGTCGTCATACTCGCCCGCTTCGTCCGCTCCCGCGCGCTGCGGCTTGTCCGCATCACGCGCAACCGGAAACAAGTCGATGTTCAAGTATACAAACGCGCCGCCGCATTGAGGCGACGGCGCGCGTATCTCGTGATGCAACCGGTGCCGAACGGCTCCGTCGACCCCTTACGCGAGACCCGAGCCCGGGCCCTGCATCCGCGACCAGGTGCGCGACTGCAGGCTGTGAAGCTCGATAAAGCCGGGCGCCGCCTCGTGCGGGAAGATATCGCCCTCGTCGTAGGTTGCGAGCGGCTTGGAGTAGAGGCTGTAGTCGCTGCGCACACCGTCCATAAAGATGCCGCCGCGGCAGAGCTTGAAGCGCACCTCGCCGGTGACGTACTTCTGCGTGTAGGCGTTGTACGCGTCGATGGCGTGACGGTTCTGCGAGTACCAGAGACCGCGGTAGACCGCGCTCGCCCACTCCACGTCGAGCTTCGCCTTCTCCTTCAGAGTCTCGTAGTCAAGGCAGAGCGTCTCGAGCGTCTTGTGCGCCTCGATGAGCAAAAGCGCGCCCGGGCACTCGTAGCACTCGCGGCTCTTGATGCCCACAACGCGGTCCTCAATCATATCGAGGCGGCCGTAACCGTTGCGGCCGGCAATCTCGTTCGCCTTGATGATGAGGTCGAGAAGCTCCATCTCCTCACCGTTGATGCTCGTGGGCACGCCTCCTGTAAAGCCGATGATGACGGTCTCGGGCTCGGCCGGGCAGTCCTCGGGAGCCGCGGTCATCGTCCAGATGTCATCGGGCGGGGTGTTCCAGGTGTCCTCGAGCACGCCGCACTCGATGGCGCGACCCCACAGGTTGTCGTCGATGGAGTAGGGCTTCTTCTTGGTGGTGGGCACAGGCACGTCGTGCGCGGCAGCCCACTCCATCTCGGACTCGCGAGAGGTCAGGTCCCACTCGCGCACCGGCGCGATGATGGTGAGATCGGGGTCGAGCGCGCGGATGGAGGTCTCAAAACGCACCTGGTCGTTGCCCTTGCCCGTGCAACCGTGCGCCACGTACTTGGCGCCGTATTTATGGGCGAGGTCCACGAGGTGCTTGGAGATGAGCGGACGCGAGAGCGCCGAGAGCAGCGGGTAGATGCCCTCGTACTTGCCGTTTGCCCAGACCGCCTTGGAGAGGAAGTCGCGCGCGTACTCGGCACGCATGTCCACGGCCTCGCTCGCAATCGCGCCCATGTCGAGCGCCTTCTGACGGATCCACTCGAGGTCCTTCTCGTCCTGGCCGACGTTGCCGCAGATGGCAATGACGTCGAGATTCTTCTCAACCTGCAGCCACTTGATGCACACCGACGTATCAAGACCGCCGGAATATGCAAGAACGACTTTCTCCTTCTCCATAGCGCCCTCCTGTGCTCGTAGTAATATACGCGAATTTGCATATTTGAGGATATACATAACGCTTGTGTGTATATTACACGATTACCTCGCAAAGTTCGCGAGTTTCTCCAATCGGGCACAAAGCAGGCGGTTTTATTTCCGGAAGATAAACGGAACGAGGCCTATGCAAGGCGCTCCCCAAACGAAAACGCACGCCTTTGCGTTGGGGTGCGGACACAGGCGTGCCTCCGTGGGCGGGCACGCGTTACAATCTCGAAAGGACCAAACCCACCAAGGAGAAACCGCATGCTTCCCTACACGCAGGACACCGACCTCGCCTCCATCCGCCTCATCGCGTGCGACATGGACCGCACGCTTCTTGCGGACGATAAGACGCAGCCGCCGCACATGGCAGAGCGCATCGACGCCCTCGCGCGCGCAGGCGTTGTCTTCTGTCCCGCGAGCGGGCG
Organism: Collinsella sp. An307; assembly: GCF_002161805.1. GTDB lineage: Bacteria > Actinomycetota > Coriobacteriia > Coriobacteriales > Coriobacteriaceae > Coprousia. The sequence goes on along the minus strand of NZ_NFIP01000002.1, from coordinate 64,325 downwards.
TCCCGGACCCACGCTTGTGGAGATGTTCTCTGAGCACGCCCGCGACATGGCCTTTATCGCCGACAACGGCGCCGCCATCACCTACCGCGGCGAGCTCATCTACAAGAGCCTCATCGCACCCGACCTCTACCACGAGCTTGCGCGCGCAACCATCGACCACAAGGCGGGCGTGCCTGTGCTCTGCGCCTTTAACCGCGCCTTCGTCCCCACCTTTGGCAAGCCCCACCACGACGCACTCTCGGTCTACTACCACGACATCGTCTACGTCGATGATCTCGGCACGGTCGATGTCGAGGCCAACAAGTTCACCATCTACGTCCCCACCAACGAGAGCAAGCGCCTCTTTGACGAGGTGTTCTCGCCCGCCTTTGGCGAGCGCCTATGCGTGGCGTGCGCGGGTGTGGAGTGGATCGATTTCATGAATCCCGGTGTCAACAAGGGCGCGGGGCTCGCGCACCTCTGCGAGCTTCTGGGCGTCGACCTTGCGCAGACCGCCTCGGTGGGCGACACCTACAACGACACCGAGATGCTCGATGCCGCGGGTCACAGCTTTATCGTTGCCAACGCCACGCCCGACATGCGCGCGCACGCCGACTTTGAGCTGCCGAGCAACAACGACCGCGGCGTCGCCGTCCTCATCGACGCCATCCTCGCGGCCAAGGGCATCGCCTAGCGCGAGCCCGCTCGAGGGCGCAGCCTAGGCCGCACGGCGCGCTGCAGCCACCGATGCGCGCCGGCGCTCGAGCACGCCGCCCGCTATGAGGAACGCAACGCCTATCACCGTGCACGCGGCGGCGTAGACAAACATGGCGTCGAGACCGAGCGTGTCCTGCAGCCTGCCGCCCAGGTAGTTGCCCGCCATGGAGCCAAAGCCCGAGGTCATAATCGCAATGAGGGTCTGGCCGAGCATGCCATCGGCCTCCTCACAGGTCTCGCCCACGTAATAGGTGAGAAGCGAGGTGAGCGTACCGAAGCTGAGGCCCTGGAAGGCAAGGCCCAAAAACACCACCGGCAACGACGGCGCGAACGAAATCAAAAGGTTCCGCGCAAGGTAGGCCACGGCCGCAACCATAAGCAGCGCACCCGTGCCAAAACGCCGACGCAGGCGCGGGACAAGCGCCATGAACGGCAGCTCGCTCATGGCATTCAAGAAGATGCCGATACCGTAGAGCGACACGTCGCCACCGAGCGAGGTGACGATGTTAATGAGGTAGGTCGACAGGCATGAGCTCGCCGAATAGGCAAAGCCAAAGCCCACGAGGATGAGCATGAGGAGCCGGTAGCGCGCAACGAAGGCGGCCACTCCCCTACCGCGTGCCGGCGCAGACGGGGCGGTCGGCGGCGTGCCTTCCGCCTCGCGGGGAGCGATAGGCGGCAGGGCATGCATAGATATAAGAAATGCCGCAGCAGAGATGACAAACACCGGAAGGAGCACCGCAGGCCCCAGCACGTTTACCCCTTGCCCTGCCAGGGCAGCGCATATCGCGTAACTTACCGAACCCATGCCGCGTGCGAGACCAAAGTTGATGGGCTTGCCGGCACGCAGGTAGTCAATCGCGATCTGCGAGGTAAGAGGTGATGAGATCATGATCGCGCCGTAGAGCAGAATGTAGGCGATCATAACCGCAGGAATGGGAAGCGGCACCACGATGATCGCCGCAAAGAGCACCTCCAGCGCGATGAACTCGACATCAAAAAGCCGGGCGACCTGGGCAAGCGAGAAGCGCGCCGCCACGCGCGAGAGCACCGGGCCAGCGAGAACAGAGAGGACGCACGCCGATGCCGTCACGATGCCGACCTGCGTGTTATCGAGTCCTCGATACTGCAACACCACCGTCACGAACGCACATGCGGCGCAGGTAGCTATGTAGTAGAAAAACTGCAGGGCGCCGTAGCGCAGCTGAAGCGATTGCATACCGTCCCCTCGGCATAATCAACTTGTCTATAGCAGAGCGGGTCGGTTACTTCCGCCCCGTCGCAGCATAGTGAACCTATCAGTACGTATATTCAAGCAATTCGCAAACTTGTCAGAACAAGTTGATAAAAGACCGAGCGACTGCAGGACCCTCGCCCTCTTATGAAACGCTTCTTCCCCTTGCGAGCAGGGCTCCGGATCCTTGTTCCGAGCCCTTGAGCCCTAGCCCCAAGCCCTTCCACCCGAGTGCCTTTGCCCCGAACCGCAACGATATGGGATACTCTTTCGCGGACTAGGCCAAGATACCGGCGACGGCACACCGAGGAGGACCCATGGGCAAGCAGACCGAGAACATCTACCGAGCATACCGCGCCATCCTCATGCGGGAGCTCGTTTGCGCCCTCGGCTGCACCGAGCCCATCGCCGTCGCCTACGCCGCCGCCCTCGCGCGCAAGACGCTTGGCTGCGAGCCGGAGCATCTGCGCGCCGGCTGCTCCGGCAACATCATCAAAAACGTGAAGAGCGTGACCGTACCCAACTCAGACGGCATGCACGGTATCGAGGCCGCGGCGACGCTGGGCGCCGTGGGTGGCAACGCCGAGAGTGCCCTCGAGGCGCTCGAGAGCGTGACCGAGCAGGACATCGCGCGCACGCGCGAGCTTCTCGCCGAGCCGGCGTATTGCACCGTCGAGCTCGTGGAGGACGTGCCCAACCTCTATATCGACGTGACGGCCACCGGCGGCGGCCACACGGCGCGCGTCGTCATCGCCGAGCACCATACCGACGTCGCCCTCGTCGAACTCGACGGCAAAACCGTGCACAGCGCCGGCGCTGCCTCCGCAGATGACGCCGTCGCGGACGCGCAAGTGACAAACGACCTGCTCACCATCGAGGGCATTCTCGACTTTGCCGACCGGGCCGACCTGGGCGCGGCGCGCACCGCGCTCGAGCGCCAGCTTGAGCTGAACGACGCCATCTCGCGCGAGGGTCTTGAGCACCCCTGGGGCGCCGAGGTGGGCCGGACGCTCCTTGCGCGTTTTGGCGAGAGCCACGCTGTGCGCGCCCGGGCGCGCGCCGCCGCAGGGTCCGACGCGCGCATGAACGGCTGCCCTAAGCCGGTTGTGATCAACTGCGGAAGTGGCAACCAGGGCATCACCTGCGCCCTGCCCGTATTGGAATATGCCGAGGCACTCGGCGTCGACCATGAGCGCCTGCTGCGCGCACTCGCCGTCTCCGACCTCACCGCCGTTCACCTCAAGAGTTACATCGGCAGCCTCTCGGCCTTTTGCGGCGTGGTGTGCGCCGCCGCGGGCGCCGGCGCCGCCATCTGCTGGATGGACGGGGGCACCTATGAGGAGGTTGCTGGCACCATCGTCAACACACTCGGCAACGTAGGCGGCATCGTCTGCGACGGCGCCAAGTCAAGCTGCGCCGCCAAGATCGCAACCGCGGTGGACGCCGCACTCGTGGGACTTGAAATGGCGCGCGCGGGGCATGGTTTCCACGCCGGCGAGGGCCTGGTGCGTGGCTCGCTCGAGGAGACCATCGCGAGTATGGGCTATGTGGGACGCGTTGGCATGAAGCCCACCGACGTCGAGATCCTGAACATCATGATTGGTAAAACCGACGTCACAGGCTGCTAGCGCCGCATATAAAACAGTTCCTCTCTACGGTAGAGCCGCTCATCCCATCATCTCGACCAACTGCCGATTAACGATGATTATTTGTCGATTATCGACAATTATCGGGCTTACAATTAATGTTGTGGAATCCAAGGGCAGTGGAGGTAGCCAACATGTCGCTCATCAACGAACGAAAGCCGGCACGCCAGAACATTAAGTTCACCTGCACCCTAGCGCGCATCGTTTTGCTACTCATGTTTGTTCTTCTCCTCGCCCCTATTGCCATCACCTTCTACATGGCTCTATATCCGACACCGGGAGTGTCCGTTGAACTTACAAAGGGCATCGGTGGTGTAGCGGAGGGTATCTTATTCGCCGGCATAACGGCGGTTGCGATGTTTATCGGACAGAATCTACTTGGAAGGGTTAGCCGTACGGGCGATCCATTTCGCCCAGAGAACACGCGCGACCTCAAGCTCATATCGTTTCTCGTACTGGGAGCAGGTATTGCCTCGGCGCCATTCGGCTTCCTCATTGCCCATCTCTTAGGCGGAGCCTATATTGGCACTATGGTGAACATCCCCGCGACCGCCTGCGGCTGCCTCATCCTCGCTACCTCTAAAGTATTCGAATACGGGTGCATCCTGCAGCAGCAAGATGATGGAACGATTTGAGGAGCCCATGATCGTCCTTCGTCTCGACCGGGTCCTCGCGGACCGCAAAATACGCTCGAAAGACTTGGCAGAGCGCGTAGGCCTTTCGGAGACGAACCTCTCGCGCATCAAGACCGGCAGAGTCGTTGCCGTTCGCTTCTCGACACTCGATGCCCTGTGCCGCGAACTCAACTGTAAGCCAGGAGATATTCTGGACTACGAACCAGACGAGGAGTAACGACACCCCAGCGATCACAACGCTACCAACTGGGCCGTCAGATGGTCGTGAGACAAGCGAAGCTGCTTCGCTACGCGACCTCACGTTAACGGCGGCTGTCCCTAAATCTCCTCAGCAGCCATCCGCACAAGAAGCCGATGGCGCCGGGCGCTAGCCCCGCCAGAAACGCCGCAAGGCCAACGGGCGCAATGTTTGCGATACCTAGCGCCGTTGACAAGCTGAAGGTTAGCAGCAGCGCCGCAACATACAGCAGTGCGCCGGCAAGCGGTGCAAACCAGCGAACGCGCCCAAGCTCTGCACACCATCCGATCAGGGCACAAATAATTGCCGCCGCACCGGGCAGCGTCAGATAATACGCAATGAGGGTGTACGCAAAGATGCCGCCGCCGGAAAACGGTAGACTCATCCAGAACCACAGGATGCACGCCAGCCAAAGAAGAAGATAGACGACGACTGCGGTCGATACCGCCTTGCCGGCACGCCCTAGCCACATCCTCATTCCGGACACCTCCCGCCCTGTCCGCCTTCACTGAGATGCTACCCGCCCAAATGCCGTGTGAACCGTGCAGGACAAAGAGCGCTATAGTGCAGCAGCAACCTTGGAAAGAGGCTTGATCTTCTTATCAAAAACACCGGCGAGGTTGATAGGGCTTCTGCTCCCACATCGCAGCCTTTCTCGCTGTTCGCGATTGCCGATGTGGTCAAATCACCCTGCGAGGGGGCGAACACGGAAGGCCACAGGCGGCGATGGCAGCAGCTGCGGACGCTCGTTACGCCATCCAACGCGCCAAAAGCCCCATTCTCCCCCGCCGGCGACCGTCCGAATCGCATCACCATACGTTCGCGGCTGTCTCCAGATGCCCTCTCAAAGGGTGATTTGACCATAGCACTGCACATGAAGCGCATAGGCACTCGTTTGCCCATCAAGATACGTCAGCAACCTGTAGGTTGGACTCTCTTCATCTCTAGCACCGAGGGCAGGAACCCACGCTGCTCATAGAAGCGGCGCGCATCTTCATTGCCCACAACAACCAACAGCTCCACTTGGCGAACCCCGTGCTCGAGGAAGACGCCGTCGGCCCAATCCATGAGTTTCGAGCCTATTCCCTGCCCTCTGTATTCCGGCTTTACCACCAACTCTTCGAGATAACCTCGGTCACCAACGATGTCCACCTTGCAAAACGCCACAATCCCGCCGCCCTGCTCGGCGACCGCAACAAAAGATTTGCCGGCAGCGATATCTTCGACGCACTCCTTTATCTGGTCTTCAACAGAAACAGAAGGGTAGCTACCTCTGAAATGTGCCGAGACCTCATTGTGGTGCCGCGCCAACTCGAGATAGAGCGGCTCAAGCAGGGGCATCTCAGTTCGATTGATAGTACGGAGCCGAACACTCATGGCGCCTCTCCAAACAACAGAACTACTCGCAGAATCACTCATGCCGACTTTTCTCCAAAGCAGGTTGCGCTCTCTCCTCCCAACGCAGATATCATATGTGATAGAAAACCGAACGTGATGAAGGAGGATCGCCATGGCGGTGTTTCGCTACGGAGAGGTTGAGACATCATGGCTCGCCTCGCGCGACCCTCGGCTCGGCGATGCCATCGAGCAGATAGGACCTGTCGAGCGCGAAATCGACCCCGACCTATTCTCCTCGGTCATACACCACATCATCGGCCAGCAGATCTCCACCAAGGCGCAGGCGACCATCTGGAGGCGCATGTGCGAACGCTTGGGCGAGGTCACGCCCGAGACGGTACTTGCCGCGGGTGAGGGCGAGCTGCAGGCACTCGGCATGACATTTCGCAAGGCGGGCTATCTCATGGAGTTCGCACGGCGGATCGAGACGGGCGCGTTCGACCTTGCGTCCGTCGCGCGCATGCCGGACGAGGAGGCCATCCGCGCCCTCGACGAGCTCCCGGGCATCGGCCGTTGGACCGCCGAGATGATTCTACTGTTCTGCCTCGAGCGCCCAAACGTGCTCTCGTGGGACGACTTGGCGATCCAGCGCGGTATGCGCATGCTCTACCACCATCGCTGCATCACGCCCGAGCTGTTCGCCAAGTACCGGCGGCGCTACAGCCCCTACGGCAGCACGGCGAGCCTGTACCTGTGGGCCATCGCCGGCGGGGCGATCCCCGGTATGCGCGACTGGGCGCCCAATAGAATGGCAAGCAAAAACAGGACCGGGGAGAAAACCGCGTGAAACGCTTAATACCGTCGTTGATCGAAAACTACCCCTCGCCCCTTGGCGAGTTAACGCTCGCGGCAGATACCGAAGGGCTCATTGGTGCATGGTTCGAGCGCCAGAAGCACTACGGCTCCGTCGGATCGGCAGGCATCGCCTTCGATATGAGCACGCACGCTGAAGGCCCATCGCAAACCCAGCTCTCCCCTAGGGATGTCTCTTCCGCCCGCCTGGCTCTCGACGCGGCCAAAACGTGGCTTGACGCTTATTTCTCCGGGCGCGACCCCGGCGCCCTGCCGCCGCTGCACCTCATGGGGTCCGCCTTCCAGTGCGCGGTGTGGGCGAGGCTCATAGAGATTCCCTACGGTGAGACCACGACGTACGGCGCCATCGCCAGCAAGCTCGCCTCCGCAAAGCGCGCCGAGGCCACATCGCGCGGCGAGGGCCCTTCTGCGATCCGCGTCTCTGCCCGCGCCGTCGGCGGCGCAGTGGGGCGCAACCCCATATCGGTCATCGTGCCGTGCCATCGCGTGATCGGGGCCGATGGATCAATCACCGGGTACGCCGGCGGTCTTGACCGCAAGCGTGCCCTGCTCTGTTTGGAGACTGATGCCGAGCAGCTATCTAAATCGCAAACACCATGATGGGCAGCTGCTTATTTGCCCTAGAGCGCTAGACGGAGTCGGGGGGCACCGCACCGTCTTGAGCAGTAGACTCGATACGAAAAAAGCCAGAGCCGAAGCTCTGGCCTTACAATGCGTGGTGGGCGTTACAAGATTTGAACTTGTGACCTCTTCCGTGTCAGGGAAGCGCTCTCCCCCTGAGCTAAACGCCCGTTCAGGGTGCGCTCGCAAGCGCAAGGGATAATATACCGAAGCCCGCGCGACCTGTAAAGCAAAAGTTTGAAAAAGTTTGGAACCGCTGCCGATATCCTGCTCGCAGACGCTAGTCGGAGCCGCCCCGCAGCTCTCCCCACGCGCTACTTTGCGGCAGGCGGAATGTCCTCACCGATCCTCATGTTCTCAAACGTCTCCGCCATAAAGCGGTCGTCAAAATGCGTATCGACATACATCTCAAAACTGTTGCGCGGCGGCACGCCCTCAAACCGCTGGCCGGCGCGCCAGAAGCAGGCGACCGTCATCGTCACGTCCAGGGCGATGAACGCCGCCAGAAGCGTCACCAAGATCACTTGGCGGCGCGACGTGGGTTCCCCGATGCGGTAGATCATCTCGGGCATGATGACGCGGCACCACACCACGCCCAGAATGCCCCCCATAACCACAAAACGCCACGCTACCCATTGGGTGATATGGTCCGGCAACCCCAGATAGGTCCACGATTGCAAGTGGGCAAAGTGCTCCATACTCCAACCGGACACCTGCTCGAGCGCACTCCCCAGCACCGCGGAGATGAGAAAGACCTTCCAGACCGACTCTTTGCGCAGGCGCCAGAGCACCATGGTGAGCAGAACCGCGCCCGCACCGTAGAGCGGCGAGAACGGACCCCATACGAGCCCCACACGACTCTCCCAGATGCCAAAGACCACAAAGGTGTAGATCGTCTCTATCACAAGACCCAGGACCGACGAAACGAGAAAGATAATGATGTATTGGTAGAGCCCCGGCACCGTGTCGTCGAGGAAGTCCTCGCGCATCTCCAGGCGCGCCTGCAGAATCGCGTTGCGCTGCTCGTTGGAGATGCGGGAGCGCACCCTGCGCGCCCCGGAGGTTGTGGCGGACCAGAGGGCGTCGGCGTAGACCCCCGCCTCGAGCCTGCCCTGGGTGAGCATGCGCTTGAACGCGCGGCCCCGCGCCCTGCCCTCGAGATAGCGCTGAACGCTCCCGATCACAAAACGAGCCAGAAGAAAGGCCAGTATGATGAAGAGCGAGATGGTGAGCACGTGCGTCCTTTTCGTTTAAGCTGCGCGCCCTACCTGCGCAGACACTGTGTCAACGTAGGGTTTATTCTACCCCAGCAAATTTTTTCAAAACAATGCTTGCATTCCTTTGGAGAGTCCCGTATAGTATCTCCTTGCAAGCGGACATGGCTCAGTTGGTAGAGCACAACCTTGCCAAGGTTGGGGTCGCGGGTTCGAGCCCCGTTGTCCGCTCCATCGCATGTAAAGGGCCGGATGAATACATTCGGCCTTTTTCATCGGCGACGTGGCCAAGTGGTAAGGCAGAGGCCTGCAAAGCCTTTACCCCCAGTTCGAATCTGGGCGTCGCCTCCATCGCATCGTAAGGGCACCGGCAACGGTGCCCTTTTCGTTACCGCCCCGGCCACCGAGCCACAACATCCCAAGCTCAAGTCGTTTATGAGCGTAAAACTGAGGTGTGCCGGGTTTCATGCCGCACACGAATGCAAAAAATGCACGATTTGCCCAGATAATCGCTTCGCTAGACTGACGTGTCGACGGGGAGTGCCCATGAATACGCTCATGATCGACTTGAGCCTCATCGGGACGGCACGCGTCGCCGGTTAGGCGGCGGGTGCGAACAGCTTGATGAGGCGGACCATGGTGCCCTGCACGTCCGCGCGACGTTTGACCTCGGCGCTATCGACGAGCATCCTCATGAGCTTGATGCCGCGGCCGCGCTCCTCGGACTCGGCAACGTCCTCGTCGGGCGCGATCTCAAAACCGCCGCCGCAATCGCATACCTCGATGACGACCCGGTCCTCGTAGGCGCGCACGTTGAGCATGCAGCCGGCAGCGCCCGCGTGGTCGTACGCGTTGCCGAGCGCCTCCCCCGCCGCGAGCGCCGTGTCGTACACCGCGTCGCGCCCCAGGGGTAGCGTCTCCAACAGCTCCACCACGCGGTGCCGGTACAGGCCGAGGTGCTCGATGCCCTCCGCAACCGAGATGCTGCGGCTCCACACCGGGAGCGTCCCCGGAGAGAGCACGGGCACGGGCGGGCGGTCGCGTGCCGTCACGTGCAGCACGCTGATGAGGCGGGCGATCTGGAGAAAGCGCGACACCTCGGCGGAGACGTTCACGAGCGAGAGCATGCCGCCCTCCTGTATGAGCCGCCGCGCACGGGAGAGCAGAAATGCAAGCCCGGTTGAATCGATGAAGGTTACGTTTTCGCAATTGAGCAGGATGCGCCTCGTCCCCGCGGCGATAAGGGAATCCACCTCGCTGCGAAGACCGGGCACCGTTGCGATATCGATATCGCTCACGGGCGCCAAAACGGCTATGTCCATCCATTCACGCATACGCTCATGGTTCCCGCCGCGGGCGCCGCTTAATCACCCGCACCGCCAAACGGAGGTGCCCGGCGGCGCAGGCGGTGCGGCGTCAGTCAAAGCGTAGGGCGACCATGGCGATGTCGTCTTCGAGCGCAGAGTCGGTAAAGGCGTCAAGCTCGCCGAGGACGCGCTGGCACAGGCCGTCGACCCCCTGCCCCACCGAGGAGATCACCACGTCGCGCAGACGCTGCTCGCCAAAGAACTCGCCCGCGGCGTTGCGCGCCTCGATGGCGCCGTCGGTGTACATGAAGAGCACATCGCCCGAATCGAAACGGAACGACCCGCTGCGAAAAGCCATGCCTTCAAAAGCGCCGACCACACCCGACTGCGTGCTCAAAAGCTCGACCTCGGTCGCCTGGGTATGGGTCTCTCCGCCGGCACCCAGGGTATGGCTGCGCACGAGCATCGAAGGGGGATGTCCGGCGGAACAGTAAAGGGCACTGCGGTAGCGCAGGTCGATCTTGGCAACAAACATCGTGGCGAAGGTCTCCACGCGCGAGAAGCTCATGAGCATGCTGTTGAGCGAGCGCACCATGTGCACCGGGCTCGCCCCCTCCCACGCGTAGGCCGTGAGCGCGGTCTTGACCAGGGCCGACATGGAGGCCGCCTCGACGCCCTTGCCCGATACATCGCCCAGAATCATGACGGCGCGGTCGTCGGGCAGGCGGATAAGCGTGTAGAAGTCTCCACCCACGAGCGCCTGGCGCGTGGCGGAGGAGTAAAGCGCGTCTGTGGTGATACCCGGCACGACGCCGAGCGAGCTCTGCATGCCGCTCTGGAGGGCCTGCGCGATATGGCGGTCCTCGCTCTTCTGCTCCTCGCGGCGGAAGAGGAGCTCGAACTCGTGGGTGAGGCGGACGAGATAGTCGTACTCCACATCGTCGATGGGCTCCTGGGTCCCATCGCGCAAAAGCAGAACGAGCGGCGTCATAGCAGAGGGGGACCTGGGCGCTGCGAGCGCAAGCGCGCCGGTATCCGGCTCCTCGCCCTCGTCTGAAGCGGTGCTGTCCGGCGCGAACTCGATGAAGACGCCCTGGTTGGGCAGCCCGTGCGCAAGCAGCCACTCCCCCGCATGGGAGAGTCGGTCGATACGGGTGACGCGTGCGAACTCGAGCCCGTCCTCATCGGGGGCGCCCGCGGCAAAGTAGTCGCTCACCACAGGGCTCACCTTGGCTGCCGGCGCGGTGCTCCCGCCGCCGAGCCACTCGGAGCCGCCGGGAAGCGCCACCTGGCTGCCGCCCTCGTAATCGAGCACGTAGCAGCCGCGCTCCGCATCAAAGACGACCGGGCAGATATGGCAGGCGAGGACGCGCCGCACCTCGGCCGAGATCTCGGCCCAGGCGCTCGTGCGGTCGCCCTCGAGGGTAAAGACGGTGTCGCGAACGTTGTTGAGCGAGCGCGTGAGCTCGGCCGAGCGGCGCGACCGCATACTCGTGATGAGACTCACGAGCTCGATGGAGAGGTAGTCGCAGATCACCTCGAGCACGTTGACGTCGTAGTCGCGCGGGCGGCACGGACGGCCCCAGCCGAGCTCCATAATGCCCATGATCTGACGACCAAAAAAGACCGGCACGGCGATAAGCGTCTTGAAGGGCGGTACGTCCTGCACGCGCAGGGGGCGCGTCTCGCGGTGGTCGATGTCGTAAAAGACACCGCTCGAGGCCATCCCCTCCTCCGCCGGCACGACCGAGATGCGGCATGCCCTCGCCTCGCGCAGCACGTAGGTGGGAATTCCCGCGCCAAAGGGGATGAACTCGGGCACGAAGGAGCGCGTGAGGCTCTGCGAGATGCCGCGGAGCTTGAAGCCGCCGTTCTCGGCAAAGTACATGGTCGAGCCGTCTACATCGAGCGCATCGACGAGCTTGTTCAGAACCGAATCGAGAAGCCCTGAGAGGTCCTCGGCGCCCACGGTGGCCATGATGACCGAAAGCGTGCCCGAAAGGCGCTTGTTGGCCGTTTGGAGCTCCGAGAGGACGCGGCGCATCTGGCGGTCGCGCGCATACTGCTCGGCGAGGCTGCGCACCACCACGAGCACGCGCTCGCGCGGTGCGAGACGGCGGGCGATCTTGCGGCGGATATCACTGGAGCGTGCCGAGGGCGAGGTCGCGCGGACCTCGACGGGAATGAAGGACCCGTCGTTGAGCTTGAGCCTGAGCGTGGTCGGCTCGCCTTTGAGCGGAAAGGGCAGATGATGGTCTTGCGCGCGCTCGAACGCATCGGAGAACAGGAGGTCCTTGATGTCGGACCCCACAAGAGTCCGGCGGTTCTTGCCGGAGAGCTCGCAAAAGCGCTGGTTCACATGGCCGATGGAGCCGTCGAGGCCGCATACGGCAACCGCATCGCTCGTCAGCTCGACCAGCTGCGAGATCTTGGGCAGATCTTCGTGCGCGTCGCTCGCCATGCTACCCCTCCCCTGCGCGCAAAGACAGATGTCCTCGGTATACCCCGAACGGGCGCCACCGTGCACAGAACCAATCGGTAAGAAAAAAGCCTCCGAAGAGGCTCGTGTATTCGATGGTGTCGGAGGCGGGACTTGAACCCGCATGACCGAGATGTGGTCACTAGCACCTCAAGCTAGCGCGTCTGCCAATTCCGCCACTCCGACAAAAGCAGCAAGAAGAATAATACCCATACCCCCGGGTGAGCGCAAGAGGGAATTTTGAAAAAGTTTGCGCCGGCGCGAGGTCGCCGATCGGGCCGTCCGCCGGCGCCCCCGCCGCGCATCTACTCCTCAGGGGGAATCTCCGCCAAGCGGGGTACGCCCGCAGGGTCGATGACAAGGCCGTTTGCCTTGGCCGTGCAGGCGAAGGCATGCATGGGATAGGTAAGCGGGATGACGGGCGCTTCCTCCCCTATGAGCGTATCGGCCTCGGCAAGCAGTGCCTCGCGCGATATGTCGTCGCGAGCGGTGCGCGCCTGATCGATCAGGCTGTCGACCTCCTCGCTTGCAAAACCGCTCACGTTCGAGCCGCCGCGGCAACGGGAATGGAACAGCGGGAAGAGCACGCTTTCTGTAACCGGGCGCTCCGTCACCACGTCCAAGCGCGCGATCTGATAGTCCCCGGAGCGCACGCGCTCGTAAAAGACCTGCTCCTCGAGCTCCTCGGGCTCGCACTCGATACCCACGGCAGCAAGGTCCTCCACAATCTGCTCGATGACGTTCTCGTTGCCTCCTCTGCCCGTGTAGATAAGACTGAAGGGCTCGCCGCGCACGCCCTCGTCGTTTGCAGGGTACACAGCGTCGAGCAGCTCCCGGGCGCGCGCCGGGTCGTACACGGTATAGGGCCATGCGGCGTCTCGATAACCCGAGACAAACGGCGGCACGATACCGTCCGCCACAAGATGCGTATCGCGGTACACGCGGCCCACAAGGCCCTGGCGGTCGACGGCAAGCGAGAGCGCGCGGCGCACGTCGGCGTTATCGAGGGGCGCCGCAGCGACATTGAGGGCAAGGTAGCTCGTCGCAAGGTCGGGCGCCTGCACAAGATGGGCGCCGGGGCCCACCGTAAGGCCGTCCACCGCGCGACCGTAGCGGGCGATGGCACCCTCGAGCTCATCGACAGGACACGCCGCCATATCGAGCGAGCCGGTCAGGAACTCCTGATAGGCGCTCACGGTGTCTGAGAACACCTGGAAACGCGCGCCCGCGAGCACGGGGGCATCGCCGGTGTAGCCGTCAAAGCGTGTGAGCCTGACCGCCGTGGAGTTCTTGCCCCACGACCCCTCCATGCGAAACGGGCCGGCGCCGATAGGGCTCGAGCCAAACGCGGCAACGTCCTCCTCAGCGGACGCTGGCACGGCAGCCAGCGAGGGATGGGCGAGCACGGACGCAAAGCCCGCATAGGGCTCGACCAGATGAATCTCGAGTGTGCGCTCATCGGGGCAGCTGACGCCAGAGAGCGCGCTCACGTCTCCTGCGGCAAGCGCATCGTAGCCCTCGACGACCGCAAGACGATAGGCGTTGGGCGATGCGCCGAGCTCGGCGGCAGCCGCGCTTGCGGGGTTCACGAGGCGCTCCCATGCGCGCTTGAAATCGCGCGCCGTCACCGCGCTACCGTCGTGGAACACGCGCTCGCGAAGATGGAACGTGAAGATGCGCGCATCCTCCGAGACGTCGAAGCGCTCTGCCGCCGCCCCCACAAGCTCACCTGAAGTGTAGTCAAACCGCACGAGCGGTTCGAAGATCTGCGAAGCGACCTGTTCGGCGGACGTTCCCACGAGCGCAAACGGGTCGAGGGAGACCGGGCGCAGGATGCCGACGGAGAGGATGCCCTCGAGATTCTCGGCATCACCTGCGGGTGCACCGTCCTGTGCACAGCCCGCCATGAGAGCGGAGGTGAGAAGACAGGTCGCGCCGATCAGGCCCCGCCTGCTTATGAGTGGCAACGCGTTGGAGACTGTAGCCATGCAAGCTCCTTTAGAGGCTAAGAGTTGCGTGATTGCCTAGACGATACGGCAACCTACCGCGCGCGTCCACCACAGGCACCCATCCCCTGCGCAATCCCCACGGCAACAAAAAAGGACCCCGCAGGGTCCTCAATTAACTTTGTTTGCCCCTCGACGCACGAGCACCTATCTTGCAAAGGCCCCGTACGAAACCCGCAGAGCGTTTCCCGCAGCCGCGGGGCGCGAAGCGCACCCCCGCAGCGAGGACCACGCCCGAAGGGTTTCGTGCAGGGCCTCTCCCAAGCCTAGAGCTCGATGCTCGACTCCTTGATGGGGAACGGCGCCGCAAAGTGGCAGGCGCAGAAGTGACCCGGCTCGACCTCGCGGAACTCGGGCTGCTGCTCGGAGCAGACACCCTGCGCGATCGGGCAGCGCGTATGGAAGCGGCAACCGCTCGGCGGATCGATCGGCGACGGCGGATCGCCGGCGAGGATGATGCGGCTGCGGCTCTTCTGGATGTCCGGATCGGGGATCGGGGCAGCAGAGAGCAGCGACTGCGTGTAGGGGTGCTGCGGCTCGGCGTAGAGGGTCTTCCAGTCCGAAAGCTCGACGATCTTGCCGAGGTACATGACCGCGACACGGTCGGAAATGTGCTGGACAACCGACAGGTCGTGGGCGATGAAGAGGTACGCCGTACCGAACTGCTTCTGCAGGTCCTTGAGCAGGTTCAGCACCTGGGCCTGGATCGACACGTCGAGTGCCGAGACCGGTTCGTCGCAGATGATGAGCTTGGGATGCAGGGCAAAGGCGCGGGCGATACCGATACGCTGGCGCTGACCGCCGGAGAACTCGTGCGGGTAGCGGTTGATGTGCTCGGGGTTCAGGCCCACGACGTCGAGGAGCTCGCGAACGTACTTGTTGCGCTCGCTCGCGGTCCTGCCGTCACCGTGAATCTGCAGCGGCTCGGAGATGATCTCGCCGATGGTCATACGCGGGTTCAACGACGCGTACGGATCCTGGAAGATGAACTGCATCTCGCGGCGGAGGCTCTTGAGCTCCTTGTGACTCATCTTCGCCACATCGCGGCCCTCAAAATAGACATGGCCAGCGGTGGGACGCGTGAGGCGCATGATGGAGCGGCCGGTGGTGGACTTGCCGCAGCCGGACTCACCGACCAGACCGAGCGTCTCGCCCGGATAAATCTCAAAGCTCACGTCGTTTACGGCGGAGACCTTCTTGGCGAAGCGGCTCATGAGCATGCCGGACTCCGCAGGGAACTCCTTAGAGAGGTGCTCAACCTTGAGCAAGGGCTCTTTCGTAGCCATTTACGCCTCCTTCTTCTCAGACGAGGCACCCTGGCCAGCGGCCTTGCGCACAGCGAGGTCGGCGCGGGTACGCGAGTTCTCGGGAGCGAACTTGAGGAACGCGGGGTCGTCGGCAAAGTGGCATGCCGAGTAATGACCCGTCTCGGTGGTGATGTGCTGGGGCAGCTTCTCGTGGCAGATGTCGACCGCATACGGGCAGCGCGGAGCAAAGGGGCAACCGGTGGGAAGGTTCACGAGCGACGGCGGATTGCCGGCGATGGGCGTGAGCTCCTTCTTCTCGTCCATACCGTGATCGGGGATGGAGCGGATGAGGCCCCAGGTGTAAGGATGGCGCGGATCGTAGAAGATCTCCTCGGCGGTGCCGAACTCCACGGGGCGACCGGCGTACATGACCATGATCTTGTCGGCCATATCGGCAACGACGCCGAGGTCGTGGGTGATCATGATGATCGCGTTGCCGTTCTCCTCCTGCATCTTCTGCATGAGCTCGATGATCTGCGCCTGGATGGTCACGTCAAGAGCCGTGGTGGGCTCGTCGGCGATGAGGATGTCCGGGTCGCAGGCGAGTGCCATGGCGATCATAACGCGCTGGCGCATACCGCCGGAGAACTGGTGCGGGTACTCGTTCACGCGCTTCTCGGGCTCGGGGATACCCACGAGGTCCAGAAGCTCAGTGGCGCGCTTGAGCGCCTCCTGCTTGGAGTAACCACGGTGCAGACGCAGGCCCTCGCCCACCTGACGGCCGATCTTGTAGACCGGGTTCAGGCTCGTCATGGGGTCCTGGAAAATCATGGCGATATCGTTGCCGCGGACGTGCTGCATCTCCTCCTCGGTCATCTCCAGAATGGAGCGACCGCGGTAGCGGATGTCGCCGCCCTCGATCTTACCCGGGGGCATCTCGATGAGGCCCATGATGGTCATGTGGGTGACGGACTTACCGGAGCCCGACTCGCCCACGACGCCCAGAGTCTCACCACGGTCGAGCGTGTAGCTCACGCCGTCAACCGCGTGCACGACGCCGTCCTGGGTGTGGAAGTACATCTTGAGGTTATCGACCTCGAGCAGATGGCTCCCCTCGGGGATGGGCTGCTCCTTTAGGTCGACGTAGTTCTTAGCGTGCTTAGCCATTATGCATCCTTCATCTTGACGTCGAGAGCGTCGCGCAAGCCGTCACCGAGCAGGGTGAAGGCGAGCACCGTGGAGAGGATCGCGAGACCCGGCAGGATCATCAGCCAGGGCTCGGTCTGCAGGTACTGCTGACCGTCCTGGATGAGGGTGCCCCACGACGGGTTGGGGGGCACGACGCCCATGCCGAGGAACGACAGCGCGCTCTCGGTGAGGATGGCGCCACCGATGTTCATCGTGGCGTAGACCACGATGGAGGCGACGGAGTTGGGGAAGATGTGGCGCGCCACAATGCGGACGTCGGAGGCGCCCATGGCACGAGCCGCGTCCACGTAGTCGTTCTCCTTGACCGAGAGGATCGCCGAGCGGAAGACGCGCGCGATCGACGGCCAGCCGAGGATACCGATGGCGATGAACACGTTCTGGATGCCGTTACCGATGACTGCGATCATCGCGACGACGAAGAGCGTGTAGGGGAACGCCAGGAAGATGTCAGCAAGGCGCATGATGATGGTGTCCCAGATGCCGCCGTAGTACGCGGCGATAGCGCCCATGATAAGACCGAGGATGGTCGAGATGCCCGTGGCGACCACACCGACGGTGAGCGAGATGCGCGCACCGTAGATGACGCGGGAGAGCACGTCGCGGCCGAGGGTATCGGTGCCAAAGGGATGCTCGAGCGAGGGCGCGAGGCGCGAGGACTCAGCCATGTTCGCAGCCGTGGCCGTGGGATCGCCGAGCGTCTGGGGAACCCAAAGGTCCGCGGTGATAGCGATGAGGATGATGAAGATAATCCACACAGCCGCGATGATGGCGAGCTTGTTCTTCTTCAGACGGCTGAAGGCATCGCCCCACAGGGTGCGGGAAGCGCTGCTGTCGCCAGCGTTGGCCTTGGCGGCAACAGTGGACTCAGCCTTGGCCTGCATACCGATGTTTTGAGTCGGTGACGGATAAATCATGTGCGTTCCTCCCTAGCCCTCGTTCTTGGAGCTGCCGAGGCGGATGCGCGGGTCCAGGAAGGCGTAGCTCACGTCGACGATAAGGTTGATGATCATGACGACGCACACGATCACCGTGACCGTGCCCATGACGATGGGCCAGTCGCGCTGCGTAATCGCGATGTAGGTCTCACGACCGATGCCGGGCCAGCTGAAGACCGTCTCGGTCAGGATGGCGCCGGCGAGCATCGCGCCAAAGTCCATGCCCACGTACGTAACGACGGGGATGAGGGCGTTCTTGAGCGCGTGCTTGCGAATGATCGCACCCTTGGAAAGGCCCTTGGCCTTAGCGGTGCGGATGTAGTCCTGATTCATAACATCGAGCAGCTGCGAACGCATAATGCGCGCGGTGTAGGCAGTGGAGACCGCGGCGAGCGTGCAAGCGGGCAGGATGTAGTAGGTCCAAGCGGGATACTTGGAGATGGGGCCGGCAACGCCGGAGATGGGCAGCGCGATGGCGCCGCCGGTAAGGTCCTTCAGCCAGATGCCAAAGATGAGCTGGAGCAGCATGCCGAACCAGAAGGCGGGCATGGCAACCAGAAGGGACGTCACGAGCGTGACCAAGATGTCCCAGAACGAGTAGCGCTTGATGGCCGAGATGATGCCGGCGCCGATGCCCACGATCGCCTCGATCACGATGGCGACCAACGCAAGCTGCACCGTATAGGGGTACTTCTGCACTATGATGGCCGTCACCTCGGTGCCGCGCTGATACGACGTGCCCAGGTCACCCTGGAGCAGGTTGGTGAGATAGACCACATAGCGCTTCCACAGCGGCGTGTCGATCGTGTCACCGTTCTCATCGTAGATAATCTTGCCGTCGGCATCCGTTTCGATGAACCCATGGGTGGCGCGCAGGTTCAGCTCCACCTGGGGATCGAGCTTCCTTTCACCGGCGATCAGCTTGATGGGATCGCCCGGCACAACGTTCTGCATGATAAAGAGAATCAGCGTCACGCCGAGGAAGACAGGGATGAACTGCAGGATTCGCTTGGCAATATACTTGACCACGGCGATACCCTCCCTTGTCTGGCTTATACAACTCAGTCGCTTTATGACCGTAAAGCGCTAGTATACCGGAAACGCCGGTACCATAGCGAAAATGCTCGAAATAACGCATATCGTGCACCGCCGCTGCCAGATGAGCCTTCCTTATTGGACCGATGCACAAAACAGGAGGGGCGCCGAAAAGTCAGCGCCCCTCCCCTCGCCGTCCTAGCGGACGTCGTCACACTCGCAGGAACACGCCTTACGCAAGCTCAGCGGTCTCGAAGTGCGGGATGGTCTGAGCGTCGTAGTTGAAGCTGGCGAGACGCTCGGTACCGACGTAGTTGTGCGCATAGAACACGATCGGGATGACCGGCATATCCTCGCCGATCTGGTGGCAGATGGCGCGGTAAGCGTTCTTGCGCTCCTCCTCGTCCTGAATCTGGCGGGCAGCCAGCAGCGCGGCGTCGACGTCGGGGTTGTTGTAACCACCGTAGTTGTTGTCAGCCGTGGAGAAGAAGTTCGGATAGAGGAAGTTGTCCATGGTCGGGTAGTCAGCGGTCCAACCAAGACGGGCGAGCTTGTAGTTGCCGTCGGACAGGTTGTTGAGGTAGGTAGCCCACTCGGTGGTGTCCTGGGTAACGGTGATGCCGATGGCCTCGAGGTTGGCCTGGACGGCGCTCATGAGCTCCTCGTGGCCGCCGTCGCCGTTGTAGTTGAGCTCGACGGAGATGTCGCCCTCGGCGTAGCCAGCATCGGTGAGGATCTGCTTGGCGCGCTCGGGATCGTAGGCGCAGTACTCCCAGACGTTCTGCTCGTTGTCGTCGATCGAGAGCGGCATGATGGAGTTAGCCGGCTCACGGTAGCCCTCGTAGAGGGTGTCGACGATGGCCTGACGGTCGATGGCGAGGGAGATGGCGCGACGGACGTTCACGTCGGAGAGCGCCTCGTCCTCGAGGTTCACCACGAGGTAGTAGGTGGAGAGCTCGGTGCCGGTGAGGGTCTGCTTGCCCGGGGTGACGGTGAAGCCGTCGTCGGAGAGACCATAGGCGTCCACGGTCTCCTGGATCTTGCCAGCCGGAATCATGGCGAAGTCGATATCGCCCGCCTCGAGCGCGCGGAACGCGGTGTCGGGGTCGGCCTGGATGGACATGTACACGCCGTCGATCTTGGGAGCCTCACCGTAGTAGTCGGCGAACTTCTCAAGCAGGATGTACTGGTTGTGCTGCCAAGCATCGGCCATCATGAAGGGGCCGTTGCCGATAGGCTTCTCGAGGAAGGACGCCGGATCGTCGATGGCGGCCTGCGGCACGGGCACGAGGCCCGGGTGGCAGCACACGGCGACGAAGTCAGCCATGGGGTCGGTGAGGGTCACCTGGAAGGTGAGGTCATCCACGACGGTGAGGCCGGAAATCTCCTCGGCCTCGCCAGCGGCCATCTCGGCATAGCCGGCGACCGGCGCGAGGTGGTAACCGATCTCGGACGGAGAAGCCATGGTGGAATCAGCAAGGCGCTGCCAACCACGCTTGAAGGACTCGGCATCGACCGGATCGCCGTTGTGGAACTTCATGCCCTCGCGAAGCTTGAAGGTGTAGGTGAGGCCGTCCTCAGAGACGGTGGGGAGCTCGGTGGCGCAGACCGGCACAGCCTCGTTAACGCTCCAGTCCCAGGTGACCAGACCATCGAAGCAGGCGCGGACGACCGCGGTGCCCTGGTTCTCCTGAGCGTTGTACGGGTCGATGTACGCAGGCTCAGAGAGGTAGAAGTTCATGTAGTTGTCGCCAACCGTGGGAGCAGCCGCGGAAGCGGAGCCGGAACCGGTGCCGCCACCGTTGTTGGTGCAACCCGCCAGAGCAGCGAGGGCGCTCGCCGCGAGGGCGCTGCCCACGAACTGGCGACGATTCATGTTGAAGTCTGCCATGCAATCCTCCTTCAGATGTAGGCGTGCGCCTTGCACGCCCCTTACATCGTCTTCACCCCAAAGACACAGAATTGTGCTCAGGATGCTGACGTTCTGTATAACAGTACCCGATTTTTACCGCCCGCGTGCAAACTATTTCGGTAAACGCGCTGGACACTCTTTGGCACGCTGGAGTGTTCCTGCTATTACGCTGGTTGTTATCTCATAGGAACCGCTCACCGATGCATATTGTTTCAAGCGTGTTTCTCGCAAACCGAAAAAAGGCCCTCGCGCTCACGGGAACGACACGTCCCCAAGAGCGCGAGGGCCCTGACAAATCCGCTTGTTGCGTAACGGCAGCTTAGATGCCGACAATGCCCTGCGGGAAGAAGAACATGCAGAGGACCACGCACACCGCAAACACCACGGAAACGATGATGGTGAGCTTGTCGAGATTCTTCTCCATAACGCCAGTGGCAGCGCTCGCGTTGTAGAGCGAGCTCGCAATCATGTCGGAGACGCCGGTGCCCTTGCCGGAGTGCATAAGCACGAGCGCGATGAGAGCGAGAGCAGACAGCGCCCACACGATGAAGATAATGATCTGGAACGGACCCATGGGTCACTCCTCGTTGGTTTTGGGGACAGGCGATTATGAATCGCTGTCCCTCGAAAGACATATCGTTCGATACTTTAGCGCAACCTCGCTTTACGCCGCAAGCTCATTTGGGGACGGGTTCAAAACGTGCAATTGCATCACGATTGGGGACCTTCAGCGCGCGGTTGCGCGAGAAATGACGCTCGCACCGATGCCCGTCAGGCGCTCAATCTGCTTGCGGGTAAGGCCCGCTTGCCGCAAAGCGCGCAAGGCATCGTCTCGGCGAGCCTTTTCTATCCCTTTCACGTCCGTTGGAGTGACATCGCCCAACACGTTGCGCGCCGCAAGCATCGCATCTTCATCGGAGACCCGTTTGCCCGACCGCACATAGTACCCAGAATACCGCTCGCTGCGGCTGAACTCCTCAAAGTGCTCCCTGCCCCCGATCAGCTCAAGAACCAGCTTGTCGTTGATAAGGTGCGCACCGCTCAGGTACTCCCTATAGCTGCTCCAACGGTATTCCCGGAACGGCGCAATCCCTGCCTTTTCGGGATTGTCATGAATATAGCGAACGACTTGCAGTAGTTGTTCGTTATCTTTGATGGGAACGCTGGTGAAGCGGCCTTGAAAGACCGCTCCTACATGACCGGTCGCATCATTGAAGTGACGCGCGTAGGCGGTTGCCAGCGCATGCATGGCGTGGCTCAGATTGTTTTGCAGATCATCGAGCAGCAGATGAATATGGTTGCTCATGAGGCACCACGCGATAAGGGAAATGCCCTGACCCAAGACCTTTTCCTTTAGTAAGCTGAGGAAACACACTCGGTCCTCGTCGCTTTCGAATAGCAGCTGCTTTCCGTTGCCGCGGAATATGACGTGATAGAACCCGGATTCGGAACGGATGCGTGACGTTCTCGGCATTTCGGTTCCTCCTTTTGCACGCGGTCCCATACCCGCATATTTCGACCCCGTCCCCAAACGTGCAAACGTGCGTCCACGTGCACGTTTTGAGCACGTCCCCAAATACGCAAAAGACCATCCGCCGAAAACAGCAGATGGTCTTTGGTTGTTCTGCGGGGCGGGACGCTCAGGCGCCCCACCCCGTATATTGGGATGGGTCAAAACGAACCCGTCCCCAAATGCGCTACTCCTCGACGGCGAGCACGCGACCGGTCATCTCGGCAGAGGGCTCGAGACCGGCGAGCGTGAGCATCGTCGGAGCGGTGTCCGAAAGACGCCCATCCTCGATACCGGTGAGCTTGGCAGCCGGATCGACCACGATGAAGGGCACGCGGTTGGTCGTGTGGGCGGTGAAGGGGTGCTTCTCGCCCGACTCGTCCTCGTCGTACATGTGGTCGGCGTTGCCGTGGTCAGCCGTGATGAGCGCGAAACCACCCTTGGCGAGAATCGCCGGGATGACCTTCGACAGGCCGTCGTCCACGGCCTCGACCGCCTTGACGGCAGCGTCGAAGACGCCGGTGTGGCCGACCATGTCGCAGTTCGCGTAATTCACGATGTAGAAATCGGCGCGATCCTCGTTGATAGCCTCGACGAGCTTCTCGGTAACCTCCGGCTCGCTCATCTCGGGCTGCAGGTCATAGGTAGCAACCTTGGGCGAGGGAACGAGCACGCGCTCCTCCCCCTCCTTGGGCTCCTCGACGCCGCCGTTCAGGAAGAACGTCACGTGGGCGTACTTCTCGGTCTCGGCGGTATGAAGCTGCTTGAGCCCGTTCTGGGCAATGACGTCGGCGAGCACGTTCTCCGGGAAGGTCTTGGGGAACGCGACCTCCACGTTGGTGAAGGTGTCGTCGTACTCCGTCATGGTGACGAAGTGGCTGAGCTTCGGCGCGACCTTGCGCTCGAAACCGTCGAAATCGGCCTCGGTGAAGGCGCGGGTCATCTCGCGGGCGCGGTCGGGACGGAAGTTGAAGAACACCATCGCATCGCCGTCTGCAACGCCCTCGTTGTGGCAGGCGAAGGGCTCGACGAACTCGTCGCCACGCTCATCCTTCTCGTAGTAGGCCTTGACGCCCTCGACCGGGTCACACTCGGTGTCGGAAGGCAGGGTGACCACGTCGTAGGCGCGCTCGACGCGCTCCCAGCGGTTGTCGCGGTCCATAGCCCAGTAACGGCCGGAGACGGTGGCGATGCGCGCATCGACGCCGGTGTACTTGGAGAGCGCCTCGAGGTTCTCCTTCAGGGTCTCGATGTAGCCGGCACCGGAGTGCGGGTCTACGTCGCGGCCATCCATGAAGCAGTGGAAGCGCACGCGCTCCACGCCGTGCATGGCGGCGATGGCGGCGAGGTTCTCGCCGTGGCGCTGCATGGAGTGGACGCCACCCGGGGAGACGAGGCCGAGCAGGTGCAGGGTCGCACCCTTCTTGGCCACGTCGTCCATAGCCTTGGCGAGGGTAGCGTTCTCCTGGATGGAGCCGTCCTTGATGGCGTTGTTGATGCGGCTGAGCTCCTGGAACACGATGCGGCCGGCGCCGATGTTCAGGTGGCCGACCTCGGAGTTGCCCATCTGGCCGTCAGGCAGACCCACATCCTCGCCCGAAGCGCCGAGCGTGGTGTGCGGATACTCGTTCCAGAGTTTGTCGAGGAACGGCTTGTTCGCCTTGTAGACGGCGTTGTTGTCGCCCGCGGGAGCGAGGCCGAAGCCGTCCATGATCACGAGGAGCGCCGGAAGGTGACGCTTGTTCTCTGCCATTACTCAGCCGCCTTCTCAACCATCGCAGCGAAGCTGTCGGCCTTGAGCGAAGCACCGCCCACGAGCGCACCGTCGACGTCCTCCTTCTCGAGGAAGCCAGCGATGTTCTCGGGCTTGGCGGAGCCGCCGTACAGGACGCGGATGCCAGCCGCGGTCTCCTCGCCGAAGATCTCGGTGAGCGTGGCGCGGATGGCGCCGCAGACCTCCTGGGCGTCATCGGCCGTGGCGGTCTTTCCGGTGCCGATGGCCCAGATGGGCTCGTAGGCGACCACGTACTTGCTGGGGTCGGTGATCTCGAGGCCCTCGGTGTCCTTCTTGATCTGGTCGACGACGAACTCGACGTGCTTGCCGGCCTCGCGGACCTCAAGGGACTCGCCGCAGCAGCTGATCGGCACGATGCCGGCAGCCATGAGGGCCTTGGCCTTCTTGTTGACGTCCTCGTCCGTCTCATGGAAGTAGTCGCGACGCTCGGAGTGACCGATGATGCAGTACTCGGCGTTGACGGACTTCAGCATGTCGCAAGAGGTCTCGCCGGTGTAGGCACCGGAGGCCTCCCAGTAGACGTTCTGGGCGCCTAGCTTGATAGCGGAATCGGCGACCTTGTGCGAGGTGCACGCAAGGTCGATGGTGGGCGGGCAGATGACGACCTCAACGGAGTCGGAAGCCGGAACCTGCTCGACGAGCGCCTCGGCGAGCTCCTTGGCGGCCGGGACGTCGTTGTTCATCTTCCAGTTGCCTGCGATGAGGCGGGTACGCTTACTCGGCATCGTTCAGAGCCTCCACTCCAGGAAGGGCCTTGCCCTCGACGAGCTCCATGGAGGCGCCGCCACCCGTGGAGATCCAGGACATCTTGTCGGCCAGGTTGAACTTGTTGACAGCTGCGACGGAGTCGCCACCGCCGATGATGGAGGTGCAGCCCTCGTTGGCGGCAACTGCCTCGGCGACAGCCTGGGTGCCGTGCGCGAACTGATCCATCTCGAAAACGCCCATGGGGCCGTTCCAGAAGACGGTCTTGGCCTCAGCGATGGCGTCGGCATAGAGCTTCTCGGTCTTGGGGCCGATGTCCATACCCATGCGGTCTGCCGGGATCTTATCGGAGTCGACGACCTCGCCCACGGCGTCCTCGCCGAAGTGATCGGTCACGATGTTGTCGATCGGGAGCAGGATCTTGACGCCCTTGTCCTCGGCCTTCTTGAGCATCTCGCCGGCGCGCTCGACCCAGTCGGGCTCCTGGAGGGAGGTACCGACGGTGTAGCCCTTGGCGAGGAAGAAGGTGTAGGCCATGCCGCCACCGATGATGAGGGTGTCAGCAGAGTCGATGAGGTGATCGAGAACGCCGATCTTGGAGGACACCTTGGAGCCGCCGACGATGGCGACGAAGGGACGCGCGGGCTCGGCAAAAATGGAGGTCAGGGTGTCGACCTCCTTCTCGAGCAGGAAGCCGGCGACGGCGGGCAGGTAGGCGGCGGGGCCGACCACGGAGCCCTGGGCGCGGTGGGCGGTGCCGAAGGCGTCGAGCACGAAGATGTCGCCGTAGGAGGCGAGAATCTTGGCGATCTCGGGGTCGTTCTTCTTCTCGGCCTTGACGAAGCGGACGTTCTCGAGAACGAGGATGTCGCCCGGCTCGAGAGCGTCGACGGCGGCCTTGGCCTTCTCGCCGTAGGTGTCATCCACGAACTTCACGTCGTAGCCGGTGAGCTCAGCGAGCTTGTCGGCGGCCGGCTTGAGCGAAAGCTCGGGCTCGGGACCGTCGCCTTTCGGGCGGCCGAGGTGGCTCATGAGGATGATCTTGGCGTTGTGCTCCTTGAGATACTGAATCGTGGGGATGGCGGCGCGTACGCGCGTGTCATCGGTCACGACGCCGTCCTTCAGAGGCACGTTGAAGTCAACGCGCATGAGAACGCGCTTACCGTCGACGTCGATGTCACGGACGGTCTTCTTGGTGAAAGCCATGTGCATCTACCTTTCTAGCGTTACGGGTACTTACCTATCTGACGATGGGGCGGCGCGTCCCATCGAAAAGGGGCGCGGCTTCGGGCCCAAGCCCAAAGGCCGCGCCCCTATCAGACGCTAACTGCGTTCAAGCTCGCGAAGCGGCACTTAGGCGACGAACTTCTCGAAGTACTTGATGGTGCGGACCATCTGCGAGGTGTAGGAGTTCTCGTTGTCGTACCAAGAGACGACCTGAACCAGGGTCTGGCCGTTGCCGAGGTCAGAGCACATGGTCTGGGTGGCGTCGAAGATCGAGCCGTGGGTCTCGCCGATGATGTCGGTGGAGACGATGTCGTCGGTGTTGTAGGCGAAGGTCTCCGGGATGGTCTCGGCGTAAGCCTTCATAGCGGCGTTGACCTCGTCGACGGTGACCTTCTTGTCAACGACGGCGTAGAGGTTGGTGAGGGAGCCGGTCGGGGTGGGAACGCGCTGGGCGGCACCGATCAGCTTGCCGTTGAGCTCGGGGAGCACCAGGCCGATGGCCTTAGCAGCACCGGTGGAGTTCGGGACGATGTTGACGGCGCAAGCGCGGCTGCGGCGCTTGTTGCCCTTGCGCTGCGGGCCGTCGAGCGGCATCTGGTCGCCGGTCCAGGCGTGGATGGTGGTCATGATGCCGGAGACGATGGGCGCGAAGTCGTTGAGACCCTTGGCCATCGGAGCGAGGCAGTTGGTGGTGCAGGAAGCGGCGGAGATGATGTTGTCATCAGCCGTCAGGCTCTCATGGTTAACGTTGTAGACGATCGTGGGGAGGTCGTTGCCCGCAGGAGCGGAGATGACGACCTTCTTGGCGCCAGCGTTGATGTGGGCCTGAGCCTTGTCCTTGCTGGTGTAGAAGCCGGTGCACTCGAGAACGACGTCGACGCCGAGCTCGCCCCACGGGAGGTTGTTAGCGTCGGCCTCCTTGTAGATGGTGATCTCCTTGCCGTCGACGGTGATGGAGTTCTCGCCAGCGGTGATCTCGTGATCGCGGCTGTAGTTACCCTGCGTGGAGTCATACTTCAGCAGGTAAGCAAGCATGTCAGGGGAGGTGAGGTCGTTGATGGCGACGATCTCGGAACCCTCGTGCCCGAACATCTGACGGAACGCGAGACGACCGATGCGACCAAAGCCGTTAATCGCAACCTTTACTGCCATTCGTGTCTCCTTTCGTTAGACCTCCGCGGACGGGTGCCCGCAGTCGAGGTCCACAGACAAACCACTTACTCAGTGTACCGTTTTTTCAAAATTGCATTCGCGTCAATGGCGAGTTTTTGACCGAAAGCTGATGTTCATCGGTGGACGGTGGGTCACTTGATTATCTGACACCCTGCCTTAGCTGCGGAGAGTTCATTTTGGTGCACAGCATACCGGTTTGCACGCACATCCTCAGTGCTCGCCGAAAAGCTTCTCTAAGCGGAGCACCCGATGATAGAGGGCGGACTTGGAGAGCGGTGGGTCGACGAGCGCGCCCAGATCGCGCAGTGACAGATCGGGGTGGGCCTCGCGCAGGTCGCAAAAGGTGCGCAGGGCCTCGGGGAGCGTTTCGTACAGCCCCTCGGCATGCACGCGGGCGATGAGCTCGACCTGATGCTGAGCGGCGTCGGCGGTGCGCGACTGGTTAGCAAACTCGGCGTTCACCCGGCGGTTCACATTGTTCTTGACGTGCTTCATGGCGCGCGCGTCGCGCACGCTCGCAACGCTGCGCTTAGCGCCGACCGCATCGAGCAGCTGGCAGATATCCTCCGCGCTCTTGATATAGACGGCAAAGGCGCCGCGCCGGCGGTTCACGCGGGCGTGGACTCCCACCTGCTCGATGAGCTGCGCGAGTCCCTCGGCAAGCTCCTCGCCCGAGACGGCGATCTCGAGGTGGAAGTCCCCCTTGGGGTCCGCCACAAAGCCGCCCGCGATGAGCGCACCGCGCAGGTAAGCGAGCCTGCAGCACGGGCGCGCGACCACGTGCCGGGGAACCCCCGCCACAAGACGTCCCTTGCGGTCGAGGATACCGAGCAGGACGAGGGCTTTGTCGAGCCCCGGCTGCTCGGGCAGCGTGATGAGGTAGTTGCGGACCTTGTGGAGGACCGAACGGCGCGGGGTGAGCTCGGTCTTGAGCTTGAGCACGGTGTGCGTGAGGTTGATCATGGTGCGCGCCACCGCGCCCGTCTCCGTCGCAACGGTGAGCCGGCGCCCCTCACCGGTGATGGAGAGGGTTCCGCTCACGCGCACGAGCGCCGCCAGCGTGGCGAGGTTGCAGTACTCGCACGCGGGTTCGCAGCGCGACAGCTCGTCGCGCACCTCAGCGGTAAACGACATCGCTCTCCCCTATCAGTGGGCTTCGCCCGTAGGCGTGAGGTTGGCGCGCGAAAGATCGCGGTGCGACACCGCCACGTGATAGCCCTGCCCGGCAAGGTAGCGACCCGTAGCCTCGGCAATAGCCACCGAGCGGTGCTGGCCGCCCGTGCAGCCCACTGCAATGGAGAGCTGCGGCTTGCCCTCGGCGATGTAGCCCGGCATGACCGCGTCGAGCAACTGGCACCACGCGCGCCAGAACGCCTCGGTCTTGGGGTGGTCGAGCACAAACGTCGAGACCTTCTCGTCGAGTCCCGTCAGGCGGCGCATCTCGGGGTCGTAGAAGGGATTGGGCAAAAAGCGCACGTCGATCATGATATCGGCCTCCGCGGGGAGCCCGTGCTTGAAGCCAAAGGAGAAGACGCGCACCTCCATGAGCTGCTGGTCGGTGAGCTCAGAGAAAGCGCTTCTCAGCATCGCGCGAAGCGATGAGGTGGAAAGGTGCGAGGTGTCGATAATCATGTCCGCGCGGTCGCGGATGGCGGCGAGCTGTTGGCGTTCCCGCGCGATGGCGTCTGCGGTGCTCTCGCCCGTCTGCGCGAGCGGGTGGCGACGGCGGTTCTCGTTGTAGCGGCGCATGAGCACTTCGTCCGAGGCGTCGAGGTAGACGACATCGACCGACATCTCGTGCTCCTCGAGGGCAGTCACCACGTCGAGGAGCTCGTCGAAAAGCCCTTGGCTGCGCAGGTCGCACGTCACGGCGAGATGCCTGCCCACGCCCGCGTTGATGCCCACGAGCTCGGCAAGCTGCTGGATGAGGCGCGGCGGCAGGTTGTCGATGCAGAAGTAGCCCATATCCTCGAACACGTGCATCGCCTGCGTGCGGCCGGACCCGGACATGCCGGTGATAATCACGATGTCGGGCACGCGCTCGGCGTTTTCCCGCGTTCTGATGGCCTCGTCGCTCGCCATGAGCGCACCTCCTAAAAGACATCGGGGGCGCGACGACCGCCGCGTTGCCCCCGATCGCTCGTCTCTATTCAGTATAGCGGTGCGCGCGGACATGCGCCGCAACGCCCGTTGGCACCAACCTGCGTGCCACGGCGCCTTACGCGTCGAGCGCAGCCTTGAACCAGCTGGTGATGCTTGTGGGATGCGTGATCGCGGTGCCCACCACAACCGCCCAGGCGCCGGCGTCGATGGCGGCGCGAGCCTCCTCGGGCGTATGGACGCGGCCCTCGCAGATCACAGGGAAGCCGGGGAACTCCTCGGCGGCCTGGCGCAGAAGCGGCAGATCGGGGCCGTCCGCCATGGTGCAGTCGATGGCGGCGACACCGTGGGAGAGGGTGGTCGAGACAATGTCGAAGCCCATCTCGACCGCGCGGCGGATGTCGTCGATGGTCATGCAGTCCGCCATGGTGAGCACGCCCTCGGCCTTAAGCGGCTCCAGGGTGTCGGCGACGGTCTTTCCATCGGGACGCGGGCGGTCGGTGGCGTCGATCGCCACGATATCTGCACCCGCCATGACGCAGGCACGCGCATGGCGCAGCGTCGGCGTGATGTAGACGCCCTCGTGGCCCTCCTTCCACAGACCGATGACGGAAACCTCGACACGGCCCTTGATGGCGGCGATGTCGGAGAGTCCCTGGCAGCGGATAGCAGCCGCGCCGCCGAGCTCGCAGGCGCGTGCCATGGTCGCCATGATCTCGGGGCGGCGCAGGGGCTCGCCCTGGTAGGCCTGGACGCTCACGATGAGCTTGCCCTTAAGCGATTGGATGATCGGATCGACGGTCATGGGTCTTCCTTTCTGGAAAAGCAGCGAGGTTGGGGGCACCTAGCCTCAGATGTACCCGCCCCGCGCGACTCATTTCAGGGTATCGAGCAGATTCTCCGCAGCACCGATGAGCGGGGCCTCACCCTCGAGCTCGCCGATGAGGATGGGCGTATCCTGCAGGGGGTCGAGCGCCTGGGAGCGATAGCCCTCTGCAACCGAGGCGCGCCAGGTCTCGCTGCGCCAGCCCGTGCCCTCGTGGATGACGCCGCCCGAAAGCACGATGACCGCGGGGTCGAGAACGTTGGCGAGCGACCCCAAGCTCGCGCCGAGGGCGTGCCCCGCCTCGCGCACGACCGAGATCGCACGCTCGTCTCCTGCGGCAACAAGGTCGTTGACGTCGCGGCCGACCGTCGGGCGCGCAGGGTCGACGCGACCGTAGCGCTCCTCAAACACGCGGCCGATAGAGGTGCCCGAGGCGACTGACTCAAGGTGGCCCGAGCGCCCGCACGCGCAGGGGATGCCCGTAGCAGCCGTGCTCTCGATGTGGCCCATGTGGCCGGCGGCACCGTGAGAACCGCGCATGACGCGGCCATCGACAACAAAGGCTCCGCCAATGCCCGTGCCGATGCCTAGGCAGAGTTCCGAGTCGTACCCCCTGCCAACGCCCCAGCGTGCCTCACCGAGCGCGTGGGCATGAACGTCTCCCGTCACCGCAACGGGAAGACCGAGCGCCTCTGCCAGGCGCGGACCGAGCGCAATGCCGCCCCACCCGGGCATGATCTCGTTCGCATAGGCGATGCAGCCGGTCCTTGGGTCAACCACACCGGCAGACCCTACGCCCACGCCGAGCACCTCTCCCCCGTCAAAGGAGGCAAGCGCCGTACACACCGCATCTTCAACGCGCGCGTAAACCGCCTCGCCGCCCTCGGAGGCGCCGGTGGCAACCTCTGCCTCATAGACCGGGTGCGGGCGCTCCCCCGTTGCGGGAAACGCCATGATGGCGCAGGCGATCTTGGTACCGCCGATATCGACGGCGCAAACGAAACGGTCGGTGTTCTCCATAGTCTCCCCTATCGCCCAGCTGAGCAGCGTCGGCACCAAGCGGCACCGTACCGCAAAACAGCAGGGGCGGGCTCGTGCGCCCGCCCCTCTCATGGTTTACAGAAGGCCGTTGTCCACAAGGACGCGGCGGATTGCCTCGACGTTCTCGCCCTTGAGCGAGTGAACGGGACGCGGCATCTGGTTGGTCTCAAACACGCCCATGAGCTGAAGGGCCGTCTTGAAAGCGCCGACGCCGGCACCGAAGCCCTGAACACCGGAGGTCACCGAGGTGATCTCCATGATGCGGGCAAGGCGATCCTGCTCGTCACGGACGGCCTCCCAGTCGCCGGCCTGCGCAGCCTTCCACTGGCGGATGTAGCCGTAGGGCTCGACGTTGGCGAGGCCCGGCACCGAGCCGTCGGCACCGCCGAGATACGCCCCATCGACCACGACCTCGTGGCCGGTAAGAAGCTGCAGCGGATGGCCCGCGTCGCGGTTCTTGAGGATGAGGCGGCGGAACGACACGTCATCGCCCGAGGAGTCCTTCACGCCGGCGAGTACGCCGTCGACACCAAGGCGGATGAGCATGTCCACATCGAGCTTGTTGTGCACGCACACCGGAATGTCATAGGCAAAGATGGGCAGGTTGAGAGCATCGTGCAGGCAGCGGAAGCTCCACTCAATCTCATTGATGCCCTGGAGCGCGTAGAACGGGCAGGTGGCCACGAGCGCGTCGACACCCATCTGCTCGGCACGCTTGCCGTGCTCGATCATGCGCTCGGTCTCGGTATCGATGATGCCCGCAAGAACCGGCACGCGATGGTCGACGATGCGCACCATGTTCTCGATGATCTCGGTACGGCGCTCATCGGTCGAGAACACGACCTCGGAGGAAGAGCCCAGGATGAACAGGCCGTCAACGCCCGCCTCGATCATGCGGTTGATGTTGCGCTCGAACGAGGGCACATCAAGCTTGCGGTCCTGGGTAAGCGGCACCACCACGGGAGGAATGACACCGCTGAATCTCTTGTTTTCCACAATTGCTCCTTCACGGTACAACCACTTAACAGAGACTGTTCTCGGCGAGAGGTCACAACCACGTGGCAAACGGTAATCGCAGGTTATCCCTATTTTTTTATTGACAAAACATACTGGTATCAACAAGTGTGATACCAGTATGTATCGCAATGGTAAGGCCAGTTGGAGCACACATCATCTTGACACGGTGTGTTTGACCTGCTAGATGCACAAATGATGCCAAAATGCGCGGTTGCCTCGTAAGACAGCTGCAGCTACGAAACGGCGCTTAGCTGTTGCGCTCAGCGTCCCAAGCGCGCAGGGTATCGTATACCGCCTGAGCCACATCACGCGGCACGCCCTTTACAGCGGCGATGTCCTCCACACGAGCCTGCTTCAGACGCTTGAGCGAACCGAAATGCTTCATGATGGCCTTTTTGCGCGTGGGGCCCACGCCCTCCACCTCGTCCAAGACCGACACCGTCATGGCTTTGTCGCGAAGCTCGCGGTGGAAGGTGATGGCAAAGCGGTGCGCCTCGTCACGGACCTGCTTGATGAGATAGAGCGAGGCCGATCCGTTGGGCAGCACAACCGGCGTGTCATCCCAAGGGACAAAGACCTCCTCGTCCGCCTTGGCAAGACCGCATACGGGAATATCGAGCCCAAGCTCCTCAAGCTGCGTCAAGGCCGCCGTGAGCTGCGGCTTGCCACCGTCGACCACAAGCAGATCGGGCCGTGAGCCAAAGCGCTCGTCCTCCATACGCTCCGGCGCGTAACGGCGCCCGAGCACCTCTTGCATGGAGAGGAAGTCGTTGGCCTCACCGGTGACGCTTCTCACCTTGAAGCGGCGGTACTGCGACTTGTCCGGCTTGCCGTTGGTGAAGACCACCATGGACGCCACGGTGAAGCGACCGTGGATGGTCGAGATGTCGAAGCATTCGATACGTAGCGGAGGCGCCGGCAGCGCAAGGGCGCTCTCGAGCTCGAGGAGCGCCTGGTTGGTGCGGTCGTCGGCGTAGCCGGTGCGCATCATGTAGCGCATGAGCGCGTGGCGGGCGTTGCGCTCACACATCTCCATCAGGCGGCGCTTCTCGCCGCGCTGCGGCCGGTGGATCTGGCAGGCGCGGCCGCGCTTCTCGGCAAGCCACTCCCCTATCACCTCGGCATCGGCGAGCTCCACCGCCACATCGACCTCGGCGGGAATATCGGCGGTCTCGTCGTAGTAGCGCTTGATGAAACCGGCGACGAGCTCCTCCTCGTCCACATCAAGGCCCTTGTCGAGGATGAACTCGCAGCTTCTGACCGTGCGCCCCTCACGCACCGCGAATACGCAGGCACCGGCGATGGTCTCTTCGCGGTAGAAACCGATGACGTCGATGTCCACCCGCGAGGGGAACACGACCTGTTGGCGGTCGTCGAGCCCGTCGATCACCTCGAGGCGGCGTTTGATGCGGGCGGCGCGCTCGAAATCGAGCTCGGATGCGGCTTCTGCCATCTCCGCCTTAAGCTCGCCGGTGACCTCGCTGCGCTTGCCCGAGAGGAACCGCTCCACCCGACGCACGTTTTTGGCATACTCCTCGGGCGAAATCGCACCCACGCAAGCCCCGGGGCCGCGCCCCACGTGATAGTCAAAGCAGGGGCGCCCCTTCTCCGCCATGATGAGGCCGAGGATGCCCTCGTCCCCTTTATGCGCCTCGGCAAGGCGGCGGCAGCGCTTCCATTCCGCGCAGGTGGCAATGCAGATGGGAATCACCTTACGGATGGTGTCGATTGTGTCGCGCGCGGCGCGGCTGTCGGTATAGGGGCCAAAGTAGCGCGTACCGGGGCGGTGCCGCTCGCGCGTGTACTTGATAGCCGGAAAGAGGTCACCCTTGGTGAGCGCGATGAAGGGGTAGCTCTTGTCGTCTTTGAAGTCGACGTTGAAGTAAGGGTGGTACTGCCCAATGAGGTTGCGCTCCAAAACAAGCGCCTCGTGCTCGCTCTCCACCACAAGGTAGTCGAAGGAGCGTACGAGCTGCATCATGAGCGGGATCTTCTGCCGCTCGTCGGTGAGCTGCACGTACTGGCGCATGCGGGCGCGCAGGTTTTTGGCCTTGCCCACGTAGATGACCGTACCCTCGGCGTCCTTCCACAGGTAGCAGCCCGGACTCGTGGGGACGCGCGCGACCTGCTCGGCCAGGCTCGGCTCGATGCCGGGCGCCGGTGCTATGAGGGTCTCGTCGATATGCTCGGTACGCTCGGCAGACGGCTGCGCGTCGTGCCACTGTTGCGATGCCATGGGCGCCTACCGCTTCACACGGCGCAGAATGGAGCGGAACATCTCCGCCTCGGGGAACTTGAGGACGATGGCCGGCGCAAAGGTGACGATGAGCGCGACGATGCCGCCGGCGACGATGTAGGCAAACGTTTGCGCCATGCCCGCCGTGACGACGCTGCCGTCGGGCAGGTAGCTGATGAGCGGGCTCACGAAGGTCTCGAGCGCGGCAACCACGCCCGCGCCCGCCGCGGCGCCGAGGCCGCCGAGCACAAGGCCGCCCACGATGCCGTGCGCGATCTTTGCCGTGCGAAGGCCGCGCAGGCGACGGCGCATCCACCAGAACGCGCCGATGTCTGAGGCAAGGTAGGACGCCGTCATGGAAAGCGCGATGGCCGGCATGCCAAACCCGGCGCCCACCGCGAAGGTGAGCGAGAAGGCAATCTCGGCCACGGCGCCGATGAGCATGAACGCGGCGTAGGGGTTCATGTTGCGCAGCGCCGAGCAGCCCTTCTGCATGAGCATGCACACGCCATAAAGCGGCAGCGACGGCGCGAGGAAGCACAGGTACTCCGAGACGAGCCCCACGCCCTCGATGTCAAACGCGCCGGCGCAGTAGACCATGTTGAGCGGGAAGCTGAACGCCATGAGGTAGAGTGCAAAGGGGATGAGCACAAAGAACTGCTGGGCAATGCCGCGGGAGAGGCCGTCACGCACCGCATCGTCGTCGCCCACCGTGGCGTCGCGCGCGAGCTCAGTGTAGAGCGCGGTGTTGAGCGAGACCGCAAGAAGGGCGTAGGGCAGCGTGTACCACAGGCGCGCATACGCGATGACCGACGAGCCCGTGCCCGGCTGGACGGCGAGCGCCGTTGAGTTCATGACCGAGCTCGTAACGAGCGTGCAGAGCGTAGCGATCACCGTGGGCACGCCAAGAGAGACGGTCTTCTTGAGGAGCGGATCGTGCAAGTCCACGTGCAGGCGCGGGTGGATGCCGTGGCGCGCAAGCGCGGGGATCTGGCAGGCCATCTGCACAAAGACGCCGGCGGTGGTGCCTACGGCGAGCACCGTGATCGCGGCCGCCTCGCTCACGCCGGCGATTGCCGGAAACGCCGCGAAACTCGCGATCACGACCACGTTATTCAAGATGGGTCCGACGTTGCTCCAGAAGTAGTCGCGGTGTGCGTTAAGCACGCCGGAAAACACCGAACCAAGTCCGTAGAACAGGATCTGGAACGCGAAGAAGCGGAAGAAGTAGACCGCCGTCTCCATCTCGGAACCGTCGCTCAAAAACGACTGCGTCCAGATGAGCGCCGGGGCGAATACGCAGGCTATGACCGAGACGCCGCCCAAGATGATGAGCAGGATCGACAGGAGGTTCCCCACATAAGCGTTGGCGCCCTCACGCCCGCCCTGCCGGCGCGCGTCCATGTAGACGGGCAGAAACGCCGTGACGAGCATGCCGCCCATCACAAGCTCGTAGAGCATGTTGGGGAGGTTGTTGGCGATGTTGTAGGACGAAGCGAGCAGCGACACGCCAAAGGCGATGCCCATGAACCACGTGCGCGCAAAGCCGGTCAGGCGCGAGATGATGATGAGCAGCGTCATGAGGCCGGCGGAGCGCCCTACATTTGCGTAATCTCCCGACGTGGAGAAGTCATCGTCCGCCGCCGAAGCAGGCGAAGTCGGCTCGACAGCGCCCTCGGCACCCTTGAAATGCGCGCCCTCGCGGCGCTTCTCGTCACTCATGCTTTGCCCTCCATGCAGATGTCTGCCATCTGCGCCTTGGTGATGCGTACGAGCTCCGCAGGATCGAGCTCGAGCTGGATGCCCCGCCTGCCGCCAGAAACCATGATGGTGTCGAACAGCTGGCAGGTCTCGTCGATGATGGTGGGGAACGGCTTTTTCATGCCCACGGGCGAGCAGCCGCCGCGAACGTAGCCGGTCACCGCGGTGAGATCGCGCAAGGGCAGCATCGAGAGCGCCTTGCACCCGGCAGCGCGCGCCGCGCGCTTGAGGTCAAGCTCCTGGTCGACGGGAATGCAGCAGACCACATGGGCACCGGACGGGGCCGCACATACGAGCGTCTTGAAGACCTGGTCGGGGTCCTCACCAAGTTGCTCGGCCACATGCACGCCCGAGAAATCGCCCTCGACGTGCTCGTAGGTATGCACACGGTAAGCGATGCCCGCTACCTCGAGCTCGCGCATGGCATTTGTCTTCTTTACCGCTGCCCCCATGAACCGCCTCGCGCTTAAATGGGGCTGCCGCCACCGCAGAAGCCCGAGCTGTAGTAAAGGCCCGAGGTGATGACGCCCGTGCTGTAGTCGCTCGCGTGGATGACGTTGCCGCCGCCAATATAGATGGCGACGTGGCGGATGGTCCCGCCCGTCTGATAGAAGACGAGGTCGCCCGCAACGAGCTGGGATGCGTCGGTCTTGAGGTTGCCGGCGTTCTTGACGGTGCGGTACTGGGTAGCTGAGGATCGCGGGATGGAGACGCCCGCCAAGCTGTAGCAGTAGGTGGTAAGGCCCGAGCAGTCGAACGAGACGCCCGGGATCATGGTGCCGTAGTCGTAGGCGCAGCCGAGCTGGCTGCGCGCGGCGGCGATGATGGTAGAGCGCTGGCCCTGGCTCAGGTTGCCGCTACCGGCGGGCACGCTCGGCGCAGGGTCGGGATCAGGCGTGCTCGGCGCGGGGTCCGGGTCAGTTGAGGGCGCGCTCGGGGTCGTGGCGCCGCCGTTGCCAGCGCCGCCGTTGTTGCCGTTGTCCTCGTTGCCCGAGCCCTCGGCACTCCCCTCATCGTCTGCAGGAGTGGAGCCACCGTTATCGGTTGCGGGTGCCGAGTTCTCCTCGCTCTCGTGCACGACCTCCGCTGCGGCGGCACGCTCGGCCGCAAGGGCCTCCGCAAGCTCGCCGGAGAGACCGTTGACGTAGCTCGACGTCTCGTTGCGCGCGGCCTCGAGCGCGGCGGCATCGGCAGACTGGTCGGCCAGAAGCCCGGTCAGCTCGTCCTCGCGCGAGGTGAGCTCGCTTTTTTGGGCGGCGAGGCTCTCTTGCAGCTCACGAACGGTCGACACGCGGTCGGCCTCCGCCTCGGCGACCTTGTTCGCGTAGAACAGACGGCTTGCGAGCTCGTCAAAGCTCGATGAGGAGAAGATGATGTCGATAAGGGTGACCGCACCAGATTTGTACGATTGGGCCGCCTTGCTCGACAAATCCGCCTGGGCAGCGTCGAGCTGCTCGGAGGTCTCGGCCACCTGCGTCTCGAGCTCCGCGATGCGGTCCTGGGTGTCGGCGAGATCGAGCGCCGTGGTGTCCGCCTCGGCCTGGGCAAGCTCGAGCTCGTAGGTAAGGTCAGCAAGCTTTTCCTGGGCTTCAGTGACCTGAGCCTCCAGGCTGTCAGAGGGCGCGGCCGCCGCAGAGAGCGGCGCCAGGACGCTCGCCCCGGCAAGCGAGAGCGCAAGGCCCGCAGCGACCGCCCGCCGGACGGCGCCGGCGCGCGCAAGGCATGCAACGGTATGGTTGAGCTTCATGTCTGATGCCTTCCCGAGGGGCAGAAACGTATGCCTACCATGATAGCAGGCTCCACGGGCACCCAAACACACTCCACAACGCCCGCGCGGCGAGGCCACGCGGGCCGTTGCGTGCACCTTTTAAGCCTCTCGCGCCTCCATGCGCGCGCGGTCGCGCTCGAGGATGGGGCCGAGGAAGCGTCCCGTGTAGCTCTCCGGGCAGGCCGCGACCTGCTCGGGCGTGCCCGAGACCACGATGCGCCCGCCGCGCGAGCCGCCCTCGGGGCCAAGGTCGATGATGCGGTCGGCCACCTTGATGACGTCGAGGTTGTGCTCGATAACAAGCACGGTGTTGCCCGCATCAACCAGGCGCTGCAGCACGTCGATGAGCTGGCGGACGTCCTCAAAGTGCAGACCCGTGGTGGGCTCGTCCAAAATGTAGAACGTGCGGCCCGTCTGTTTGCGGTGGAGCTCCTTGGCGAGCTTCACGCGCTGCGCCTCACCGCCCGAGAGCGTCGTCGCCGGCTGGCCCAGGCGAACGTAGCCCAGGCCCACGTCGTAGAGCGTCTGGAGCTTCCGCTTGATCTGCGGGATGTTGCCAAAGAAGGCGAGCGCCTCGGTCACACTCATATCGAGCACGTCGGAGATGTTCTTGCCGCGGTAGGTGACTTCAAGCGTCTCGCGGTTGTAGCGCTTGCCGCCGCAGACCTCGCACGGCACGTAGATGTCCGGCAGGAAGTGCATCTCGATCTTGATCTGGCCGTCACCCTTGCAGGCCTCGCAGCGGCCGCCCGCGACGTTGAAGCTAAAGCGCCCGGGCGAGTAGCCGCGCGCCTTGGACTCCGGCACGCTCGCAAACAGCGCGCGCAGATCATCCCAGAGCCCAATGTAGGTCGCGGGGTTGGAGCG
The DNA here is from genome assembly GCF_002161805.1 of Collinsella sp. An307. Lineage (GTDB taxonomy): Bacteria > Actinomycetota > Coriobacteriia > Coriobacteriales > Coriobacteriaceae > Coprousia. The sequence goes on along the minus strand of NZ_NFIP01000002.1, from coordinate 25,674 downwards.
CGGGGTGCGGCCGATCGGCGACTGATCGATATCGATGACCTTGTCGATCTCCTCAACACCCTCGAGCTTCTTATACGGACCGACGGGGCGGCCCGAGCGATGAATGGCGTTCGTGAGGGCAGGGGCGATCGTGTCGGTCACAAGACTCGACTTGCCAGAGCCCGATACGCCCGTGACGACGGTAAAGGTGCCGAACTCGATCTTTGCCGTGACGTTTTTGAGGTTGTTTGCCTTGGCACCCGTGATGGTGAGGGCGCCGCGCCCGGGGCGACGGCGCTCGGCGGGCAGCTCCACCATGCGCGAACCGGTGAGATACTGGCCCGTAAGCGAGTCGCTGCAGGCCATAACCTCCTGAGGCGTACCCGCGCACACCACGTGTCCGCCGTTCTCGCCCGCACCCGGACCCATGTCGATCACGTAGTCCGCGGCGCGGATGGTGTCCTCGTCGTGCTCGACCACAATCACCGTGTTGCCGAGGTCGCGCAGGCGCTCGAGCGTGGCAATAAGACGCTCGTTGTCGCGCTGGTGCAGACCAATTGAAGGCTCGTCCAAAATGTAGAGGACGCCCATGAGGCCCGCGCCGATCTGCGTCGCCAGACGGATGCGCTGTGCCTCACCGCCCGAGAGCGTGGCAGAAGCACGGTCGAGGGTGAGGTAGTCAAGACCCACGTCGACAAGGAAGCGCAGGCGCTCCACGATCTCCTTCACAATGCGGCCGCCAATGAACTGCTGACGCTCGGTGAGCGTAAGCTCCTCAAAGAACTCGAGCGAATCACGGCAGCTCATGCAGCACACCTCGTAGATGGACTTGTCGCCGACCGTGACGGCGAGCATCTCGGGACGCAGGCGCGCGCCGTGGCAGGCACGGCAGGGCTCCTCGCGGATGTACTTCTCGAGGCGCGCCTTGGTGTTCTCGTTGGTGGTCTCGATGTAGCGCTCGTACAGGATGTTGCGCACACCCGAGTACTTGGTGAACCAGTGGGTATCGCGCCCGTCCTGTGTGTGATAGTCGACGCGCATCTTCTTGTCGCCAAGGCCGTCGAGAAACACCTTCTTCACGCGCGCGGGCAGGTCGCGCCACGGGGTGGCGGGATCGACCTTGAGGTGCTTGGCGAGGGCGCGGAAGATCTGCGGGTAGTAGTTCGACTTGCCAAAGAAGCTGCCAAAGACGCCGTCCTCAACGGAGAGCGACGGGTCCTCAATGAGTGCCTCGGCGTCCACAACCTTCTTGAAGCCGAGGCCGTCGCACTCCGGGCAGGCGCCGTACGGGGCGTTGAACGAAAAATCGCGCGGCTGCAGGTCGTCGATGGAGTGACCGTGCTCCGGGCAGGCAAGCGCGAGCGAGTAGGTCAAAAGCTCGCCGGCCGTGCCCTCGGGGGCGTCACGGTCGGGCAGCAGGTACACGGCAACACGACCGTGCGCGAGCTTGGTCGCCTGCTCGACGGCCTCTGCAATACGGCCGACGGACCCCTCGCGGATGACGATGCGGTCCACCACAACCTCGATGGTGTGGCGGAACTTCTTGTCGAGCTCGATGGGATCGTCGAGCGAGTGCACCTCGCCGTCGATACGCACGCGGGAGAAGCCCTCGCGGCGCAGGTCGTCGAGAAGCTTGGCAAACTCGCCCTTGCGGTCCGTGACAACCGGGGCAAGCACAAAGGCGCGCCGGCCCTCCCCCGCCTCGAGGATCTTGTCGGCCACCTGGTCGGTGGTCTGGCGCTCGATAACGCGACCGCACTCAGGGCAATGCGGCGTGCCGATACGCGCAAAGAGCAGGCGGAGGTAGTCGTAGATCTCGGTCACCGTGCCCACCGTGGAGCGCGGGTTCTTGGAGGTCGTCTTCTGGTCGATGGACACTGCCGGCGAAAGACCGTCGATGGAGTCGAGGTCGGGCTTGTCCATCTGCCCTAGGAACTGACGCGCATAGCTGGAGAGCGACTCGACGTAGCGACGCTGGCCCTCGGCATAGATGGTGTCAAACGCGAGACTCGACTTGCCAGAGCCCGAGAGGCCGGTGATAACGACGAGCTTGTCGCGCGGGATTGTGACATCGATATCCCGCAGGTTGTGCTCGCGCGCCCCGCGGATGCGGATGGATGTATCTGCCACTGAGAACCCCTTTCGGTGGACCAGGTGCGAAACGTATGGGAATTGCGCCGGCAACTACCGGCTAACAGTTCAGTTTAGCGCCACCGATGGCGGACAGGTGTTCGACCACCCGTCCGTCACGGGATATTCAATCCTTGTTCGATTGTGGCTTTGAGGTGCGCCCTAGCTGACCATATCAATCTCGCCGGCAAGGCCTAGGCGCTCCGCGGTATCCGGCTTGAGCCAGAGGGTGCTCTCGTCGCGTGACATAAAGTCGCGACCACTGTCCTCAAGCCCGAGTACCTCGACGTTATCTGCCGAGAGCACAAACAGGTCATCGTCGTAGGTGACGACCTCATAGTCGTCGCCCGACATCGTCACGCTGCGGAGCTCAAAGGCATCGGTGTCCACGCCCTCAGGATTTTTGCTGCCCAGAGGATCGAAGAACACAAAGCCGATCGCCAAAAAGATCACGAGCAAAATGATCGCGATAACGCGCCCTTGCCCGGTGTTGCCGGTGCTGCCATACGGGTCTCATTCCCCTCGCCTCACTCATACCTATTGTGGCGAGCCCGGTGCGCACCGTGAAGAGGAAAATATTCAACCGTTTGTTGATATTGTTGGAAAAAGAGGCAATCGCGCCGGCTCCAAGCCGATCCAGGTGCTTACGACGTATTCACGATGCGCCGTTCGTCCACCACGGCGATGGAAAGCTCATCTAGGTGAAGGCCCGCGTCAAAGAGCGCCCTGTTCAGCCGCTCTGCAGAGGGCACGTGCTCCGAGCCCGCAATCTCGAGCCTCAGTTCACCGTCCTCAAGCTCGAATCGTGAAACGCGGTAGTCACTCCCCTCAATCCATGCCCCCACCTCGTCTTGGGCGATGCGCAGCTGCTCGTTCTCATGGACGATGCCCATGCTCGTCGTAGCCAGCAGCGCCACGACGACCGCCGCGGCGATTCCCACGCTGATGTACCAGAGCTCGCGCGCCTCGCCCTCGATAACCGAGAACTTCCGAGCCCCAAGCCCTGCGGCGAGGTATACCGCTGTACCGGCAATTTGGATAGCGACGTAGTTGGTCACAAAGAGTAGGAAGAACCCGAGAGCGGCATCGGGCGCTCCCTCAAAGAGCGCCGCCCGTCACGCAGAGCGGCGGAACAATAGATGCCGAAAGCGCGATACCGGGCGCCGTGCCGGGAATATCGCGGCGGATCGAGGCGAACGCCGCCATGAAGCCGGCAGCGAGAGCGATGATAAGGTCGACAAGCCGTGGAGATATGCGAGCCAGAATCTGGGCGTTAGTGCTCAGGTCAATCGCCACGGGAACGATGGCCGTCACACAGGCGGACACAGCAATGACCGCCGCCATGCCAACGAGCGTGAGCGCGAGCGTCTGGAGCGTCTTTGCGGGCCGACCGAGCGCCGTGGCGAGCGCAGCACCGAGCATGGGGGACATGAGTGGCGCCAAGAGCATGGCGCCTATGACGGCGGTTGCGGAGTCTGCGGCGATTCCCGCGGTAGCAACGACCGTTGCGGCAACAAGTCGCAGAAAAAACGCGGTGTACTGGTGCCAGGGATCATCCACCTTCACAAAGCTGGCTCGCTCGGCATCCGCCACCACTCCGGGTTCGAGCCTACCGCCAAGCAGAATCTTGCTCAGACTGGTCATGCGCATCTCATTTCACGATGTAGGCATCCACGACCTCGCCGTAATAGGCGGTGTGGTAGACCGGTGCGCCGCCGTACACGCTCTGGCGGAGCTCATCAGGCATAAGCGCAGTGTCCTGATCGCGACGGTAGATGATGCGGCACTCGAGCGTGAGCGGCAGCTCGGCAATAGCCGGAGCGTCCACCTGCTCGCCCTCGACGAGTGTAAGGCCGAGCCCGTCTATCTTGTTGAGGTCGCGCCCGCTCTTTGAGCCGCAGAAGCCGAGGGCGCGGCGCACGCGCGCATCCGCCTCGGCGTCTCCTGTTGGTACAGGAGCGTTAACAGTGAAACAGTCGGCGCGCTCGAGCAGCTCGTGCGTGTAGCGGTCGTTGCGGATATAGGCGATAAAGACGGGCTTGCGCCACTCGATACCGAGCATGCCCCAGCCGATGGTCATCGTGTTCACCTCGCCGTCCACGCATACCGTGAACAGCGCCCCGGGCGTAAGTGCGCCCAAGATGTCGCCCGCGCGCTCGATGACGTCGATGTGCTCCTTCATATGCCCTCCTCGCAAATTGCCGTTACCCTACGCCAATCCGATTAATGATGACAGGCATGCTCCTCGCCCATCACAGGCAGCGCGCCCGCGGCGGTCTTCTCCGCAACGTCGCCCACGCGCGGGGTCTCGGCATCGTAGAGCACCGTGATGCCTGCCTCAGCAAAGCCCATCATGGGCCGCATGCCCATGCCTGCGGCAACGATGGCGTCGATGCCGGCATTGGCGAGGATTCCTACGGGACGCAGGCAGCCGCCCTCCTCATGGGGCGGGTTGTCGATGATGTCGGTTGCGACAATCTTGCCGTCCTCGACGGTCACCACCGTAAAGCAGTCGCAATGGCCAAAGTGACCGGAGCGCTCGCAATCAAGTCCGCCGGCACCCATGGTTGGAATAGCGATTTTCATATAAGGTCCTTTCTGCTGGCGCCCGCCGGGGCGCACGTCGAATCGATAGCCGAGTTGTTATTTTCTCTCAACCGACACCACGTGCTCGAAGGCTTTCCGCGAACGGTTAGGGCGCGGGGCCGCCCATCAGGCGCGCCCCTCTTCGCGCGCCCAGGAAAAAAGCGCGCCGGCAATGCCCTTCGCATCCGAACGCGTCACGAGGTAGAACACCGCATGGGCGGCGGGGTCGGAAATGGGAACGATGGCGCGACCCGGCGTAGCGTCACGTTGAAACGGTGCGTCGGTGATGAACGTGCAATGCGGAGTTGAGCGCGCCAGCTGCGAAAAGACCATGCGATCGTTCTGCTCGATATAGGTGGCGCCTGGAATTGCACGGTCGACCAGGCCGCGCCAGAAACCGATATTCGTCATGATGAGGAACGTCTCGTTTGCAAGGTCGGCGAACGCCACAGCTTTGCGAGCGGCAAAGGGATGGTTAGGCGGCAGCGTAACAAAGAGATTCTCGTGCATGAGCTCGCACGCCTGAAGGCCCGGTCGATGCGGGTCCGCGCACGTTATGGCAAAGTCGCTTGCGCCGGAAGCCACCTGCCGCAGCGCCTCGCGCTCATCCACCGTCTCATAGATGAGCGTCTCCTGGGGAAAACGCTCCATCGCAAGAGCGGTCAGGCGCCACAGCGGCGCCGGCGCGACCGTGGCCACGTGCAGGGCGCGAGCGCGCTCTACTGCCGCCGCCACATTCACCCGGAGCACCTTCTCGTCACGCAAGATGGCCCGTGCCCCCTCGACCGCCGCACGACCGGCATCGTTGAGCTCGATGCGGCGGCCCGCGCGGTCAAATAACGTGCAGCCCAGCTCGGCCTCAAGCCGCTGAATAGAACGGCTAAGAGCCGGCTGGGATATGTGCAGCTCCTCGGCAGCCGATGACATGGTGCCCAAACGCTCTATGGCGTCGAGCTGACGCATCTGATCAAACTCCACAGCTACCTCTCACCTTTCGAATTTGATGCCCACAATCGCCGCGAGCATTCTAGGCGCTATATGCGCTACATGCATGCAATTGACTGCTAGGTGCATTTTACACCAGCTCTATACCATGTAATTCTATGCATGAGATGAAAATGCTATACAAGAGAAAGGAACGATAATGGGTATCAAAATCCCCACCCTTCCGTTAACGAGCGGCACCGAGATTCCCGCCATCGGCTATGGTGTGTATATGATGACCTCCGCCGAGGTCGAGAAGCACCTGCCCGAGGCCCTCGAGCTCGGCTACACGCACATCGACACCGCGAATGCCTACTTCAACGAAGTCGCCGTCGGGCGCGCGATCAAGGACGCAGGCGTTCCGCGCGAGGACCTCTTCGTGACGACGAAGCTCTTCCCGCAGAGCTACCCCTACGAGAAGTGCAAGGCGGACATCGACGCCACGCTCGAGCGCCTCGACACGGACTACGTCGACCTGCTGCTCTTCCACCAGCCCTACGGCGACTACGTAAGCGGTTGGAAGGCGATGGAGGAGGCTGTGCGCGAGGGCAAGGTGCGCGCCATCGGCCTCTCCAACTTCCCCATCCACAAGATTGATGAGATCTTGGCCGTCGCTGAGATCAAGCCGGCCGTGCTCCAGGTGGAAATCAACCCCTACAGCAACCAACACGAGCTCAAGGCAGCGCTTGCCGAGCGCGGTCTCTTCGATGTGGTCTTCGAGGGCTGGTACCCGCTCGGCCACGGCGATGCCAACCTCATGACTGAGCCAATCTTTACCGAGCTTGCCCAGAAGTACGGCAAGGGCACTGCGCAGATCATCCTGCGCTGGAGCTATCAGGAAGGCAACGTCACGTTCCCCAAGACGCTGAACCCCGCGCACATGGCCGACAACATCGACATCTTCGACTTTGAGCTGACCGAGGACGAGATGGCGCGCATAAACGCGTTGCCCCAGCACCCCTACTACCAGGTGCCCGAGGAGCCGCCGGCGTTCGTGCTTGCGACTAACGATTATTCCAAGCAGGCGTAACTCGTTCGGCAGGGTCGACAACAAGAAGGGAACCACCATGGAGTTTGTAAAGCTGAACAACGGCATTGAGATGCCCATGCTCGGGTACGGCGTATTTCAGACACCGCCGGAGGAGACGGCACGCTGCGTCGCCGAGGCCCTTGAGGTCGGCTACCGCCTCATCGACACCGCCCAGGCCTACGGCAATGAAGAGGGCGTGGGCGAGGGCATCCGCAAGAGCGGTGTGCCGCGCGATGAGGTCTTCATCACCAGCAAGGTCTGGGTTTCCAACATGAACTACGAGCGTGCCACCGCCTCGATTGATGAGACACTCAAAAAGCTCGGAACCGATTACATCGACCTCATGCTGCTCCACCAGATGATGGGCGACTACCCCGGCGCCTACCGCGCCATGGAGGACGCATACACGGCGGGCAAGATCCGCGCCATCGGCGTCTCCAACTGCTACGCGGAGCGCTTGGTGGACCTCTGTAGCCTGACCGAGGTGGCGCCCGCCGTCAACCAAATCGAGACGCACCCCTTCCGTCAGCAAGACGCCGCGCACGAGGTCATGGCGCGCTACGGCGTGGTGCACGAGGCCTGGGGTCCCTTCGCCGAGGGCAAGAACGGCATCTTCACCAACGACGTGCTCGCCCAGATCGGCGCCAAGCATGGCAAGACGGCGGCGCAGGTGGCACTGCGCGCCCTCATCCAGAAGGGTGTTGTCGTCATCCCCAAGTCCACGCATCGTGACCGCATGGAGCAGAACTTCGACGTCTTCGACTTCACCCTCGATGATGCCGACATGGCCGCGTTCGCCACACTGGAGGATCCAACCTTCCCGCGCATCTTTGACCATTTCGACCCCAACACCGTGGGCTGGATGCTCGGCGAACTCGTGAAAAAGCAGCAGCTCGGTGGTGGCACGCTGTACTAATCAGACGAGATGTAAGGTCCATGCGCCTCCGAAGCGCGCCTTCAACCCCGTCACGCAACAGGAGGGTAACCAATGTTTGACCAGCTCAACGATCAACTGATTGAGACCAGCAAGTGCTTCTGGGACGCTATGGAGCACGCCGACGAGGCTGGCATGCGTGCCATCGCCGACCCCGCCTGCACCTTCGTGCACATCGGCATCACCGCCCCGCTCGACCAGGAGATCGAGTTCTACACCTCGGGCGCCTTCAAACCAACGAACATCCTTTTCCACAACCAGACGCCGAGTGTTTTTGGCGACACCGGCGTGGTCATCACCGACTGCGACTACGCGCTGCTGCTCGACGGACAGGAGACCGCGCACCACTTCGCCGTGACCGAGGTCTACCATCGTGAGGGCGATGCGTGGAGGCTCGTCACCTTCTCGTTCGCCGCACTCGTATACTAGGTGCAAAGCAGTACGCAATCCCGACGACAATGAGGAACCCACATGTCAAAGCTCTATCTCATGCGCCACGGCCAGACCCTCTTCAACGTGCTCAAGCGCAAGCAGGGCTGGTGCGACTCGCCCTTGACCGAACTCGGCATCGAGCAGGCGCAAGGCGCCGGCCGCTGGTTTGCCGAGCACGGCGTGACGTTCGACCATGCCTACAGCTCCACCTCCGAGCGCGCCGTCGACACGCTCGAGCTCGTGCTCGCCGAGAGCGGCCAAGGCGACCTCGCCTACGAGCGTGTGAAGGGTCTCAAGGAGTGGAACTTCGGCTCGTTCGAGGGCCTTACCGAGGACGTGAACCCGCCGCTTCCCTACGGCGACTTCTACGTGCCCTTCAGCGGCGAGGGCGAGATGGCGTTCCGCGCGCGCCTCGTCGAGACCATCACCGAGCTCATGCGGCGCCCCGGCCACGAGCGCGTCCTCATGGCAAGCCACGGTGCGGCGGTCGCGCAGTTTTTGCGCGCGCAGGGCCCCGAGGCGGAGCAGCGTCTGCGCGGCGACGGGCGCCGCATCGGCAACTGCGGCATCACCGTCTACGAATTCGATCCTGCCACGGCGCAGTTCGAGGCGCTCGAGCTCATCAACCCCAACGATTAAAGCCTCCGCAAGCAAAAATGCAGCTATTCAACAATCCGGCGCAGACCCTTCAAGTAGGCAGGGATTGCTGAGATTCAAATCCTGCGGTTTTGTCTGCGATTGCAGCACCCTTGCCCGAAGTCTCGCTTGAGATTGTTGAATAGCTGAAAAACGCTCGGCGACAGCGCCCACGCCGATCCTACAGAGCCGTTGCCCCGCGCTCGCCGGTGCGAATCCGCACCACGTCATCGACCGGCGTGATGAAGATCTTGCCATCGCCCACCTCGCCGGTGCGGGCAACGGTGCAGATGCGCTCGACGAGCGACTCGACCTCGCCGTCGTCAACTACGAGCATCACCTCGACCTTGGGCACCATCGTGAGCAGTACCTCCGAGCCGCGCACGAACTCCTTCCAGCCATGCTGGTGGCCAAAGCCCTGAACTTCGAAGATTGTCATGCCCGACGCCCCGGCCTCGGAAAGCGCATCCTTCAAGGGCTCGAGCACTTCCGGGCGCACGATTGCCGTAATCTGCTTCATCAGAATCATTCCTCCCAACGGGCACCGCAGCTCAAGCGGACGCCCGCGCATCTAATCGTTCTACACGTCCAGGCCGGTATAGGCGGGGTAAGCGCTCTCACCGTGGGCGGCGACATCGAGACCGAGCGCCTCCTCGGCATCCGTCACACGCAACCGCCCGCCAAAGAGGGCTCGGACGACGATGATGAGCAGCGCGTCCAGCGCGAGTACCAGCACCGCCGTCACCACGATGCCCAAAACCTGGCTCGCGAGAAGCGTCGCGTCACCGGTGTAGATGAGCCCGCCGTACTCCGTCCACGAGAGCTCCGGCACGCAGAAGATGCCCGTGAGAATGCCGCCCAAAATACCGCCGATGCCGTGACAGCCAAACGCATCGAGCGCGTCGTCGTAACCAAAACGCGTCTTAAGGTGCGAAATAGCGAAGTAGCAGACCGGCGAGACCATAAGGCCCATGATGACCGCGGCCCACGGCTCGACGAAGCCCGCCGAGGGCGTCACCACGACGAGCCCCGCCACCAAACCGGTGCAGGCGCCCACGAGCGTGGGCTTGCCCGTGGCCAGGCGCTCGACGATCATCCACGAGGCCAAGCCGGCGGCGCTAGAGACCACGGTGTTCAAAATCGCAAGCGCCGCGATGCCGTCTGCCGCAAAGGCCGATCCGCCGTTGAAACCAAACCAACCGAGCCACAGAAGCCCAGCGCCGAGCGCCACGAAGGGCACGTTGTGGGGCCGGTAGGTCTTGATACCAAACCCCTTACGGGCACCGAGTGCGCAACAAAGCGCAAGGCCGGTGAGGCCGGAGCTGATGTGCACCACATCACCGCCCGCAAAGTCGAGTGCGCCGATGATCCCGCCGATGAACGAATGCTCGCCACCCCAGACCATGTGGGCGAGCGGCGCGTAGACCACGAGCGACCACGCCGCGATAAACGCCGCCAGCGCACCGAAGCGCATGCGCCCTGCCACGGACCCGGTCACGATGGCGCAGGTGATGAGCGCAAATGCCATCTGGAACGTGACGTCCACCACACCGGGATACGTGGCATCGCCCGGCGCGGCGGCCTCCTTAAGCATGCCCGCAACCGTACCCGCGAGCCCCAGTTGATCGAACCCGCCGATGATAGGGTTGGTGCCGTCGCCCCCGTAGGCAATCGACCATCCCGCGACCACCCACGTGAGCCCCACGATGCCAATCACCGCAAAACTCATGAGCATGGTGTTGATCACGTTCTTGCGTCGTGACAGTCCACCGTAGAAAAATGCCAGACCCGGCGTCATGAACAGGACGAGCATGCTGCTCACCATCATGAACGCGGTCGAACCCGTATCGAACATACGCGTCGCCTCCCAAATAGCGCGTACCTAACTTGACCGCCCCCGCCGCGGCGCCTGCGACGGGACGGAACACAGTCATGGTAGGAGCGCGATTAACCCCCGGAGGCTCGCACAGGGGGCGTTTTACCGTCCCACAATGGACTCGAAACATCGGAAACGCCCTCGCAACCGACGGGAAAGCAGACGGTCGCATGCGGGAAACGACCTCTCAACATGTCGGAAACATACCGACAGCCCATTTTCGCTTCTCTATGCGTTTGCCATGCAACGATCGATTTTTAGCCGATTACAACACACGATTTTGCAAGGTGACCACGATGAACCTCACGGGGGCACAGCGACGTTTCACTCAATTCGAGCAGGAAAGATCGCCCTCGCGACATAGGGCTTCTATTCGATGGGCGAGGTGTAAAACTGGGGAGCATCATCTTACCGCCGCGGTTTATGCGTTCGCATAAACCGCGCTGTGGCCAGCCGTGTATTATGCGAACGCATATATTTTCGCACGTGGCGGCATGAGCTCCCTCGCTTGCTTGCCGCTCAAGTGGTCGATGCGCAGCTCCAACATGCAGAACCCTGACCAGAACCGGTTGATCTCCTCTTCGCAGGCGGTATCCGGCAGATTGGGCCCATACCGCCGCCCCAGAAGCTCTGCCGCGGCACGTCTCTCGACGTCGTCTTCAATCACGCGCATCCGCCCGAAAGCGATGACGCTCCGATAGTACGTGGTGAACTCAGCAGGATGAACGTCGTCTTGGTCGACCACGCAAAACGAAGCCTTGGGGCAGCGCGCGATTGCGTCGATCTTGTGCCCCTCGCGCGCGCTGTGGAAGATAATCCTATCGCCGTCAAGGGCGTAGCTCAGCGGCACCGCGTAGGGATAGCCCTCGTCACCCACAAGGGCAAGCACGCCCGACGTCGCCCGCTCGAGCACCTCCCGGCACGCTTCGGGCGAAAGCTCCTGACGATGACGGCGCATGGGTCGAAACTCCATGGCACGCTCCTCTCTCGACGTCCTTATATCCCCTATGTTCAGAGCACCATTCTATTCCCACTTCGGCTCTACATAACGTGAGGCCCACGTAAAGCACGAGAAAGCGCAGCGTGGCCGTTTGCCCCGCGCATAACGGCTGCGTTATGCTGTGGCGCAATCAGCGTCAACTGCCGGCCGAGGAGCCCCATGCCCGTCAACGACATTCAGATCCTCTCTGCTACGAACCGCACACCGGAACTCGCGGCGCAACTCGTCTCTGTATGGGAGCGCTCCGTGCGCGCAACGCATACGTTTCTCTCAGATGCAGAGATCGTCGAGATTGAGCCCTTCGTCCCGCAGGCGATCGAGGGCGTGGGCGAGCTTGTCGTAGCCGAGCGCAATGGAGCGCCCGTAGGCTTCATGGGCGTGGAGGCGGGTCGCCTTGAGATGCTTTTTCTCGATCCTGCCGTGCGCGGACAGGGCCTTGGTCGGAGGCTCCTCACGTACGGTATCGAGCGCCTCGGCGTGAGAGAGCTCACCGTGAACGAGCAAAACCCTAACGCCGTGGGTTTCTACGAGCACATGGGATTTGCAACCTATAAGCGAACCGACTTCGACGAAGAGGATCGTCCCTACCCGCTGCTCTACATGCGGCTGCAAGGGCGCGTCCCCGCAGCTGAGCGCTCAATCGCCTACCGCCCCGTCGATGAATCAGACCTGCCCGCGCTCGCCGAGATTCTCCGCGGCCTTTGGCACACGGATACCCCCACCGAGGAGTACGCCGCGCTTGAGGCGCTGCATGACGTGCTCGACTGCCTGAGCTGGTCCACCTTTGCGATTGTTGCCGAGGTGGATGGCGAGACGGCGGGCATTTGTTGCGCGAACACCGGCGCGAACCGGAGAAACGGGAGTTTTGAGCGCTGGGGCGAGCAGCGTGACGAGGTCGAGCTGCGCCTGCAGGAGACGGACCCGGTCGCCGCGGCGCGCTACCGCGCCTACCTCGACGCGAGCTACGTCGTCAACAAAGGACTTATCGCAGATGCCGGCATCACACACGAAGCGGAGATTGTTCTTCTCGCCATCGGGCCCCGCGCCCGCGGCCTCGGCATCGGCCGCGCCCTTATCACCCGCGCGGTCGAACGCCTCCGCAAAGCCGGGGCGCCGGGCGCGTTCCTCTTTACCGACACCGACTGCAACTGGGGCTTCTACGACCACCTCGGCCTCAAGCGCGCCGCGGAGCACTGGCGCAGCGCCAACGATTACGAAGGCCTCCCCGAGGGCATGTTCATCTACCGCGTCCCCTGCTAGCAGCGAGACAAGCGCGGCGAGCGCAACTACGGTCACGCGTCGGCCGGCTTCTCCGCGCAGGTCGCCCAAAACGTCGGGATGCCGAGCTTATGCAGCCGGCTTTCTCCCCCGTTGGTATCTTCATATAGGTCGATGAGCGAGAGACCCGCTTGGATCTGTCCGCGGATCTGCTCGTCGAGCGTGTGCGAGAACTGCATGCCCCACTCGTCGAGCTCCTCAGCGGGAATCAAGCCTGGGTTCCTGAGCGGGTTGAAGGGAAGCCCTTGCACGATGCGCTCCTCATCGTCGTCGACAATGTAGTTGACGCCGTTGTCGAGCCCCGCAAGCAAGCGGCCGCCCGGGCGCAGCACGCGCGCGCATTCGCGCCAGATAGCGCCGACGTCCTCAACGTAGCAGTTGGAAACCGGATGAAAGATGAGGTCGAACTCCTCGTCTGCAAAGGGCAGGGGTCGCGTCATGTCGGCGCGGATTGCCCGGATCTCATATCCCTCGCGCCGGGCGACGAGTTCCTCCGAGGCAATCTGGCGCTCGGAATAGTCGAGCACTGTGCACACGGCTCCCATCGCCGCAAAGATCGGCATCTGCTGACCGCCACCCGCAGCGAGGCCGAGCACGCGCCGCCCACGCATATCGGCAAAGAGCCAGTCACGCGGCACCGGGCGCGCGGGTGTGAGGAGCATGGACCAGTCCCCCGCAACCGCCGCCGCGTCGAAGAATGCCTTGCAGGGGCAGCGGCACGCATCGGTTCTCCCCGCGAAGACCTCCCATGGCAGGAGGACAAGTTGGACCCAGAGTTCACCGCCTATATCAAGCGTTTTCCCGAGAAGCAGGCGCCGCTTCTCCGTTCCCTTCTCGACAATCGCCCCACGGGCATCGAGCTCTTCACCTTTCGCTCCCATGCGGAGGCAGAGCACTACCTCACGTGCCTCTAGCACGCCCGGCGACCTTGCACGTCATGAACGCAGGCGTCTGCCGACATATAATCTCTCAAGAACACCACCGCGCTGTGGCTCCACCAATGTCCGCAGCGAGAAGGCTCGACAAGAAGGAACCCCATGCACGCACGTCCCGTCATTGGCATCGTACCTACGCACCTGCCCGCTGTAGGTGACATACGTCTTGCCTGCAACTATGCCGACGCAGTGATTTCCGCAGGAGGCGCGCCGCTCATCCTGCCCCTCACCGAGGACGAGACCACCTACACACAGCTCTTTCCCCTTCTGGACGGCGTGCTGCTTACTGGCGGCCACGATGTGGACCCTGTGCGCTGGAGCGACCCGCATCGTGATGACACCCGCGGGGAAGCACCCAATTCCACCCGCGCCAACACGTTCGGCACGGACAGTGAGCCGGATATTACCCCGCTTCGCGATGCGGTCGAATGGCGCCTTGTTGCTTACGCCATCACGCACAATCTGCCCATCTATGGCATCTGCCGCGGCCTACAGGTCTTAAACGCTTTCTTTGGCGGTACCCTCTACGAGGACCTGCCGAGAGATTTCTCGCCGCAAAACGACGAGGCCCTATGCGAGCACAATGCCCATACACCCGAGGGCGACTATGATGGCGAGCGGCTCTGTCACACGGTCACCTTTGCTGAAGGCTCTCAGCTCGCACACATTTTCGATGCCGAGAAGCTCGCCGTGAATTCGCTTCACCACCAGGCGGCGCGCGCCGTAGCACCCGCGCTCCGCGCCACGGCCTACGCCCCCGACGGCGTTGTCGAGGGCGTAGAGGCAGAAGACGGCAGCCCGATTGTGGCGGTGCAATGGCACCCGGAGTACTTTGGCACTACAGCGCCTATGAACCGCTTCTTCCAGGCACTCGTGGCAGAGAGTGCTGCGCGGGCGGCTACGCGATCTCGGCGTTCTTGAAATCGCCGAGCAACTGCGCGTCGAACATGAACGATTTCACTCGCTCCGAGACCACATAGTTATGGGCAGCGTGCATGATTGGAATCACCGGTACGTCCTGTCCGATAGCGTGACAAATCTGACGATATGCCACCTTGCGGTCCTCGTCATCGGTAATCTGGCGCGCCGCATCGAGGGCGGCGTCGATATCAGGATTGTTGAACGTAGACGAGTTATCGTTCGCCGTGCTATAGAAATTCGGGTAGAGGAAGTTGTCCATCGTGGGATAATCGGCAGTCCAGCCGCTGCGCCCCATCTGGAACTGGGCATCGCCCAGGCGCGGCAGCAGCGCCGCCCATTCGAGCGACTCCTGTTCGATAGTGACGCCAATGTTAGCAAGGTCTGCCTGAATGGAGGACATGATGTCCTCATGCCCACGCCCGCCGTCGTAGCTCAGCGTGAGCGTAAGGTTGCGCTTGCCGTTCTCGTCCGCCGGATAGCCCGCCTTATCGAGCAGCTGCCCCGCGCGCTCGGTGTCGTAGGTGCAATACTCCCAAGCATCCTCGGGGTCGTCGTCGATAACGGGTGGGAAAATAGAGGTTGCCACCGCACGTGTACCCTCATAGAGCGTGTCGACGATGTTCTGGCGGTTGATGGCAAGCGACAGGGCGCGGCGCACGTTCACATCAGAGAGAATCGGATCGCTAATGTTGAGCGTGATGAAGTAGGTGTTAGCCTGACTGCCTGTAAGCACCTGCTTGCCACTCTCCGCCGTGTAGCCGTCCTCAGACTTGCCGTAGGCATCAATGGTGTCCTGAATGCGTCCAGTCGGGATGGGTGCAAAGTCCACATCCCCCGCCTCGAACTCGCTAAAGGCAGTATCGGGGTCCGCCTTGATATCGAAGTAGATGCCCTCGATTGCCGGCGCCTCGCCATAGTAGTCGTCAAACCGCACAAGGTTGATGTACTGGTTGTGCTGCCAAGCACCGTCCATCATGAAGGGACCGTTGCCAATAGGCGCCTCGAGGAAGGATGCCTGATCGTCGAGCGCCGCCTGGGGAACAGGAGAGAGGCCCGGGTGACAGCACACGGCGAGGAAGTCCGCCATAGGTGCGATGAGCGTCACCTGGAAGGTGAGCTCATCCGGGCAGGCAAGGCCAGCCATAGACGTCGCCTCGCCCGCCGCCATCTCCGCATAGCCCAGAACCGGCGAGAGGTGGTAGCCAATCTCTGAGGGGGTGGCGAGGTTGGGATCGGCAAGGCGCTCCCAACCGCGACGGAACGACTCCGCGTCTACCGGGTCGCCGTTATGGAACGTCATACCCTCACGCAGCTTGAAGGTGTAGGTGAGACCGTCCTCAGAGATGGAGGGCAGCTCGGCAGCGGCAAGCGGAACGGCAGCGTTGGTCGACCAGTCCCAGGTCACAAGCGGATCAAAGAGCGCGTGAACCACAAGGGCACCCTGCGTCTCCTGCGCGTTGTTGGGGTCGATATAGGCAGGCTCGCTGAGGTAACAACGGAAGACCCTATCGGAGGACGAGGAGCCCGACGACGCCGAACCAGCACCGGCACCGGCCTCTCCGCTGCATCCCGCCAGCATGGCGAGCGCACTCGCGGCAAGTGTGCCAGCGGTAAACTGGCGGCGTGAGATAGCCTGCTTCGTATCGATGCCCATACGCTTTTCCTCTCCCTTAACAGCGGCGTCAACGCCTTATAACGTTAACGCACAGAATATGACGGATACCAGTATGGAGGGATAGCGAGCAAGCAGCGACATGGCAAGACAAGGTAACCGGTTGGAAAAGTCAGGCGCCACTCACCGGTTAAATAACGCCTTTTGCCGGCGGGGCGGCATTCCTCGCACAGCACCATTGGCGCCAGCGCCCGATTCCGACGCGCGATCGCATGTCACACGCCCAAACCTGCGATAAGCGCCTCCGCGCAGCGGATGCCGTCTGTCGCCGCACTCATGATGCCGCCCGCGTATCCAGCACCCTCGCCGCACGGGTAGACGCCCGGCGCGCCATCCGCCACGCAGTCGCGGTCGCGCACAACCGTCACCGGCGAACTCGAGCGCGACTCCACACCGGTGAGCACCGCACCGTCGCGCGCAAAACCGCGGAGCTTGCGGCCGAGCTCGGGCAGGCCGCGTCGGAGTCCCTTGGCAATAAAGGGCGGGAGCACCTCGTCAAGTGAGGTCCACGTAACGCCAAGCGGATAGGTAGGCGCAACATCGGCAGGGCCGGTGCTCGGCGTGCGGGCAAGAAACTCGCCCACCAGCTGCGCCGGAGCACGATAGTCGCCGCCCGCCACGTCAAAGGCGGCGCGCTCGCAGCGCCGCTGGAGCGCGACTCCCGCCAAGGGGTCATCCCCGGGCAGGTCCCCGGGATTCACGTTCACAAGCAGCGCGGCATTGGCATTGGCGCCGGCACGCGCGTACTCACTCGCACCGTTGGTGACAACGCCGCGCGGCTCCGAGGCCGCCGCAACGACCATGCCGCCCGGGCACATGCAGAAGCTAAAGACCGAACGCCCGCCCTTGGGATGGGCGACGAGCTTGTAGGGAGCCGCTCCGAGCGCCGGATGACCGGCGGCCGTGCCGTACTGCGCACGATCGATGAGGCGCTGCGGATGCTCGATGCGCACGCCCATGGCAAACGTCTTCCGCTCAAGGTGAAAGCCGCGCCGCTCGAGGAGCTCGAACACGTCGCGCGCGGAGTGCCCACAGGCGAGCACCAAGCGGTCGCAAGCGATACGCTCGACCGATGCCGGCGCGTCACTCGTTACCCCACGCCCGGCGGCCGACGAGGGATCGCGCTGCTCGACCTCGATGCCGCGGACGGCGCCCGCTGCATCGCGCTCGATGTCAACCAAACGGGTCCGGTAGCGCACCTCACCACCGAGCTCGCGGATGCGGGCGGCGATATGCTCCACGACCCGAGGCAGCAGGTCGGAGCCGATATGCGGCTTGGCGTCCCAGAGAATCTCCCGCGGGGCACCGGCGGCAACAAAGGTCTCCAGGATGAGGCGATGCGCAGGGTTCTTTGTCCCCGTCGTCAGCTTGCCGTCCGAGAACGTGCCTGCGCCGCCAAGCCCAAACTGGATGTTGCTCTCGGTATCGAGCTCGCGTGTGCGCAGGAAGTGCTCGATGGCCTCGGCGCGCCGGGTGGCATTGTCGCCCCGCTCGATCACGAGGGGCTCTAGCCCCGCCTCGGCAAGCGCAAGCGCGGCAAAAAGCCCCGCGCACCCCGCGCCGACCACCACGGGACGATGGCTAAGCGAGCCGCACGTAGCGTGGGGAAACACCGGCGCGGCGTCCTCGACAAGGTGAATATGCGCCCGCCGCGCGGGAGGAACGGCCTCGAGAAGCGCCTCATCCGCCCGGGTATCGCCCGTCGACACACGCGCCGTGCAGATGAGATGTACGTCATTCTTGCGGCGCGCGTCAACCGCACGGCGCCTGAGCTCAACCTGCAAGAGCGCACTAGGCTCGCAGGAAAGAGCGCTCGCGGCAGCGCGGCGCAGCGCGGCAAGGCACGACGCCTCATCGCGTCCCTCATCGAGCGAAAGCCTGATATCCGTTATCTCGAGCACGTTCTCGTCCTCCCGTCGGCTGCGTTGTCGCCGGCCCTATTGTCTTGTAGCCTCGCGCGCCGCGGCAGAGCCCGCGACCAAGCCCGACGTCCAGGCCCACGCCAGATTGAAACCGCCGCAATCGGCGTCCATGTCGAGCGCCTCACCGCAGGCATACACGCCGCTAAGATGGGGTTCGGCACAGGCAAGGGTCGCGCTGTCCACCGCGTCAAAGGGGATGCCGCCCCGGCGCACCTGCGCCTGGCGCTCCTCCGCTGTACCCTCGACCGTGAACACGAGGCGCTTCGCCGCGTGCGCGATCGCGGACACGCTCGGATGCCCCCCATCGTTCTCACGCGCCTGCGCGAGGACAAGCTCCGCCAGGGGGCGTGCCAGAAGCCCGTCAAACCAGGGGCTCGACGCAGCGTCTAGGGAGCCAAGGACCGTTTCCCGTGCCGCCAGATGTGCGGCAAGCTCGCGCTCCTCATAGGCGGGAAAGACGTCGAGCGCGAGCTTGTCGCCCGCGCGCACGCGACGCGACGCATCGAAGGAGACGATGCCAGAGATCCCGTACGGACGGAAGAGCACCTCGCCCTCCTCCTGCCAAACGGTGTCACCCTCCCGGACAAGCGAGAGGCGCGCTTCGGCACGCAGACCGTCGAGCCTCTCGAGGGCGTGCGGGGAGGCGTCAAACGATCCCGCGACGGGGCAGAGCACGGGGCGCTCGGGCAGGTGGGGCACGCCAAAGAGCTCGCACAATCCTTCCGAGCGGCCGCCCGGCGCAAGCACCACGGTACGCGCAGAGATCTTTGCCTCGCGACGCGCCGCCCCCTCGAGCGCTCGGCGCTCAGCACGAAGCGTCGCCTTAGCGTCGCGTCCGCGCTTTGCACGCAACGGACTCACGGGTTCCCGGAGCGTGAGGGCCCACGCCCCAGCAGCGTCGTCGCGCCACGAAGCAACCACATCGCAGCCGCGTCTGAACTCCACGCCCTCCCGCTCGCACGCGGCAAGAAGCGCATCCCGCACGGATTCGGCGCGCTTGCTGTACGGATACAGGCGCCCCTCCTCCGCCATGGTCAAGATTCCCACGGACGCAAAAAACGCTTCGAGCGTGCGCTCCGGCTCCTCTCCCATCACCGCTCGGGCGATGTCGGGGTGACGATAGTGCTCAGGGCCGAGGCGCTCGGCAGAAAGGTTGCAGCGCCCATTTCCCGTCGCTAAGATCGGGAGCCCGCAGGCGACGTCCCGCTCAAGTATCACCACATGCGCGCCTTCGCGGGCAGCGGCAAGCGCGGCAGCAAGCCCCGAGGCTCCCCCGCCTATGACCACCACGTCGTATTGTGCATGCACATCCATGGCCTGCTCCCGTTACCCAAACCGCTGCGCCCTACTGTCGTATCGATGGTATCAGGCCTCTACCTTGCCGCCAAATTACCTTTGAGCCCAACAAATGCCAAAGACATGAGCCCTGGGCGTGCATCTCGAGCGCCCTCGAGCGCGCTTCAGGCGAAAAGCAAAGTAGTGAACCCGGACGGTGTTTCATGCAGAAATTGAGGTAGTGAACCCGAAAAGGCGCGATTCGGTGCCCTTCCCAGCACCGGGTTCACTACCTCGATTTCTGCAGGACCTCTACCAGCGGTTCCTTCGCCGGCTTTTTCTCGGGTTCACCACCCGGGTTCACTACCTCAATTCTTGCAAAAACCGCGGCAAGGGTTCACTACCTCAATTCTTGCAAGACGCGCGGCGCCGGCGTCCAGCCCGCGGCGGCAAGACCCGTCCCCGGCGCCGCGCGTGGCAGCAGTTCGCATCCACGTAAAGGAGGCCCCGTAGGGCCTCCCAGCATCAAGCATCATTGAGCGGACAGCGGACGCGCGAGCGCGCCGCGGCAAGCAGCACGCCTCCGTACGACCTCTCGGATTCGAGAGCTAAGCGTTCTCGCCCGCGACCTCGCCCTCGTGCGGTTCCACAGCCTCGCAGGCCGCAATCGCATCGGGCAGAAGGTCGGCAGGCAGGGCCTCCTCAATCGCGCCGGCGTCGCAAGCAAGAGCGAGCGACGGATCGATGGGCAGGCGGCCGAGTACCTTCACGCCATAGCCCTCGGCAACCTCATTGAGCTTGCTCGGGCCAAAGACCTCAATCTTCTTGCCGCAGTCGGGACAGGTGATGTAACTCATGTTCTCGATGATGCCAAGGATGGGCACGTTCATCTTGTCTGCCATGTTCACGGCCTTGGCCACAATCATGGACACCAGGTCCTGCGGGCTCGTAACCACAACGATGCCATCAACCGGCAGCGACTGGAAAACCGTGAGCGCCACGTCACCCGTGCCCGGGGGCATGTCGACAAGCAGGTAATCGAGCGGACCCCAGGAGGTGTCGCTCCAGAACTGACGAATCGCGCCAGCAATGACCGGACCGCGCCAGAGCACCGGATCGGTCTCGTTGGCGAGCAGAAGGTTTGACGACATGACCTTGATGCCGGTCGTGGATACCTCGGGCAGCAGAAGGTTGCCGATACCGCTAGCGTGGCGACCGCTCATGCCGAGCATCTTGGGAATGGAAGGGCCCGTGATATCGGCATCCAGGATACCGACCTTGTTGCCGCGACGGGCGAGCTCGACGGCGAGCGAACCCGTCACAAACGACTTGCCCACACCGCCCTTACCCGAGAGCACCGCGATTACGCGCTTAGCCTCGGAGAGGTTGTTCTCTTCAAACTGCTGGGGAGCCGTCTTGCCGCCGGCCGCCACCGCATGCTCACATGTTGCCATGGATGGTCCTTTCATACGCATCGAGAGCGCCCGCAAGCGCTCTCGAAGTTGTAGTACCCGCTTATGATACCCACACCGCTAGGCTGCAACCGCCTCGGCGATAGGAGCCTCGTTGCACGCATCGGAAGGTGCGGCGAGCTTGATCGCGCCGTAGACAAAGCCCCAAGCGGCAACAAAGAAGGCGAGGGCAAAGAAGCCGACTTGCGCGCTCTCGACGGTGTTGTTCATGCCGCCGGCGAGCGAGATGACGAGCACGACCGCAGCAACGATGAGCTCAGCAAACCAGAGGGCCTCATCTCGACGATAAAGCTCAAGAGCCACCGCGGCGAGGTAGAGAGCGAGCAACACGCCCGTGATGGTGTGCATCTGGGAGAACGAGCCCAGAAGCGGCTCATTCCAGATGCCCCAAAGGCCGGCGAGCAGAAGCACGATGCAAAGCACGGGCTCCGTCCAGCCGAGGGCGCGGGGTGCGCGCGTGGCGAGCGAGGTGATGGAGCCGACAAAGCCCGCGACGATGGCCCACCAGGGCAGCAGGGCAACCAGGCCGGAGGGGCCCTCGACAGGCGTGGGCAACAGTCCGCCCGCGCCGCCCTCGGGCGCCGTCACGAACATGTAGACCGCCCAGAAGAAGCAGAGCGCCGCCATAGCGATGAGGCTCCACTTGGCGCCGGCGAGCCTGACCGCCAGCCCCTTCGTGTCCACGGGTCGGTACTCGGGCATATACTCTTCGTTCATAGAGACCCCTCTATTCCCCCGAGCGCGGCAGGCATCCGCGCGATTTCACTCTCCTGAGTATACCATCGGCCCTGGCTCTAGTGCTTGGCGCGCTTTGCCCGAGCGCCCTGGCGCTTGCGGCCGGAGGCAAACACGCTCCCCTTGCGCGCGTCGCGCCGCAGAAGCTCGATGACCTCGTCCTCACTCGTTCCCTCGGCGATGGCGCGCAAATGGACAATCGCGTCACGCAGACGCGCCGCCTCCTCAAAGTCCATGGCCTCGGAAGCGCTGCGCATATCCTCTTCCATGGTGGCGACGATGCGGGCGAGCTCGTCTTTGGGCAGGTTGGCAAGCTCTTCGGCAAGCTGCTGCCCGTCCGAGACTGCCGAAGCGGGCGCCTCGTCGGCACCGTGCTCCCCCGCCGGTGTGAAGAACGCGCCGTGCCCGAGTGTGTCGCCGCGGCTTCGGTCGCGTTTGCCCACGTTCTCAGTCGCCTCGGCAATGAAGCTCGAGATGTCGTTGATGGCCTTGCGCACGGTCTTGGGCTCAATGCCGTGGTCCTCGTTGAACTTCATCTGGATTGCGCGGCGGCGATTGGTCTCGTCGATGGCCTCGCGCATCGAGTCGGTGATCGTGTCGGCATACATCACCACGGCACCGTCGGCGTTGCGTGCCGCGCGGCCGATAGTCTGGATGAGCGAGCGACGGTTGCGCAAGAAACCCTCTTTGTCCGCATCGAGAATCGCCACGAGCGAGACCTCGGGCAAGTCGAGGCCCTCGCGCAACAGGTTGATACCCACAAGCACGTCAATCTTGCCCTGGCGCAGATCGCGCAGGATGTCCACGCGGTCCATCGTCGCGGTGTCGGAGTGCATGTAGTTCACCTTCACACCGGCATCGAGCAAGTGGTCGGTGAGGTCCTCGGCCATGCGCTTGGTGAGCGTCGTCACCAGCACGCGCTCGTGCCGCGCGGTGCGCTCGCGAATCTCTTCCAGCAGGTCGTCAATCTGACCGCGCACGGGCCGCACATCAATCTTGGGGTCGAGGAGTCCCGTGGGACGAATGATCTGCTCGACGTTGTTTTGGCTCACACGCAGCTCGTAGTCACCCGGCGTCGCCGAGACGTAGATGAACTGCGGGATGCGCGCCTCAAACTCGTCAAAGCGCAAGGGACGGTTGTCGAGGGCAGAGGGTAGACGGAAACCGTGCTCCACAAGCGTCACCTTGCGCGAGCGGTCCCCCTCGTGCATACCGCGAATCTGCGGGACTGTCACATGGCTCTCGTCGATGATGCAGAGCATGTCCTTGGGGAAGTAGTCGATGAGCGTGAAGGGTGGCTCGCCGGGTTTGCGGCCGTCGAGATGGCGCGAGTAGTTCTCGATACCGTTGCAGAAGCCCATGGTCTCGAGCATCTCGAGGTCGTAGTCGGTGCGCTGCTGCAGGCGCTGCGCCTCGA
The DNA here is from genome assembly GCF_002161805.1 of Collinsella sp. An307. Classification (GTDB taxonomy): domain Bacteria; phylum Actinomycetota; class Coriobacteriia; order Coriobacteriales; family Coriobacteriaceae; genus Coprousia. Next base: position 2,460 of record NZ_NFIP01000002.1, on the reverse strand, counting down.
GCAGCTTGTCGGCCGCTTTGAGCTCCGCCACTCGCTGCTCGCACTCCTCCTCAATCGTCTTTAAAGCCGCGGTCACCTTGGGCTTCTCGGTCACGTAGTGCGAAGCCGGCCAAACCGGAATCGCGTCGTATTCCCGCAGAATCTCTCCGGTGACCTCGTCAATCTCGGCAATAAGCTCAACCTCGTCGCCAAAGAACTCAAAGCGCAGCGGGTGCTCGGCGTAGGGTGGATAGACGTCCACCACGTCGCCGCGCACGCGGAAGGTGCCGCGAGCGAGGTCAAAGTCGTTGCGGTCGTACTGGATATCGATAAGGGTGTGGATGAAGTCGTCGCGCTCGAGTGGAGTTTTCTTGTCCACGTTGGGCGCAAGGCCGGCATAGTCCTCCGGCGAACCGATACCGTAGATGCAGGAGACGCTCGCCACCACAATCACGTCGCGGCGCGAGAGCAGAGACGCCGTCGCCTGATGGCGCAGCATCTCGACCTCTTCGTTAATGGAAGCGTCCTTCTCGATATAGGTGTCGCTCTGCGGCACGTAAGCCTCGGGCTGGTAGTAGTCGTAGTAAGAGACAAAGTAGACCACCGCGTTATGGGGGAAAAACTCCTTGAGCTCGCTGGCGAGCTGCGCGGCGAGCGTCTTGTTGGGTGCCATCACGAGGGTGGGCTTGCCGAGCGCCTCGATGGTCTTTGCCATGGTATAGGTCTTGCCCGAGCCGGTCACACCAAGAAGAACCTGGTAGCGGTCACCGTCCTCAACGCCCTTCACCAGCGAGGCGATGGCCTGGGGCTGGTCGCCCGACGGCTCAAAGGGAGAGACGACCTCAAACTTGACGGGATCGCCCGCAACACCGAAGCGCTTAAGCTCGCCGCCAACGCGCTCGACCTCAAACTTCTCCATGCAAGCCTCCTCGTCACCTGTGCCCCATCAGGCGGATTCGCTACAGAAACTCGTTGCTGTAAAGCTCCTTATACCGCGTCCAGGCGTTGTTAACCCTAAAGAGATACGCCTGGGTCTCGGGGAACGCAATCGCGTTGTGCAACGCGGTGTCGACCTCGCTCCAATCGTTCACGCGGGAGAGCCCGGCATTATACGCCGCGATGGCGCGGTCTGTCGAGCCGTTGAAATAGTCAATCAAATAGGAGAGGTACGCGCTGCCGAACTCGATATTAGTCTCGGGGTCGTCCAGATTCTCGGGATCGAAGCGCATGGCATCCACAAGTCCCAAACGCACCATATCCTCCGCGGTTGCCGGCAGGAGCTGCATAAGTCCGTGCGCATCCTTGGACGAGACAGCATCAGGATCCCAGTTGGACTCAGTCTCTATAACCGCCGCGACCAAAAACGGATCAACTGCATGGCGCTCGCTTGAGGCACTGATGTAATCGGTGTATTCGAGCGGATAAATGAGCTGAAAGAGAGCAGCTGGCGCATAGATATACACAAACGAGATGGCGCCAATGAGAGCCATGATAAGAAGCGGAACGATTCGATACCACGCGAGAAGACGAACACGGTTAGGCATCGAGACCGTCCAGACTCATCTGACCGGGAAGAAGTCCCTTGTCGGCCATCCAGGCATCGAGAGCAGCGAAAAGCGAATCGTCACCCGCAGCATTGTCAATCACGAGCGAAGCCAGGGAGCAGAGCTCCTCCTCAGAAGGCTGGAGCGCTGCGCGCGCGTCAAAATCCTCGGCACTCATGCCGCGCTCGATAGCGCGCATGCGGCGAATGTCTGCGGGAGCCGTGATAGCGATAATCTCATCAGCAAGGTTGAAGGCATAGGTGAATTCCTGGGCAAGCGAGACCTCAACAACGGTAAAGGTGGCCCCATCATCCTCAACAGTGCACGTTGACGGAAGAAGCAAATTGTTCAGTCGATCATAGACCACCGGTAAGACGATGGAATTAAGCTGGTGGGCAGACTCGGGCGTGGCAAACGCACGCTCAGCGAGAACCCTGGTGCGAGTGTAGCCACCCTCATCGAGGATTTCTGCACCAAACGCGTCCACCAAGCTCTCAACAATCTCGGAGCCAGGAACGTAGAGGTCTTTTGCAAGCCGGTCGAGGTCAATGCTACGAGCTCCACGAGAAGCAAGGTAGCACGTTGCTGTACTTTTGCCGGAAGCAAGGTTGCCTATGACGAACGCCGTGAACATACCAGCCTCCTCAAACCAGATAACCGTATAAGGATACTAAACAGATACTCTACATAGCAAAAGAGCCTCTGGAATCCAGAGGCTCTCAATGCATTCGTTCGGACGGCCCGGTGCCGTCCACCGGTCAGCGGCGCCCTACCCTCCCACGGGCTCACCCCGCAGTACTCTCGGCGCGAGGGGTCTTAGCTTCCGGGTTCGGAACGGGTCCGGGCGTGCCACCCCTGCTCTGGCCGCTGACCGGTGGGCGGCGCCCGCCGGCCCCGGGGGACCGCGTGCCCTGAGGGCCGCACAGCGGAAGGAAGC
>NZ_NFIP01000017.1 GCF_002161805.1 Collinsella sp. An307 | reverse complement strand
GGCGGTCCGGACGGGAGGTCCGCATGCACAGCAGGGAGGACGTGGAGCTGGCGCTGATGGCGCTCGAGGAGGGCTGGACCCGGGCGGCCGCAGGCGCCCTGGTGGGCGCCTCGGGCCCGACGGTGTCCAGATGGGCGGCGGGGCGCGTCCCGCACGAGAGGCGCGGGGCGGGGCCCGGGCGCGGTAGAATGGCGCCGAGAGGCGTCCGCGAGGAGGGTCCCGTGAACGAGTCCGAGAGGGCGGCCTACGAGGCCGCGATGACCGAGAACATGCTGCTCAGGGCGGTGTTGGACGACCTAAAAGGGGAAGGCTCGCACCCGGGTTCGATGTCGAACAGGAGAAAGTGCGAGCTCGGCGAGAGATTGCGCGCGGCGACAGGCCTGCCCCTCCGAGAGATCACCGCTTTCTTGAGGATCTCGAGGAGCTCCTATGAGTACCACCGCGCCAGGCTCGGCCGCGACAAGTACGCGGCGCTGCGCCGCGAGGTCGGGGACCTGTTCCGCTCCCTGGGCGGCGGCCGGGGCTACCGCGCCGTCCACGCCGAGCTCAGGAGGCGCGGCGTCCGCGTCTCGGAGAAGGTGGTGAGGCGGCTCATGCGCGAGCAGGGCCTCTCCGCCCGCAGGCGCAGGAGGAGGGCATGGTCGAGCTACGCCGGCGAGGCGTCGCCCGCCCCGCCGAACCTGCCGCTGCGCCCGGACGGGACGCACGACTTCTCGGCGCCCGCGCCGAACCGGCTGTGGGCGACCGACATCACCGAGTTCCGCCTGCCCTCGGACGAGAAGGCCTACCTGTCGGTGGTCCTCGACTGCTTCGACGGCAGGCCCGCCGGCTGGTCGGTCGGGCCCCGGCCGACCGCCGCCCTCGCGAACTCGAGCCTGGAGGCCGCGTGCGCCTCCCTCGCCCCCGGCGAGCGCCCGGTCGTCCACTCCGACCGCGGCGGGCACTACCGCTGGCCGGGCTGGGTCGAGGTCTGCCGGCGCCACGGGCTCGTCAGGAGCATGTCGCGCAAGGGCAGGAGCTGCGACAACGCCCGGATGGAGGGCTTCTTCGGCCTGCTCAAGAGCGAGTTCTTCCACGCCCGGGACTGGGCCGGGTGGGACGCCCCGGGCTTCATGGCGGAGCTCAACGCGTGGCTCCACCGGTTCCGGTCGGAGCGGGCGTCGGCGGCGCTGGGCTGGAGGACGCCGGACGAGAACCGCAGGCTGCTCGGCTACGCGGTGTAGGATGTACAGGAAAACGTCCGCAGTCCC
>NZ_NFIP01000016.1 GCF_002161805.1 Collinsella sp. An307 | reverse complement strand
GGCTTATAGGACAAAATGTGTGTCCGTAACGCCCGTGTTCTTCCAGCTCAACCGGCATAAATAACCTCGGAAAGTTGCCCCGCCCCAACTGCCCGCCTGGACAAAATGTGTGTCCGGTTTGCCACATAAGTCCTGCTAGACCATGCTGAACCGACCGAGAAAGTTGGTCGTGAAGGCAGGCTTGGGCGATGAAGGCGAAGTCCTGCCCCCTCTGCGGGGCGAAGATGAAGCGGAACGGCAAGACGAGCGCGGGCAGGACGCGCTGGAGGTGCACCTCCTGCGGCGCGAGCTCGATCCGGAGGATAGACAGCTCGGCCAAGTCGCTCGACGCCTTCCTGGGCTGGCTTCTGAGCCGCAGGAGGCAGGCCGACATGCCCGGGGGCGGAAGGACCTTCAGGAGGAAGACCGCCGCCTTCTGGGAGGTCTGGCCGATGCCGCCCAAGGTGGAGGCGCCCCGCCGGGTCGTCTACGTGGACGGGATCCACCTGGGACGCAAGGCCGTCGTGCTGATAGCCTCGGACGACGAGCACGTGCTCGGCTGGCACCTGTGCCGCACCGAGAACGGCCGCGCCTGGTCGGCGCTAATGTCGCGCATCGCGGCCCCCGAGGTCGTCGTCTCCGACGGCGGGGACGGGTTCGCCAAGGCGCTCAAGAGGACGTGGCCCGCCACCCGCCACCAGCGCTGCGCGTTCCACGCCTTCTCGCAGGTGAGGAGGTACACCACGACCCGTCCGCGCACGCAGGCGGGCGCCGAGCTCTACGGGCTCGCCAAGGCGCTGCTCTCAGTCGCGACCCTCAAGGAGGCCGACGGGTGGGTCGAGGCGCTGCTGGCATGGTCGGAGCGCTGGGACGAGTTCCTGGCGGAGACGACCAGGGGCGAGGACGGCAGGGTGGCGCTCACGCACGAGAGGCTCGTGAAGGCCAGGCGCTCGCTGGTCAGGCTCGTGAACGCCGGGACCCTCTTCACCTACCTGGATCCAGGGCTCATCGCGGGCGGCCCGCTGCCCTCTACGAACAACCGCATCGAGGGCGGCGTCAACGCGCGGCTCAGGTCCATGCTGCGCGACCACAGGGGCCTTTCGATCGAGAGGAGGCTCAAGGCGATCTTCTGGTGGTGCTACATGCACTCTCCGGACCCGCTCCCTGCCGCCGAGATTCTGCGCGTCATGCCGACGGACCGCTCGATCGCCGCCATCTACGAGAGGCTGGACGGGCGCAACAAGCTCGAGGGGGCCATCCCCCGGTGGGGCGATGCCATCGTTTGGTCGGAGCTTCATCACTCGGAGCCCTACCGGATGGACTGGGACTAGCCGGACACACATTTTGTCCTATAAGCCT
>NZ_NFIP01000015.1 GCF_002161805.1 Collinsella sp. An307 | reverse complement strand
GGGGGTAAGAGCTCGGGCGATCAGCACCGCTCGGCTGAGGGCCTCGCGACCCTTGCACCTGCGGCCTGTCGACGGGGTGTTCTACCCCGGCCCTTACCGGAAGGAGAACTGATCTCGGGAACGGCTTCCCGCTTAGATGCCTTCAGCGGTTATCCGCGCCGGACGCGGCTACCCGGCAATGCCGTTGGTCGACAACCGGTGCACCGGAGGTCCGTCCACCCCGGTCCTCTCGTACTAGGGGCAGCCTCCCTCGATTCTCCTGCGCCCGCGGGGGATAGGGACCGAACTGTCTCACGACGTTCTGAACCCAGCTCGCGTACCGCTTTAAACGGCGAACAGCCGTACCCTTGGGACCTGCTCCGGCCCCAGGATGCGATGAGCCGACATCGAGGTGCCAAACCTTGCCGTCGATGTGGACTCTTGGGCAAGATCAGCCTGTTATCCCCGGAGTACCTTTTATCCGTTGAGCGACGGCCCGCCCACGCGGAGCCGCCGGATCACTAGAGCCTGCTTTCGCACCTGCTCGACTCGTGGGTCTCGCAGTCAAGCCCGCTTACGCTCTTGCACTCATTGAGGACGGTTGCCGACCGTCCCGAGCGGACCTTCGCGCGCCTCCGTTACCCTTTGGGAGGCGACCGCCCCAGTCAAACTGCCCGCCTGGCACGGTCCCCCCGCCGGCTCACGGCCGGGGGTTAGGACGCCGCACGGGAGAGGGCGGTATTCCAAGGTCGGCTCCGCCGGGGCTGGCGCCCCGGCATCGCAGCCTCCCGCCTATCCTCTACACTCCCGAGCAGCGGCCAATGCCAAGCTGCAGTGAAGGTTCACGGGGTCTTTCCGTCCTCCCGCGGGTAGGTCGCATCTTCACGACCAGTGCAATTTCACCGGGTCCACGGTCGAGACAGCGCCCAAGTCGTTGCGCCTTTCGTGCAGGTCGGAACTTACCCGACAAGGAATTTCGCTACCTTAGGACCGTTATAGTTACGGCCGCCGTTTACCGGGGCTTGGGTTCGGGGCTTCGCGTAAGCTAACCCCTCCCCGTGACCTTCCGGCACCGGGCAGGCGTCAGACCCTATACGTCGCCTTGCGGCTTCTGCAGAGTCCTGTGTTTTTGGTAAACAGTCGCTTGGGCCTCTTCACTGCGGCCGGCCTCCGCTCCGGGGGCGAGCCCCTTCACGTACGCGCCGGCACCCCTTCTCCCTAGGTTACGGGGCCATTGTGCCGAGTTCCTTGACCATGGTTGACCCGATCGCCTCGGTATGTTCTACCCACCCACCTGTGTCGGTTTGCGGTACGGGCGCAGAATCGCTGCCTAGCGGTTTTTCTAGGGACCACGGGCTCACTCGCTTCGCTCAGTCGCTTCGTCCGGAGCCTAACCCTCGTGGCAGGGGTACTTCACTCCCTGCCGGGCCGCGCTCCATCACGGGGACGTCCAGAACCCCGCCGAGCCACCCCCATCCGTCGCCGCATCGGTCGATAGCGCTCATCTGCGGTGCAGGAATGTCTGCCTGCTGCGCTTCGGCTACGCCTGCCGGCCTCGCCTTAGCCCCCGACTGACCCTGGGGGGATTAGCCTCGCCCAGGAAACCTCGGGTTCACGGCGGACGCGTTACCCTCGCGTCTCTCGCTACTCATGCCAGCATCCTCGCTCCCCGGCGGTCCACGGAGGGTCGCCCCTCCGCTTCGCCCCACCGGGGACGCTCCCCTACCAGACGGAGCATACGCTCCGAATCCGCCGCTTCGGCTCCAGGTTTAGCCCCGTGTATTGTCGGCGCCCGTCCACTCGGCCAGTGAGCTGTTACGCACTCTTTGAAGGGGTGGCTGCTTCTAAGCCAACCTCCTGGCTGTCTGCGCAGACGGACATCCTTTGCCACTCAACCTGGAATTAGGGGCCTTGGCGGGCGGTCTGGGCTGTTCCCCTCTCGAGCACACAGCTTAGCCCACATGCTCTGACTGCCGGGGTGTGGGCCGCAGGCATTCGGAGTTCGGTCGGGATCGGTAGGCGGCGAAGCCCCCTCACCTGTCCGGTGCTCTACCTCCTGCGGTGAACCCCCGACGCTAGCCCTAAAGCTATTTCGGGGAGAACGAGATATCTCCGGGTTTGATTGGCCTTTCACCCCTATCCCCAGGTCATCGCCGCCGTTTTCAACCGACGTGCGTTCGGCCCTCCACGGGGTCTTACCCCCGCTTCAGCCTGCCCAGGGATAGCTCACCCGGCTTCGCGCCCACGGCGCGGGACT
>NZ_NFIP01000014.1 GCF_002161805.1 Collinsella sp. An307 | reverse complement strand
GTCCAGCCCTCCTCGAGCGCCATCAGCGCCAGCTCCACGTCCTCCCTGCTGTGCATGCGGACCTCCCGTCCGGACCGCCGCGCGGTCCAACTTTTTGTCCGCGGTCCCATCTGCACGCAAAAGTGGGGCATATCCGTGCAGATTGCACACAGGGCGTGCGAGATGCACATGAGGCGTTACGGATGCACGCATGCCACATAGATTGCGCGCGTTTGGTGACAAGAATACGGCGCGCCCGCCGCTCATCCGATGGAGTTTCATTTTGCTCCCGTGTTCTTTGCGCAGGGACTCTCCGTCGTAGTAAGATACGGTAGATTACTCCCACGATTCGATGCCTCTGCATCAGATAGGAGATCCCGTGTCTGATACCATCACCGGCGCACTCAGTGTCTCCAACGACGTCATCGCCGACATCGCGGGTTACGCCGCCCTTTCCTGCTACGGTGTCGTAGGGATGGACGAGCAGCTCCAGGGCGCCGAGAGCGTCCGACTCCTTCCCGGGCAGCGCCTGCGCAAGGGCGTTCTTGTCACGAGCGACGAGGGCGGCCTGCGCGTCGATCTGCATGTCGTGCTCGAGAACGGCGTCAACATGAAGTCCGTCTGCGAGAACCTGTCGAGTGCGGTCACCTTCACCCTGCAGGAGATCGCGCAGATCGATCCGGCGAAACTCACCGTGGGCATCCATATCGAGGCCCTCAAGAATCGCCTGAGCTAAGGCCTGGATACGGAACAACGGAGAGAACTGACATGATCGCCAAAACAATTCGCACCTGCTTTCCCATCGCGGCAAACGCCGTCTCGGACTGCTCCGAGGAGATCAATAAGCTGAACGTGTTCCCGGTCCCCGATGGAGATACGGGCACCAACATGTCGCTCACCCTGGCCTCGGTCGTGAAGGAGCTCAGCTCCCTGCCGGCTGATGCCGACATGGAGGCCATTGCCGGCGCCATCACCCACGGCTCGCTCATGGGCGCGCGCGGCAACTCCGGCGTCATCACCTCGCAGATTCTACGCGGTGTCGCCGAGGGCCTTGTGGGCGCTACCGACCCTGCGAGCGCCTCGGATGTTGCCGCAGCGCTCCGCCGCTCCGTCAAGGTCGCCTTCAAGGCCGTCCGCAAGCCCGTCGAGGGAACCATCCTCACGGTTCTGCGTGACATCTCCACGCGTGCCGATGCCTGCGAGAAGGCACATGACTCTGTTGAGGACACGCTCGATGCCATCGTCGTCGAGGCGTATCAGTCCGTCGCCCGTACCCCCGACCTGCTGCCCGTCCTGAAGGAGAACGGCGTGGTCGACTCGGGTGCCTTCGGCTTTGCCATCTTCCTAGAGGCGTTTGTGAACGCGGCCCTCGGCCGTGACCTCCGTCAGGGCGAGGAGTTCTCCACCACGTTCGAGGCAACCGGCGAGACCGCTCGCGAGGGCGCGCTCGATCGCGTCAAGATCGAGGCGAATGACGACTGGGAGGGCTCCGAGTACCGCTACTGCAACGAGTTCCTCTTCAAGGCGGACGCCCCGTTCAACGAGGATGAATGCCTGGCGTTCCTCGCCTCCATGGGTGACTGCGAGCTTCTGGTGGGTTCGTATCCCGACTACAAGATCCACGTTCACTCCAATACGCCCAACCTCGTGCTCGAGCACATGCTCAAGCTCGGTCAGGTCTACGAGGTCTTCATCCACAACATGGAGATGGAGGCTCACGAGCGCACCGCTAAGATTCACGCCGACCAGGATGCCGAGGCAGCCGAGCCCGCTAAGGCTCTTGGTTACGTCGCGGTTGCCGCAGGTTCCGGCGAGGCTGAGATTCTGACCTCGCTCGGTGTCGATGTCGTCGTCTCCGGTGGTCAGACCATGAATCCCTCCACGGCTGATCTCCTCGACGCCGTGAACGCGGTGAACGCCTTGTCCGTGATTATCCTGCCCAACAACGGCAACATCCGCATGGCCGCTGAGGCCGCTGCGACCGCCTGCGAGGACAAGCAGGTCGCTGTCGTTCCGACCAAGACCGTGCCCCAGGCGTTCTCGGCGCTCTTTGCCGTGCTGCCCGACTCGTCTTTTGAGGATGCGGTCGCCGCTATGACCGAGGCCGCTGCTGAGGTCCGCGACGGCGAGGTCACCACGGCCGTGCGCGATTCCGCCGCCTCCGATGGCACGCCCATCCACGCGGGCGACGTTATGGGCATCATCGACGACTCCATCGATATCGTCGGTTCCGACGTGAAGCAGGTCACCCTCGACTGCATCAACCGCATGCAGGCAGACGAGGAGGGCGACTCCCTCACGATTCTCGCCGGCTCCGATATGGATGACGAGGCCTTCCAGGATCTTCTCGACGCCATCGAGGAGGCCCAGCCCGACCTCGAGATCGATGCGCACCGTGGTGAGCAGCCGCTCTATCCCATCATCTTCTCGATCGAGTAAGCGGGATTGGGGTGACGGTCTCGCTCACGGCGAGCGCGACGCGTCTCGCCGCCACCTCTGCGCTCGCGGATGACGTGAGCCGTCTCAAATTTGTATCTGGTGCACGGGAGGAGGCCCTCCGCAGGCTCGGTATCGAGCGTGTGGAGGACCTCCTCCTCCATATTCCGCGGCGCTATCTCGACTTCTCGCACGCCTATCGTATCGAGGATGCGCCGCTGGGCGAGGTGGCGACGGTCGTCGCGCGCGTCGACCGCGTGACGCAGCGTCGTCCGCGCCCGCGCATGACGGTCGTCGAGGTCTCGCTTGTCGACGATACCGGGGTTCTTCAGGTCGCATTTTTCAAACAACCCTGGATAGCTCAGCAGCTTGAGCCCGGGATGCGCGTCGCGGTGATGGGCAAGGTCGAGTTTGCCTACGGGTTCAAGCAGATGGCCTCCCCCCATTACGAGGTGCTCGACGATGAGGCGTCCGGCACCATCATGCCGGTCCATCCGGTGGGAGAGGGCATCTCCGCCGCCTGGATGCGCCGCATCGTGTCGGTCGCGCTCGAGCGTTCGGTGACGCTCTCAGACTATCTGCCCGCGCGCCTGCGCGCAAAGCGGCGCCTTATGAGCCTCGCCCGCGCGCTTCGCTCCATCCACTTTCCCCACGACATGTCCGAGCGAAGTCAAGCGAGGACGCGCCTTGCCTATGACGAGCTCCTGCTGCTGCAGCTGGCCCTTCGCTTGCGCAACGATGCGAACTTGCTTGATGTCGCACCTTGCGCCCACCGTGTGGGCGAGCACGTCGAGGCGCTCCGCCATGCTCTTCCTTTCGAGCTTTCCGCAGAGCAGGACGCGGCGGTGCAGGATATCCTCGCCGATATGACCGACGCAGACCACATCATGAACCGCCTGCTGCTTGGCGACGTTGGCACGGGTAAGACGGCTGTTGCGTGCTTTGGCCTCGCTGCTGCGGCGGATAGTGGCACGCAGGCAGCGGTTATGGCTCCTACCGGGGTGCTCGCCCGCCAGTATGCGCAGAAATGCGGACCGCTGCTCGATGCAGCGGGCATAAGCTGGACCCTCATCACCGGCACCACGTCCGTTCCCGAGCGCGATGAGGCCACCCGGCGCCTGCGCAACGGCGAGATCACAGTTGCCTTTGGCACGCAGGCGCTGCTCTCAGACGACGTGGTGTTTCATGAGCTGACGCTCGTGGTGATCGACGAGCAGCACCGCTTTGGCGTCGGGCAGCGCAATGCGCTCCGCTCTAAGGGCCCGGGCGCCGACCTCCTTGTCATGACCGCTACGCCCATCCCGCGCACGCTTGCGCTCTCGGTCTACGGCGACCTCGACACGAGCATCATCCGGCACCGACCCGTGCCGGGCGCGGGGGTGGCGACGCGCGTGCTCACCGAGGCGAACCGCGACATCGCCTACGATGCCATCCGGGAGGCGCTCGCGCGCGGCGAGCAGGCGTATGTGATCTGTCCCCTCGTCGAGGCGGGCGACCCGTTGAGCGAGCTCGAAGAGGTGCCGGGTGCAGAGGATATGCTGGATTCGTCTGCGAAGACAAAGGCTGCTGCCGCCCTGCACGACGTTGCCCATGAGGTGGAGGAGCTCAAGAGAGTCTTTGCGGACGCCCGTGTGGAGGCGCTCACCGGGCGGATGCGCGCGGCCGAGAAAGATGCCGTTATCGATGCCTTCCGGCGCAAAGAGGTGCAGGTGCTGGTGTCCACCACCGTGGTCGAGGTGGGCGTCGACGTGCCCTCAGCCACGGTCATGGTGATTGAGAACGGGGAGCGCTTTGGCCTGGCGACTCTGCATCAGCTGCGCGGCCGTGTGGGCCGCGGTGACATCTCGGGTAGATGCTTTGTCATGATGCAGGCAAAAACCAAGCGAAACTCCACTGCCTACCAGCGCCTCGAGGCCCTGGAGAAGACAGAGGACGGCTTTGCCTTGGCAGAGCTCGATCTGCGCCTTCGCCATGAAGGAGAGATACTGGGCTTTCGCCAGAGCGGCGGGGTGAGTCTCAGGTTCGTCGACCTGGACGAGGACGTGGAGATTATCGAGGCGGCGCAGCATGACGCAAAGCAGCTGCTTATGTACTCGAGGGATTTGGGGGCGTGCGCGACCGCTCCCTTGCGGCAGGAGGTTATCGTGCGCTACGGCGACGTGTTCAAAGAGGTGAGCGGCGGATGAGGGTCGTTGGAGGAGATTGGCGGGGGAGAAGAATCTTCGAGCCCGAGGGAAGCGACGTCACGCGTCCGACGACGGACCGCGTCCGCGAGGCGATGGCCTCTATGGTGAACTCCGCGCTCGATGAGGGTATTGAGGGCGTGCGCGCGCTCGACGCCTTTGCGGGCTCCGGTGCCCTCGGTATCGAGATGCTCTCGCGCGGCGCGGCGTTTTCGCTGTTCGTTGATGCCGATAGGAAGGCGGCGGCGCTTGTCCGCAAGAACCTCGAGAGCTTAGGCGCCGGTGCCGGGCGGTACCGGGTCGTCGTTGGTGACGTCTGTGCGCTTGTCGCGCGTGGACGCCTGGCGGGCGGCCCCTTCGACCTCATCATGCTCGATCCGCCGTATGCCTTAGGCCCCGAGCCCGTCGAGCGCCTGCTCGGCGACCTTGTCGCCGCTGGGCTCGTTGCCCCCGGCGCGCTTGCGGTCGTGGAGCACGCGGCGCGCGACGCCGGCGCGCGGCCCGCGGGCTTTGAGGTCCTGCGCGAGAAGCGCTACGGCATCACCGCGGTGGACCTTCTGCGCTACGTCGGCTAGCATACGCATGTGACGCCGACCTGGAGGAGCCCTATGAGCGGAAACATCACTCACGTTCTCGTACCGGGAACGTTTGACCCCATCACCTACGGACACATCGATGTCGCCCGGCGCGCGCGGCGCATCTGCCCGCGCGTCACCGTTGCCGTTGCGGCGTCGCTCGGCAAAAACGGCGTGGGTACGACCTTCTCGCTCGAGGAGCGCGTCGAGCTCGCCAAAGAGGCGCTCGCCGATATCGACGGCATCGAGGTGAGGCCGTTCACGGGCCTGCTCGTCGACTTTGCGCGCGAGATCGGGGCGGAGGCCGTCGTCAAGGGCCTGCGCGCGATGACCGACTTTGAGTACGAGCTCCAGCAGGCGGACCTCAACTACCGGCTCGACCCCGACCTCGAGAGCATCTTTGTGATGAGCAGCCCCGAGTTTGGCTACCTCTCGTCATCGGCCGTCCGCCAGATCGCCTCGTGCGGCGGCGATGTGTCGCTCTTTGTCCCGCCGTGTGTCGCCTGCGCGCTCAAAGACCGGTTCAAATAGCTAAACGAGACGTATGTGGTACTATCAAGACTTGATATGCACCCAATGAAAGGAGACGGGATGCCGGGCGAACCCCTTCCTGGCGAGCGCATCGAGAGCCTCGTGGACGAGCTCGAGGGCATCATCGAGGACGCTAAGCCCCCGTTTGGCAAGAATGCCCAGTTCAAGGTCATCGAGACCGAGGTGTTCTTCAACATTCTCGACGAGATTCGCATGAGCTACCCCGAGGAGTGGCAGAAGTCCCGCCGCATTCTGCGTGAGCGCGACGAGCTCATCTCCTCTGCAACGGCCCAGGCCGATTCCATTGTGGCGGACGCCCAGCAGCAGGCGCTCACCATCGCCGGCGAGCAGGAGATCGTGCGTCTGGCCCAGCAGCAGGCCGAGGACATCCGCGCCCGCGCCGACCAGTACGAGCGCGATACCCGCTACGCTGCCGAGGACTACGCCGAGCAGGTCTTCACGCACCTCGAGGAGAACCTGAAGAGCTTGACCGGCACCGTTGCCCGCTGCCGCCAGCAGCTCACCGAGAGCGCGAGCGGCCCCGGCCTCACGAGCGGCTATTAATCATGGCGTTTATCGATTCGCTTATCGTCGAGCTTGCCGATCGGGTTGAGAATCCCGGCGAGAGCTGGCAGACATCCGGCACGGTCGACGTCGCCGGCTACACGGTGGGGGAGAAGGAGTTCAGGCTCAACGGCGGCGTCAGCTACGATGCCGTCTTCACCAACGCCGGTGACGGCATCCTGCTCACGGGCATGGTGCGCGCGAGCGTCACGGGTGCGTGCGACCGCTGCCTCGAGCCCGCGCAGTTCGATGTTGCCGGCGAGCTCCAGGAGTACTACCTCTTCCACGAGCCCGAGGGTGCTGACGAGGACGATGACTACGAGCTCCTCGGTGAGGACCGTAAGATCGACCTTGCGGAGCCCATCTCGGACGCCGTGGTGATGGACACGCCCTTTGTGGTGCTGTGCCGCCCCGACTGCCGCGGCCTCTGCCCGATCTGCGGTGCCAACCTCAACGAAGAGACCTGCGATTGCGCCGAGCGGGCTGAGGAGGAGCGCGTCATGGGCGACGACAACCCGTTCGCTGCGCTCAAAAACCTCAAGCTCGACGATTAGGTTCATCCATTCGCTGAAGTTTTGCAGCTCGTGTGGTGAGAAAAAGCCTCTTATCAGGGGCGGATATCTGTGCTAATATCGCTACTTGCGCGTATTCGTGCCTGTTAGCTAACCATGTAAGGAAGGTCATCATGCCAGTACCTAAGCAAAAGAAGGGCCGCGGTGCCACTCACTCCCGTCGCTCTGCCAATATGAAGATCAGCGCTCCTTCGCGCTCCGTCTGCCCCCGTTGCCATGCCGTGAAGCTTCCGCATCACGTCTGCCCCAACTGCGGCTACTACAAGGACCGCGAGGTCATCGTCACTGAGTAACCCTTCCGGGTAAGGCTCGATGCGTGAGAGTTGCAATTTGCATGGCCGGCTCGCTGAGTCGGCCATTTCTCTATCGAAAGGGGATGTCATGAAGGTCCGCGTTTGCGTTGACGCCATGGGTGGCGACGAGGAGCCCTCCGTCGTCTTGCAGGGAATTGCCGAGGCGCTCGCTGCCGACAGCGAGCTTGAGGTGCTTGTGGCGGGTCCGGAGGAGGTTGTCGGCGAGTTCTGCCGTACGCACGACCGCGCTGAGGCTCTTATGGCCCCGGATGTGATCACCATGGAGGATGACCCCATCAAGGCCGTTATGACCAAGCGCAAGTCGAGCATCGTCCTCGCGTGCCGAGCGATCAAGAAGGGCAACGCCCAGGGCTTCTTCTCTGCCGGCTCGACCGGAGCGGTGACGGCGGCGGCGACGGCGTACGTGACGCCGTTTCGCTACGAGCAGGACGGCGAGCGTCGCCCGGTACGCCCCTGCATCACCACCGCCGTCCCTAACGCCAAAGACGGCCTTACGGTCTTTGCCGACATGGGCGCCAACCCCGATGTAGAGCCCGACGACATCGTGCGCTTTGCCCAGATGGCCTCCGCTTACGCGCGCGTGGTCTGCGGCATCGAAAGCCCGAGCGTGGGCCTACTTTCCAACGGTACCGAGGAGCACAAGGGCTCGCGCTTCACCCAGGCGTGCTTCCCGCTTATGGCCGAGCGCGTCCCCGGCTTTGCCGGCAACTGCGAGGGGACCGATCTGCTCTCCGGTCGCCTCGACGTCATCGTATCCGACGGTTTTGCCGGAAACATCGCGCTCAAGGCTACCGAGGGTGCCGCCAAGTATCTGCTCGGCGAGCTCAAGAGCGCGCTCATGGGTTCGGTCAAGGGCAAACTCGCCGCGCTGTTGGTGAAAGATGCCCTCTATGCCATCAAGGACAAACTGTCGGGCGATGCCCGCGGCGGCGCGATCCTGCTCGGCCTCAAGGGCGTGGTGCTCATCGGTCACGGCGCGACCTCGGTGGAGGCCGTCAAGAACGGCACCCTCGCCACGGCGAGCGCGGTGCGCGCGGGGCTCGTGGACGCGGTCGCCGGTTCGGTGGACGGCATCGTCGCCTAGCGCCGTCTCCCTAGGAGCTCGTCCGCTTGTTTACCGTCACCAAGAGCTGGCGGCGGCATTGAGCGGCAGGCCTCATCAGGGTAGAATCTATAAGATGATTTATCTGCGCCGTTACCGGCCGTTTGGAAGGAGTCGCCATGGAGCGCTCAGAGATGCTCGCTAAGGTAGCCGAGGTCGCCGCCGACGTTCTCGGTATCAATGAGGACGAGATCACCGAGGAGACCACCTTCGACGATCTTGACGCCGATTCTCTCGACCGCCTCCAGCTCGTCACCGCCTTTGAGGACGAGTTCGATATCGAGATTCCCGAGGACCGTCTGCTCTCCATCAGCTCGGTCGGCGATGCGCTCGACGCCATCGAGGCGTCGCAGGAGGCATAACGACCCGTGCCTGTATCGGAAAAGCTCGCCCGTGCCGAGAAGATCTGCGACCACGAGTTCCAGGACAAGCTATTGCTGCGACGGGCCCTCACGCATCCCTCTGCGGTTGAGGGGGAGCCGGTGGGCTCGTCTTACGAGCGTCTCGAGTTCCTCGGAGACTCCATCCTAGGCGCAATCGTCGCCCGTGCGCTGTACGAGGCCTATCCCTCGCTCGACGAGGGCAGGCTGACGCGCCTCAAGGTGTCGCTTGTCGCTGGATTCACGCTGTCCGAGGTCGCCGACGAGCTCGGCATTGGCTCGTGCATCTTCTTTGGCGCCTCGGAGACCGGCACCGGTGCCCGAGGACTTCACTCGGCCTTAGAGAACGTGTACGAGTCTTTGGTAGGGGCCCTTTTCCTCGACGGCGGCTGGGATGTTGCCGAGGCGTTCATCCTGCGGACGCTGAAGCCCCATCTGGCAACTGAGCGCGCCGAGCGGCCCGAGAATCCCAAGTCCTACCTTCAGGAATGCGTGCAGAGGGACGGCATGGCCTCTCCCTCCTACAAGCTCGTCTCCACCGAGGGTCCGGCACACGCGCCTACCTTCACCGCTGTCGTGCTCATCGACGGCGTCCGCCAGGGAAGGGGCTCGGGTTCTTCCAAGAAGGAGGCCGAGGCTGCTGCCGCACTCGACGCTCTCGAGCGCCTAGGCTATACCGAGGACGGCGCCATACCCAAGTCAACCGACGCTGAGGGGAACCCGTGTATCTAAAATCGCTCACCTTAAAAGGGTTCAAGTCCTTCGCCGACCGTGCGCACATGACCTTCGAGCCCGGGCTCACCGTCATCGTCGGCCCCAACGGTTCGGGCAAGTCGAACATCTCCGACGCTATCCTGTGGGTGCTCGGAGAGCAGAGCGCCAAGCAGCTGCGCGGCCAGGCGATGGAGGACGTCATCTTCTCGGGATCCTCCGCGCGTCAGCCCGTGGGCGTCGCCGAGGTGACGCTCGTGCTCGACAACGCCGACCATGTGCTTCCCGTCGACTTCGACGAGGTCGCTATCACGCGTCGCATGTACCGCTCGGGCGAGAGCGAGTATCTCATCAACCAGAGCCCTTGCCGCCTTATGGACATCCAGGACATTCTGCATGACTCCGGTCTTGGCAAGGACACGCATTCCATCATCAGCCAGGGCAAGCTCGATGCCATCCTGCAGAGCCGGCCCGAGGAGCGCCGCACCCTTGTGGAGGAGGCCGCCGGCATCTCAAAGCACAAGCGTCGCAAGGAGCGCGCCGCGCGCAAGATTGCCTCCATGGACGAGCATCTGACCCGTGCGCGCGACATCTCGCGCGAGATCACGCGCCAGCTGCGTCCGCTTGAGCGCCAGGTGGACCGCGCGCGCACCTACAAGGAGCTCTCGTCCCGCGCGAACGAGCTCACGCAGATCCTTGCCGTCGACGAGCTCCGTCGCCTTCAGGACCGCTGGCGCGGTGTCGAGACGCGCGGTAAGGAGGGCGAGGCCGCACTCGAGCTCGCTCGCTACCGCCTCTCCGAGAAGGAGCGCGAGCTCGAGAAGCTGCAGGTCATGCTTGAGGAGAAGGGCCTGTTTGTAGGGGATTTGGGCGAGCAGCGCCGCCACATGCAAGACGTCGTGGGCCGGATTGGCTCCGACATGCGCCTTCTGGAGGAGAAGGGCCACAACATGGTCGCCCGTCTCTCCGAGATGCGCGGCACGCTTTCGAGCTCCGAGCATCAGCGCCGTCGCGTGGCCGACGAGCTTGAGGGGGCGCGTCGCCAACTCGATGAGGTGACGGCCGCACTTGGCGTCGCCGAGGCCGATGTGGAGCGCCTCGAGCCCTCCGCCGACGAGCTGCATGCCCTCCGTGTTGAGCTCGATGGCGAGCAGTCCGACCTCAGCCGTCAGCAGCGCGAGAGCCAGCGCGAGGCGGACAACGCCGCGCTCGCACTCGCCAAGCTCAATGAATCGCTTTCTAACGCGGAGCTCGAGGACGAGATGTTCGCCTCGAGAATCGCCCAGATAGATGAGGGTGCCGAGGAGGTCGCCGCTTCCCTCGAGAGCCGCCGCGCGCGCTCCGAGGAAATCGACGCTCAGTTTGTGGAGGCGCAGGCTACGCTTTCGTCTGCCGCAGATTCCATCCAGACCGCCGAGGCCGCCCTCGCCGATCGCCGCGCCAAGGAGGCCGAGGCTCGTGACCGTCTCTCCGAGGTGCGCTCCGAGCTCCAGAGCCTCTCGCGCCTCGACGAGCGCCTCTCCGACTCGTCGCCCCTCGTTGCCCGTATCGTGGGTGAGCTCAAAGACGGGGTAACGGGTCGCCTCGGCGACATCATCGAGGTGCCCGAGGAGCTCGAGGGTCTTGTCGAGACCCTGCTCGCGGGTGATATCGACGGCATCATCTTCGAGGGCGCCGAGGACCTCGCCCATGCGGCTGAGCTTGCGCTGAGTCAGCAGAGCGTCTCCGGCGAGGCGCTGCTTGCAGGCAAGGCGCTTCAGGCACCGGCGCCCGCGGCGGGTGCCGCCGGCTACCGCTTGGTGGACCGGCTCGCCGTGCGCGAGGGGTTTGCCGGGGTCGTGGGGGCGCTTCTCGGCCATATCTACGTTGTTGACTTGCTCGAGGAGGCGCTCGCGGCGCCGGAGATTCCCGGCGTGGTGTATGTGACGCCTCGCGGGGCGCGCGTCACCTCGGGCGGTATCGTTCGCGTGGGCGCGCCCAGCGACGCCGCCGCGGGCGCGCTTGAGCGCAAGCGCCGCATTCGCGAACTCGAGGCCCTGGAGCCCGATTTGAGCTCGGTATTCGAGCATGCACAGGAGCTCGTGCGCGAGGCCGAGGAGGCCGCCTCCATCGCCCGCGCCGAGCAGAGCGATGCCCGGGGCGAGATCGCCCGCCTGGAGGGCGAGCGCCGCTCGCTGCTTTCCGAGATCGGCCGCCTCGAGCAGTCGCTCTCATCCGCCCAGGCAGAGCGCCAGCAGATTCTTCAGCGTCGTGAGCGCGCCGCTGCGCAGGTGCGCGAGGCTCGTCCGCGCGTGGAGGAGCTCACGCGTACCCGCGATGAGGCACGCGCCCGTATAGGCGAGCTCGCGGAGAAGATCGCCGAGGTCGCCGACGAGCTCGACCGCGTCCGCCGCGACGATGCCGAGGCCGCCCGCGCCCTGGGCGAGGCGAAGGTGCGCCGCGCCCAGGCCGAGGAGCGTGCCCGCAGCCTCTCAGCGCGCGTGCCGGAGCTCGAGCACCGTCTCGAGGGCATCGACCGTCGTATTCGCGGCACGCGTCAGGCCTCCCGCTCGCTGGAGGTTCTGCGCTTGCGCGTCGACCCCCTCCACGATCGCTATACGGCTCTTTCTGAGCGCGCTATGGATTGGGCAGCCCGCCTGCGCGACCAGGCGTCGCTCGAGGAGGCGGACTCCGCCTCGCTCAAGAAGACCATCGAGGATGCCAAGGCCGAGGTCGCTTCCGCCAAGGATGAGGTGGAGCGCGCGCAGGCCGAGCTTAACGAGGTCAAGGTGGAGCGCGGCAAGCTCGAGGTGCAGGTGGAAAACGCCGTCCAGGCCATCACCGCCGACGGCACCACGACGCTCGAACAGGCGCTGACCCTGCCCGAGCCCGAGGACCGCGACGCCGCCGAGCGCGAGCTCCGCACGCTCGTCACCAAGATCAACAACCTGGGTCCTGTGAACCAGGTCGCTATGGAGGAGTACGAGCGTCTGCGTGAGCGCGCCGACTACATCGAGGCGCAGCTCGCTGACCTCGAGAGCGCGCGTAAGGCACTTACCAAGATCACGGCAGCCATCGACCGTAAGATGCGCCGGGCGTTCCTCACCACCTTCGAGAAGGTCGACGAGAACTTCCGCGAGATCTTCGCCATGCTCTTCCCGGGCGGCCAGGCACACCTCGAGATGACCGACCCGGAGCACCCCTCCGAGACGGGTATCGAGGTCATCGCACAGCCGCGGGGCAAGCGCATCACCAAGATGATGCTCATGAGCGGTGGTGAGAAGAGCCTGACGGCCCTGGCCCTGCTCTTTGCGGTCTACAAGACGCGCACGGTGCCGTTCTACGTGCTCGACGAGGTCGAGGCGGCGCTCGACGATTCGAACCTCTCCAAACTCCTCGACGCCATCGACGTGCTGCGCCATCGCACGCAGCTCCTCGTGGTGTCGCACCAGCGCCGCACGATGGAGGACGCCGACGTCCTCTACGGCGTCTCCATGCAGGCAGACGGAGTGAGCCGCGTGGTGAGCCAGCGGCTCGACCGCGCGACGGGAAAGGTCGTGAACGCATAAGATGGGTTTGTTTGAGAAGCTGCAACAGGGTCTCGAGCGTAGCCGCGAGGCCATCAACGAGATCTTTTACTTTGGTGGCGAGGTCGACGAGAGCTTCTGGGAGGACCTCGAGGACACGCTCGTCATGGGGGACATGGGTGCCGATATCGCCATGCAGGTGACCGATGACCTGCGTGACCTTGCGGCGCGCAAGAACCTAAAGACCGCCGCCCAGCTGCGCGGTGCGCTTGCTGACCGTTTGGCAGAGATCTTTGTCGAGCCCGAGCGCGACCCGTTTACCTCCACGCCCTCCTGCGTGCTCTTTGTGGGTATCAACGGTGCCGGTAAGACGACGACGGTGGGAAAGATCGCTAGCGCGGCACACGCGGCGGGCAAGCGCGTGGTCATCGGCTCGGCGGACACCTTCCGCGCCGCCGCCATCGAGCAGCTCGACGTCTGGGGCGAGCGTGCTGGCGTGCCGGTAGTCAAGCGCGATCGCGGCTCCGACCCGGCGAGCGTCTGCTACGACGTGCTCGACGAGGCCGACCGCACCTCGGCTGACCTCGTGCTGATCGATACGGCGGGGCGTCTTCACACCTCGCCCGAGCTCATGCGCGAGCTTGCCAAGGTTGTGAACGTGACGCGCAAGCGCGCGAGCAAGATGCGTGCCGGCGCCATGGACGTCTACGTGGTGCTCGTCATCGATGCCGCGACGGGCCAGAACGGCCTCACGCAGGCGAGCGAGTTCAACGACGCCCTCGGCCTCGACGGCATCATCATGACTAAGCTCGACGGCACCGCCAAGGGCGGCATCGCGCTCGCTGTGGCCCAGCGCCTTCAGCTGCCCATCTACCGTGTTGGCGTGGGTGAGCACGTCGAGGATCTGCAGACATTCGATGCGCGCGATTTCTGCCGCGCCCTTGTTGGTGAGGAGTAGCACCCTATGTTCAACAGTCTTTCCGATCGCCTTAACGACACCTTTGACCGCCTGCGCGGCAAGGGCAAGCTTACCGAGGCCGACATCACAAGTGCGATGCGCGACATCCGCATGGCGCTTCTGGAGGCCGACGTCAACTTCAAGGTCGTCAAGGACTTTGTCGCCAAGACGCGCGAGCGCTGCATGACCGCCGAGGTCTTGGACTCGCTCACCCCGGCGCAAAACGTCGTCAAGATCGTGCTCGACGAGCTCATAGAGCTCCTCGGCTCCACGGAGAGCAAGCTTGTCCTCTCGAGCCGTATCCCCAACGTCATCATGCTCGTGGGCCTTCAGGGCTCGGGTAAGACCACTGCGGCGGTGAAGCTCGCCTACCTGCTCAAGAAGCAGGGGAGAAGCCCGCTTCTGGCGGCGTGCGACGTCTACCGTCCCGCGGCAGCCGATCAGCTCGCCACGCTCGGCGGCGAGATCGGCGTGCCGGTCTTCCGCGGTGACGGCGAGCACCCGGTCGAGATCGCCCAGGGCGCCATCCGCGAGGCCGTCGACAAGCTGCGTGACGTGGTCATCGTCGACACCGCCGGACGCCTGCAGATCGACGAGCAGATGATGCAGGAGGCCGTCGACATCAAGCGTGCGGTCAAGCCCGATCAGGTGCTCATGGTCGTGGACGCCATGACCGGCCAGGACATCGTCAACGTGGTCTCGACCTTTGCCGAGCGCACCGACTTCGACGGTGTCATCATCTCCAAGCTCGACGGTGACGCCCGCGGCGGCGGCGCGCTGTCGGTCCGTGCGGTGACTGGCAAACCCATCAAGTTCGTCTCCATGGGCGAGAAGCCCGAGTCCCTCGAGGTCTTCAGCCCCGACCGCATGGCCAAGCGCATCCTCGGCATGGGCGACGTGGTGGGCATCATCGAGAAGGCCCAGGAAGCCGCCACGGCCGAGCAGATGGAGTCCGCCGAGCGGATGCTTCGCGAGGGTCTCACCATGGATGACATGCTTGAGCAGATGCGCGCCGTCCGCAAGATGGGCGGTATGAAGGGCATCCTCGGCATGCTTCCCGGCGGCCAGCGCGCGCTCAACCAGATGGGCGGCAACCTCGACGAGACCATTCTCGACAAGAACGAGGCCATGATTCAGTCTATGACGCGCGAGGAGCGCCTGAACCCCAAGTGCATCAACGGCCAGCGCCGTGCCCGCATTGCCCGTGGCTCCGGTACCACGCCCACTGACGTCAACAACCTCATGAAGCAGTGGGGTGAGATGAACAAGATGATGGGCAAGATGCGCGCCATGACCCAGCAGATGCAGGGCGGCAAAAAGGGCAAGAAGGGTAAGAAGGGCAAGAAGATGCGCGTACCCGGCATGGCGGGCATGCCCAATATGGCCAACCTCATGGGTGGCGGTGGCAACCCCTTTGGCGGCATGGGTGCGGGCGGCTCCGATATGGACATGCTGCGCGCCATGGAGCAGCAGATGAAGGGGCGTAAGTTCTAACACTTCTAGCTTGACGTTTTTTGGATTGTCGTTTCGGGGAGATGGTCGAGATGGGATGCGACCGAGACATCGATAGGGCGGCCGAGGCCTGGGCGTTCCTTCGCGCAGGCGATGCGGAGCGCGCCGCGAATCTTGTGGGGCGCTGGCAGGAGCCCGAGGGCGGCGACCTCACCGGTGTTCCCGCGCCCGATGTCTGCCTCGCGCAGGCGCATATCGCGCTTGCCGAGGGCACCTATGCGAGCGCCATCTCCTGCGCCACGACCGCACTCGGCATCATGGGTACCGCAGCGGACGGCGCAGATGACGGACGCGACGAGCTTGCCCGGTCCTTCCAGCTCGTGATTGCCGCTGCCGGCGACGGGGCGGCAGGCCTTGCGGGCAAGCGCCTCGCCTCCTTTGCCACCCCCGACGACGCCAAGCGTGCGAGCGGCACCTATTCAGGCCTCTCGACCCGCCTGTACCTCACGCGGCCCATCCCTCCCGCGTGGAAGGCGGACCTCATCAAGCACTTCGCCCTCTGCGCAGTCGCCTGCGACACCGCGCTTATGGAGATGTGCAAGAAGCGCGGATCGGTCTTCTCGCGGTTGCGTCGCAAGAAGGACGAGACCGAGCGCGCGTCTGTCGCTCAGCCTCTGCCGCGCTTTGAAGTTACGGGTGCGGTGCGCGAGAGCCGCTGGGAAGAGCTCGCCGGGCGCTGAGACCGGCTTCGATTGAGATAGGGAGGCGCTTTGGCATGAGCAAGGCCGACGTCCAGTTTGTGAAGATGTGCCGCGACATCCTCGACCACGGCACCACCACAGAAGGTGAGAAGGTCCGTCCCCATTGGGAGGACGGAACGCCCGCCTACACCATTAAGAACTTTGGTGTGACGGCGCGCTACGACCTGCGTGAGGAGTTTCCGGCACTCACGCTTCGTCGCACGGCACTTAAGTCCGCTATGGACGAGATTCTCTGGATCTACCAGAAGAAGTCGAACAACATCCACGACCTCAAGAGCCATATCTGGGACGAGTGGGCGGATGAAACCGGTTCCATCGGCAAAGCGTACGGATACCAGATTGCCCAGAAGAGCCATTACCCCGAGGGCGACTTCGACCAGATGGACCGTGTGCTCTACGACCTTGCGCATACGCCGTTCTCTCGCCGCATCATGACCAACATGTACACCTTCGCCGACCTCTCGGAGATGCACCTGTACCCCTGCGCCTACAGCGTGACCTACAACGTAACGCATGCAGAAGGGGACGAGAAGCCGACCCTCAACATGTGCCTCATGCAGCGCAGCCAAGACATTCTCGCGGCCAACAACTGGAACGTCTGCCAGTACGCGATTCTGCTCATGATGGTGGCCCAGGTGTCGGGCATGGTGGCGGGCGAGCTGTTGCACGTCATCGTCGACGCGCACATCTACGACCGGCATGTGCCCATCATCCGTGAGCTCATCGAGCGTCCGCAGTATCCGGCGCCCAAGGTCTCGCTCAACCCTGCTGTCACCAACTTCTACGATTTCACGACCGATGACCTCATCGTCGAGGGGTACGAGACCGGTCCCCAGGTGAAAGGAATCCCCATTGCCGTCTAAGAACGAGGCGAAGCCTCTGGATAACCTTAGCTCCATCGTCGCCGTGTGCGATGACTGGGGCATCGGTCGCGCGGGCGATATGGTCGTCGCCAACCGTGCGGACATGCGCCATTTCGTACGTTGCACCAAGGGGCATACGGTCATCATGGGCCGCAAAACCCTGGAGAGCTTCCCGGGCGCGCGCCCGCTCAAGGACCGTCGCAACATCGTGCTCACGCGCGACGCCGCCTTTGTGCGCGACGGTATCGAGGTTGTGCACTCGGTCGAGGAGGCGCTTGCGCTTCTGGCGCCCGACGAGGAGGCGTGGGTCATCGGTGGGGCTGAGGTGTACCGCCAGATGCTGCCGCTATGCTCGCGCGCGATTGTGACCAAAAACCATTGCATTCGCCCCGCGGACGCCTATTTTCCCGACCTCGATGACGACCCCTCTTGGCGCGTCGCGGCAACCGACGGCGGCTACACGATTGCGGAAGGGGAGGGCGATGCCGGTATTACCTTCGATTTCGTGACCTACGAGCGCGCGGAGCGCAAAGAAGACACGGTTGCTTCGGCGGTTATCGACGCCGCCATCGACCTCGGTGCAGAGGTAGTGGAGCGCATCGTGGACGCGGTGTTCTAGCATGGCGGACATCCTTCGCATCGATGACCTCACCGACCCGCGGCTCGACGCCTACACGCGCCTTACCGAGCGCGAGCTCAGAAGTGTCCTCGAGCCCGAGAAGGGTATCTTTATTGCCGAGAGTGCCAAGGTGATTGAGCGCGCGCTCCACGCTGGGCTCACCCCGGTGAGCTTTCTTATGGGCGAGCGTTGGCTGGACCAGCTTGCTCCGCTACTCGATACCATCGGCAAAGACGTCCCGGTGTTTGTGGCCCCTATGGACCTTATGGAGCAGCTGACCGGTTTTAACGTCACGCGCGGCGCGCTCGCCGCGTTCCGTCGCCCGCCGCTTGTGGATCCGGCAACGTTTCTCGAGGGCCTCTGCAACGCATCCGGCGAGCGCCCGGTGCGTGTGTGCGTTCTCGAGGGCATTGTGGACCACACCAACGTCGGCGCGATCTTCCGTTCCGCCGCCGCGCTCAACGTCGACGGTATCCTCGTGAGCCCCACGTGCTGCGACCCGTTGTACCGCCGTGCGGTCCGCGTGAGCATGGGAACGGTCTTTCAGGTGCCCTGGACTCGCATAGGGGAGAATGCGCGCACTTGGCCGGCGGACGGGCTCGATGTGCTCCACCGCGCCGGGTTCACGTGCGCCGCCATGGCGCTCACCGACAATTCGCGCTCGCTTGACGACCCTGCGCTCCTCGATATCGACCGGCTCGCCATCTTTATGGGCACCGAGGGCGCGGGTCTGGCCGCGCGCACCGTCTCCGGCTGCGACGTTGCCGTGCGCATCCCTATGGCCCACGGGGTCGACTCGCTCAACGTCGCTGCTGCCTCGGCCGTGGCGTTCTGGCAGCTCTGCCCCCATGCGAGCAACAGCTACCACTACCGTCCTGGTATGTTCTCGTAACAGCAGGCGTTCGCGCAGTTGCTTCGGACAACTGTCGCAGTAGTGAACCTGTGCCGTCGCTTCCTACAAAACTGCAGTGGTGAACCCTGCTGATGCTTGCTGCAATAATTGAGGTAGTGAACCCTGCCGGTGCTTTTTGCAATAACTTCAGTAGTGAACCCCAAAATGCGAGATTATCCGTCTCCCATGGCCTCGGGTTCACTACTTCGTTTTCTGCAGGCTTTCTACCAGCGGTATTTGTGCAAGCTATGCTTCGGGGTCACTACCCGGGTTCACGGGGATGCGGACGTTTTCTTGTACACATCCTACAGCGCCACGCCCAGCCTCCGCCTCCTGCCGGCGATCGTCTCGTAGCGGTGGCCGCCGCCGGGCTCCTCGAAGCGCTTGAGCCTCCCGTCCCTGTACCACGCCATGTAGGCGTCGACCTCCGCGCGGAACTCCTCGAGCCCCACCTCGGCCCAGTCGCGCCCGTCGAGCAGCTCGGTCTTGAGCGTGCCGAAGAACCCCTCGGCCGGGGCGTTGTCGCCGCTGCGCCCCGGGCGGGACATCGAGCGGGCGGCCCCGCGCTCCGAGCACAGCGCCTTCCAGCTCGCCGAGCGGTACGGGCCGCCCCCGTCGGTGTGCACCGTCGGCGCCGAGCCCGGCGGCAGCGAGTCCAGGCAGGAGCGCAGCGACGAGTCGCAGAGGGCGGAGTCCGGGTGGAGCGACAGCGACCAGGAGACGGGCATCCCGTCGTAGCAGTCGACCACCGGGCTCAGGTAGCACTTGTAGCCGTCCATGGCGAGCTCGGTGACGTCGGTCACGACGAGCTTGTTAGTGTCAATCTATCTTTCGCCGATTTCACCAACGAACCTCACCCGTTCGCGCCAACGCACATGCGCCGATCCCGCCAGCGTCACGCGCCGCTTCCGGCGTCCCGGTCCGGCGCCAGGTCCTTGGTGCGGTAGGACCTCCCGGTGATCTTCAGCACCGTGCAGTGGTGGCAGAGGCGGTCCGCGATGGCGCTCGCCACCACGGGGTCGCCGAACACCTTCGCCCACGCGCCTATCCCGACGTTCGTCGTCACAATGGTCGACCTCCTCTCGTACCTCCTGGAGACCAGCTGGAACAGCAGGTCCGCCCCCTCCTTGTCCACGTCCAGGTAGCCCACCTCGTCCACGATCAGCAGGGAGAGGTGGGCGTAGAAGCGCATCCTGCGCTCGAGCGCGCCCTTCTCCGCCGCGCGCTTGAGGTCGCCGACGAGGCGCTGGCAGTCGACGAAGTAGGTGAGCTTGCGCGCCCTCACCGCCTCGACGCCGATGGCCACGGCCATGTGGGTCTTGCCGACGCCCGAGCTGCCGACGAGCACGACGTTCTCGCGGCGCTCCAGGAACCCGAGCGACGCGAGCTCCTCGACCACCGGGCGGCTGAGCGAGGGCTGGAACGAGAAGTCGAAGTCGGCGAGCGTCTTCACGTAGGGGAAGTTCGCCTTCTCGACCCTGCGGTCCAGGTCGCGGGCCCTCACCGCCGCGACCTGGGCGTCCGTCATCTCCATCAGGGCCTGCGCGAAGGTCTTGGAGCCCGAGGCGACCAGGGCGGAATACTCGGCGGCCGAGGCCGCCATCGCGTCGAGACCGAGCTCCTCGAGGTTGTTGCGCGCCCGCTCCGGCGCGCTGGCCTCGACCAGCGGGGCGCTCATGCGGCACCGCCCCCTCCGAGCGCGTCGAGCAGCTCGAGGTTGCGGCGCGCGGCCTCCTCGATGTCGCCGTCGGCGCGCCACCGCTTGCCCTCGAGCGCCTCGGCGTAGTGGGCGGGGTCGTAGACGATCGGGCCGCCCGGGGCGCGCGTGTCGTGCACGGCGGCGAGGTCGCCGCCGTCGTAGACCCTGAGGACCCCGTCGGCCGACAGCACGAGCCTGGCGCGGCGCCCGATCATTCGCCTGGGCACCGAGAACTCGCGGCCGGCGCAGCGGACGAGCATCGTGGCCGGCACCTCCTGGTAGGAGACGTCGCCGAGCATCGACTCGAGCAGCCGGCGGTTGCCCAGCGGCCTGAGCGCGTCCTTCTCCCGCATGAACAGCAGCTCCGGGGGCACGCCGGTGGTGCCGTTGGGCTCCTCGTTGCTGCGGCGCTCGATGCGCGCTATCGCCTCGTCGAGGCCCTCCCAGCCGTCGAAGTCCCCCTCGTAGGCGAGGAGCCTCGAGAGGAAGCGGTTCGCGCTCTCCACCTTGCCCTTGGTCTGGGGCGTCCTCGGCGCGCAGAGCACGATGCGGAAGCCGGCCTCGCGGGAGAAGCGCTCGACGCGCGGGTCGCGCGCCCGCCTGCCGTCCCCGCCGACCGCGGCGATCGCGGACATGTTGTCGGTGAGCCACTCGGCGGGGACGCCCCCGAGCCTCACCGCGACGTCGTACATGCAGGCCAGCAGGTCGTCCCGGGTCCTGGTCGGCGACCTGCGGTACAGGTGGCGCCTCGAGTACCCGAGCGTCGCGGAGAACACGTTGAAGCGGTACTCGGCGCCCGAGCGGTCGCGCATCACGACGTCCTCCTTCCAGTCGAACTGGAGCTGCTCGCCGGGCCCGGTCTCGAAGCGGGGGTGCGCCTCGGGGGAGCCGGCGCCCACGGCGATGCCGCGCGTGCGCAGGTAGTGGGTGAAGGCGTTGTAGCCCGGGACGGGCGGCTCGTCGCCGGCGTGCCGGTCGAGCAGGAACTCGTGCAGCCCCCTCTTCGTCATCCCCGGCAGGGCGGCCTTCCCCTCGATCTCGGCGCGGTAGCGGTCGAACCCGCTGCCCCGGCCCTCCCGGCCGTCGGGCGGCTGCGGGCCGCCCCCGTTCCAGTACTTCGCGACGGTATGGCGGTCGACGCCGTACCTCCTCGCGATGTCAGTGAAGTTCGGCTTGGCGCCGCTCTCCTTCATCATGTTCATCTCCCCGATCAGGTTTCTCTCCATATCGCCCTCCCGTGTCTCTGCACGGTCGAGCGTACGCCCGTTGGCGGAAACGGTGAAAATACGTTGGCGCGATCGGCGGGGATGCGTTGGCGGATTCGGCGCGACCCGTTGGTCTAAACGGTGAAACTCAGATTAGCAATAACAAGCTCCCCGGGGGCCGGCGCGGAGAAGTCGTGGTCGGGAGGAAAGTCCTCGCCCCGCGCCCGCCTCGCCGCCGCGCGCTCGCGGGGGACGTTCGCCGGCCTCTCGTCGGGCTCGCCCGCGTAGGAGCTCCAGCGCCTGCGGCGGGGCCGGCGGGCCTCCAGCCCCTCCTCGCGCATCAGGCGGCGGACCACCTTCTCGGAGACCCTCGTGCCGCGTCGGCGCAGCTCGGCGTGAACGCGCCGGTAGCCGTAGCAGCCGCGCCCGGCCTCGAAGGCGTCCCTCACCTCGGCCCTCAGGGCCGCGTAGCGGTCGCGCCCGAGGCGGGCGCGGTGGTACTCATAGGAGCTCCTCGATATCCTCAAGAAACCGGTGATCGAGCGGAGGGGCAGGCCGGTCGCCAGCCTCAATCTCTCCCCGAGCTCGCACTTGCTCCTGTTCGAGATCGATCCCGGCTCCCAGCCGCCCGCTTTTAGGTCGGCCAACACCGCCCTGAGCAGGATGTTCTCTATCTGCGCCGGCTCCAGGCCGGCGAGCGGCCCCGTCGTCGGCGGGTCGTAGACGCCCCTCGGGCACATGCGCGCTCCCCCCGTCCGCCCCTCTCGTTGAATTCTAGCCGACGGGAGGCACGAGTGCGGGAGCCTGCCGGCCAGCCAGTTGCCCACCGCGGTCTCCCCGCAGCCCACCAGCTCGGCGGCCTCCCTCCTGCTCATGCCCTCCTCGACAGCGAGCAGCGCCAGCTCTACGTCGTCCTTGTCGTACATGCGGACCTCCCGTCCGGACGCCCCCCCGGCGTCCAACTTTTTGTCCGCATCCCCCACTACCTCAATTATTGCAAAAAGCGGCGTCGCAGGCTCCTAGGGGGCTCCTCAAGCGCGCCGCTGAATACCCAGAATCCGCTGGCGAACGCCTGAACGGCCGAAGCGGGGCCGCACCGGGCACCCTAAAACCGCGCGCCCCCTATATCTCCACCACGCGGCGCTCGCCGGATTCGCCTTTGAGCTTGGCGGCGCGTGCCTCGGCATGGCGAAGCCAATGCCCCCAGTGATGGTAAGCGACAAAGAGAATCGCCGTAAGAATCCAGGTCACCGGATAGACGAGCAACATCGTTTCGATAGTGTGATGGAGCGGTACAATGGCAAGAAGCCAGATGACGCGGAAGACAACGGTGCCCAGGATGGTGAGGAGCATCGGACGGAAGCTCTCGCCCGAGCCGCGTATCGCGCCGGAGGTGTTGTCGACGATCGAGTAGAACAGGTAGAACGGTGCGATGAAGTGAATCATCGTGGTTGTGTAGGCGGTCACATGGGCGTCGTCGATGAAGATGCGCGAGAGCGGTCCCACAAACGCGACGAGGAGTGCCGAAAGGCCGCCTACGAGGGCGACGGTGATTACGAGCGAGGTGTGGTAGCCGCGGCGCATGCGCTCGTAGTCGCGCGCGCCGAAGTTCTGGGCGGCAAACGTTGTCATGGAGACACCGAGGGCCTCAGTGACCATCCACACGATTGCGTCGAGGCGGCTCGAGAGGCCCCAGCCGGTCACGGCGTCGGTGCCAAAGGTGTTGACGGTGGACTGCAGAATGATGTTTGACACCGAGTAGACCGAGGACTGGATGCCTAGGGGAAGCCCCGTTGTGAGCATGCTTGCGCAGATGCGCCTGTCGATGCCGAGGCGGCTGGGGACGAGGCGCCAGGCGCCGGGGGCGCGCATGAGGCGTGCGCAGATGAGCGCAGCATTGATGAAGAGCGTTGTCGCGGTTGCGATGCCGCAGCCCATGGCCTCGAGGCCGAGCAAGGCGACAAGGATGTAGTCGAGGACGGCGTTGATGACGCAGCCACTTGCGATGATGAGGGCAGGTGTGCGCGTATCGCCGACCGAGCGGAGAAGCGCCGAGCCCATGTTGAGTACAAGCGAGAAGACCATGCCCGCCGCGTAGCAGCGCGCATAGGGCACCGCCTCGGCCATGAGCTCGTCGGGCGTCCCCATGAGCTCGAGCACGTGCGGGATGAAGATGACGCCGGCGACGGATAGCGTAAGGCCGAGTGCGAGCGCCACGGTCATAGCGGTGTGGATGGCGCGCGAGAGCCGCTCGTCGTCATGGCTGCCAAAGAATTGGCCCGAGATGACGGCGCATCCGGCGCCCACGCCAACCGAGAAGCCAACGGCGAGCTCGAACAGCGAAGCAGTTGCCTGCACGCCGCCCAAGGCGAGCTTTCCGCCAAACTGACCCAAGATAAACGTGTTGATGAGGGCATGTGCCTGCTGGAAGAACGAACTGAAGAAAATGGGGACGCAGAGTAGCAGAAGCTGCTGCCAGATGATGCCCTGGGTGACATCGAGAGACTGCCGTGACTTGGTTTGCTTCGTCTGCGCCATGCGATACCCCTGCTGCCTTTACGGGACGCTCATCCCGCACATTCCCCAAACCGGACTATCATACAAACCGCGCGGGCGCGACTCAATAGCTCGCGTGGACGCTCGTCTGTAAACGGCCATTCCGATAGGGCCGGGGGAGTGCGCAGCAGCTCGGTTTACGGAGCGAGGACTTGGGTATCCTCAAATCATTGCACCAACCCGATGGGAGACACTTCTATGGAAATGGATGACCATAAGCGTAGACGCAACATGATCCTCTACGTGATTCTTGCGATGGCTGTCTATCTTGTGTTGAGCACGCTGCTGTTCCCCAACCTCGGCCAGCGCGTCCAGATCAACCAGGTGAGCTACACCCAGTTCTTGCAGGATTTGGACGACAAAAAGGTAGCGAGCGTCGACTACAACACTGGCGATGCGACCGCAGTCTACACCCTCAAGAAGGACGTGAAGGACGACGGTACGGTTGAGGCGGCCTACGAGACGACGGTCATGCCGAGCGACTCGGACCTCACCAACCGCATCGTCGATGCCGGGGCAACGCTCGATGTGACCATTCCGAGCAACGACGGCAACGCCTGGATTTACTTCCTCATCTACTTCAGTCCTATCATCATCTTCCTGCTCTTTGGCTGGTGGCTGAACCGCCGCATGAAAAAGGCGATGGGCGATGACGGCCCGTCGATGAACTTTGGATCTGGCGGGTTCGGCGGCATGGGCGGCGGCCTCGGTAAGAGCGGCGCGCGCATCGTTGCCTCCAAGGACGTCGGCGTGACCTTTAAGGACGTCGCCGGTCAGGAGGAGGCCAAGGAGTCCCTGAAGGAGGTTGTCGACTTCCTTGAGAACCCCAAGCGCTACGAGGACATCGGCGCGCGCCTGCCGAGGGGCGCTCTGCTCGTAGGCCCTCCGGGCACGGGTAAGACCCTTCTGGCCAAGGCCGTTGCCGGCGAGGCCGGTGTACCCTTCTTCTCCATCTCGGGTTCCGAGTTTGTCGAGATGTTCGTGGGCCGCGGCGCTGCCAAGGTGCGCGACCTCTTCAAGCAGGCAAACGAGAAGGCGCCCTGCATCGTCTTCATCGACGAGATTGACGCCGTGGGCAAGCGCCGCGACGCGGGCCTTTCCACCAATGACGAGCGCGAGCAGACGCTGAACCAGCTCCTGACCGAGATGGACGGTTTCGACAACCACAAGGGCATCGTCGTTCTTGCCGCCACGAACCGTCCCGACTCGCTCGATCCGGCGCTTCTGCGCCCTGGGCGCTTCGACCGCCGCGTCCCCGTCGAGCTTCCCGACCTTGCCGGTCGTAAGGCAATCCTCGAGCTCCATGCCAAGGACGTGAAGACTCAGCCGCCCATCGATCTTTCCGCCATCGCGCGCGCTACGCCGGGCGCCTCGGGCGCGGACCTCTCCAACATCATCAACGAGGGAGCGCTTCGAGCCGTGCGCCAAGGCCGTGCCCGTGCCACGCAGGAGGATTTTGAGGAATCGGTCGAGGTCGTCATTGCCGGTCAGCAGCGTAAATC
The DNA here is from genome assembly GCF_002161805.1 of Collinsella sp. An307. Classification (GTDB taxonomy): domain Bacteria; phylum Actinomycetota; class Coriobacteriia; order Coriobacteriales; family Coriobacteriaceae; genus Coprousia. Next base: position 1,739 of record NZ_NFIP01000014.1, on the reverse strand, counting down.
GACGGTGCTCTCCGACCATGAGAAGCAGGTCGTTTCCTACCACGAGATCGGGCACGCCATCGTTGCCGCCAACATGAAGGAAGGCGCGCCCGTCACCAAGATTACCATCGTGCCGCGTACCTCTGGCGCCTTGGGCTACACCATGCAGGTGGAGGAGGACGAGAAGTTCCTTACCACCAAGCAGGAGGTCCTCGACAAGCTCGCCGTCTACTGCGGTGGTCGTGCGGCGGAGGAGCTCATCTTTGGCGAGATGACAACCGGTGCCGCCAACGATATCGAGCAGGCGACAAAGCTTGCCCGCAACATGATCACGCGGTTCGGTATGTCGGACGAGTTTGGCATGATGGCGCTCGGTACCGTGCAGAACGCCTACCTCAACCAGGACACGTCGCTCACCTGCGCGCCGGGTACCGCTGAGCGCGTTGACGATGCGGTTCAGAAGGTCATCGAGGCTGCGCACGCCCGCGCCCTCCAGGTGCTCAAGGAGAACAAGTTCAAGCTCCATGAGCTTGCGCGCTATCTCTACAAGAAGGAGACCATCACGGGCGACGAGTTCATGACGCTGCTCAAGCGCGAGAACCCGCTCATGCCGCCCAAGCCCCAGGCGTAGGCGATCAGCCGGTAGGTTGGCCGCCCCTCCCGATCGCATATCCCTCTGTGCTCAATAATTCTCGGAAAGCCCGCTCCCAGCGGGCTTTCCTGTGAAACTGCGCCAGAGGGATATGCGATCGGAAGGGGCGGCCTCTTGGGTTGAGGTCCTGCCCTAGAGTTCCTGTGGGCTTGACGTGCTGGTTGTGCGCGCAGGGTACCATGGGGGTAATCCTGTGTTTCAGAAAGGCTGGAAACGTGTCTGACAACGACCTTCGGTTCGCGATTCTTATCGATGCGGATAACATCGCGCCCAAATACATCAAGATTATTCTCGACGAGGTGGCAAATTCCGGCGTCGCCACGTACAAGCGCATCTACGGTGACTGGACGAGTCAGAGGCTTACGTCGTGGAAGGATTGCCTGCTCGAAAACTCGATCATCCCCATGCAGCAGTACAGCTACACCGCGGGCAAAAACGCTACCGATTCGGCGATGATCATCGATGCGATGGACATCCTCTACTCCGGAAATGTCGACGGGTTCGCCATTGTGAGCTCGGACTCCGACTTCACGCGCCTCGTTGCGCGCTTGCGCGAGAGCGGCATGCAGGTTATCGGCATGGGAGAGCAGAAGACTCCCGAGCCCTTCATTTCCGCCTGCAATCAGTTCAAATACCTCGACCTGCTCTACGCCTCCCGTGCAGACGAGGGCGAGGATGACGCAGACGTCTCCGATTCGGGGGCGACCGAGCGCCGTGCCCGTCGTCATCCCGGTGATGCGGGTGGAGCACGCGCAGCTGGCGCGGGTAACGGCGGCGAGGCCGCGGGAGATGCCGTGAACTTTGCCGAGATGAGTCGCGCGGCGCGGCGCAACCACATGAAAAAGATCCGCCAGACCATCAACGCTATCATCGACAAGTTTTCCGATGACGACGGCTGGGTCGCGCTGGGGCGCGTGGGGGATGAGCTTGCCAAGCGCCTGCCCGACTTCGATGTGCGCAACTACGGTTTCAAGAAGCTACGCCCGTTTTTGAAGTCGCTCGGGACTGCGGACGTTTTCCTGTACATCCTACACCGCGTAGCCGAGCAGCCTGCGGTTCTCGTCCGGCGTCCTCCAGCCCAGCGCCGCCGACGCCCGCTCCGACCGGA
>NZ_NFIP01000013.1 GCF_002161805.1 Collinsella sp. An307 | reverse complement strand
GGTCCAGCCCTCCTCGAGCGCCATCAGCGCCAGCTCCACGTCCTCCCTGCTGTGCATGCGGACCTCCCGTCCGGACCGCCCCGCGGTCCAACTTTTTGTCCGCAGTCCCCCCCGTGTGCAATCGGCACACTACGTGTGCGTTTGGCACGCTAAAGGACCTGTAAACCGTGCTAGATGCACGCGGAGCGTGCTGATTGCACACGGGGCGTGCTGGATGCACATGAGCTGTGACGAATGCACACGGGGCGTTACGAATGCACCAACAGGCGGCTCACAGGGCGGCAAACAGACGAGTAGCAGACGTTAGCGCTTGCGCGTATGCAGGTAGTAGTACGCCAGTAGCGCGATAAGCGCAATCGGCAACAGCAACACGAGCGCAAAGAGCGCGATGTGCATCGCAGCAATCATGGTCGGCCCCCTCTTCTTCCCTATTCCTCGATACCGCAGATGCGCTTGAGCAGCGCCTCCAAGCGTGCGCCGCCCTCGTCGGACGCAGCGATGACAAGAATCGTGTCATCGCCTGCAATCGACCCCAGCACATCGGGGAGATCCGCCCCATCGACCGCCGCGGCAATCCCCGAAGCCATGCCCGGCTGGGCCTTAATGAGCACGAGCTTCTCGGTGCGCACGATCTCGATCACCATATCGGTGACCATCCGCTTGAGGTAGAGGTCCTCGGGAAGCGCATAGATCCCCTCGGGGACCTTCCTCAGCCCCATGTCGGCTATATCGCGTGACACGGTGGCCTGCGTGCAATCAAAGCCGCGGTCCCTCAACTCTTCTACGAGCGTACGCTGTGTGCGCACGCCTCCGGCTCGCACGATCTCGCGAATGGCCTCCTGTCGGCCGTTGCGTTTCCTTGCCATAGCGCAACCTCCGGTGTGTATGCAAATTACCTCTACTATTATGCATAGTTTGGGCACTTTATCACACAAGAGTGAATAATTCACCGTTTTGGAATGATTTGCGTCCGTCTACTCCGCCGCTCGGCAAAACGCGCTCCCCCGCATACGGCAGAGGGGCAGGGCAGCATGCGGGCGCAGAGGCCTACGCGACAGCCGTATCGTTTCTTGGCGGAAGGGCGGGTGCCATACCCACAAGGTGCGAAAAGCGCGCAGACAGGCAGCAAGCGAGCACGTTGCGGCGCTCGATAGGCGCCAGCATAATGCCAAAGTCGCGCTTGGTCTCGGGGTGTGCGACGACCGAGCGCACCGCCTCGCGCGTACTCGCTGCCTCAACCATATCGCGCACGCGGGCCGTCCGCTCGATAGACGAGATGCTCTTGCGCTCGCAGACCTCATGGATGCAGGCGATGACCCTATGCAGATGGACCCACTCAATCGCAGAGGCAAGCTCGTCGTCATCTGCCATGCCCCAGCGCGCGGCCATATCCTGCAAGACCCTGCGGTCAAGCTCGCAGCGCGCAAAGATGTCCTGGTCGGCGAGGGCGCCGGCAATGCGCGCCCATCCGGCGTGATAGAGCGCCCCGGGAAGAGCGGTAATGCGCCCCGCACCCTCCAGATAAGACGCCATGAAATCCGTCTCGTCCTTCTTGAACGCCAAGCGGAGACCGAGCTCGGCGATGCGCGAGCGGTTGAGGAGCCTACCGGTCACATCATCAAGGGCGCCGCACTCAATCAGCGGGGCGGCTGCAGCATGAAACGCCTCGGCAGACCGCGCGGAAACCTCGGGCACGCGCCGCGTCCGGCTCAAGCGCTCGCCACGAGGCCCAAAGCTCTCAAACGCGCGCGTGGGCAGCACAAGATCGGACCCATCCTCATCGATTGCAGAGAGCATGAGCTCGAGGGCGCGCGGAGCAAGCCAGTCGTCCTGGCGCATGAGCAAAACGTAATCGCCGCGTGCGGCGGCAATGCCCTCATCAAAGGCAGCGAAAACGTCACGGGTATCGGTCTCGATCACATCAAGGCGGATGTTGCGCTCCGCCTCGCGCTCGCATATGGCGAGCGAACGGTCGCGGGAGGGCATAACGACGGCGACCAGCTGGACGCGGTCGAAGGCCTGACCGAGCACACTTTCGAGCGCGCGCGTAAGCGTCGCCTCGCCGTCGCGGACGGCGAGCACGATCGATGCGCGGGCGCACTGTGATGCTCGGATGTTCACCTGCGAGCCTCCCGGATATTCATGACAGATGAGCTCTGGCTCATGGTATCACCGGGTGCGGACGCATGATTTTAGCCGCGGGGACTGCACGTCAACCACAGATGTTCACCACGGCTACACCACACTTTTGAGAAGCCCCTCGTCATACGCCACATCGGCAAATACCAGACCGCACGCAGGGGCCGTGGGGCCAGCCGCCGCGCGGTCACAGCGAGCAAGGACCTCGCCCACCCACGCGGGTTCTCGCCGGTGCATGCCCACCTCCACGAGCGTGCCCACGATGGTTCGCACCATGGAGTGCAAAAAGGCGTTGCCGGTGATAGTGAACGCCAAAACGTCCTCGCCCAGCTCGTTGGAGCGGGCAAGGCCGCAGGACATGACGTTTCTGCAGGTCGGCTTTCCAATGGCCGAGGCAACCTTGCAGAAACTCTTGAAGTCATGCTCGCCAATGAGGTATGCCGCGCCCTCGGCCATCGCGCCCTCGTCAAGCGGCATGCGGTGCCACCACACGTGCGGGCGGGTGAGGACCGGGCGGTCAGAGCGGTCGGCGATGCGGTAGATGTAGGTGCGGGAGCGCGCGTCAAAACGGGCGGAGAAACCCGCCGGCGCCTCGAAGACGGCGTTGATCGAGATGTCACGCGGCAGCAGCGCATCCATGGCGCGCAGCCATCTCCGTTGGGTGATGGCGAGCTCGGACTCGTCCGCCACGGACATGCTCACGTACTGGCTGAGGGCGTGCACCCCCGCGTCGGTCCTGCCGGCGCAGGTGAGGTCGACCTCGCGACGCAAAAACGTCTCGAGGGCGCGCCTAAGCTCGCCGGCGACCGTCGTCTGGTCGCGTTGCTCGGCAAAGCCCGCGTACGCTGCGCCATCGTAGGCGACGCGAAACACCAAGGTCGGCAGTTTGGGTGCAGGCACGCAATCAAGACCGGCGACGTTAGACATCGAGGGTCGCTCCTCTCGGATCAAAGTTGAAACAGGTGCGGCAGGGCCGCCATAAGGATGATAAGGACAAGGCCGGCGGCGAGCACCGCCTTGTCGCGGAGCGCAAACGGCAGCGGATCGCGCGCCGAGCGCGCCCCCTCATGGTAGCAGCGCGCGTCCATGGCAGCGCCGATGCGGTCGGCCCGGCGGAACAGCCCCACCATGACCGGCACGAGGACCGACCCCCACACCCGTATGCGCGCCACCATACCGCCCGCATCGAAGCGCACACCACGAGAGCGCTGGGCGAGCTCCACCCGGTGCACCTCGTCGGTGACAAGCGGGATAAAGCGCAGGGCGAGCGAGAGCACCATGCCGGCCTCGTCCACGGGGACGCCCCAGCGGGAAAGCGGGGATGCCAGGCGCACGCAGGCATCCGCCACCGCCGTGGGCGTCGTCGTGGCGCACACCACGAGCGAGAGGACGAGCATGACCGCGATGCGAACGACCGCCGTCACCGCGCGCTCCGCCCCTGCAAGATTAAGTCCCCATGCCCCGGCGAGCGCAACGTCTGCCGTGCCGTCGCAGGAGACGAGGTTCGCCACGATAATGAACGCCATGAGGACCGCCGCCGGGCGAAGGGCAGCAAGCATGCGGCGCGCGCCCATGCCCGCCGCATGCGCAAGGGCACAAGCAACAGCGCACCACAACGCGAGCGCCAAAGGACCGCTCGAGCAGAACACGCCCGCTATACCGGCGATCAGCAGCACGAGCCTGACGCGCGCGTCGACGGCCTGGACCATGCCCGCATGACGCCCTGAGAGAGCCTCTAAAGGCTCGGACGGAGCGTTATGGGGGTCGATGCCGCCCACGCCCTTAATCCGGCCCTCCTCGGCCGTAAGAAGGCGTGCCAGACGCCATGCCTCGGGCGGCATGAGCCCCGCATGGGCAAAGGCGTCCGCATCGTCGCTAAGCTCGAGCGTCGTCCCCTCCCATGCGATGCCGCCGTCTGCAACGAGCGCCACACGGCTTGCGATGCCGACCCACTCCTCCAGGTCGTGGCTTACCACCACAACGCCGCGCCCCTCGCTCGCAAGCTTGCGCACGAGCGCATGGAGGCGTCGGCGTGCCGGGGCGTCGAGTCCCGAGGTGGGCTCATCCAGCACGAGTACAGAGGCATCCAGCGACACCATGCAGGCAAGCGCCACGCGACGCGCCTGACCGCCGGAGAGCATGAAGGGATCACGACCGAGCATCTCGTCATCAATTGCGAGCGGCTCCCGCGCGTTTGCCACACGCAAGGCAACCTCGGCCTCGTCGCACCCCAGCTGGCGAGGGCCAAAGGCGAGCTCCTCCCCCACACTCTCCAAAAAGAGCTGGCTCTCTGGATGCTGAAACGCAAGCGCCACGTCGCCCGGCTCGGGCGAACGCGGGTCCGCAGCCGTATCCTCGGCCTGCGGATGCAGCAGGACCTCCCCCGCGCGCGGCTCCTTGAGACCGGCGAGCACCGTGGCTAGCGTGGACTTTCCCGAGCCCGACGGGCCCGCGACAAGAAGCACCTCGCCCGCGCGCACAGTAAGCGAAACATCGTGCAGCACGTTGCGCTTTTCGTAGCCGGCAGAGACACCCTTGGCCTCAAGCAGAACCGCTCCGGCACCCTGCGGCTCTGGTGCGCGGGCATCGCCTCTAAGGGCTGCTGCGATTGCCTCAGCCGTACCCTCGCCCTTGGATTGGGCCCACCGGGCGATGTCGGCGGGCTCCACCCCGCACGAGAGGCGATACCCTGCATCCACCGCCGCCATAAGCGCCGCAGTATAGGGTCCCTGGATGAGCGCCTGGGCAAACAGATGTCGGGCGTCGCGCACAAAGGAATCCGGTGTACCTTCCCACGCAACGAGGCCTGCCTCAAGCACAACGATGCGGTCCGCGCCGAGCGCCTCCACCGGCTCATGGGTGATGGCAAGCACGCCGATGTGCCGCTCCCGTGCAAGCGCGCGGACAAGACTTCGCAGCTGCGGGCGCTCCGCACTGTCGACCATCGAGAGCGCCTCGTCGAGCACGAGATAGGAGGGCTCCATCGCAAGCACGCCAGCCAGCGCTATGCGCTGTTGCTCGCCGCCCGAGAGCTCGTTCACATCCCGATCGACTGCGTCAGAAAGCCCCACCGCCTCGAGCGCACCCCGAACGCGCGCATCAAGCTCGCGTCCCGCGCACCCGAGGTTACGGGGGCCAAACGCCACCTCATCGGCAACAACGGTCGACACGATCTGGTCTTGGGGATTTTGAACGACCATGCCCACGCGCCGGCGGACCTCGTCGCGGCGCGAGCTCTCGTCTAAAACAACCCCGTCCACCGACACCTCGCCCCCAGCAGGCAGCAGCGCGCCCGAGGCAATACGGCCGAGGGTCGACTTTCCTGACCCATTGCCGCCAAGCAGCGCAACAACTTCACCGGGTGCGACCGAAAGCCTAACCCCCGTAAGAACGGGCTCGTCCCCACCATAGGAAAACGAGATGTTGTTGATCTTCAGCATGTCATCCACCTCCCCTCATGCTCTCAGCGAACCTGCACTCAGAACCTACGCTACATACCAAAAGAGGGGCACCCGGGGCGCCCCTCTTACAATGCGAACCTTGAGCGGACGCCGTTACTCGGCGGCCTTCTCCTCGGTGGCCTCAGCCTCAACGGTCTCCTCGACCTCGACGGGAGCCTCCTCCTCGGCCTTCTCGACCTTCTTGGGGGCCTCAGCCTTCTTGGCGGGAGCAGCCTTGGGGGCCTTCTTCACCACGGGCTCGGACACGATCTCGATGATGACCATCGGAGCGTTGTCGCCCTTGCGGGGGCCGAGCTTCATGATGCGGGTGTAACCACCGTTGCGGTCAGCCCACATGCCCTGAGCGGCCTTGTCGAAGAGCTCGGCAACGAGGTTCTTATCGCCGAGCTTGGCGATGGCCAGACGACGAGAGTGCAGGTCGCCCTTCTTGGCCCAGGTGATGATGGGCTCAACGTAGCCGCGCAGCGCCTTGGCGCGCGTCTCGGTGGTCTTGATGCGATCGTTCTCGAAGAGCGCCTTGGCGAGGCTCTTCTTCATCGCACGGGTGTGCGCGGCGTCGGTGCCGAGCTTCAGACCCTTCTTCTTGTTGTGACGCATGGTCGGTTTCTCCTCTGATACGCGATAGCGTTAGTCCTTGAGGCTGAGCCCCATGGACTGAAGCTTGTCCTTGACTTCCTCGATCGACTTCACACCGAAGTTGCGGATGTTCAGCAGGTCGTTCTCGGAGAACTCGACGAGCTGGCGCACCGAATGGATGCTCGCGCGCTTGAGGCAGTTGTAGGAGCGGACGGAGAGGTCCAGGTCCTCGATCTGCTTGTCAAGCTCGGCGTTATCGCTGGTCACCTCGGGGGCGAAAATCGAAACCTCCTCCTCGACCTCAGGGGTCTCGGCAAGGTTCATGAAGGCGGTCATGTGCTGGTTGATGATGTTGGCCGCCTGCACCACCGCGTCACGCGGGCTCACCGCACCGTTGGTCTCGATCTCGAGAACAAGACGGTCGTAGTCGGTGTGCTGGCCCACGCGGCAGGCCTCGACGAGCTTGGCGCAGCGACGAACCGGCGAGAAGAGCGAGTCGACGTGGATGACACCGATGGGGTCGTTGTCGCGCTTGTTGTTCTCGTAGGAGACGTAGCCGCGGCCGTAGCCGATGCGCATGCTCATGGTGAGGTGACCGCCCTCGGTGAGGGTGGCGATGTGGTGATCGGGGTTCACGAGCTCAAAGTCGGAAGGCAGCGCGAAATCGCCACCGACGACCTCGCAGGGACCGTCGACCGAGATGGTCGCGGTGCCCTCCTCGGTGGTACCGAGAGCCTCGAACACCAGGCCCTTCACGTTCAGAACAATGTCGGTGACATCCTCAACCATGTTGGGGATGGTCGTGAACTCGTGCTGGGCGCCATCGATCTGGATGGCCTCCACCGCAGCGCCCTCGAGAGACGAGAGCAGGACACGACGCAGCGAGTTACCGAGCGTGTCGCCATAGCCGCGCTCGAGCGGCTCAACGGAAACGCGCGCGGAGGTCTCGTTGATCTCCTCGACCTGAACCTGAGGCCTAATGAATTCTGACATGTACTAACCTCCAGCCTCAGCAGCCTAATCGGATAAGGGACTAGACTACTTAGAGTAGAGCTCGACGATGAGCTGCTCTTGGATATCGGTGCTGATCTGCTCGCGGGTGGGCAGCGACAGCACGTTGCCGCTCAGCTTCTCGATATCGACCTCAAGCCAACCGGGGACCTCGAAGCGCTCGGACTGGATGAGGGCCTCCTTGATGGGGAGGAGGTCGCGGTACTTCTCGCCGACGGCGACGACGTCACCGGGCTTGACGAGGAAGGAGGGGATGTCGACGCGGCGGCCGTTCACGGTGAAGTGACCGTGGCGGACCGTCTGGCGGGCCTCCTTGCGGGTACGGGCGAAGCCAAGACGGAACACGACGTTGTCAAGACGACGCTCGAGAAGGGTCATGAGGTTCTCACCCGTGACGCCTTCCATGCGAAGAGCGCGCTCGTAGTAGTGATGGAACTGCTTCTCGAGCACACCGTAGATGAACTTAGCCTTCTGCTTCTCGCGCAGCTGCATGCCGTACTCAGATTCCTTGCGACGGCGCTTGGGCTGGCGAATCGATTCCTTCTTGCTGCTGTAGCCGAGCTCCACGGGATCGATCCCGAGCTGGCGGCAGCGCTTGATAACAGGAGTCCTGTCAATTGCCATGGTTAAGCGATCCTTTCAGAGTTACACGCGGCGACGCTTCTTGGGGCGGCAGCCGTTGTGCGGGATGGGGGTCTTGTCCTGGATGCTCGACACCTCGAGGCCAGCGGCCTGGAGCGAGCGGATAGCGGTCTCGCGACCGGAGCCGGGGCCCTTCACGAAGACGGCAACCTTGTGCATGCCGTGCTCCATGGCGGCCTTGGCGCAAGCCTCGGCAGCCATCTGAGCGGCAAACGGGGTGCTCTTACGCGAGCCCTTGAAGCCGACCTGACCGGCGGACTTCCAGGCAATGACGTTGCCCTGGGGATCGGTGATCGAAACGATCGTGTTGTTGAAGGTGGAGCGGATGTGAGCCTGTCCCACCGAAATGTTCTTGCGATCGGCGCGCTTGATGCGGGTCTGCGCAGCGCGCTTGTTCTTTGCCGTAGCCATCTAAGCGCTCTCCTTACTTCTTCTTACGGGCACCGATCTGGCGCTTCGGACCCTTGCGGGTGCGAGCGTTGGTGTGGGTGCGCTGACCGCGGACCGGGAGGCCCTTGCGGTGACGCAGGCCACGGTTGCAGCCGATGTCCATGAGACGCTTGATGTTCTGGTTGTGCTCACGACGAAGGTCGCCCTCGATCATGAGACCGGCCTCATCGATGTACTTACGGATGGTGTCAACTTCCTCCTCGGTGAGGTCCTTGACACGAGTATCCGGGTTGATGTTCGTCTCCGCGCAGATCTTGCTGGCGGTGGTGCGGCCGATGCCGTAAATGTAGGTCAGACCAATCTCGACGCGCTTCTCGCGCGGAAGGTCGACACCGCTGATACGGGCCAACGTATGCTCCTCTCTTTAACCCTGACGCTGCTTGTGGCGCGGGTTCTCGCAGATTACGAGCACCTTGCCATGGCGCCTAATGATCTTGCACTTGTCGCACATCTTCTTGACGGAAGGACGTACCTTCATGATGCGATCCTCTCAGTTGTGCTCAAACGTATACCTACTATCTACTCGTCCAGCCGCAGACGTGAATAACCGGCTGATGAGCGTGTCGAGCAGCTTGGGGCTTGAGCGCTCCCCTCCCCGCTCGATACGGGCTGCTATTTATAGCGATAGGTGATGCGCCCGCGCGTGAGATCGTAGGGAGAGATCTCCACGACCACGCGGTCGCCGGGAAGGATGCGGATGTAGTTCATGCGAATCTTGCCGGAGATGGAGCACAGCACAGAGGCCCCGTTCTCAAGCTCGACGCGGAACATAGCGTTGGGGAGCGGCTCAGTGACCGTACCCTCAAGCTCGATGGCATCTTCCTTCTTCACAAGCACATCTTTCTCTCGCGAAACATACAGCAACAGCGTATGATAGCGTACTCGCGCACACTATCGTGGATTTTTCGTATCGACTCCACAATTTTCTTCGCTCGCAACGTCTCCTATACTGATAGGCATTCCCGAAGAACACTGGAAGCCGCTTCATCTGTGTCGATTGGACCACAATGCACCGACTGGACTTCGACGAGCTCACGCGTCAGCTGGCCAATCTCTACGACTTCTTCGAAGCGAGCGACCCGGAAGACGCCGCTCTAACGGCCTGCTCCTTAAACATGTACAGGCAGAATGCCTTGTATGCTGTCAGCAACGATGCGCACCATCTATCCATAGCCGACATGAAGCTGCATCTATTTGTTTTTCCCCACTCTGAGAGGAATTCAGCAATCTACCGTGACACAAGTTCCGGAGACCTTCAGAAGATTATTCTCATTGTGGAGGCCAACACGTGTTACATCGCCTCTAACTGCAACCGCCTCTATCTGGAGGCTCGCCTGCTCCTTGGAGTAGATGAGCACGATGTGCAGAAGCGCACGCTGTTATACCTTGACTATCAATGTTGTAAGAAATGGTATAGGGAACGATACGACGAAAGCGGGATAGGAATTCTTCGCGATAACGGACGATGATCTAATGGGCGTTCTTCTTTCGGGCAATGTGAAATATTTTGCACATTGCTAAAACCTCGCATAAGCGAAGGAGGCCCAGCAGGGCCTCCTTTCAGATTGAGCCATATAAGCCTCAGCGCTTACGGATATTCACCGTTACCCGCCGGTCAAGCCAAGCGATGGCATTACATCACACCGCCCTGCATGGAGCACCAGGCGCCTTGGGCGTCCTGCGTGAGGATGACCGGGCCGTCATTGGTGATAGCAATGGTGTTCTCGTAATGCGCGGCGGGCAGACCGTCGTCGGTGGTGACAAGCCAGCCGTCCGGCCCCACGCTCACATGGTAGGTACCGAGCGTGATCATGGGCTCGATGGCAATGACCATACCGGCCTCGAGCTTCACGCCGCGACCTTTCTTGCCCCAGTTGGGAACGTTGGGGTCCTCGTGCATGACACGTCCTACCCCGTGACCCACGTACTCGCGGAGCACGCCATAGCCGTGACGCTCGGCCAGGCTCTGGATGGCATGGCCGATGTCGCCGATGCGGTTACCCGGAACAGCCTGGGCAATGCCCTCCTTCAGACAGTCGAGCGTGACCTCGCAAAGGGCCTTGACCTCCTGCGAGGGGTTACCCACATAGAAGGTCCAAGCGTTATCGCCCACCCAACCGTCAACGGTCGCACCCGTATCGATCGAGATGATGTCACCGTCGCGCAGGATGATGTCAGGATTAGGGATGCCGTGCACCACCGCATCGTTCAGCGACGCGCAGATGGAGCCGGGGAATCCGCCGTAACCCTTGAACGTGGGGATGCCGCCGTGCATACGGATAATCTGCTCGGCGAGCTGATCGAGCTCGAAGGTCGAGACGCCAGGACGCACCATGGCACCAACGTGCCGGAGCGCCATCTTAGACAGCGCTCCGGCCTTCTTCATCTGCTCGATATCTTGTGCAGACTTAATTTTGATCATAGATGGAGAGCTTCCTTCACACGATCATGGACTTCCTCGATGGTGCCGACGCCGTCGACTACATCGAGACGGCCCTGGCCGCGATAGTACTCTACGAGTGGGCTCGTATTCTTCTCGTACACATCGAGGCGGTTGGCGATCGTCTCGGGCTTGTCGTCGTCGCGCTGATACATCTCGCCACCGCACTTGGGGCAAACCTCGTCAGCAGCGGTGCCGGTGTAGCCGCAGGCGCGGCAGGCGCGGCGAGCCGAGAGACGGTCGATAATGACCTTCGCGTCGACATCGATAAGGAGCGCCGCATCGAGCGGATTGCCCATGGCGCCGAGCTCAGAGTCGAGGGTGACCGCCTGAACGGTGTTGCGCGGGAAGCCGTCCAGAATGAAGCCCTTCTGGGCGTCGTCGGCGGCAAGGCGCTCTTTCACCAGATCGATCACGAGCTGATCGGGGACAAGCTCGCCGGCATCCATGTAGCTCTTGGCCTTGACGCCAAGGTCGCTGCCGCTCTTGACGGCAGCACGCAGAAGGTCACCGGTCGAGATGTGGGCAAAACCGAACTCTGCAACGAGTTCCTGAGCGACGGTACCCTTGCCCGCGCCCGGAGCTCCAAGCAATACGATGTTCATGGCTGACTCCTCTCAAGCCGTGTTGCTACTTGAAGAACCCGTCATAATCATACATCTTCAGCTGGCTCTCCACCTTTGCAAGGGTGTCGAGCACAACGCCGACCATAATGAGGACCGACGTACCGCCGAAGGACTGGATGAGCTGGTTGCCCGTGAACGAGAACACCACAGACGGCACGATGGCAATAAGTGCCAGGAAGATCGCGCTCGGCAGGGTGATCTTGTTAAGGGCGTTCTTGATGTAGGCGGCCGTGGCCTTGCCCGGGCGAACGCCGGGGATGAAGCCACCCTGCTTCTTCAGGTTGTCAGCCGTCTCATCGGGGTTGAAGACCATGCTCGTGTAGAAGTACGCGAAGAACACGATCAGAACAACGTTGAGAATCCAGTTGATCCAGCCGCTCGCAAGCGCACCGGCAACCGCCTGAACCCAACCGACGCCGGGGAAGAACACGGCGAGCTGGGCCGGGAAGTAGAGAAGGGCGCTAGCAAAGATGATCGGCACAACGCCCGCGGTGTTCACCTTGATCGGCAGATAGGTGGTCTGACCACCCATCATGCGACGGCCAACCACGCGCTTGGCGTAGCTCACCGGGATACGGCGCTGGCCGCGCTCCAGGTACACGATCAGCGGGATGACGCAGAGAATGATCACAAAGATCACCACGGTGACGACGATACCCATCGTGCCCTCGGAAGCCGAGGAGATGATGGCCGCCGGCAGCCCCGCCATGATGTTGGCGAAGATGATGAGCGACATGCCGTTGCCGATACCGCGCTGGGTGATGAGTTCACCGATCCACATGATGAGCATGGCGCCCGCGGTAAGCGTGCCCACGATCATGATGTCGAAGATGACCTCGGGAGCGCCGGCACCATTGAAGTTGATGCCGTAGCCCTTGAACAGGAACAGGTACCCGATGGAGTTCAGAAGGGCGAGCGCAAGCGTCAGATAGCGAGAATACTGAGTGATCTTGGTCTGACCGACCTCGCCCTCGCGGGCAAGCTCGTGCAAGCTCGGGACCACGCTCTGGAGCATCTGAAGGATGATCGAGCTCGTGATGTAGGGCATGATGCCGAGCGAGAAGACCGAGACGTAGCTAAGCGCACCGCCGGAGAAGAGATTCAGCAGCGACATAGCGCCAGCGGCGACAGAGTTGTCGCCGCTGAACAGGTCCACCATCTCCCCGAAGGGGATGCCGGGCACAGGCACGTGCGCGCCGATACGGTACAGCACGAGCATCGCTATGGTGAAGAGAATCTTCTCGCGCAGGTCCTTGATGCGAAAAGCGTTCTTCAGGGCGTCTAGCACGGGAGCTCGACCGACCCTCCAGCCGCCTCGATCTTGGCCTTGGCCGCAGCCGAAACCTTGTCGACCTTGACGGTGAACTTCTTGGTGGTCTCGCCCTCACCAAGAACCTTGACCGGCTCGAATTCCTTCTTGATGATGCCGGCAGCCTTGAGAGAAGCGCCGTCGATCACCGCGCCGTCCTCGAACTTCTCGTCGAGGCGAGCGATGTTGATGGCCTTGAACTCAATGCGACGGGGATTGCGGAAGCCGGGAAGCTTGGGCAGACGCATCGCGAGCGGGGTCTGGCCACCCTCGAAGCCGGCGCCCTTACCGCCACCGGAGCGGGAGAGCTGGCCCTTCTGACCGCGGCCCGCAGTGGTGCCGTGACCAGAGGAGTTGCCGCGGCCGATGCGCTTGCGGCGATGGGTGGAACCCGGTGCGGGAGTAAGATCGTGAAGCTGCATGTGCTACTCCTCTACAATCTCAACAAGGTGCTTGACCTTGAAGATCATGCCGCGAACCGACTCGTTGTCGGAAATCTCGCGCGTGTGGTTGATCTTCTTGAGGCCGAGCGCGTGAACGGTCCTAACCTGGTCCTTCTTGCAGCCGTTGGTGCTGCGGACCTGCTTGATCTTAATGGTGTCAGCCATCGTTACTGCTCCTTACCACCGACGAACATCTGAGCGACGGTGAGGCCGCGGCGCTCCGCAACCTCCTCGGGGCTCGAGAGCTCCTTGAGGCCCTCGGCAGCGGCCTTGATGATGTTGAGGCCGTTGTCGGTGCCGAGCGACTTGGAGAGGACGTTCTTGATGCCGGCCAGCTCGAAGAGGGGGCGCACAGCGCCGCCGGCGATAACGCCGGTACCCTCGATAGCGGGCTTGATGATGATCTTACCAGCGCCAAAGTGACCCTCGACCTCATGCGGAATGGTGCCGGTCTCGGTCACGGGCACGTGGAACATGTGCTTCTTGGCGTCGAGCGAGGCCTTGGAGATGGCCAGCGGCACCTCGGCCGACTTGCCCATGCCCAGGCCCACGTTGCCCTTGCCGTCGCCCACAACAACGAGCGCGACGAGGGACATACGGCGACCGCCCTTGACGGTCTTGGAAACACGGTTGATGAAGACGACGCGCTCCTCGAACTCGGAGGCCTCGCGCTGCTTGTTATCTCGATTACGAGCCATGTGCTTCTAACCTCCTAGAACTCGAGACCGGCGGCGCGAGCGCCGTCGGCGAGGGCCTTCACGCGGCCGTGGTAGATACGGCCACCGCGGTCGAACGTGACCTGCTTGATGCCAGCCTCGACAGCGCGCTTACCGATGAGCTCGCCCACCTTGGCAGCAGCCTCCTTGTTGGAGGTGTGGGTGCCCTTGAACTCGGCCTCGAGCGTGGAGGCGGAGACGAGGGTGTTGCCCTTGGTGTCGTCGACGATCATCGCGTAGATGTTGGCGTTGGTGCGCACGACGCGCAGACGCGGGCGCTCCGGCGTGCCGAAGATCTTGCCGCGCACGCGACGCTGACGGCGCTTGAGGCCCGCGAGCTTCGCTTTGTTCTTATCCATCGTTCAATCTCCTTCAGAAGGATCGTGCCGGCACCTAACGGGGTGCCGGACTTATCTGATAGCGCGCGGAGGCTACTTGGCAGCCTTACCGAGCTTGCGGCGGATGTGCTCACCCACGTAGTGGATGCCCTTGCCCTTGTAGGGCTCGGGGGGACGCTTGCCGCGAATCTCGGCGGCGACCTGGCCGACCTGCTGCTTATCGATGCCCTTCACGTTGATGTGCGTGTTGTCGGGCACCTCGAAGGTGATGCCCTCGGGGGCGTTGTAGATCACGGGGTGCGAGTAACCGAGGGAAAGCTCGAGGTCCTTGCCCTTGAGCTGGACACGGTAGCCAACGCCGGCGAGCTCGAGGCCGCGGCTGTAGCCCTCGGAAACCCCCACGACCATGTTGTGAATGAGGGCGCGGGTGAGGCCGTGGCGGGCACGGGTCTCGCGCTCATCGTCCGGACGAACGACGGTCAGGACGTTGTCCTCAATCTCGATGGTGAGCTTCTCGTACATATCGAGCTCGAGGGTGCCCTTCGAGCCCTTGACGGTGATGTGGTTACCGTCGACTGCCACTTCGACTCCGGCGGGAATCTGGACAGGCTTCTTACCGATACGGGACACGGTGTTCTCCTTTCCTTCTACGCGCCGAATCGTTTACCAGACGTAAGCGACGATCTCGCCGCCCACGCCCTTCTTACGGCAGTCACGGTCGCACATGACGCCGCTCGAGGTGGAAACGATGGCAGTACCAAGACCGCCGCGGACGCGGGGAAGGTCAGCCACGCCGGCGTACTTGCGCAGGCCGGGCTTGGAGATACGACGAATGCCGTTGATGACCTTCTGCTTCTTGGGACCGTACTTAAGGGTGATGGTGAGGGTCTTGGAGGGCTCGGTATCCTCGACGGTGTAGCCCTCGATGTAACCCTCCTCGCAAATGACGCGGGCGATCTCGACGAGCTTCTTGCTGCTCGGCATCGAGACCGTGGCCTTGTTCGCAGAGTTCGCGTTGCGAATACGCGTGAGCATGTCTGCGATCGGGTCAGTGAGGTTCATGCAGATTCTCCTTCGTTCTTGATGAACTCGCGCGTACGGTTCTCTGGGGCCCGTGGCCTCAGAGCCTGAATGACGCGCGCTCTTCCCTGCCTGAGCGGTGTTAGATCACCCCACAGGCGCTGGCACGTGACCTACCAGCTGGCCTTCTTGATGCCGGGAAGCTCGCCCTTGAGCGCAAGCTCGCGGAAGCAGACACGGCACAGGCCGAACTTACGGTAGACCGAGTGCGGACGGCCGCAACGCTGGCAACGCGTGTACTCACGCGTCGAGAACTTCTGCTTGCGCTGCTGCTTGACGATCATCGATGTCTTAGCCACTGATTACCTCCTAACAATGCATACCTGGCTCCGGCCCCGCCGCGCTAAGCGACGGAGCCGGATGCATTTGACTACTTCTTGAACGGGAAACCGAAGGCGTCGAGAAGGGCCTTGGCCTCTTCGTCGGTCTTCGCGGTGGTGACGATGGTGATGTCCATACCACGGGTGTGGTCGACGGAATCGAAATCAATCTCGGGGAAGATGAGCTGCTCGGTCACGCCCATGGAGAAGTTGCCACGGCCGTCGAAGCTCTTGGGGAAGATGCCGCGGAAGTCGCGGATACGCGGAATCGCCACAGCGGTGAGGCGATCGAAGAACTCCCACATGCGGTCGCCGCGGAGGGTGACCTTGGCGCCGATGGGCATACCGGCACGGAGGCGGAAGGATGCGATGGACTTACGAGCGCGGGTGATCATCGGCTGCTGGCCGGTGATGGCACGCAGGTCGCGAACAGCGCCGTCGATGGCCTTGGAGTCCGTGGCGGCCTCGCCAACACCCATGTTCACGACGATCTTCTCGAACTTGGGGATCTCCATGACGTTCTTGTACTGGAACTTCTCCTGCATAGCAGGCTTGACCTCGTTGAGGTACTTGGTCTTAAGACGCGGGACGTACTTCTCTTCAGCCATCTCTAAACTCCTTCTGGGGTTTTAAGCACGGGGCTTGGCCTCTTGGCAGAGCAGGTTTTTCCTGCTCATGCACCGGGTTGTCCTCGTGCCTCCTGCCGCAGCGATACGCGCGAGGAGTCACTCGCGGCACGCCGAATGGCCGGCAGGAGCCGGGCAATACGAGTCGGTATGATACGCGTTTGCGCAAGAAAATGCCAGACAAACTCGGGTTGTGGGCGATTTCCACAATTCGCGATTCCCGCACGCCCAAAGAGCGCGTCACCATTTCTCCATAGAAATATGTGCAGTGGGTCATCCACGTGAGGCACGCCCCTCTCCCGTCAGCTACCGCTCGGCGATGGGAAAGGTCGCGTGCTTACGTAATGTCGCACGAGGATATAATATCTTGGTACCAGTTGGGACTTTCACCCACAACCCCTTCCAATCGCAAAGGAGAAACCTATGGGTCTGTTCGACATGTTCAAGAAGAAGGAGCCCGCGGCCCCCGCTAAGCCCGCCTCCGTCTCCGCCACCGCTGCGCCCGACACGCTCTGCGCCCCGGCCAACGGCCGCGTCATCGCCATGACCGATGTGCCCGACCCTGTCTTCTCCGGCGAGGTGCTCGGTAAGGGTTGCGCCGTCTGGCCTGAGGACGACATCGTCTACGCCCCTGTCTCCGGCACGGTCACCGTCACCATGGGTCATGCCGTGGGTCTCTCCACCGACGACGGCGTCGAGGTTCTCGTTCACATCGGCGTCGACACCGTGAACCTGCAGGGCAAGGGCTTCACTGGCTACGTCAAGCAGGGCGACACCGTCAAGGCGGGCGATCCCGTCATCAAGATGGACCGCAATGTCATCAAGGAGGCCGGCTACCCCGACTGCGTCGTTCTCGCTGTCTCCAACACCGCCGAGTTCGCTGGCGTTGAGCTTGCGGTCGAGCCCGAGGCCACCGTCACCGCCGGCACCCCCGTGGTTAAGGTTGTGCGCTAGCGCCTTTTCGCTCAAACGCATGCGCCCAAGCACGCCCCCTGCCCCTTCGCTCCCCGTGCGGAGGGGCTTTTTCTTGCCTCGAGCACACATAGTCACGGCAAAATCCAGATTTCTGCCGCACTAATCCCATGTGATGCTGGCACTTTGCTGTCAGCACCCCTAAAACGAACCTTTTTTGCTGTTACCATGTCCTGAAACACCCCATGACAAGGAAGTAGCCCGTGACCGCAACCGATACCCACGCACTCCCTACATCGAGCGCGCTCGCCGCGCAGCCCGAGCTCCTCGCCCCCGCAGGTGGCCCCGGCCCCTTTGCCGCCGCGCTTGCTGCCGGGGCAAACGCCCTCTACTGCGGCATGGGGTCATTCAATGCACGCCGTAAGGCAGAGAACTTCGACGACGATTCGTTTGAGGCGGCATGTCGCGCGGCACACCTTGCCGGTGCACGCGTCTATGTGACAGTTAATATTGTCATCAAGCAGTCTGAGCTCGTCGAGGCGCTCGAGCTCATTCAACGCTGCACCCAACTCGGCGCGGACGCCTTCATCATCCAGGACTGGGGACTCTTTGCCGCCGTGCGCGCCCTTATGCCCAACGTAGAGACCCATATCTCCACGCAGGCCAACATCCACGATGCGCGCGGCACACGCTGGTGCCGTGATGCCGGCGCCGACCGCGTGACGCTCTCGCGCGAGCTTTCTGTTTCCGAGATAGCCCAAATCCACAACGCGGTTCCCGATATCGATCTTGAGGTCTTTGCGCATGGATCGATCTGCTTCAGCTATTCGGGCGTTTGCCTGCTCTCGAGCTTTGCCTGCGCCGGGCGCTCCGCCAACCGCGGCATGTGCGCGCAGCCTTGTCGTTTGCCCTACGAGCTTATTGATGAGGAGGGGCACGTCCTTTCCGCCCCCGACCGTGGCCGCCCGCTCTGCCCGCGTGACAACAACACCTCAGAGATGCTCGGCGCTCTGGTCGATGCCGGCGCCCACGCCCTCAAGCTCGAGGGCCGCATGAAGGCACCCGATTACGTCTACGCCGTAACCGACGCCTACCGCCGCGCACTCGACGACGTCCTTGCCGTGCGCGATGCCTCCCCCACCGAGCAGGCCGACCGCGCTCGCCAGCTCAAGCGCGCCTTTAACCGCGACTTCACGCACGCCTACCAAGACGGGCGCTCTGACGATGACATGATGAGCTACGAGCGCTCCAACAACCGTGGTCAGATGGTAGGCGAGGTCGTTGGCTTCACGCCGCGTCGCGCCCGCACCAAGGGAGAGTCCATGCGCGACGCTGCCCGCGGTGCGCGCGGCATGGCGCGCATCCGACTCG
The DNA here is from genome assembly GCF_002161805.1 of Collinsella sp. An307. GTDB lineage: Bacteria > Actinomycetota > Coriobacteriia > Coriobacteriales > Coriobacteriaceae > Coprousia. The sequence continues at coordinate 18,998 of NZ_NFIP01000013.1, read as the reverse complement.
ATGAACCGGTCGGCAAAGGCGATCTGCTGGAGCTTCGTCACGACCGCGAGCCCGACCGCTTCCTCACCGGCCTTGTGCGCGCCGACGCCGACGCCAGCTCTGTCATAGAGGTTGAGGTAGCCCGGCCCATGCCCGCCGGCTGCCGCGTGCGCCTCATCCGCAGCCAGCGCGCACTCGACGTCGCCGCCGCGGCACTCAAACGACCCGTCCCGCGCAAGCGTAACGTGCATGCGCGCGTTGTTGCTCGGCTCGGCAAGCCTTTTACGGTCGAGCTGTGGTGCGACGACGATCCCTCGCTTCGCGGGATTGCCCACGGGTTCACCGTCGAGGCTGCCCGCAGCCGCGCCGTCACGTCCGAGGACCTTATAGAGCATGTCGGTCGCATGGGCGCCTCACCGTTTGAGGCGATATCGTTCGATATCGAGCTCGACGAGGGCTGCGGCATGGGCTTCTCCGCCGTACACCGTGTGCGCGCCGATGCCTGCGCCGCCCTTGAGCAGAGCATTCTCGCACCCAACCGGGCACTCGCCGATGAAGTTGGCGCCGTCGACATTCCACGCGAGACAGCTGCCCTCGTCCAAATGAGCAATCGCGCCAACGACGCGGCACCGCGTCCCAACGCGCCCGAGATCTGCGCGCTTGTCAGCACGTGGGAGATGGTCGAATCCGCCCGCAATGCCGGTGCAACGCGCATCTACCTCACAAGCGATGCCCTTGACGAGGCGGGCATCGATCCTGCCTGCGCACTCGAGCTCGGTATCGTCCCCGTACTCGACGAGGTATGCCGCGCTGCCGACCGCGAACGCCTCGACCGCTGGGTTCAGCCAGGTGCCTCCGTTGCCGTTGGCAACATATCGGAGCTTGCCCATGCCGTCGCATGCGGGGCGGTGCCCGAAGCACGGTCCTGCATCCCCATCCACAACACGCTTTGCCGTGATTATCTTGCCAAACGGGGCATCGCAGGCTTTTGGCTCTCGCCCGAGCTCACCCTTGCCGAGATCGAGGAGCTTGCCCCTGGCTCCCCCGCCACCGCGGGCATTATGGTCTACGGGCGCCCGCGCGTGATGACCAGCGAGCACTGCATCCTGCAGGTGGCTGATGCCTGCTGCCACGACTGCACGCAGTGCCGCCTGCGCCACCAAGCGCTCCACCTGCACAACATCGACGGCAAGGACTTCCCCGTCACAACCGATATCCATGGGCGCTCGCGTCTCTACACCGATCGCCCCGTAGACCTCACGCCCCAGATCCCCCAACTCATCCAGGCGGGCGTGGAGCGCCTTCTGGTCGACGGAACATTGCTTGATGCCGATGAGCTCGCGCATCAGATCACCCGCGTTTGCCGCGCCCTCGACGCAGCGCAAAACGGACGTCGCCCTGCACCGCGCGAATCCGGTTCCTTCGCCGGCTGTCTGTTTGTGGGAGTCGACTAGCCATGAACGGCGCCTCGAACTCGCACGTGCTGTACCGAAGCGATACCCTCATCGCTGTCGAAAAACCCCGGGGCATCATCGTGCACGGCGACGGAACGGGAGCACCGACGCTCACCGATGCCGTGCGCGACCTCCTTCTTGCCGAGGGTACGGACGCCTCTCAAAGCGCCGCCCGCGACCTCCAGTGCCTACAGCGGCTCGACCGCGACACCTCAGGCATCGTTCTGTTCTCGCTTTCCAAACAGACCCAGGGCGCCTACGACCGACTCATCGCCGAGCATGCCGTCGAGAAACACTACCGCGCGCTTGTGGAGGGCAGGCTCCCGAAGGCAGCGCAAACCTACACCTGGCCCATCGGACGCGATCGTCACGACGCGCGCAAGATGCGTGTCTCACATACGGGAAAAGCCGCAACGACTCACGCCCGCCTCCTGGAGCAGCATGCGTCGACCGCCCTTTTGGACGTGCTTATCGAAACCGGTCGCAAGCACCAGATTCGCGTGCACCTAAGCCACGCCGGTCACCCCATCGTGGGCGACGAACTCTACGGGCGCCCACATCCCAAAGGCCTCATGCTGCATGCGGCGGAGCTCTCCTTCCGCGATCCGGTTACAGGCGAGTCCATCGACATCTACTCGCCCCTCCCCCGCCGGTTTCGCGCTGCGGCGCTCCACACGGGCGCTTCAAACTAACCTGTAGCCTCTTCCGCCAACAGCAAGCGCCCGCGCACGGAGAGCTCCTCCGTACGCGGGCGCTTGCATCGATGCAAAATCCCAACTATACGCTATGCTTCGCTTTCGCTTTTGGCACCGGGCAAGATGAGGTTGAGCAGGATGCCGGCAAGGGCCGAGGTGGCCATGCCCGGCAGGGTGTAGTCGCCCACGGGGATCGAGATGCCGCTCGTCTCCATGCCCACGCCCACAATGATGACGACAGACGCAATCATGAGGTTGCGGTTCACGTCGAAGTCGACCTTGTTGGACACGAGCATGCGCAGGCCGTTCGAGGCGATGAGACCAAAGAGCAAGAGGCACACGCCGCCCATGACGGGGCCGGGGATCGACTGGATGAGCGCGGCGAGCTTGAGGCAGAAGCCGCCGATTACGAGCGCAAAGCCGCCCGCATACCAGAAGATCTGTGTCGAGTACACGCGCGTGACGCTCATGACACCGATGTTCTCCGCATAGGTGGTCGTCGGGGGACCACCGAGGAAGCCGGAAATCATCGTGGAGATGCCGTCACCGGCAAGCGAGCGCGGGAGCATCTGACGGTAGTCCTTGCCCACGATCTCGCCAACGGCCAAGAGGTGGCCAATATGCTCGATCACTACAACAACGGCGACCGGAGCCACAAGCGCGATGGCGCCCATGTCAAAGCGCGGGGCGGAAATGTTGGGCAGACCGATCCAGGCGGCGTCGAGCACCGGCGCAAAGTCAACGAGCCCGAGCGGCAGCGACACCACGTAGCCGACGATAATGGCAAGCAGCACCGGGATGGTACCAAAGATGCCGCCCATGCTCGAGAACACGACCGCGGCCACGAGCGTGATCGCCGCCACGATGGCTCCAAGTCCAAAGAATACGGTAGAGCCGTCGGCAAGGTCGGTCATGAACGCCATGTCGACTGCCGTGGCGGACAGGCCTACACCGATGACGACCATAACCGATGCGACGAGGACCGGCGGCAGCAGGCGATCGAGCCAGCCGGTGCCTACAAGGCGGATGATGCCCGCCACCGCAAGGAACACCATACCGGCGACCACAACGCCGGACATGGCGGCGTCGAGGCCCTGCGTGGCGCCCACGGCAAGAATGGGGCTGATGAAGGCAAACGAGCTGCCGAGGTAGCTCGGAATCTTGTTGCCCGTCACCAAGAGATAGCAGATGGTGCCGATGCCCGAACACATGATCGCGACGTTGGGGTCGAGCCCGGTCAGCACCGGGACGAGCACCGTCGAGCCGAACATGCTCATCATGTGCTGGATGCCGAGCGGGATCGCACGCGCAACCGACACGCGGTCGTCGACGCCGATAACCTCTCTCTCATGCTTGGCCATGAAACTCCTTTCAAAAAGACCCCGACTGCAGGGTAGCAGCCGGGGTCTTGTTAGTACATAGTACGAAAGCCGAATTAGAACTCGGCGCCGCACTTCTTGCAGATGCGGATGGCGGTGCGGTGACCGTCAAGCTCGCCCTGCTTATGACCGACGCGGGTCGCCTGGCCGCACTTGGGGCAGACGAGCATGGCGTTGGAGGCGTCAAACTTGGCCTCCTGCGGCACGATGCCGCCGGTCTGGTTCTGCTGGTTGGCGCGGACGGCCTTCTTCACGATGGCAACGCCCTCGACCTTGATCTTGCCCTCAGCCGGATAGGCGCGGAGCACAACACCCTGCTTGCCGCGATCCTTGCCGGAGAGAATCTTGACGGTGTCGCCCTTCTTGATGGACATACCCATAGCTGCTCTCTCCTTTCTGTTACAGGGTCTCGGGAGCAAGCGAGACGATCTTCATGTACTTCTTGTCGCGGAGCTCACGCGCCACGGGCCCGAAGATACGGGTGCCGACGGGCGAGCCGTCGTTGTTGATGACGACGGCAGCGTTGTCGTCGAAGCGGATGTAGGAGCCGTCCTTGCGGCGGATCTCCTTGACCGTACGGACGACGACGCACTTCACGACGTCCTTCTTCTTGACGTTCGCGCCAGGGGTCGCCTCGATGACGGAAGCGACAAACACGTCGCCAATGCCTGCATAGCGGCGCTTGGAGCCACCGAGCACCTTGATGCAGCGCACCTTGCGCGCACCGGAGTTATCGGCGACGTTCAGCACGGTTTGCATTTGAATCATGGTAGTTCCTCCGAACTTAGGCCGGTGAGAGGTGCGCTCGCACACTCGCGGTGCACGTCACCGGCATGAACGTAGCGAAAAGCTTACTTGGCGCGCTCGATGATCTCGACCAAGCGCCAACGCTTCATCTTGGACAGAGGACGGGTCTCCATGACGCGAACCTTGTCGCCGACACCGGCCGTGCACTCCTCGTCATGAGCGTGAAGCTTCTTGGTGGTGGTCATCATCTTGCCGTACTTGGGGTGACGCTTGCGCTCCGTGGTCTGGACAACGATGGTCTTGTTGCCCGAGATGGAGACGACGACGCCCTGACGGACCTTGCGCTGGTTGCGCGTAGTGTCACTCATGTTCTCTCCTTGAGATCTACTCGGTCGCAGCGGCCTTCTCCGCTGCGATTTCGCGGGCGCGCTGCTCCGTGAGGATACGGGCGATGTCCTTCTTCACGGTCTTGACGCGGGCGGTGTTGTCCAGCTGGCTGGTGGCCATCTGGAAGCGAAGGTTGAAGAGCTCGGCTCGGGTTTCCTTCAGCTTTTCTGCGAGCTGATCGTCAGAGAGCTCACGAATCTCTGCGGGCTTCATTAGTTCTCCTCCCCGTCCTGATTAGCGCGGGTAACGATCTTAGTCTTAATGGGCAGCTTGTGCTGCGCAAGGCGCAGGGCCTCGCGGGCGATCTCCTCGGAGACGCCCGAGATCTCGAACATGATACGGCCCGGCTTGACGACGGCAACCCACTCCTCCGGGTTACCCTTACCAGAACCCATGCGGGTCTCCGCCGGCTTCTTGGTGATGGGCTTGTCGGGGAAGATGGTGATGTAGACGCGACCACCACGACGCATATAGCGGGTCATGGCGACACGGGCGGCCTCGATCTGACGGTTGGTGATCCAGTGGGCCTCAAGAGCCTTGAGACCGTAGTCACCGAAATGCAGCACGGTGTTACCCTTGGCCTGGCCCTTCATGGAGCCACGCTGCACCTTACGGTGAAGAACACGCTTAGGGGCAAGCACTACTGACCCCTCCTCTCGGAGTTACGGCGACGGGGGCGACGCTCGCCCTCGAGCGCAGGGTTGGGAACGGGCTGGCCGGGGAGCTTCTCACCCAGGTAGATCCAGACCTTCACGCCGCAGGCACCCATGGTGGTGTGCGCAACGGACGTGCCGTAGTCGATCTTGGCGCGCAGGGTGTGCAGCGGCACGCGACCCTCGCGGTACCACTCGCGGCGGCCCATCTCGGCGCCGCCGAGACGACCGGAGCACTGGATACGGATGCCCTTGGCGCCCGCCTTGGAAGCGGACTGAACGGCCTTGCGCATAGCGCGACGGAAGGCGACACGGCCCTCGAGCTGCTCAGCGATGGACTGGGCAACGAGGTTGGCGTCGAGCTCGGGGCGCTTGATCTCGATGACGTCGACCGAGAGCTGGCCCTTGGTGACACCGGCGACGCGCTCGAGCTCACCGCGGAGGGTGTCGATCTCGGAGCCCTTCTTGCCGATGACGATGCCCGGACGGGCGGTGTAGATGATGACCTTCACCTTGTCGCCGGCACGCTCGATCTCCACGCGGGAGACGGCAGCGCGAGCGAGGCGCTTGGCGACGAACTTGCGGATCTCAAGGTCGTTGCCAAGAGTCTTGGCGTAGTCCTTGTCAGCGAACCAGCGAGAGCGCCAGTTCTCGGTGATGCCAAGACGGAAGCCGGTGGGATAGACTTTCTGACCCATGGCGCTTTACGCCTCCTTTCGAGGAGCGACGACGATGGTGATGTGGCTCATGCGCTTAAGGATGCGCGAAGCGGAACCCTTGGCGCGCGGGCGAATGCGCTTGAGCGTCGGGCCCTCGTCGACATAGGCGGCAGCGACCACGAGGTCGTCGGCGCGCATGCCGTTGTTGTGCTCAGCGTTGGCCACAGCGGAGCGCAGAACCTTCTCCACGTCCACGGCGACAGCGCGCTCGCAGAAGTGAAGGATGTCGAAGGCCTGGGCCACGGACTTGCGGCGGATGAGGTCGACCACGAGGCGAGCCTTGGACGGAGACACGCGCACGTACTTGGCGACGGCGCGAACCTCGCGGGTCTCGGTATCGGTAGCTTTAGTTGCCATAGATTAGAAACCCCCTACTTGGCCTTGTGGCCACGGAACGTACGGGTGGGCGCGAACTCACCGAGCTTGTGACCAACCATGGACTCGGTGACGTACACGGGGACGTGCTTGCGGCCGTCGTGAACGGCGATCGTGTGACCGACCATCTCAGGGAAGATGGTGGAAGCGCGCGACCAGGTCTTCACGACGTCCTTCTTGCCAGCCTCGTTCATCGCGATGATACGCGAGAGCAGGCGAGCTTCTACGAACGGCCCCTTTTTGAGACTTCTGCTCATAAGTCGTTATCTCCTAATTCTCGGTATCGACTACTTCTTGCGACGACGGATGATGAGGCTATTCGACGTCTTCTTCTTCTTGCGCGTACGATAGCCCTTCGTCGGCTTGCCCCACGGGGTAACAGAGGGACGACCAGAGGTGTGGTTCTTGCCCTCGCCACCGCCGTGCGGGTGGTCGACCGGGTTCATGACCGTACCACGGACCGTCGGGCGCACGTTCATGTGGCGCTTACGACCGGCCTTGCCGATGACGATGTTGGCGTGATCGGCGTTGCCGACCTCACCCACGGTGGCGCGGCAGGTGATGAGCACGCGGCGCATCTCGGAGCTCGGCATACGAAGGATGGCGTACTTGCCCTCCTTGCCCATGAGCTGGCAGGCGGTGCCGGCCGAACGGGCGATGGCAGCGCCCTTGCCGGGCTGGAACTCGATCGCGTGGATGAGCGTACCCACGGGGATCTCGGAAAGCGGAAGGGCGTTACCCGGCTTGATGTCGGCGCCCTCGCCGGAGACGACGGTGTCGCCCACGGTCAGGCCCTTGGGGGCGAGGATGTAGCGCTTCTCGCCGTCCACATAGTGGAGCAGGGCGATGCGGGCGGAGCGGTTGGGGTCGTACTCGATAGTAGCGACCTTGGCCGGCACGCCGTCCTTGTTGCGCTTGAAATCGATGCGACGGTAGCGGCGCTTCACGCCACCACCCTGATGACGCACAGTGATGCGGCCGTTGTTGTTGCGGCCGGCCTTCTTGGGCAGCGGCTCGAGAAGCGACTTCTCGGGCGTGGTGCAGGTGATCTCGGCAAAGTCAGAGATCGTCTGCCAGCGGCGGCCCGCGCTGGTCGGCTTAAGGTGCTTTACAGCCATTACCTATCCCTTTCATCTCTATCCGCTCGCCACCGCATCAGGGATTCGGGGTTTCCCCCGGGGTGCGGTGACACCGGATTACCACGGTACCGGGCGGCTCTATGTTATGTGCCCGGAACCTCAACTCTCTGCCTCCCTTTCGGGAGGCTGAGAACCTTACAAGCGATCTTCTAGGCCTGGTTGCCGAAGATCTCGATCGTCTCGCCCTCTTTGAGGGTGACAACGGCCTTCTTCCACTGACGCGTATAGCCGGCGATGTAGCGCACGCGCTTCTTCTTCGGCTTCACGTTGATGGTGTTGACAGACTCGACCTTCACCGAGAAGAGCTCCTCGATGGCGTCCTTGATCTGGTACTTGTTCGCGCCGCGAGCGACCTCGAACGTGTACTTGTTCTGCTCCATCAGATCGTAAGAGCGCTCAGAAACGATGGGGCGGATGATGATGCTGTGGGCGTCCATTTAAGCAAGCACCTCCCCAAAGTGAGCGGCAACGTCGGCGGGCATGAGGATGGCGCCGTTGTTGAGGATGTCGTAGGTGTTGGCCTCATCCGGCGTGATGATGAACGTACGCGGGATGTTGCGGAAGGACAGGTAGGCGTTGATATCGTCCTCGCGAACGATGATCGTAAGACGCTTGCCCTCGAGGCCGAGGTTCTTGAGGAGCGCGACGGCGGCCTTGGTGGACGGCTTCTCGAAGCCGTAGTCGTCGACGAGCACGAGCTCGTTGTCGCGGACCTTCGCGGAGAGCGCGGAGCGCATAGCGAGCTTGACCTCTTTGTTGTTCATACGCTTGGCGTAGGAACGGGGCTTGGGGGCGAAGACGACGCCACCGTGACGCCACTGGGCGGCACGGATGGAGCCCTGACGAGCACGACCGGTGCCCTTCTGGCGCCAAGGCTTCTTGCCGCCACCGGAGACCTCAGAGCGGCCCTTGGCCGACTGGGTACCGGCGCGCCAGCAGGCCTGCTGGCACTTCACGATGTGATGCATGACGTGGATGTTCGGCTCGATGCCGTACACCTCAGCGGAGAGCTCGGCCTCGGCGACCTTCTTGCCCTCGCTGTTCTTGACTTCAAACTTAGCCATTTTCTGTGTTCTCCTTGGTATGACGTGGCTTACGTACTGTCGATAGCGTTTACGCCATACGGATGGCGACCAGAGCGTTCTTGCCGCCAGGGACAGCGCCCTTGACGAGCATGAGGTTCTGCTCGGCATCGATGCGGACAACGGAGAGGTTCTTCACGGTCACGCGCTCGTTACCCATGTGACCGGCCATCTTAACGCCCTTGAGGACGCGCGCGGGGTAGGCGCACTGGCCGATAGAGCCGGGGTGACGCTTGAAGTGCGAACCATGGGTCATAGGACCGCGGCGCTGACCCCAGCGCTTGATGCGACCCTGGAAACCCTTACCCTTGGAGGTACCGATAACGTCGACCTTGGCGACATCGGCAAAGTCAGCGACAGTGACGGTCTCGCCGACCTTGTGCTCCTCGCCGTTCTCGACGCGGACCTCGCGGAGGTAGCGAACGGGCTCGACGCCGGCCTTGTCGAAGTGGCCCTTCATGGGCTTGTTCACGCGCTTGGCCTTGATGTTGCCGAAACCGATCTGGACGGCATCGTAGCCGTCGGTCGCCTGAGTTTTAACCTGCGAGACGGCGCAGGGGCCTGCCTGGATGACGGTGACGGGCACGACGTTATCGTCGTCATCCCACACCTGGGTCATCCCGATCTTACGGCCGAGAATCATGCTGATCATTCAATGATCCTAACCCTCTGTGGTCTTGGGACCATGTGGGCGCCCCTTGCGCTCACCCCCAGCGGACCACTCCTTACGAGCGTGTCCCATAGTTTGCGGTTCTCCTCACTCGGCGCCCGCGCAACCCATTTAAGCAGGCACTTTGAATCGGCAGAATCCTCCCTATGAAGGCACGATTGATTAGTATACACGCCTCCGGGCGTGTTCATACTGTCTTCATAAAGGAATTTGCAGGTCAGACGAAGCATCCGCACATCGCCCGTTGCTACTATGAGGTGAGTGAGACTAACCATTCTAAGCCTCGGGAGGTTCATGTGAGAGTTCACTATTTCCAGCGTTATCACCAAAAGGAAAACATCGCGACAGCAAATACGATGCTACTTCTCTCTCGCCTTTACCAACATTCGCCCGATGCGTTCTACCGAACGCTACGATCGCTTATCCAGCTCGACTATTTTGAACCGGAACCGGCTTTCACCATTCAAGATGTAGCCGAAGAGAGCGTTCCCGATGCCTCGATCACCCAAGCAGACTTCAAATTGCTCATCGAGACGAAGCGTACCGGAACTTTCAGCATTGCTCAGCTGGAAAGGCATCTCCACGCGTTTAAGGATGAGGCGACGAAGGTCCTGATAACCCTTGCTCCAACACCCATGAATCCCGACCAGCTCAATACATTTTCAAATATCCTCGGCGCTTACAATCGCTCTACCAATAAGGGCATTGTTCATGTCAACACGACCTTTTTGGATATAGCGGACGCCATCGAGCAGTCCATTTCAGAGCATGATTATGAGATGCAAGACGTTTTGGAAGACTTTCGGGATTTCTGCGCCCATGATGATCTGATTCCCCACTCAACCGGAAGCAACCTCATGCGCATGCAGCTTGCGGGAGTGACCTTCGAGCGCAATGTTTCCAACCGCATCTACTACTGCAAGGAGAGCACGCACATCCGTCCCTTCGCTTACCTTGGGCTCTATCGCAACAAGTCGGTTCAAGCCATAGGGCGTCTATTGGGAACCGCCATTTACAGGATAGACACGGACGAGATTCAGCTTGAGCAAGGGGAGCTGCCTGCCGACTGGAAAACGCGATGCCGGAAAGTCATTCAAGATGCGAAAGCCGAATTTGGCCACTGCGATGTCGATACGCGTCTCTATTTCGTTGAGCAGTTTTATCCGACGGATTTCAGGAAGACCACGGCAGGCGGCTGTATCGGAGGTCGCGTCTTCAAGCTGGACGAGATTCTCGGCTGCACGAATCTGCCAAAAGACACCGCGGAAATTGCCGAAGCGCTTGCCCAAAAGACATGGGAGTAACCCCTTCGACGAAGGCGTTTTGTGCATTGTTCTTTTCCCGCCCTCTTGATTCCCATATAGCAGCAGGACCCCTCCAGCCGTTTCAATCGGCTGGAGGGGTCCTGGCCCATCTCGTGTGAACGAGGCTATATGGTGTAGCTCAAGCGCTTGTGACGCACTGGGATATTAGTGCTCCCTACGACGCGCAATCGCGGCGGCGGCAAACGAGACGCCGGCGACGGCGGTGGTGCCGAGAACCGTCATGAACGCGACGTCGCCCGTCTGCGGAATGGCCCCATCCTGCTTTTGATCTTTCTGATCGGTCTTGTTGTCCTTGTTCTCAGTCTGAGGCTTCTCCTCCTCAGGCGCCTCACCCGTACCCGTGCCATTCGGATCATAGGAAATCACGGCATACGTGCTGAAGTGGTTCGTGCTGAACCAGATGCAATCACCCTCAACCCAACAGGCTAGACCTTCGAGATAGGATCCGTCCTCGGGGATGTAGCACACCATGAGCTCGCGGCCAGCATCAATCTCAGCGACCATGGCATCAGTCAGCGGGATGCCGACGTTGAACGTAAGACCTTCGCTTCCGCTCACCGGGACGACGTTACCCTCGCTGTTGATCAGCTCGATATCATAGGTACCAGCAACCTTGAAGTCGTTCTCGCGACCAACCTTAACGATGAAGTCCTCGGTCTCCTCATCGAACACCGTGTCGGACACCTTTATGGAAAGCGAAGTGGAGTTCGTGCTCGTCATGAACTCGACAATGGCTTCCTCAGTACCATACATGACGGCCTGCAGGCCCTTGACCGTTGAAGACGCGGCAGGCTCGATAACCACCTGATCAACCGAGGGGACAGGGTTGTCAGGGTTATCAGGATCGACCGGAGTGTCCGGATATGAAGGCTCAACACCGCGCATCGCCGCAACAAGCTGGTCGTACGCAGCGTTAACATCATCCGTGGTGGACTTAATGTTATCTAAAACCACCTTCGCCTGATCAAGCGCATTCCGCGCCGACTGAATGCTATCGGCAGTCCAATTGGACTCGTCAAAATTAGCAGAGTTGAACCATTCGTCCGCACTCTTGACCTGACCATAAAGCTGAACGACCGAGGAAGCTTCGGCAGCATAGGTTTCGACTCTCACCGTGACCTCGATGCAGGTGTAAGTAACGCCATTGTTAGTCGACTCAACGGTGAAGTCGCTGGCAGTCAGTACGTAATCGCCAGAGATGGAACCCTGGGAGTTCTTAGCGACAACACTCCGGCAAATTTGCGCATGCTCGACAGGGTCGTCGCTGCTAACCCTTGTTGCAATCTCGCCTATCTTCGGGAATTGAGGAGACGTCAGCATCTCGGAAACGGTGGTTGTACCCAAACTCCCCGTAAAGGCTGCGGTGTTCTCGCCGAAACGTACCCCATCAACCATGGTGACAACTTTGACCCCATAGGTCACTTCTCCTGCGGCGCCACCAGACTGAGCCACACCGGCGGAAGCCGATGCCACGGGCACGGCATCATCAGCGAACGCAGCCGTTGGCACTACCAAAGCAACGCCGAGCGCAACAGCGACGACGCCTCGCGAAAACAGCGATAAACGCATCATGCTCCCCCATATTCCCTTGTCGCCCTATGCCTTGGCATGAAGCGACATATACAGACCAGCTCATTTTGAACCTGAAGCCCCCCGATGCAAGCGAAAACGCGCGGAATGGAATAAATGGGTTCTTGGACGTAACAACTGCATGCGAGACGACACCCGAACGGCACAAATCGACCCCTAAACGGCAGACACATAGCAAGAGCCCCTCGGTTTGCTAAGCAGAGATTTCGCGAAGCGTATCTCTGCGTGCAAACCGAGGGGCTCCTCGATGCGTATGTGATCTATCGACTAAAGCTTAGAGCTTGATGTCGATGTCCACGCCCGCGGGGAGGTCGAGACGCATAAGCGAGTCGACGGTACCCGAGGTGGGGTCGAGGATGTCGATGAGGCGCTTATGGGTGCGCATCTCAAACTGCTCGCGGGAGTCCTTGTCCTTGTGCGGCGAGCGGATGACCGTGTAGAGGTTGCGCTCGGTGGGCAGGGGGATGGGGCCGGACACGCGGGCACCGGTCTTCTGAGCGGTGTCGACGATGAGCTTCGCGGACTGATCAACGACCTCGTGATCGTAGCCCTTGAGGCGAATCCTGATCTTCTGGCTAGGCAATTGGTACCTCCAATGTGTGCGCGAGGCGTCCTCGCGGCGGTTCCTATAGTGCGAGTGGCCTTACGCGTTGCCGCCGGCCTTGGCGATGACCTCGTCGGTAATCGACTTGGGCGCGGGCTCGTAGCAGTCGAACTGCATGGTGTAGCTCGCGCGGCCCTGGGTCTGGGAGCGAAGGTCGGTAGCATAGCCGAACATCTCGCCCAGCGGCACCTTGGCGCGGATGACCTTGTTGCCGGAGCGGTCGTCCATGCCCTCGATCTTGCCGCGACGGCCGGACAGGTTGCCCATGACGTCGCCCATGTACTGCTCGGGGGTCTCGACCTCAACGGCCATCATCGGCTCGAGCAGGATCGGGTCGGACTTCTTGAGGGCGTCCTTGATCGCCATGGAACCGGCGATCTTGAAGGCGGCCTCGGAGGAGTCGACCTCGTGGTAGGAACCGTCGAAAAGGGTCACCTTGACGTCGACAACGGGGTAGCCCGCGATGACGCCGGTCTCGAGCGCCTCCTGGATGCCCTTGTCGATCGAGGGGATGTACTCCTTCGGCACGACACCGCCGACGATAGCGTTGACGAACTCGTAGCCGAAGCCCTCCTCCATCTTCTCGAGCTTGATGACGGCGTGGCCGTACTGGCCGCGACCGCCGGACTGACGCACGAACTTGCCCTCGGCACGCTCGACGTCGTGACCCGGAGCCTCACGATAGGCAACCTGCGGCTTACCGACGTTGGCCTCGACCTTGAACTCGCGCAGAAGACGGTCGACGATGATCTCGAGGTGCAGCTCGCCCATGCCGGCGATGATGGTCTGACCGGTCTCGTGGTCGGTGCGAACCTGGAAAGTCGGGTCCTCCTCGGCGAGCTTGGCAAGCGCCATGGACATCTTGTCCTGCTCGGCCTTGGTCTTGGGCTCCACGGCGACGTCGATAACCGGGTCGGGGAACTCCATGGACTCGAGGATGATCTCGTGGCCCTCGGCGCACAGGGTGTCACCGGTGGTGGTGTTCTTGAGGCCCACAGCAGCGAGGATGTCGCCGGTGGAGGCGCCGTCAACGTCGATACGGTCGTTGGCGTTCATCTCGAGGATGCGACCGAAGCGCTCGCGCTGGCCGTTGGTGGCGTTCACGACGTAGGAGCCGGCGTCCACGTGACCGGAGTACACGCGGAAGAACGTGAGCTTACCGACGAACGGATCCGTGGCGATCTTGAAGGCGAGCGCGGAGAAGGGCTCGTCGTTGGAAGCCTTGCGGGTGTCGGCCTCGCCGGTCTTGGGGTTGGTGCCCTCCACCGGGGGAACGTCGAGCGGGCTCGGGAGGTAGTCGACAACAGCGTCGAGGAGCTCCTGCACGCCCTTGTTCTTGTAGGCGGAGCCCACGAGGACGGGGTTGAGCTCGTTGGCGAGAACGCCGGCGCGGATAGCGGCCTTGAGCTTCTCGACCGGAATCTCGGCCTCCTCGAGGATCATCTCCATGAGCTCGTCATCGTAGTTGGAAGCGGCGTCGAGGAGCTCCTCGCGCTTCTCAGCGGCGATGTCGGCGAACTCAGCCGGGATCTCGTCCATCGGCTCGGGGTAGGTCATGCCCTTGTCATCGGCCTTGAAGTCCCATGCGGTCATGGTGACGAGGTCGATGACGCCCCAGAAGTTGTCCTCGGCGCCCATCGGGACCTGGATGGCCACAGCGTTGGCGTTCAGACGCTCCTTCATGGTGTCGATGGCGTGCCAGAAGTCGGCGCCCACGCGGTCGTACTTGTTGATGAAGGCGATACGCGGAACGTTGAAGTTGCGGGCCTGTCGCCACACGGTCTCGGACTGGGGCTGCACGCCGGCAACGGCGTCAAAGACGGCAACGGCGCCGTCGAGGACGCGGAGCGAACGCTCGACCTCGGCCGTGAAGTCCACGTGGCCCGGGGTGTCGATGATCTGGATGCGGTACGCGGGACCCTCGCCGACCTTGCCGCCCTTGTGCCAGAAGCACGTGGTAGCAGCAGAGGTGATGGTCACGCCGCGCTCCTGCTCCTGGACCATCCAGTCCATGGTGGCAGCGCCCTCGTGAACCTCACCGATCTTGTGGGTCTTACCGGTGTAGTAGAGGATGCGCTCGGTCGTGGTGGTCTTACCGGCATCGATGTGGGCCATGATGCCGATATTGCGGGTCTCGGAAAGCTTGTACTTAGCCTTAGCCATGAGTAGTTACCCTTCCCTGAATTACCAGCGATAGTGCGAGAACGCGCGGTTGGCCTCGGCCATCTTGAAGACGTCCTCACGCTTCTTCACGGAAGCGCCAACGCCGTTGGAGGCGTCGAGGATCTCGTTGGCGAGGCGCTCGGCCATCGTCTTCTCCTTGCGGGCACGCGAGAAGTTGACGATCCAACGGATGGCGAGCTGAGTGGAGCGACGGGAGTTGACCTCCATAGGCACCTGATAGGTGGCGCCACCGACACGCTTGGGCTTGACCTCGAGCGTGGGCTTGACGTTCTCCATGGCCTTCTTGAAGACGGCCAGCGGGTCGCCCTCGGACTTAGCAGCCACGATGTCGAAAGCGCCATAGACGACGCGCTCGGCAACGGACTTCTTACCGTCGAGGAGGACCTTGTTGATGAGCTGAGTCACGAGACGATTGTTGTAGACAGCATCAGGCTGAATCTCGCGACGCTGAGTCTTAGATGCACGACGCGGCATGAAAATCTCCTTACGTAATACCGGGCAAATTAGCTCTGCGCCCCTATGGACGCGGCCCGGCTAAAAGCGTGGGTGTCGTATACGTTAGTTCTTCGGACGCTTCGCGCCGTAGCGGGAGCGGGACTGCTTACGGTTGTTCACCGGAGCGCAGTCGTAAGCACCGCGGATGATCTTGTAGCGGACACCAGGGAGGTCACGCACGCGGCCGCCGCGGATGGCGACGATGGAGTGCTCCTGAAGGTTGTGGCCCTCACCCGGGATGTAGGCCGTAACCTCGATGCCGTTGACGAGGCGCACACGGGCGACCTTACGCAGGGCCGAGTTCGGCTTCTTGGGGGAGGTGGTGAACACGCGGGTGCACACGCCACGCTTCTGCGGGTTGTGCTGCAGCGCCGCGTTCTTGGACTTCGCGGGCTTGGACTTGCGGCCCTTGAGGACCAGCTGGTTGATAGTAGGCAAAGCTAACTCCTTCTCAATACTCCAGCTATTGAATAAAAGGTGCAACGGCTAGCCCCGGGGCGTCAGCATCCACCCACGAAACAGCAAGAAGAAATTGTACGCGCGCGAGAATCCCTGTCAACAGACCACGGAACCGGGCGTCTCCATAATTCGGCTTGATTTCGCGGAATCTCCACAGTATCCTACCCACCGTTTGTTCACGCGTGCTTCGCTTGCTGCCGCGCATCCGGCAAGAATCGAAGTAATGAACCCGGTAATGAACCCGAGGATAGCGCGGTGGAAGAACCGCAGGTGGAGCGCCTGCAAAAACCGAAGTAATGAACCCGAGGCCGCGAAAAGCGCCGAATCGCGCATTACCGGGTTCATTACTTCGGTTTTCGCCTGAAACGCCGGAGCGGGTTCACTACTTCGGTTTTCGCCGGGAGCGCCCATACGAGTTCACCACTCCGCTTCTTGCGTGGAACGGGCTGATCCGATAATCGTCGTCGAGCTATAGCCACCGGCGCAGCACAAACCTGCGAAGCGCCTCCTGCCGCTCGGGAAAACCCTCATCAAAGCGTGAATCGCTAAGGCCGACGCTCGCACAGATGCTCTTCAAAATGCGCCGATAGCCCTCTTTGTCGAAAAACGCCCATCGCCAGATGCGGACCACGTGATACCCCATCGCGTCGAGAGCGTGGTCACGTTCGCTATCCTCTGCCTGCCGACGCTCCTCTTCGTGCCTCATTCCCATGTATTCGATGAGCAACTTTGCGCACGCGATATACGCATCGGCATAGAACCTCGCGTACCTCGTCATGCGCTTTGCGGCCCCTGTGACGAAAACCTCCCGATCCATCTCAACTCCCCGGACTCCCAATCCGCCGTCGCGCTTGGGGAGCACAATCGTCATAGTCGCCGCGCTTTCCATGGGACTTCGCGCTCCGTCACGCGTATAGCGCACCGCCGCGCGCGCTTTCTGCACTCCGCGCTCCCCGCCCATGACGCAAATGAAGTCTTCCAATTCCTTTACGCAGGTCAATGGCGCGCGCTCGCGGTACTGTCCGTCCTCTTGCAACGGCAGCGCATACGCCCCGCACAGCTCGTAGTACAGTTCAACGAGTTCCAACTTATTCATGCACTGCGCCGCTTCCAGCGCGCAGAGTCGCGGATCAGCTACATAGATGCCCGCATCGACACGCCATAGCGCGTGCGCAGGAAGCGTGACCGAACACACGTGGCAGCGGATACCCGGCGCACGCCTGCGCTCACGAGGTTCTGAGACGAGCACGTCGATCACCTCAACCTGATCGCGCGGGGCTCCCCACTCGACAAGGAGCTCACGGGCACGCTCGACCTCCCCCGCCTCCGGAGCGCCGCTTCTGAGCGGGCTGGGCCTGTCGGGGAAAGCGAGCGGCAGCTTCGAGGGCCGCGGAAGGCGGTGGTACAGAAGAGCCGTGGCATGTGAGAGAATCAGCGTCATGAACCCATCGTGCACCACCTGCTACCAGCCGATTTCGACAATCTGAGATTCTTCGTCGCAATCTTACCAATCGCTGTGTACCGATCTGACCGCGCGGTTAGAAAACGTGCTGCAACTCAGAACTATTGGTCGGCAAACGATCAGTTCAGAATTGAAGCGTTTCACTCTGAGCGTTTTAGTTGGTTTCAGCGGATCCTCTGATACATCGATTCAAAGTTATTGTTTAGCTGTTTACCTGCAGCAATGTCTCTCGATAACTCCTTCCCACCGGAATGCGCGTACCGTCTGCGAGCTCCACCTCCACAGTGCGAATCTTGACATCTGACGCTATTCTGACCAGATAGCAACGATGGGTCCGAACAAACCCCGCGCACACCAAGCGCTCGGCGTATTCTGATATTTTCCCCCGGATGCGGAAGGTGCCGCAACGGGCATGCACGATAAGGTAATGCCGGCGGGATTCGAGATAGCGGATGCTCTCTAGTGGCAAGCAGATGAGGGCGTTACCGCTTTGCACCGTCAGATGTTTCTGCGCCATAGCATTCACCGCCCCTCGCCCTGATTATGTGAGCCAGGAGTTTTGTGGCGCGCCACACTGCTTTTCCCGTAGTAGAGTCGATCCAGATAGTCACCGAGTCCTTCGGCTGACAGCGGCCCACCAGGCATATGGGAAAGCATGTCATCCGGATCTTCGAGCGTCACCCCGCACTTGTTTACAAGGTAACGAAGCGCGCCAGCAAGCGTCTCGACGTCTCGCTCGAGGTTATAAAACTCAACGCGGGCTCCATCGGAAAGTGTCATCGCCACCGTTAAGGGATACACGACCATGGGGATGCCGCGCGTCCACGGCGTCGCAACCACCTGGCCCTTCCAACTCAAGCGAATCCGCTCCACGTCTGCCGTGGCGATACGGATATCCACCTCGGGCTCCCTGCCGCGCAGCAGGTCGTAGGTGTAACGCGGCCAATCGGAGCTGACGCTCAACGAGCGGCAGCAGATCTCGGACTCTGTGAGGCGCCAGTAGCTGCTCGACGTTACTATGCTCGAAAGAGCGAGAAGCCCGAGCATAAACACTAGAACTCCGCCGCATGCCGAGCGAACCACAGGGGGAAACTCCGCTAGATATACAGGCGCGGCACCGCCCGCACAGCCGATGGCCATGGCGATTGCCGCCGCGAGCGTGCCCACGCACACAAGGGCGATCGTTGTCCTCGAACGCGTCTTTCCTATGGTAAAGGTCTTCACCGCTCCTCCCCCTCTATCGCATGCACGTCGCTGCCCGGCCGAGCGTTCGACCTGAGTATAGCCGGGTTAAACTCGACTCAAACCGACCTTGGCACGAACGACGAGACGCTCGGTGCGGACGAGCTCTCTGCGGGTATAGAACCCTGCCGATAACCGGCGCCGTAGACAGGGCCGCCGACCGCAAGGCAGGCAAAGCGCGCTGGCTGTATTGCCTGAGCCCGTTCCGGCGTTTCAGACGAAAACCGAAGTAATGAACCCGCGTCTGCATTTCAGGCGAAAACCGAAGTAATGAACCCGGTAATGCGCGATTCGGCGCTTTTCGCGGCCTCGGGTTCATTACTTCGGTTTTTGCAGGCGCTCCACCTGCGGTTCTTCC
>NZ_NFIP01000012.1 GCF_002161805.1 Collinsella sp. An307 | reverse complement strand
GTTCCGGTCGGAGCGGGCGTCGGCGGCGCTGGGCTGGAGGACGCCGGACGAGAACCGCAGGCTGCTCGGCTACGCGGTGTAGGATGTACAGGAAAACGTCCGCAGTCCCCTTCGCGTGCAATCCGCACGCCCCATGTGCAGTCTGCACGCTCCATGTGCAGTCCGCACGCTTTAAGGGCCTTATGGCGTGCTGGATGCACACAAAGTGTGCTAGATGCACATAGGGTGTGAAATATGCACACAGAGCGTGCGAAATGCACATGAGCGCGCCATGGTAGCGTGATCCATCCAGCGGCATTTGCTGTGCGCGAAAGGCTGGGTGACCAAGCGGGCGCCACCACACACCAAAAAGGCACCCCGGACGCAATGCCAGGGTGCCTTTGGGGGTCACGCTTGTGGTTGCGCGACGATGATGCAGCTGGAATTACTCCTCGACCAGCTCGAACTGATCGGGACCGACGCCGCAGACGGGGCAGACGTAGTCCTCGGGGAGCTCGGGCGTATCGACCTCGACCTCATAGCCACAGACAACGCAGACGAACTTGTAGGTCTTCTTCTCGTCACTCATGACAACCGTCCTTTCACAGGCGATGAATGGTATCGCTAGTATAACCACGCCGCTCTGTTCTCAATCACTCGCATATGGCAAACGGCGGAACTCATAATTGCTACAAATTAAGAACCATTTGCGGAGGGGCGCCGACAGACGCGCACGCCGCAACCGTCGAGCTTGCAGAAGCGGCCCTTCCCTACCCCTGATACGAGCTTGCCTTGGGCGGCGTCTTGCCCTTGAGCACGCTGTGGTAGTAGCTGTAGGTGAGCGGCTCCTCCTCAGAGAGGCGCTCCGCATCCACGACCTCGCCGATAAAGAGGAAATGCGTCCCCACGTCGACTGTATCGACCAAGCGGCAGGCAAAGACCGCGCAGGCGTGCTCGGGCGCATAGGGGCTACCGACCGCCGAGACCTCGCAACCGTACTTCTCGAACTTGTCGTACCCGTCACTCGTGCGGAATCCAAAGTTGCCGATATAGGGCATGTCCGCCGTCTTGTCGACCACGGTGACCGTAAAGGCACCCGCGCGGGCGATGACCCCTGCGGTGACGTTCTCTTTGTTGACGGCGACCGAAATGCGCGGTGGCTCTGCGGTGACCTGCACCGCCGTGTTGATGAGGCAGCCGGCACGCTCGCCATCTGCCTGGGCGGACACCACGTAGAGTCCGTAGCTCATCTTGAAAAACGCGGTCATATCCATGAGGCTCTCCCCTCATCGAAGGGTTGTTGAGACCCTTATACCCGCGCGGAGCCAGGCCCGGCAGATGAGACGGAGATTACGGATTGAGGCGGGACTCGTAGGTAGAGAGAGCCTCGGCAGCAGCGTCTTCAGAAAGGTCCCCGATCGTGCGGTCCCCCACGTAGACCTCAAAAAGCGACCACGCCGTGTCGCCCTCCACACTTACGATGCCCGGGTCCGCCCCCATATCGAGCAGGTAGTCGATTGCTTCCTCCGTCTGAGCAAGGCGAGCGGCGTCGTCCCCCTCATACGCGTCCCAGTAGCCCTCAAAGGCACCCGAGCATGCCCACATAAGAGGCGTCCAGCCCGTGGCGTCGTCACGCACGTTGATATCCGCACCGCGCTCGACAAGGGCTTGCACCGACTCGAGCTCGGCATTGCCCTCCTCGCACACCCAAAGCAGCGGGTACTGCGAGCGATAGGCATCTCCCGCGGCATCGGTGCGGTCGAGCGGCGCGTTTACGTCTATCGATAGGCCGAGCTTATCGAGCATGTCCAGAAGCGGCCCCACGACGCGCGCCGCGCGGTACTCAAACGCGAGCGCAAGCAGGTTCTCGGGCGTGTCGCCCCTATCCTCATCAAAGCGGAAGGTGGTTGCCGAGAGGCAGCGCTTAAGCTCGTCGGGGTTGTCATGGCGCACCGCGTCGCAGGCGTCTACGTAACTTGCCGTGGTGTAGTCCACCGCGGCGGGCACGATAACCTGCGAGAGCGAAAGCGCCAATACCGGCACGCTGATGACGTAGAGCACGATGGGGATGGCGATAAGCGGTCCGAGCTTTTTGCCGGCGGCGCGGCGTCGGGGCGTGCGCACGGCAAACACGATCGTGAGGACGACCGCCACAAGAAAGAGGCCGAGGGCGCCCAGAAAGATGGCGAGAAACGCCGCACCCACTGCAAGCAGGGCGCTCAGCAAAACAAGAACCGAACATCCTCCCATACGGCACGTCCCTTCCCGTTAGCGGCTGCGCTCCTTGAGGGCGCGCGCAATCTCGCGGTCGACGTCGCGGCGCGCCATGTCCTCGCGCTTATCGTAGAGCTTCTTGCCGCGGCCGAGGCCGAGCGTGAGCTTGACGCGGCCGTTGGTATCAAAGTAGAGCTCGAGCGGCACGAGGGCGTAGCCGCGGTTGCGGAGCTTGCCGTCAAGGTAATCGATCTGGCGACGGTGGAGCAAAAGCTTGCGGCGCCGGTCGGGGTCGCGGTTGAAGATGGACCCGTGGCTATAGGGGTGAATGTGCACGCCAACGAGCCAGCACTCCCCCTCGCGGATGAGGGCAAAGGTGTCGGTGATCTGGCAGGCGCGCTCGCGCAGGCTCTTCACCTCGGTGCCCGTCAGCACCACACCGCACTCAAACGTCTCCTCAATGGCGTACTCGTGATGCGCGGAGCGGTTCTTGGCGATGGTCTTGCGCTCGCGGCGGCTAGGCATCCTGGTTCCCCTCCTCCGCAGCGCCAACGGTCGCGGAAACGCCGGCTGCGCCAGCAGGCGCGGCACCCTCGCGCTCCGCGCGGAGCTCGGCATCGGCCTCGCGCACAAGCTGGATGAGGGCCTTGGCAGCAGGTGCACCCACCAGGTCGCGCGCACGGATGGTGAAGCGCGTGGCCTCGTCGGTCTTGCCCTGGGCGGCCGCATCGGTCGCGCACATGATAAGACAGACCGCCATCTCGGCATTGGGCTCAGCGGGAACGCCCGCGCCCTCCAGGGCGCCCGCGGCCTCGGCATCCGTGAGCTCGGCAGCCTCGGGATGCTCTGCAGCCATGCGGTCCGCCGCCTGCGCAACAAGGGCGTCGTCCTCGGCCAGGCGACGCGCGGCGCGCACGCAGCCCTCGGCAGCGGCGGCGTTCTCCTCGTCCATAAAGAAGAGGGCGAGGTTCACGTAGGCGCGTGCAGCCGAGACCGGGTCGCTCGCCCGCTCGATAACCGAGTGCGAGAGCGACGCCCACTCCTGCGCATTGCCGAGCGTGCGGAAGACGCCGGCGAGGTTCAGCCGGTGCACGCAGTTCATGGGGTCCCAGCGGACCGCCTGCATAAGGGCGTCACGCGCGAGGGTGAACTCGTTTTGGCGGATATAGGCAAAGCCGAGGGCGGCGTAGAGGCGGTCGAAGGGCAGCGGCGCCGGCACGAGGCGGCGCGGGTCGCGCTCGACGCGGCGGTACGCAAGCCACTCGAACTCGTCGGCAAAGCTAAAGTACTGCACCTCGTCGGTGGTAACGCAGGCGCTTGCTATGTAATCCTCGGCAGCATCGCGCAGGTCCTGCAGGTACGGCAGAGCGCGGTCGATGTCGCCCTGCGCGAGGAAGTTCTCGGCATGGGCGAGGTCGTCGAGCGTAAAGGGAAGGTCCCTCATCTGGTCCATGTTCGCATGTCCTCCCATTCGGTCAGGCCCCTAGTGTAGCGCACGCACGACGTGCACGAGCTTGAGATCGAGGTGGCCGCGCAGCACGTTGGTGGAAGCGACCTCTACGATGACGCGGTCGCCCACGCGTACCACGCGACCCGTCGAGGCACCGGTGATGGAGAGAGTTCGCTCGTCAAAATCGAACCACTCGTCGCCCACGGAGGAGAGGCGGACGAGCCCCTCTGCATGCGTGTCGTCGAGGCGCACAAAAAGGCCCATCTGGTCCATCCAGACGATGCGCCCCGCGGCGCGCTCGCCCACGCGCGAGGCGTAGTAGGTTGCCACCATGACCTTTTGCGAGGCGTGCGCGGCGGCGTCCGCCATGCGCTCGCGGTCGCTCGCGCCCCGGCATATTTGTGGCAGCACGTGTTCGAGCGCGTCGCGCCCGCTACCGGTAAGATGCGCGGCACGCGAGCGGGCCTCACGAGCGCCGAGCTGCTCCGCTGCCAGAACCTGCTTGAGGACCCGGTGGACGATGAGGTCCGGGTAGCGGCGAATGGGACTTGTGAAGTGGCAGTACGCGGGAGCACCGAGGGCATAGTGCCCCTCGTTAGCGGGCTTGTAGAGGGCGCGCTGCATGGCGCGGAGGAGAAGCGCGTTGGCAATCTCGCCCGCTCCGGTGCGCTCCGCATGCGCAAGCGCGGCCCGCATGGCGGCCTGGTCGCCCGCCTCGATCCGGCGGGCCCCGGCGCGGTCAATCACACCGAGCTCGTTTAAGGTCTCCGCCGCGGCGTGGAGATGGTCGGGCGAAGGCGGCTCGTGCACGCGATAGGCGCACGGCGTATCCAGGACGGCCAGGCGCTCCGCCACGCACTCGTTGGCAAGCAGCATCGCCTCCTCGATGAGCGAGGTCGCAGCGGTGCGCTCGCGCGAGACGAGCGCCTGCGGCACGTCGCCCTCGCCCATGAGCGCATGCACCTCGACGGTGTCGAAGTCGATGGCGCCGCGCGCGAGGCGAATTGCTGTGCGCTTCTGGGCGAGCTCGTGCGCCAAGGCGAGAAACGCGGCAAGGTCCACGCCCTCGGCCGCAGCGCGGGTAATCTGCTCCGACAGCGACAGGCCGCCGTGCGGGCACGGCGGCTCCGGGCGGTGTGCAGCGGCGTCCCGGTCCGTAGCGGCGTCCCGGTCCGTAGCGGCGCCCTGGCCCGCTTCGTCGTCCCGGCTCGCAGCGGCGCCCTCCAACAGCGCATCTGCCTGGTCGTAGGACAAACGGACGCGCGAGCGAATGACGCTCGGATACATGCGCACGCGACGCGGACGCCCCGCTCGGTCGAGCTCCATATCCACCGTGAACGCTAAGCGGTCCTCGCCCGCCACAAGCGAGCAGAGCTCGTTCGAGAGGCGCTCGGGCAGCATCGGCAGCACGCGATCAGCAAGATAGACCGAGGTCCCGCGGCGGCGCGCCTCGAGGTCGATCGAACCGTCCCAGGCAACGTAGTGGGACACGTCGGCAATGTGCACTCCGAGGGCGTAGCCGCCGTCTGTCGTACGCGCGAGCGAGATGGCGTCGTCAAAGTCTCGCGCGTCGACCGGGTCGATGGTGAGGACAAAACGGTCGCGCAAATCGCGGCGCAGCGGATCTGCAAGCGCCGCCTCCACGTCGAGCGCAAGCCCCTCGGCCTCGCGCTCCGCAGCCTCGGGATAGCCTTCCACAAGGTCGTAGCGCGCCATAATGCACTGAACGCCGAGGTCGGGAGCATCCGCGCCGCCGAGCCTCCGCTCGATGGTCACCACGCCGGATTCGTAGCGGGTGGGATAAGAGACAATGCGCGCGAGGACCACGTCGCCCTCCGCAACATGCGCATCTTGCGCAGAGAGGTCGCCGGGCAAGACGAAGAAGTCCGCATGCAGACGCGTGTCGAGCGGGCGGATCGCCCCGAGCGGGCCCGCGGTGGCATAGGTGCCCACCACCGTTACCGCGGCGCGCTCGATCACGCCCTCTACCACGGCACGGCGCTCGCCGCGCTGGCCGCGGTGCAAGCTCACGGCCACCGTGTCGCCGCCCATTACCTCGCGCAGAGAGCGGCCCGCCAATCTGAACGAGCCCTCGGCCGTCTCCACCAGTGCACCGTGCTCGCGCAGGATTACGGTGCCGGTAAGGCTCGGGCGACGAACGCTGCGCGCCGGCCCGCGATGAGATCTATGTCGACGTTGGCGCCCCACGGCGCACCTCCCCTCCAACGGGTCTTATGGGGTAAAGCCAGCAAACAGCCCACTGGCAAAGATGCACATTTTGACCCCGTCCCCAAATGTGCCAAAGCTGCAAAAGGGGCCGGGAGCGCAGCCCCCGACCCCTAAACGTAACCTGTTAGCGTGCGAGCTCTGCTACACCTTGAGGTAGCGGCGCATGGCAATGGCAGAACCAAAGAGGCCAATGACCACGCCCACGAGTGCGAGCGCCGCGTAGGTAACCAGGTAGATGTCGAGCGGGATGGTGATGTTGAAAAGCGAGCCGAGCGCCGCCTGTGCCGTCGGCACAAGAATGTTGCGCATGAGCTCGAGTGCACCCACCGCGAGCAGCGCGCCCAGGATTGCCTGGATGACGCCCTCGGTGATGAAAGGCCCGCGGATGAAGCCGTTCGACGCACCCACGAGACGCATGATGGCAATCTCACGGCGACGTGCGGTGATGGACAGGCGAATCGTGTTGTTGATGAAGATGAACGCGATAAAGGTGAGAAGCGCTACGAGCACCACGGCGGCGATGCGGATGTAGCCCGTCACCTCAAAGAGCACGCTGACCTCCTCCTGGCCCCAGATCACGCCGGCGTTAACGTCGGCATCGACGTCGTCGACCTCGGGGTCGTCGTCATCGACGATTTTGCGGAAGAGCTCGTCGTTCTTGATACGCTCCGCGGTGTCCGCCACCTGCGAGGAGTCCTCCATCTGGATAACAAAGGAGCGCGGCAGCGGGTTCTCGCCGTCGAGCGCACTGATGGTGGCCTCGGCGTGGTCGGACATGGTCGCGCGGTAATCCTCGAGCGCGTCCTCCTTGGTCTTGAAGTCGATGTGGGCGACGTTATCCCACGTCTCGAGCTCGTCACGGAACGCCTGGATGTCCTCGTCAGAAG
The DNA here is from genome assembly GCF_002161805.1 of Collinsella sp. An307. GTDB lineage: Bacteria > Actinomycetota > Coriobacteriia > Coriobacteriales > Coriobacteriaceae > Coprousia. Next base: position 40,420 of record NZ_NFIP01000012.1, on the reverse strand, counting down.
CCTCGTCGGAAACAAAGGCGGTGATGGTGACCGTCTGCTCGATGTCGCCGATGACCGAGGTGATCATCGCAGAGCCGATGATGAAGAGGCCGATGATGAAAAGCGACAGGAAGATAGTGAAGACCGCACCGAGCGAAGAGGTCCAGTTGCGGAAGAAATGGCTCCCCGCCTCGCGCAGGGAATAGCCGAGATTGCTAGGCGCCATAGTTGCCGTAGCCTCCCCTCTCTTGGTCGCGGACCACGTGGCCCGCCTCGAGCGAAATAACGCGACGGCGCATGGAGTCGACCATTTCGCGGTCGTGCGTCGCCACGATGACCGTGGTGCCCGTGCGGTTAATGCGCTCGAGCAGCTTCATGATGCCGAGCGAGATCGCCGGGTCGAGGTTACCGGTGGGCTCGTCGCAGATGAGCAGCGGCGGGCGGTTGACCATGGCGCGCGCCACGGAGACGCGCTGCTGCTCGCCGCCGGAGAGCTGGTCGGGCATGGAGTCCATCTGGTCGGCGAGGCCCACGAGGCGCAGCACCTCGGGAACCTGCGTGCGGATGACGCCGCGCGGCTTGCCGATGCACTGCAGCACGAAGGCAACGTTCTCGTAGACCGTCTTGCCGGGCAGCAGCTTGAAGTCCTGGAACACCGTGCCGATCTGGCGACGGAAGAACGGAACCCTGCGATTCTTCAGGCGCATGAGGTCCTGACCCGCCACGAGCACGCGGCCCGAGGTGGGCTTGACGTCGCGCGTCATGGTGCGCAGAAGGGTCGTCTTACCGGAGCCGGAGTGACCGACGAGGAAGACGAACTCGCCCGGATAGATCTCGATGTTGACGTCATCGAGCGCGGGCTTGTTGGGCTGCGCGGGATAGACCTTGGTGACGTGCTCAAAAAGGATCACGGGCTCGACACCGGCCTCACGCGCCTGCTTGCGCGCAGACTCCACCGGTGCAAAGACCGTGGTGAAGTTGGGGTCGTCGAGAGCCTCGTTGAGATCGGCGATCTCCTCGGCCTGGTCGGGCGTGATCTCGGGCTCGGGCTCGGCCGTCACCTCGGGGATGGCGGACATCTCAGGCACGTTCAGCGCAGCGGGAATGCTCACGCCGGCGCTGGCGAGAAAAGCCCCCGTGTCATCCGGGCTCGGCGCAGCGGCGCCGCCGACCATGGGGTTAACCGCGGGTTGAGCGGAAAAACCGGAATCGGCCGCATCGGCGGGCGCGGTCGGCGCCCCGGCGGCGGTATCTGCCACGGCGTCGGAATCGGTTGAAAGTGCGAAGTGCGAAGCTGCGACGGGTTCCGCTGACGGCGTGCTGACCTCGTCCTGCCCCTCTTCGGGTTTGCGGAAGTGGTTGGCCACAAGCGCTCCTTCAAGTCGTGCGTTTGAATTACATACGGGACTATTTTACCAGCGCGTTAGCGCCTGCACACAAGCGGCACAGACCGAAAGGCGGCGTCACGCGTCGGTTGAGCGGGTTTGCCCCCGCCGATGCGCCCGCGCCGCAAAATTGTGTGCACTGAAACAGATTGTGTATAGTGAAACTCAGGTATTTCACCGCACCGATTCTAGTGTCACCGTCTCTACCTGCAACTTCGTTATTCCCCATGTCGCATTGCCAAAGTTTAGGTATACACAATTTGGACGAGACGGTCGGGTAGACAGTTTCGGTATACACAATCTCGGCGAGGGTTGCTGACGGGCGCGGACAAGGCAGACGCCTGCAAACAGGCATCTGCGCCGGCGAGGCGATCGTGCCACGCCGGCGCAGATACCGGAAATACGTTTCGTTGGACAACGCACCAGCTCCAGGGGCTGACACCCCGGGAGGCTGAAAATGCGCCGCGTCTACTTACCCAAAAGCTCGCGCACGCGGGCGGCAATCGCCGCGGCGTCGAGGCCGTAGTAGGAAAGAAGCTCGGCGGCGGTGCCCGACTGGCCAAAGCCCGTCATACCCATACGGGTGACCGGCACGGGGCACTTCTCAGAAAGAAGCTCGGCCACGGCGGAACCCATACCGCCATAGATGCTGTGCTCCTCCACGGTGAGAACGCGCCCGCACTTGGAAGCGGAGGCGATAATGGTCTCCTCGTCGAGCGGGCGGATGCTCATAACGTCGACAACCTCAGCATTGATACCCTCAACGGCGAGCTCTTCGGCTGCCTTCAGGGCGTGTGCCACCTCAACGCCGCATGCCATGATGGCGATGTCGGCGCCCTCACGCACCACGTTGGCAAAGGCCACGTCGCAGGTGAAACCGTCCTCGTAAATCTCGGGCAGGGGCTCGCGGCCCAGGCGCACGTAGAAGGGGCCGGGCGTCGTTGCGGCCACGCGAATCGCCGCGCAGGCGCTCGCATAGTCGGCGGGCACGAGCACGCGCATGCCGGGAAGCACGCGCATGAGTGCGATGTCCTCGAGCGCCTGATGGGTGGCGCCGTCGGGACCAACGGTGATGCCGGCGTGCGTGGGGCAGATCTTGACGTCGAGATCCGAGTCGCAGACGGTGTTGCGAATCTGCTCCCAGCAGCGGCCCGTGCCAAAGACGGCAAACGAGCCGGTAAAGACCGTGCGGCCGGTAAGCGCGAGACCGGACGCCACTCCAATCATGTTCTGCTCGGCGATGCCCACATCAACGAGTCGATCGGGATACGCCTTGCCAAAAGCGCCGGTGGTGGTGGAGCCGCAGAGGTCCGCGTCCACGGCCATGATGTCCTGACCCTCGTCAACGAGTTTGATAAGCGTCTCGCCAAAAGCGGCGCGGGTTGCCTTAGCCATGTCTTAGGCCTCCTTCTGCGCTGCAAGGAGCGCCTCGTACGCGGCATCGATCTCGGCGAGGGCAACCTCGGTCTGCTCGGGCGAGGGGGCGTTGCCGTGCCAGCTCACCTGGTCCTCCATGAACGAGACGCCCTTGCCCTTGATGGTCTTGGCGACAATGACAGCGGGTTTGCCGCTCACCGCAACCGCTGCCTCAAGCGCCGCGCGGACAGACGCGATGTCGTGGCCGTCGGCGGCGATGGCCTCCCAACCAAAGGCGCGGAACTTGTCCGCCACGGGCTCGATGTTATTGACATCGGTCACATGGCCGTCGATCTGCAGGTTGTTGAGGTCAACGATAGCAACGAGGTTGTCGAGCTCCTGGTTGCCCGCAAACATCGCGGCCTCCCAGTTCTCGCCCTCCTGCATCTCGCCGTCGCCAAGGAGCACAAAGACGCGGCGCGGCTCGGAGCCGCCACGCTCAGCGTCGAGCTTGAAGCCGAGCGCAATGCCGGAGCCAATCGATAAGCCCTGGCCGAGCGAACCCGTGCAGACCTCCACGCCCGGGCAGGCGTGACGGTCGGGATGGCCCTGCAGGCGGCTGCCCACCTGACGAAGCGTCGTGATCTCGTCGTGCGGAAGGTAGCCGAGTTGGACGAAGAGCGCGTAGAGCGCCGGCGCCGCGTGGCCCTTGGAGAGGATGAAGCGGTCACGCTCGGGGTTCTCGGGGTCGGTCGGATCCATACCGAAGAGACCGGAGTAGAACAGCGTCGCCATAATGTCGGTCGCCGAGAGCGAGCCGCCCGGATGGCCGGAGCCCGCAGCCCCCAGCATCTCGATGATGTCGTGCCGCATGCGGTTGGCGATGAGCGCAATCTCCGCGTCGCTCCGCGCGCTGGCCTGTCTCAGTGCATCTGTTGCCATGAACATCCCTCTCTGGGTTAGGTCTGGGGCAAAAGCCAACTCATCATAGCAGCTCAGACGCCGTGTTTAGTAAACACATCCCATATCGACCAACATTTAATGGTCGCAGCACGCGATATAACGTTTCATCATGCATGGTGCGCAGGCGGTGCAAGAGGCGCGTTCACAGAACCGTCACGGCAACCGTTTGCCGGTGACCCCCCGCACTCGCCGAATTATCCGATGGACCGTTGCATGGCTTCTATCGCGCTGGGTAGGAGCCGGATAAGGTTACGTTGCGACTGTAGGGAGGCACCGTGAAGCTCCCGACCTCACTTGAGCGAAGCGCTCAGGCCTTTGTCATTGCGCTTTCTTGGGGATACGTCTGCCTTGCCGTGCCCTATGCCACCGAGCCGGTGGCGGTGCGGTGGACCGTCTGGTACTTCCAGCCACCAAACGAGGCGTACAGCCTCGAGGCGATTCTGGCCACAAATCTCCTTGGCGCCGCGCTCGTCCTCGCCCTCACCGTCTTGGTGGTCGGTCGACTCCCGGAGCGTGCACGTCAAGTGGTCGGCGCGGTGCTTGCCGTTTTATCGGCCGCCCTATGCGTGTTCTACATTGCTTCCGGCATGTTGCTCGGCCAAATGTGCGCACTGGCCTTTGGCATCGTCCTCGGCCTCTCAGCGGTGTACTGGACGCGCGCCAAACGATAGAAATGCTCGGGGCAGCGGCGCGAGAGACCGGCGGCACAAGAGACGCGTTCACTGAGCCACCACAGCTACGGGCTCGGCTTGTCTTATGCGACCTTGGCCTACGACTTGCGACGAAGCAACGATCCGACAACGACTATCAGCGCGGTAACAACAACCGCACCGATTAGCCAAGCAATAACGCGCGAGATCGTGGGGCCGTTTGGGGCAAAGAGCATCGCCACTACTTCCCCACCGATAAGCCCGCAGACAATCGCGACCACGTCGAACACCTTAAAACGCTTTTCTTTCTCCGTGACAGCTCCAATATACGTCCCGAGGTTTCCCCTTAACCGCGGTACCTCCCCCTTTTTGCAGCCCCTTGCCTTCTCTTAGACCTCATCCGCAGGGCCGATAGCGTACAGCCACCGCTCGCCGTAGGGCCCACCCACAAAGTAGAGCATGCCGTCCGCCGCAAGTAGCTGCTGCTCCCATACGTCGCGGTCACGCCCCTCGGCATCAATTACAAGCTCTGGCTCGCCCGGCACGCCGCCCTCTAGTGCTGCGTAATAGATGCCGGCGCGGCCAAGGTAGTACATCCCCTCGCCCATACGCACGGGCGTCGACTCGATTTCCGGCGCATCATGACGCTCTAGCACCTCAAGCGTCTCAGCATCAAAGACCACACACTCCCCTGCTGACGGGTTGTAATCCCCGTCGAAGCGCTTCGCATCTTCATCCTGCGTTGCCGCGTTCACAATCACACGCCCGTCCGCCAGAAGCGGTCGCGCGCCCGAGGGAACACGTTTGACAGAATCCGTGCAAGCGTCTTGCGCAATCGCTGCCACAAGCGCACCGTTCTCCACGTCCACCTTATAGAGCGTACCAAGCTTGGACTGGAAATAACACGGCAGCCCTCCCTCATCGCTCATGGTAAGGCCCATGTAGATGGGGCTGTCCGTCTCAAGAAAATCGAGCGTCTCGCCCGTCTGCATGCCCAGCAGACCGAGACCAGAGCCATCCGGCATGGGCAGGAGAAGGCCCGCATCCACCGCAACGGGATACCCAAGACCGCCGGCCGTATCCAAGCGGCCCTCGAGCTGGCGGGTCCAGCGCGCCACACCCGTAGACGCCTCAACACAGGCAAGCAACGACATGTTTTCCAACTGATAGCTCGAATAGCCGACAACAATCGCAGTGCTGCCCATCGCCAAGCTCGTACAACGCCAAGGAGCATCGGAAAAGTACAGCGTCTCGCCACCGCCCCATGACGTAATGCCCGGCGAACGTGTCGAGCAGCAAAGCGTCGCCCACAGCTGCGCGCCCGAGGCGACATCGAACGCAACGACATAGCCTCCCGACGTTGCCGCATACATCACATCCTGTGATGCAGCAATGCTCATGATGTCCCCTACGGGATCTTCCTCATCGCTGTCTACGACGGAAAACTGGTGAGCGACCTCCCCGGTTTCCGGAGTGAATCCAAACACCGTACCGCCCGCACCGACATAGACCCTGTCACCGATTGCGAGCATGTTGCTTGCGCTAAAGACAAAATTTGACCGCAGGACCGAAAGCGGTTGCTCCGTATCATCCGTTGTAATGCCCTCGTAGAGCAGTAGCGTATCCCAGGCGACTTGCAGATCCATAGGACCGGCATTCGAATTGCCCTCGGAACCTGCTAGGTCGGCAGATTCGCTGCCGCCGGTCACAGGTGCCGAGCATCCCTGCAGGGCAATTCCGCCGGTCGCCGCCAAACCCATCAGAAACGTCCTTCTCGTTGGCAGCCCCATTCCTTCCTCCCAACCCAGAGGTAGATGCTCGCGCCGGCAAAACGCAGACGTCCGTCGCACGAACATCCCGGCAGTCACTCTCAGTATAATTCGGCTGTTTTTTTTTTGGAAGAACTCTGGGTAAAAACGCGCGCCGCGAATTCGCTACCCTCATTTCAAGATAATCGTATGCGTAAGCACAACTTCAGGCAGTTGTAGAGGACTATGCCCCAACAGGAGCTGTCCCCAATTATTGGACCGGATGGGGCGGCGACCTTGCACCTAGGTTTGCCTCAGCTTTTGCATCGCTTGGCAATCCACCTGATATGGGTGTGTTCCAAAATGCCGCTGATGCCGTTATCGGTGCGGTGCAGGAATCCTCGCGTGCAACTGCCCGGATCTATAGGAGGCCCACCGTGCTTTGGCTCGCATTTCTGCTCTGCGTTGCCTTTTCAGCAATAACAATGCCGTTCCTTAGCGAGGAGCGTCTCCTCGCAGCTGTCCTGGGGTTCGGCGGCATCTTTGTGCTTGGAATCTGCATCAGCGCCGTCATTGATGCGGCGGGTTACTGCGGAACGATGTTCTTCCGCGCGATATCAATCTACATGCCTGGTTGGATTACCGCCTTCATGCTGGCACGCACCATTATCGTAACGGGACGTTCGGTCAATGGCGCCCCTCCGAGCGCGGGGCGCGTAGTGCGTCGCGGGGTCCTGTGGTTAGCTGCGATAGCCGCATTCGGGCTCATCACGTTGCTGAGCGTAGCCTTTGACCCTATGGTCGAGAGCCGGAACTTTGAATACAACGGGCAACGCTACGTGGGAACACTCATCGGACTGAGCACCGACCCCGTCATCTACGAGGACATGGGGCCCATCGTCTGCCGCAAGCTCGACCTCCCCTACGACTCGCCTCTATATCACGAGCTCGCGAGCGCCTATTGGAAGGCGCGATTTTGAACTGGCGGCCGAACGCGTTTCCCCCGCATCTTCGAGCATCGCAGAGAGGAAGAGCCGAGATACCTCTGGGCAGTTCTAAGTGGCTCTCAATAGCTCTAAGCAACCCGAGTGCAACCGACAAATCGTAAGCTAGCTTGGGCGAGCGCGCCATTCATAGGCCGTCTATACGCCCTGGCCCAGTTCGCCAAAGCCCTCGCCGAGCGCCTCGTTCACGTCGGAGATGACCATGATGGCGTTCTTGTCGTGCTCGGCGACGACGGCCTTGAGCATCTGGATCTCGCGCTTGTCAAGGATCACGAAGAGCATGGGGCGCTCCTCGCCCGTCCACTCGCCGCGTGCCTGAATACGGGTGACGCCGCGCTCGAGGCCGTGGAGGATGTCGTGCGCGATCGCCTCGTAGCGCTCGGAGATGATGAAGGCGGCGCGCTGGCTGTTGCCGCCGTCGACCACGCGATCGAGCACAAGGCCGGTCACCACCATGGAGAGCGCCGCGGCGAGGGCGTTGTCCACCGAGAAGACCGGGGCCGATGCCGCACAGATGAGGCAATCGATCACCATGACGGTCGAACCGAGCGGCAGCGAGAACTTGCGAGCGATGATCTGCGCGACGGTATCCGAGCCGCCCGTCGACACGCCGCAACGGAAGGAGAGGCCAAGGCCCAGACCCAAGATGATACCGCCCCAAAGCGCGGGCACCAAAAGCTCGGTGTGCGCGAGCGGCACCACAAAGGGCGCGAAGAGGTCGCAGAAGATACCAAAGAACACAAAGCCCGTTGCCGTCTGAATGGCGTAGAGCGCCCCGCCCGAGCGCACCACCAGAAGCATGATGGCGGCATTCATAACGATGGTCTGGATACCGACGGGCAGGTTTATGCCCTGGCGCGCCGCGAGCTCGTTGATGATGGTCGCGATACCGGTCACGCCACCCGCGGCGAGGCCGTGCGGGATGAGAAACATGTCCGTTGCGAGCGCCGCGATTGCGCAGCCAAATATCACGAGCGGCAGGTCACGCACAAACTGCGAGCGGATGAGATCGGAGATACTGCGGGACACCATGGCCCGTCCTTTCTGCGCACGGTCGCCGCTTGCCGCGGCGCGCCGCCGTACCCTAACAGGCGCATGGTCGTTTAATATGCCGGAGGTATTGTAGCACGGACGCCGCGGCGCCCGTCGCAGTCCCGCAGGGGGGCGCCGTCCCGCAGGGCCGCTGGGATACCGTCCGAGCTTGGGGTAGGACCGACCGGTTCGCCCGTATGGAGGTAAGCGGTGGCTGCTGAATCACGCAAGAACCTCTGTGCCGCCCTAAATGCGATCTCATGCCCGAAATGGGCATCAAATTCAGGAAGGGGCGCGTACAGCCGGAATATCGCATGAAAAACCGCAGCGGAGGGCCGAAATAAAGGGGGCTAAACTCCCCTCTCCGCAATTATGATGCCCACTTTAGACGCGAACTGTCCGGAGCGGCCGTTTTTGCCTACCACACAACCGAGCTGTAGGGTGCGCCAGATCGGTGCAAAGCGAAAAGGCACGGTCTTTTGGACCGTGCCTCCAAAGCTGAACAGCAAAAAGACGTGCCCCGAAAAGCCCTACTCGGCGTTACCGGTGGCCCAGCGGTGGTAGCCAATGATGAACGGGTCGAGGTCGCCCTCGTCAAGCACGCTCTCGACATTGCCCGTCTCCACGCCGGTGCGCAGGTCCTTCACCATCTGGTAGGGATAGAGCACGTAGGAGCGGATCTGGTTGCCAAAGCCAATCTCGGTCTTGGGACCGCGAATCTCATCCAGCTGGTCCTCGCGCTTTTGGAGCTCGAGCTCGTAGAGGCGCGCTTTGAGGATCTGCATGCACGCAGCTTTGTTCTGAATCTGGCTGCGCTCGTTTTGGCAGGTGACCACAATGCCCGTGGGCAGGTGCGTCACGCGCACGGCGGAGTCGGTGGTGTTGACGCCCTGGCCGCCGGGGCCGCTCGCGTGGTACACGTCCACGCGAATGTCGTCGGGCGCGATCTCGATGTCGATGTCGTCCGGCAACACCGGGATGACCTCGACACCGGCGAACGTGGTCTGACGGCGCTTCTTGGCGTCGGTGGGGCTGATGCGCACCAAGCGGTGCACGCCCGCCTCGGCGCGGAGCATGCCAAAGGCGTCCTTGCCCTCGACGGTGATGGTGGCGCGGTCGATGCCGATGACCTCGGCCGCGGGGCAGTCGTTTACCGTGACTTTCCAGCCTCGGCGGGCGCAGTACTTCATGTACATCTTGAAGAGCATGAAGGTCCAGTCCTGCGCCTCAAGACCGCCCTGGCCGGGCTTGATGGTGAGAATCGCGTCACCGTGGTCAAACTCACCGGTGAACCAGCTCGAGAGCTCGAGCTCGTCGATGACGTGTGCGAGCGAGCGGGCAGAGACCGTAGCCTCCGCCTCAAACTCCGCCGCCTCCTCCGGCTCGGACTCGGAGGCAAACTCAAGGGCGGTACGGGCATCGCCGAGGGCGGTGCGGGCACCCTCGACCGCGTTCACGTCGTCGCGCGCGGAGGAGAGCTCGGCCATGAGGGTGCGTGCGCGGTCGCCGTCGTCCCAAAAGCCGGGCGCGGCGCTCTCGCGCTCGAGCTCGGCCACGCGGCCGCGCTTCTCGTCCAGGTGCAGGTACTTCTCGACCTCGTCGAGACGCGCCTCCAGAGCGTCGAGCTCCTCGGGCGTGACGACGGCCTTCTCGCTAGCGTCCGCCATGGCGCCTACCGGTTCCTGCCGTGGCAGTTCTTGAACTTCTTACCGCTGCCGCAGGGGCAGGGGTCGTTGCGCCCGACGTTGGCGTAGGGGTCGCCGCTCTCGGCCTTGACATAGGTCTTGACCGTACCGGCACCGGGCTGCGGCGCGGGCGCGCCACCGGAGGCCGCCGCCATGGCAGCCGCCTGCTGGCGAAGGGTCGAGGACGCCGCCGCCCGCGCGCCGTCCACCTCGGTCGGACCGGAGTAGGTGGCGCCTGTGAGCGCGGGCTCCTCGGGCTGGCGCTCGGCCGCCGCGGGGGCGCGGCGCACCTCGATGCGCAGCACCGTGCGCAGGTAGTCCTCGTACATGGTATCGACGAGCGTGCGGAACGCCGCGAACGCCTCGCCCTTGTACTCCACGAGCGGGTCACGCTGGCCAAAGCCACGAAGGCCGATGCCCTGCTTCAGGTAATCCATCTCCTGCAAGTAGGTCATCCAGCGCGTGTCGATCACGCGGAGCATGACCTGGCGGTTGAGCTTTGCCATGAGCTCGGAGCCCAAGCTCTCGGCGCGCTCGTCGTAGCAACGCTTGACGTAGGCGAGGACCTCGGCCTTGAGCTCGTCAAAGGACTTGTCCGCAAAGTGCGGCACGTCCGCGCGGCCCGTGAGGCCGGCGACCCAGCCGTGCAGACCCTCGAGGTCGCGCTCGCCCTCGCGGGAGTCCGTTGTGCAGAACTCGCCCACGCAGCGCGCCACAGTGTCCTCGATGACCTCGGCGATGTGGTCGGAAAGGTCCTTGCCGTCCAGAATCTTGTTGCGCTCGGCGTAGATGACCTGGCGCTGCTTGTTCATAACGTCGTCGTACTCGAGCACGTTCTTACGCATGGAGAAGTTGATGTTCTCGACCTTGCGCTGGGCGCCCTCGACGGCTTTGGACACGAGCTTGGCCTGGATGGGCATGTCGTCCATCTCGGCCTTCTGCATGAGGCTCGAGATCTTGTCCATACGCTCGCCGCCAAAGAGGCGCATGAGGTCGTCTTCGAGCGACAGGTAGAACTGCGTCTCACCGGGGTCGCCCTGACGGCCGGAGCGGCCGCGGAGCTGGTTGTCGATACGGCGGGACTCGTGGCGCTCGGTGCCGATGACGCAGAGGCCGCCGAGGTCCACCACCTGCTTGTGCTCGTCATCGCACACCTTGCGGGCGCGCTCGAGTTCGGTCGCATACACCTCGGAGATACGCGCGAGCGCGTCCGCCTCGACCTCCACGCCGGCGTCGGCGAGCTGGTCGGGGTCGATCACGCCATGGTCGGAAAGCGCGAGCACGCGGTCGAGCACCGCGGGGTCGACGCCAAAGTCGTAGGCGCGGGTCGCCTCGTCGGCGAGCGCCTCGGGATTGCCGCCGAGCAGGATGTCCGTACCACGGCCGGCCATGTTCGTGGCGATGGTGACCGCGCCCAGGCGGCCGGCCTGCGCCACGATCTGCGCCTCGCGCTCGTGGTACTTGGCGTTTAAGACCTCATGCTCGATACCGCGCTTGTCGAGCAGGCGCGAGAGGCGCTCGGAGCTCTCGATGGACACGGTGCCCACCAGCACCGGCTGGCCCGCGGCGTGGCGCTCGGCCACGTCTTCCACCACCGCGCGGAACTTGGCATCGATGGTGCGGTAGATGAGGTCGTCGTGGTCGACGCGCTGGGACTCCTTGTTGGGCGGAATCACCTGGACCGGCAGCTTGTAGATCTCGCGGAACTCGGCATCCTCGGTCATAGCGGTACCCGTCATGCCCGAGAGCTTGTCGTAGAGGCGGAAGTAGTTCTGCAGGGTGATGGTCGCGAGCGTCTGGTTCTCCTCGCGCACCATAAGGCCGTGCTTGGCCTCGATAGCCTGGTGCAGACCCTCGGAGTAGCGCCTGCCCTCCATGATGCGGCCCGTGAACTCGTCGACGATCTTGACCTCGCCGTTCACGATCACGTACTGCTTGTTCAGGTGGAACATGTACTGGGCCTTGAGCGCCTGCTGGAGATGGTTCGCCATCTGACCGGAAAGGTCGGCGTAGATGTCGTCCACGCCAAGGCGCTTCTCGATCTTCTTCAGGCCCTGCTCGGTCGCGGCGATGGTGTGCTTGGCCTCATCCATCACAAAGTCGCCGTCGGGCTCGGGCGCGGGCTCCATGGAAAGCGGGTCTGCCTGGACCTCCTCGGCGCGCTTGAGGCCGCGCACCGCATGGGCAAAGTCGCGGTAGGTGCTTGCCGAGCGCGTGCCGGCGCCCGAGATGATAAGCGGCGTGCGCGCCTCGTCGATCAGGATCGAGTCGACCTCGTCGACGATGGCGTAGGCGTGTCCGCGCTGCACGCGCTGCTCGGGACGCATGACCATGTTGTCGCGCAGGTAATCGAAGCCAAACTCGGCGTTGGTGCCGTAGGTAACGTCGGCGTCGTAGGCGGGGCGCTTGCTCGTGAGCGGCATGCCGTTTTGCAGCAGGCCCACCGACATGCCGAGGAAGCGGTAGATGCGGCCCATCCACTCGGAGTCGCGCTTGGCGAGGTAGTCGTTTACCGTGACGATGTGCACGCCCTTGCCGGGGATGGCGTTCAGGTAGCCGGCGAGCGTGGAGACGAGCGTCTTACCTTCGCCCGTCTTCATCTCGGCAATCTGTCCCTCGTGCAGGGCGATGGCACCGATGAGCTGCACATCGAAGTGGCGAAGCCCCGTGGTGCGGACACTCGCCTCACGCACTGTGGCAAAGGCCTCGGGCAGAAGCTGGTCGAGCGTCTCGCCCGCCTGGTAGCGCTCGCGGAAGAGCGCCGTCTGGCTCTCGAGCTCCTCGTCGGTCATCGCCTGATACGTGGGCTCCAGCTCGTTGATCTTGTCGACGATCTTGCGGTAACGCTTGATGTCCTTGTCCGAGCCGATGGAGAGCAGCTTGGTCATGAAACCCATGGGCGGTCCTTTTCACGCATACGCCGGCACGCTGAGCGGCCGACGGTCAGATTCACACGCGATTACTCTATCCCTAAAGCGGCTCTCGGTTGCGAAGGTTGCGTGTACGCACGGATAAACCACGCACAAACAAGAAGATGGCCCGGGAGGACCCGAGCCATCTTCGGATTGCTAGAGCGCGGGAGCGTAGGGGCCGCTACGCCAGGTCCTCGCCGTTGGTGGCGATGACCTTCTTGTACCAGTAGAAGCTATCCTTCTTGGAGCGCTCGAGCGTACCCTCGTCGTTGTTGTTCTTGTCGACGTAGATGAAACCGTAGCGCTTGTCCATCTCACCGGTGGAGGCGGACACGAGGTCGATGCAGCCCCACGGGGTGTAGCCGATGAGGTCAACGCCGTCCTCCTCGACCGCAAGCTTCATCTGGGTGATGTGGTCGCGGAAGTAGTCGATACGGTAGTCGTCGTGGATGGAGCCGTCCTCCTCGACCTTGTCGTAAGCGCCCAGACCGTTCTCTACGATGAAGAGCGGCAGGTGATACATGTCGGTGAACCAGTTCATGGAGTAACGCAGGCCAACCGGGTCGATCTGCCAGCCCCAGTCGCTCGCCTTGACGTACTTGTTGCGAATGAGATCGCGCGTCTCGTCGTAGTCGAAGTGCGGGTTCTCGGGGTTCCACTCGGTGCAGAACGACATGTAGTACGAGAAACCGATGTAGTCGACCGTGCCGGCAGCAAGCGCGGCGAGGTCGTCGTCGGTGATGTCGAGGTCAAAGCCGCGGCGCGCCCAGAGCGCCTGAATGCACTCGGGATAGTAGCCGCGCACGTGCACGGTGGTGAAGAAGAAACGGCGCTCCATGGCCTTGTGGGCCATGAGGATGTCCTCGGGCTTGCAGGTGGCCGGATAGATGGGGGTCATGGCGATCATGCAGCCGATCTTGAAATCGGGATTGATCTTCTTGCCCTCCTGGACGGCCAGCGCGCTCGCGACGAGCTCGTAGTGCACCGACTGGTACATGAGCTTCTCGCAGTCCTCGCCCTCCTCGACGATGATGCCGGAGTTGGTGAGCAGCGACCAAGAATCCTTGTAGTTGGTCTGGTTGTTGATCTCATTGAAGGTCATCCAGTAGGTGACCTTGTCCTTATAGCGCTCGAAGCAGACCTTGGCGAAGCGCACGAAGAACTCGATGCACTTGCGGTTGCGCCAGCCGCCGTAGCGCTTGGTGAGCATGAGCGGCATCTCGAAATGCGAGAGCGTGATGACCGGCTGGATGCCATGGGCGATGAGGTCGTCGAAGAGGTCGTCGTAGAACTTCAGGCCCTCCTCGTTGGGCTCGAGCTCGTCGCCCTCGGGGAAGATGCGCGACCAAGCGATGGAGGTGCGGAAGCACTTGAAGCCCATCTCGGCGAAGAGCTCGATGTCGCCGTGGTAGCGATGATAGAAGTCGATGGCCTCGTGGTTGGGGTAGCTCTCGCCGGGCAGGATGTCGCCCGTGTAGCGGCGACGGGTGTGCGGGCCGCCCTTGGTGGCGACGTCCATCACCGACAGGCCCTTGCCGCCCTCGTTATAGCCGCCCTCGAGCTGATGCGCCGCGACGGCGCCGCCCCAGAGAAAGCCCTCTTTAAATGCCATGGAAGTCCTCCTGTGCTCAGGGTGTCGGGCGCGCTCGCGACGGCAGAGCCACGTCTGGCGCACCCTCCACAACCTATGGATTACCCAATGCAAAACGCCCACGGTAGCCTCCCTCAGGTTAGACCTAGGGGGCCACCGTGGGCGTCGTCATCGTGAGGGGCTCAGCATGCGCTGAATCCTACGATGGCCCGTTACGGGACGGAAGCGCTTACGCAGCAGCCTGCTCGGCAGCGAGCTTCTCCTGCTCCTCCTTGTAGAGGTTGTTGTCATAGCGCTTGAAGAACGGGAACCAGATGGCACCGGCAACGAGGATGTTCACGACCGAGATAGCGGCGGAAAGCAAGTGACCACCAGTGCCGAGGAACGCGTTCAGCGGGCCAGGCGTGCACCAAGGCGCAGAGGCGATGATGGGGCTGATGAGGCCGACCTGGAACTCGAAGTAAGCGAGGATGACGCAGACAACGGGAGCCGCGATGAACGGAACGATGACGTTGGGGTTGTAGACGATCGGCAGACCGAAGAGGATGGGCTCATTGATGTTGAAGAGAGCCGGGACGATCTCGGCCTTACCGATGGCCTTCAGCTGCTCGGACTTAGCGATGAAGCAGAGCATGAAGGCGAGGCAGAGCGTAGCGCCCGAACCACCAGCGTAGACGAACGGGTTGAACGGGTCGCCAGCGAGGAACATGTGGCCACCGGCGGCGTTCTCAGCCATGTTCGCAAGAGCAATCGCGGAGTAGAAGGAGCCGATGATGGAGGCACCGTGAATACCCACGACCCAGAGCAGGTGGATGAGGAGCTGGATGACGATGAGGCCAGGCAGCGTGTCGCAGATGTAGGTGATGAAGCCGAAGGGGATGGCGATGATGTCGAAGATGTTGGTGCCGAAGGCGAAGAGCACGCCCTGGATGAGCATGTTCACGATGGCGACGAACGCGACCGGGACGAGCGAGGTGAAGGAGTTCGCAACGCCAGCGGGGACGACATCGGGAAGCTTGATGACGATGTGCTTCTGGACGCAGATGGCGTAGATGCGCACGGAGTAGAACGAGACGATGAACGTCACGAAGAGCGCAGCGGAGCCGAAGCGGCCAAGGGTACCGGCGGCAGTGGCCATACCGTTGAAGACGCCAGCCTCAGGATTGCTCATGAGGGAGATGACGCCGTCGACCATCTCAAGCTGCGGGATGAGCATGAGGTAAGAGAACAGCGCGATCTGCACGGCGTTGATCGGCTTGATGCCAATCTCGTCCTCTTCGGACAGGATGCGCGCATACTCGAACGCAATGGCGATCAGGAAGTAGAGCGAGATGGAGCTGATCGTTGCGTAGTTGGCGAGCATGTAAATGTTCGTGACCTGGTTGAACGACACGTCCCAGATGCCCTCGAGGACCGGGAAGGCCTGGGGCAGGACGTTGATAACCAGGAACATCGAACCGACGATGGTGATACCAACGGTGGACATACCGGCCTGGGTAATGGCGCGGACCATGCGGAACTGGGCCATCGTGGTCATCGGGCCCATGACATACTTCTCAAGGAATTCGAACAATGTAAAGTCACATCCTCTCAGGAAACATTGGATGCCTCTGCAGAGACCCGGGCATAGCGCTCATAGCGCTTGTCGGTATGGTCGCGCATCTTCTTGAGGCGACGCAGGACCAAAAGCTCTGCAGCGATGCTGACAAGGCAAAAGACGGCGCCGTACACCGGAAGCGTCAGGAACGGGAAGAACAACTCCCGTCCCATCACGAGGGTGAACACGGCAACCAGGGCGGTAAGCACGACCGAGACGAGGTAGAGCTTCTCGCCGTACTTGAGTTCCTCGTAATCGCGCGCCACGCTAACCATGCACTCAACAAGAGCGATGCCGGCGGTGAGGGCGTTGAACAGAGGAACGATGCAGCCCCAGGAACCGACCGAGAGGATAAGAATGAACCAAGAAAGATTCAGGAAGAAGATGAACGCCGAGGTGTAGCGCACAAACATGAAACGGGTCACGCGGGCGCCGCGCACCAGCTGCTCATCGTAGTAGAACTTCGTCGTGTGCTCGGGGTGCTCCTTCAGGCGGACATCCTCAAGGGCACGCTGACGACGCTTCTTTCTATCCTGCTTTCTCGACACGTCTTACCTCTCCGTAGCCTTTATCTGCACAAGGTTCAATCGAAGCGCTTACTTGCCGAGAAGGCCGTTCAGCTGCTCGAAGATGGCCGGGCAGTTCTGGCGGCCGTAGTTCGCCATGGGGATGACGTCGACCGGCAGGCCCTGGGCCTTCTTGATGACCTTATCCTTCTGATAGGCGATCTGCGGGCCGATGAGGATGACCTCATAGCCAGCGTCAGCGGGGTTCTTGAGCTCGCTGAAGCTCATGGCGTTGATCTCGAGATCAATGCCATTGGCAGCAGCGTACTCGTCCATCTTCTTCATAAGCATGCTGGTGGACATACCGGCAGCGCAAACGAGCAAAACCTTCATCTTGAATCTCCCTCTTCATTGACGGGGGTGCGGCGCACCCCTTTTGACCGATGGTCAGCTACCTTAGGAAAGCTTTCCCACAGCCTCGTACAGGTTGATGAGCTCCTCTGCCAGGTCCTGGCAAAGCATCGAGGTCATCAGGTGGTCCTGCGAGTGGACGAGCAGCACGTCTACGGGGACGTGGTCGCCGCCAGCCTCGCGGGAGAGCAGCTTCGTCTGCTCGTCATGAGCCTCGAGACCCGCCTTGCGGGACTCCTCGAGGAGCTCACGAGCCTGAGCGATGTCGCCCTCGCGCGCGGTCTTGATAGCCTCCATGGCCATGCTACGAGCCTGACCGGCCGCAGCAACGATCCCGAACGAGATCATCTCCATGCTTGTATCCTCTTCTGCCATTTCTTTCATCTCCTTCCGTTTGCCTCGCCGTCTCCCCTATCCGAAAAGCGGACCGCCGCGCCACCCCCTGGGGTCGGCACCCCACACGGCGCTGAAAAGGCGGCCCTCGCTCAATTCGGCCATCTGCACCTAGCGCAGACCTTACTGAGCGCGTCCGTCTCCGGTGAAAGAAAGTGCTCTTAACCAAAACGGGGAAGTGCCTTGGATCGGAGTCACGCCCTCTCGCCACAGACGTAGTGACATTACGATGTTATGCTGCCATCTTCGCAACGTCTACATATTTCAGACAAGCGGGCCGACTAATCCGTGAACGGCACTTCTTCGAAAAATAATTCGGCGTTTGTTTTATAAGGTCAGGCGCCAATTTGTACGAACGAGTCGCCAAAATGGCTTCCATCCGCCTATCTTTAGTTGACAAACGTTTGTTTTTGATTCTCAAAGTTAGCAAATCAGCAAATGCGCTGGTACGGTCTTTGCCATACCTCTTGATAGCAAAAAGGCCCTGTCGCGCAACACGACAGGGCCTTCACAAATCTATGAACCGCAACGGTTACTCAGCGGCAGCCTCGGTCTCGGCGGCAGCCTCAGCGGGAGCCTCGACGGCCTCCTCGGCAGGAGCCTCAGCGGCCTTCTTGGCGGCCTCGGCAGCGGCCTTCTTCTCAAACTCAGCGGCACGCTTGGCCTTCTCGGCGGCCTTGGCCTCGCGCTCGGCGGCCTTCTTGGCAGCGGCCTCCTCGGCAGCGGCGGCACGGGCGGCCTTCTTGGCAGCCTCGCGCTCGAGAGCGGCCTGAGCGGCACCACCGAACTTGTCGGCGAAGCGCTGAACGCGTCCACCGGTGTCGACGAACTTCTGCTGGCCGGTGTAGAACGGGTGGCACTCGTTGCAGAGCTCGACGCGGATCTCGGGCACGGTGGCACGGGTCACAAAGGTGTTGCCGCAGGAGCAGCGCACCGTGCACTCCATGTACTCGGGATGAATACCAGGCTTCATCAGGGGACTCCTTTCGTGTTTCGGCTTGAAACCGAAACGATAAGGCGCCTTGGTTTCCGACCAAGGCAAAACACAACTTGCCTAGGATACCACACCCGCAGATTGCCTGCCCAAAAGCGTGTTGCGCCATGAGACTTCCATGAACGGACGTGTTTGCGTACACGCGTCGGAAATGTTCGACCGATACAATGGGTAAACTGCTTCGAAATACCGCGCCGCCGCACAGGGCGCCACCGACAGAAAGGACCGCTCATGGCAGAGCTCTCCCCCACCCGCGTCGTCATCACCGTCCTCGGCAAGAACCGCCCGGGCATCCTCGCCGCCATCACCCGCGTGCTCGGCGAGACCAACGTCGACATCCGCGACATCACCCAGAGCGTTATCGAGGACATCTTCACCATGACGATGCTCGCCGACACGAGCTCCTGCTCGCTCGACTTCACCGAGCTCTCGCAGGAACTCGCCGCCGCTGGTGAGAAGATCGGCGTGAGCGTCCAGGTGCAGCGCGAAGACGTTTTCAACTTCATGTACCGCCTCTAAGCGGCACCGCCGGCTGCCGCCGGCTTAGCGGCAACATGCCCGCCTTGCGAACCGATTAGATTGGGGGCACCGTGATCGACCAGTTCTATAACCATATCGCGCCGGCTCAGCGCCATCTCCAGAACTTCGCTAAGTCGAGGCGCATCTCCCCTGCGTCGACGCGCCTCTACACCGGCGCCTCCATGATGCCCTATGACGAGGAGCTCTATCGCGAGCACGACGTCAAGCGCGGCCTGCGCAACGCCGACGGCTCCGGTGTGGTCGCTGGCCTCACGCGCATCGCCGATGTGCACGGTTACCGCAAGGAAAACGGCAAGTTCATCCCCGACGAGGGCAAGCTCACCATTCGCGGCTACGATATCGCCGAGATTATCGACCACGCCCAGGCAGAGGACCGCTTTGGCTACGAGGAGGTCGCCTACCTCCTGCTCACCGGCGAGCTCCCGCGTGCCGACGAGCTCGAGAGCATCGGCGCGCGCATTGGCAGCCTCCGCTTGCTTGAGGACGAGTACATCTCTGAGTTCCCGCTCGCCACAAAGTCAAACAGCATCATGAATGTGCTGCAGCGCGCGGTGCTCATGCTCTACGCCTTTGACGAGACGCCCGACGACATTACCGCCCCGCACGAGGTGGACGTCGCGCTGTCTCTGCTCGCGCGTCTTCCGCGCATCGCCGCCATCGCCCATATCACACACGAGGCGATGGACTCCGGCGTGCGCGTTCAAGTGCCCGAGCCCAACGCCTCCGCTTCGATGGCCGAGGCGATTCTCGAGGTGCTGCGCGGCAGGGATGACTTCACCCACGAGGAGGCCATGCTCCTCGACGTTATGCTCATGCTCCACGCCGAGCACGGCGGCGGTAACAACTCGACCTTCAGCTGTCGCGTGCTGTCGTCTTCCGCGACCGACGCCTACTCCGCCTACGCCGCCGCCATCGGTTCGCTCAAGGGCCCGCGCCACGGCGGCGCCAACGCCAAGGTCACCCAGATGCACGCCGACATTCGCGCGCACGTAACGAACTGGGACGATGACGACGAAGTCGCCGCCTACCTGGCAAAGATCCTGATGGGCGAGGCCTTCGACCACTCCGGTCTCATCTACGGCATGGGGCACGCCATCTACACGCTTTCCGACCCGCGCGCCCAAATCTGCAAGCGCTACGCGCGTTCGCTCGCCGAAGAGAAGGGTCTTGGCGAGGAGTTTGCGCTTATCGAACGTATCGAGCGCATTGCGCCGGCGGTCATGCGCGATGTGCGCGGCATGACCAAACCCATCTGCGCCAACATCGACCTGTACACGGGCTTTATTTACAGCATCCTCGGCGTACCCGAGATTCTCTTCACGCCGCTCTTTGCCGTGGCGCGCATGGCCGGCTGGGCCGCGCACCGCATGGAGGAGCTCTACGGCGCCCACCGCATCATCCGTCCCGCGTACAACGCGGTTCTGGACGATGTTACCTACGTGCCGCTCGCTGAACGCTAAGGCTAAGGCTGCCCGATGATCTTCTTCTCTGACCTGGACGGGACCTTCCTGGACTCAGAAAAGCGCGTAGACGAGCTCTGCTGGCGCGCGCTCGATGCACTTGCCGAACGCGGGTGGGAGTTTGTCCCCTGCTCCGGCAGGCCGCTCGCGGGTATTCCGCGCGAGATTCTCGACCACTCGGCCGTGCACTTTGCGGTGAGCGCCAACGGTGCCACGGTCTCTGAACTCGGGGCGGGTGCGGACCGCCTCTCCGGGGCGCGGACCATCCACTCCGCCCCGCTCACGCGCGAGCACGCACTCGCATGTTGGGAGCTTTCGCGCGGGCGCGACGTCACGTTCGATATCTTTGCGGACGGACACTGCTACCTGCGCCGTGACCTCTTTGAGCGTATCGACGAGTTTGCCGGCGACCCGTATATGGCGCAGTCCATGCGTGACACGCGCACGCCGGTGGACGAGGAGGCGCCCGAGACACTCGCGCGCGTGCAGGACCTCGAGCGCGTTTCCATGTACTGGCACGACACGCGCGACCGTGACGAGCTGCTGCGTGCCCTGCGCAAGGTCGAGGGGATCGACATCACCCGCTCCTACCCCATGAACATCGAGGTCATGGAGACCGGAGCCTCAAAGGGAGGGGCACTGCGCTGGCTTTGCCGGCACTTGGGCGAGCCCGTTGAGGACGCGGTCGCCTTTGGGGACAACCTGAACGACCTCTCCATGGTCCAGGCGGCGGGAACGGGAGTTGTTGTGGCAAATGCTGAGGCCGAGGTCCGCGAGGCGGCGGACGCGGTCTGCGGCAGCAACGACGAGGCAGGCGTAGGGCGCTTCATCATGGATATGCTATTTAGCACGGCGCTGTGACACATCGCTAACAGGACTGCATGCTTCGACCCCGTCCCGAAATAGGCACGCGGGTGGCTACGAGACGTATGCGTAGCGCACCGTGTCAAAGAGGCCTTCAGGGCGGATACGCAGCTCGGGGATAACCGGGAGCGGCAAGAAGATCATGCCCATAATGGGGTCGAGCGGCGGCTCCAGCCCGGCGCGGCGAGCGGCGGTCACAAAGGCGTCGTGAGCCTCGGCGACCTCCTCTGCCGGCCGATCGCTCATGAGGCCGCCGAGCGGCAAGTCGAGCTTGGCCACAACCTCGCCGTCCCGCACGAGCACAAACCCGCCTTGGCCGACGGCGCGCACCGCGGCGAGCATGTCGGCGGGGTTGTCGCCCACTACGCAAACGTTATGGGAGTCGTGCCCCACCGTCGAGGCGATGGCGCCGCCCGTTATAGTGAAGCCGCGCACCCAGCCGCGGCCGATGTGCTTGCCCACAAGGCCCTCTCCCGCAGGCCCCGCACCGTCCGCACCAGCCTTTTGCGCTGCGGCACCGCGGCCGTAGCGCTCAATGAGCATGATGCGGCGGAGTCCGTCGGCTGTCTCGGGACGTGCGGAACCGGTGATAGCCTTGCCGGGGATGGCGTCGATCACGACCTCGCCCGGCTGGAAGGGATAGGAAAAGACGTCGAGCGAGAGCTCGGGCAGACGCACCGAACCGCGGAGCTTCTGCTCCAGCTCGCAGACACGTTCGGTCGCAGGCGCGACCTCGCCAAGATAGCGCCCCTCCTCCGCCACGAGCCGGCCTGAGGTAAAGACCGCATGCGGCGGGCGCGCGAAGGTGAGCTCGTCCCACAAAAGCACATCCGCCCGCTTGCCGGGCGCGATGGCACCGCGGCACTCGCGCGCGGGCGCGTGTCCGTGGTCGAGGCAGAAGCACTCCGCCGGTGAGAGCGTCGCCATCGTAAGCGCCACCACCGGATCGATCCCCGCGGCGACGGCGCGACGGCAGGCGTTATCGATCATGCCCTCCGCAAGCGCGTCCGACGGCGCGCGGTCATCGGTCGCAAAGCAGCACCGGCGGGCACGGGCGGGGTTTTCCGTCACAAGCGGCGCGAGCGCGTCGAGGTCGTGGCTGCAGGTCCCTTCACGCAGCATGATGTACATGCCGCGCGAGAGCTTGTCGAGCGCCTCGGCGGGGCCGGTGCACTCGTGATCGGCGATAATGCCCGCGGCGGCATATGCGTTGAGGTCGCATCCGGTAACAAGCGGCGCATGGCCGTCAACAAGGCCGGAAACCGTGCGGTCAGCGGCGTCGATGCGAGCGAGCGTCTCGGCATCCGCCGCAAAGACACCCGGCATGTTCATCATCTCGCCCAATCCAAAGATGTCACCGGGGTGCGCCGCCATAAATGCCTGCATATCGGCTGCGGTGATGGAGGCACCGGCCTGCTCGTCGGGAAGTGCCGGCACGCACGAGGGCATCATGAACTTGATATCGAGCGGCGCACGACGGGCGTCCTCGATCATGAACTCCAGACCGTCGAGACCGGCGACGTTGGCAATCTCGTGACTGTCGGCAATCGCGGTCGTGGCACCGCGGGCGAGCGCCATCTTGGCGTACTCGGAGGGACGGACGTTGGAGCTCTCTATATGCAGGTGCCCGTCGATAAGGCCGGGCGTGAGGTAGCGGCCTTCGCAGTCGACGACGGCCACGGCGGCGGGATCGGGCACGTCCGCATCGCGGTCATCAAAAAGCACGCCCACGATGACGCCATCCGCCACCGCGACGCGCCCCGACACCACGCGCTGGCCATACACATCGACAATCTGCGCATGGGTAAAGAGCGTGTCCACCTGACGGCGACCCTCGGCTGCATCGATCATGTTCGCAAGTTCTGCCGTACCCGCCATGACGCTCCCTCCGTCGACATCCGTTGTTGCCATGGTACCCAAATGGCACACGGGCACACGCGGTCGCAAGGAGGCAACCCCGCACAGGCGCAGACGGGCGCACGGAGCACACGGTCGAGCACGGGCGCACGGAGCGAGGGTGCTACTCCAGCGTATCGAGCGATTGCATCCAGGCGATGTAGACGCTCGGATAGTGTCCGTAGAGCACCTGCATGGGGTTGATGTCGGCAAGAAGGTCGTGCACGAGCGACGCCACGCCGCCCAGCGAGAACAGATCGTCTACCGTGGGCACCTCGCGCGCAAGGTCAGCAATCAGCTTGTCGACGCGCTCGCGGTCCTCGGGTACATAGGGGCTCTCGACCCCCGTGTTCTCCTTAAACGTCGCGCACATCGCCTCATGCGCCGCGTCAAAGCCCTCGTCGCCATAACCGGGGAGCATGAGGTCGTGGCCATAGCGCGCGTACCCCCACGCTGCAAGCGGCATGCGCGGCACCATGTCACTCGGGTTCAGGATGTTGAAGATGTTATCGAACAGCGGGTCGTCCACATCTTCATAGAGCGTCACCTCGGGCGTGGCGAAGGTATAGCAATAGATGCTCTCGAGCGGGGCGAACGAGCGCAAACTCGTTGTCATCTCGTCGGCGTAGGCGGCGGCGATGTTTGCCGTCGCGGCACCGCGGGAGTGGCCGCAGAACAACAGCGCGATGTCATCGGTGCCGTCAAGCTCGGCCTCGTCGGTAATGCGCGCGGCAAGGTCCTCCACGATCTCGTTGGCGGAGCGCATGAAGCCCTCGTGCTCGACGTTGGCGTAGTTCTTGTCGAAGTCCATGTTGAGGTCGCTCAGCCACTCGGAACCGTAGCTGCCGCGCACGGAGACAAGAAAGAGCGTCTTCTCGCGCCCGTCCTCCGCAACGAGGCGCTTGGTCGCCACCGAGTAGGCCACGACATCGTCGGTACCGGTTAGCGCATCGACGATCTCGTCAAAGATCTCGCTGCGGTATTGGTAGGATGCGGTCGAGATGTCCTCGAACCCGAGCGCGGCAAGCGCCTCCTCCATGTAGGCGCGACCGCCGGAGCCGGCCTGATAGTAGCCCGACTCCGAATTGGCAACGGCGGAGAGCACCGCGCAGGTGGTGGCGAGCTCGTGGTTGTAGACCGTGGGGTCCTGGAAGAACCATGCATCGTCCCACACCACCTCGGTGGAGACGGTCGCAGCGCCTGTTGCCATGGTGGTGAACTCAATATCAGCGGTGAAGGCGCCCGTGCGCGCGGACGAGTCCGCGAGCTCCTGCGGCGCCGAGGGCTCGGAAACCACGCCGAGCCCCAAGCGCTCCTGCTCCTGGCGATGGTGCACCGCGACGGCAAGCGCAATGCCGCATGCGACGAGCACCACGCCAAGCGCGGCAAGAATCCTCAGGCCCCAGCACGGGCGCTTGCGCTCCGTCATGCCGCACCCGCCTCAGACGAGCCAGCGGCAGCGGGCTCTGCCACGGCATCCGCCATGGCAGAGCTGTCCACACGACCGGAGTTCTCGGGCGTGATGGTCATGCTCTCAAAGCGGTGCTGCATGTAGGCGTTATCGAAGTTCTTGGCGTAGAACTCCTCCACGGGCGTGGTGCCCGCGGTGCCCGAGAGTCGCTCAAACCAGCAGTCGAGCGCCTGCAGCGTCATGACGCCGTTCACAAGCATAAGAATCGCGCAGAGCGTGGTGAAGCTGTAGCGGACCTTCCAGGGGATGATGTTGATGAACTTGAGAAGCCACGGCAGGCAGAACTTGATCCACACAAACCCGAGCGCGCCCCACATGCACATAAAGAGTGTTGAGGTGCGCCCCTGGAATATGACCGCCACCGGGTCGGGGAAGAGCCCAAAGATGGTGGAGCCGGAGTAGTCCCAGGCAACCGCGCCAAAGCCGGTCTGCATGAACCAGCTGACCGCCGCCTCAAAGAGGCCGCCGATCACGGCGGAAACCACAAAGATGATGACAGGGTTAGCCTTGTAGAAGCGGTTCAGGGCGACCGTCATGAGCACGGCGCCAAAACCGTAGATGGGCGAGAACGGGCCGAAGAGCATGCCCGCGCGGTCTTGGTACACGCCCGGGTCGACCACGACCATGTGATAGATGGTCTCGATAATGAGGCCGAGCACGCAGCAGACGGTGAAGACCCAGAACAGGTTGAAGAAGTTGAGCTCGATGTAGCCCTTGCCCTCGAGGTCGCGGCCGAGCATGCCGGCGCGCGCCGCCTCGCGGTCAGTAAGGTCGCGCATGACCTGCTTCATATGGCGCTCGTGGCGCAGCTGCGGATCAACCGTGACGGAGAGGGTAAGGACAATCGCAAGCTGGATGGCGTCGGCGATGAGGTTGGTGCCGATACCCTCGAGCATGATACGCAGGATGATCTGGACGAGCGTGGTGGCGATGAGCGCGTGCGACCAGCGCGCGGCGTTACGGCGGCGGTTCTTAAGAAGCGAATGGCCAAAGATGATAAGTGCAATCCCGTTGCCGAGCGACACCACGATAGAGATTGCCACGAGAATCATCGGCGGCGTCGGATCGCTACCGATCGAGATGAGGTCGGGCCGCGCCGACATGGCCCACCAGAGTATGCCAAGGAACAGGAAGACCATCGGCACGGTAACGATGCCGTCTGCCATGCACAAAAAGCCGTAGACCTTCACGATGAGCGGGATCTTGCGCTCGGCGGCGGGAACCTCAGGAGCGCTCGGCGCGCCGTCCTGCTGCATCGCGGTCTCAATCGACGATTTCTCGGATTTGCCCATGGCGCGTCCCTCGCTTCAAACTAACGGGGCAGGCATGCGCCCCCATTCAACACAAGTTTATGAATTATAGCGTATTTCCGCAGGTAATCGATATTGTCTCAGCCAATCTTCCGTAACTCTCAAGAAATGGTTGAAAGCCCGCCCGTCGCTTTGACAGGGTATGCGCCCCTTCCTATACTTTCCCGGTTTGTCACGGGACCGTAGCGGAAGATCACGGAAGATCACCATTGCCGCAGGTCCGCGCGCCGCCAGCCTGCGGCGCTCCTATCGAAAGGAACCACGTTATGTCTAAGAACTGTCGCGGCGTGCAGGGCATTGGCTTTGTCTTTGTGCTGTTTGGCATCATCGCCATGGCCGCTGCCGCCCTCATGTACTTCGGCGCCCCGAGCGTCGAGCTCGACATCGAGGACGGCGTTCAGATCGCCCAGATGTTTGGCATCATCCTCTTTGTCATCGGCCTCGTCCAGTTCATCTTCGGCGTCGTCGGCATGCGCGCCGCCAAGCACGAGAACCTGCTCAAGCCGTTCTCTTGGATGTGCGGCATCGACATCATCCTGAACCTCTCCGTGGTGGGCCTCACCTTCACCTCCGGCGAGGGTGGCGAGATCTGGCCCAACCTCATCTTCGCCGCGGTGGCGCTCTCCGGCCTTATCTTCTCCTACCGCGCTATGCTCGAGAAGGGCGTCGAGTAGACCGCACCATCGGTCCCTGGAATCGCTCGCTAGTATCCAGACTCGCCCGGCACCCCTGCGGTGCCGGGCGTTTTTTGTGCCGCGCGCTTCACGGAAATACCCGCTGCCGCCGTTTGCACGACTCTCAAACGTTGGTTGAAAGCCCGCCTTCGCCCACGGCCGCAGCGCGCACGAAGGCAGTATGCTTGTATCAAACCAGCCACACCGGCCCCGCGCGCCGCACCGGGCGCGGCATCTCTGGGGCCCATTATGCGACGGAGCCTTACGTTGAACATACGCCAGCTGCGTTACTTCTACCTTTCTGCCTGTTCCGGGAGCTTCTCGGGGGCGGCGCGCTCCGAGAACGTATCGGTCCAAGCCGTCTCCAAGGCGCTCATCGAGCTCGAGGACGAACTCGGCAGCCCGCTGTTCGATCGCGGCGGCTCGGGCGCGGTCCTCACGCCGTTCGGCGAGGCCCTGGTGCGCCCCGCCCACGAGGCGATCGCAAGCTTCGACGCCGTCGTACGCGCGGCCGACACCTATCTGGAGCGCGAGGAGGACGCGGCCGCCTCGGGGCTTCGCCTCGCTTTGATCACGCCGCCCTTTGCCAAGGAGAACATGATGCGCAACGCCTTCTCGCGCATCTTCACCCATATGTCGAGCACCAAGGTGACCCTCTTTCGCTCGCTTGGCACCGAAGCCTTCGCCGACCTTAAATCGGGCATGATCGACGCGATGATAACCGTCGGCACCTTCAACGACCCGCGCTGCATCTGCCGGCCGCTCGGCAAGGTGTCCGTGGGCGTGTTCATGGGGAAGGACCATCCCCTGCGCCGCAAGCGCCTGCTCAGCTTTGCGGATCTGGAGCCTTATCCCGTCCTCTACAACCGCAGTATCGACGAGTTCAACGACACCATCCTCGTATCGTGCCGTCGCGCGGGCCTTGCCTCCCCCACCGTCGAGGTGAACACCGACGACGGCGTTGCCGACCTGCTCGAGGACCGCAACGGATACGTGCTCGGCGTGTATTTGAAGGCACTCGACGTCAAGCCGCTCGCCATCATGCACCGCGTCGATCCGGCGGACGCGCCTCGCATCCCCATCTGCGCGGTGGCGCTCAAAGAGCGCGACAACGAGCAGCTCGAGAGCTTCATCCATTTCATCCGCAACGAATTTCCCCTCGTCAAGAAGATGTTCAGCTCCTAAACGCCACCTCAACCGAGGTGGCTGCGTCGCACGCGCCCGTCATGAAAAACCGGCCCGAGGGCATCTCTGTCCCCGGGCCGGTTGCGTTCACAGCCTCCTATTGGTGCTGGCTATGCGCGTCCCTTAGCGGCGCGAATCGTTGGACTCGTCGAAGTCCTCGTCCTCGTCCGCCAGGTCCTTCAGAGCCTCGCGCTGCTCGGCGTTGAACTCCTTCGCCGCAATGCGGTCGGCCATGGTCGCGCGCTTGAACTCGATGGGCTGGTTCACCACGACCTGCGGATAGGGAATCGAGATGTCATACACATCGAAGAGCAGCTTCATCTCGCGCAGAAGGTCGCTCGTAAGACCGCCGCGGTCGCTCTCGGCGCACTCCGCCACGATCTTGATGTTGACCGAGTTGTCCGCGAGCATGGAGACGCCCTTGTAGAACGGGCCCTCGATGATGGCCGGCAGGCGCTTCTTCATCTCGGGGAGCTCGCGCGAGAGAATCGCCTCGACGCGCTCCAGGCTCTCGCCGTACTCGATGCCCACCTCGATGGCGGCGTAGCTGTGCTCCTTGGTCATGTTGACCACGTTGGAGATGCTCGAGTTGCGCAGCACCAGAATGTTGCCGGAGCCGTCGTTGATCTTGGTCGTGCGGACGCCGATCTCCATGACCGTGCCGCGCTGGCCGCCGACCTGGATGATGTCGCCCACACGGAACTCACCCTCGAAGATGATGAAGAGGCCGGAGATGATATCGGTCACGATGTCCTTCGCACCGAGCGAGACGGCAAAGGTGAGCAGTCCTGCCGAGGCGAGGAGCGTGGCCGTGTCCACGCCGATGAGCGCTAAGCACCAGTAGAGCATACCGATGACGCTCGCGTACTTGACCACGCTCGAGATGAGGCGGCACATGGTCACGCCGCGCGCGTCGAGCACGCGCGAGACGAACTGCAGGATCTTCTGGAGCGCGGCGGCCACCGTGGCAAGCACGCAGGCGAACATGATGCTCGCCGTGATAGCGAAGATGTTGAGCCCGTGCTCCCACGTGCCACCCAGGATGTAGGCGAAGAGCGACCGCTTGTCGAAGATGCTGTCCTTGAAGATGACCGCGCCGCACACCACGACCACGGCGACGGCGGCAAACCAGCGCAGCACGCAGCCGACCTTGCGCTCGGGCGAGAGGCCGTCCCAATCGAACGAGCGGCCGAGCCAACGGCTCACGGCGCTGTCGGAGCGTACCCGACGCCCACCGATGTTGACCTCGACGACGCCGGTGTCCTCGTCACCGTCCGATGTAGCGGACGGCGCGGCGGGGCGCCCGGACGGCGCGACGGAGATGAGGGCGAACACCACGATGAGGCACACGAGCGCGATGGCCCCGGTGGCGATGGTGAGCGGCCCGCGCTCGTTCATGAGCGCGCCCTCCCCTGCCACGACGAACACGTAGTAGTCACTCGTCTCGGCGACCGACGCGTAGTAGCGATCGCCGTTCACCGTGATGTAGTCGCTGAAGCCGTCCCGCAGCTGGTTCTCGGTGATGCCGCAGGCGGCGGCGTCCTTGCCGGTGGTGTTCTGGTCGGGATAATAGGCGATGGTGCCGTCTACCTTGGAGACGGCAAAGGCAAAGCCATCGGCTCCCACCTGCACGCCGTCGAGCACGTGGTCGATCTGCACGCTCTCGAGCAGGTTCTCCAAGCGCGTGGGACGAATGCCGAGCTGGACAAAGCCCGTGAGCTGACCGGTGGCGTCATGGGTGGTGACACCGATGTACTGGCGCAGCTCGCCGGAGATCTCGTCGGGCATGGCGTCTTGCACCACATGGTCCACGCCCTGCAGGAGCTTGCGGAACTCGAAGGACTGGTCGGCGGGGTCCTCGGACAGCACGAAGTTAGTGTAGCTCGAGTTGGTCGCCGTCATGACGCCCTGGTCGTTGAAGGTAAAGATGTACTGGATCTGCAGCGCATCCGCCAGCTCGCCGAGTTTCTCGCGCGTGGCGAGCTCGGGGTTCTGGTCGATGATGTAGGCCGCGACCTCGGCCTTGGAGAGATAACGCTCACCGTACTGGTCCTCGAGTTCCGCGGCGCTCGCCTGGCTGCGCTCGATGCTCTCGGCGATGGACTCGGCGCGCTCGGAGAGCGTGAGCGACTGCGAGGAGAGCGCAAAGAGCGTCTGCATGTAGAACGAGATAACGAGGATGCCGAGGAAGCCCACGATTGCGAGCACGAGCGCACGGCCGGCGATCGCGCGGTTCAGGCGCACGGGCCCCACACGACGGCAGTCCTCATCGCGGTGACCGCGGCGCTCGTCATCGCGCAGCACGAAGATACCGTAAAGCGTCACGGCAGCGATGACGACAAAGAACGCAAAGAGGATGACGCCCACGGTGATAGCGCTCGAAGCAGCCATGTCGGCCTCGGGCACGGCGGAGATATAGTACATGTCGCCGATCTTGGTGACGCCGCAGAAGAGCGCCTCGCCGTCGAGCGTCATGTTCGCAAGGGTGCCGTCCTCGAGATTCTCCACGCTGAGGCCAGCATCGATAGCATCGGCCCCCACGAGGCCCTCGTCGGGGTGGTACTCGATCACATAGTCTTTGGCAGAGACCGCAAAGACGTAGCCGTCTTGGCCGAGCGAGATGGAACCGAGCACGCTCGCAAGCGAACCCGTGCTCTCCACGAGGTCGCGGAGCTCGGCGGGGTTCTGCTCGATCACGACCATGGTCTCGTCATCGATACGCGCCGCGTAGTAGCGGTCCAGCCACTCCTCTTCCGGATACTCGATCTCGACCGCCTCGGAAGGCTCGTTGGTGTCAAAGGTGTCGCGCAGACGGTTGAAGCGCATGCGGGTGAAGTCGGCGGGGGTGTCGGTCGCGCGCGCAACGATCTCGCCCGTGCGCGTGACGACCATGACGTTGTCGACCGCGAGCAGCTCACGGTACTCCGCCATCTTGGCATCGGTCGCCTCAAAGCCGGCGTCGTTTTGCGCCATGAAGGCAACGCTCGCCGCCTTCGATTGGTAGATGGCGTCGAACTGGGCCGTGTTCTCC
Organism: Collinsella sp. An307; assembly: GCF_002161805.1. Lineage (GTDB taxonomy): Bacteria > Actinomycetota > Coriobacteriia > Coriobacteriales > Coriobacteriaceae > Coprousia. The sequence continues at coordinate 9,783 of NZ_NFIP01000012.1, read as the reverse complement.
ACGGTCTCGGCATCCGCCTGCTCGAGAAGCTCGGGCAGCGATGCCTCCTCGTACTCGATCTCCTCGGCATAGCTCGAGCGCGTAAGTTGGCCCTGCATGCCGGTGAGCAGCACGCCCATGGCGACCATGCTGGCAAGGACAACGGCGATAAGAACGCCGATCCGTACGGTGAGTCCCTTGGACATTCTCATCTTCTGCCCCCTAGTCCCACTTATCGATGAGCGCGTCGATCGTGCCGTCGTCGAGCATGCCCTGGATGGTCTCGGCAACGCGCGGCGAGAGCGCCGACCCCTTCTGGGTGGCGACGCCGTAGGAAACCTCGTCGACGGTAAAGCCGTCGAGCACCGAGCGCTCGTCGTTCATATAGGTCTTGGCGATGGCGCCGTCGAGCACCATGGCATCGACCTCGCCGATCTCGAGCGCGTCGGAGAGCTCCTGATACGAGGGGTACTGGATAAGACGCCATGTGTCGAAGAGCGCGTTGGAGTTGTCCTCGTTCGTCTCGACGGACTCCCCGTTCGAGAAGCCGATCTCGTAGAGCTTGATGGAGAGCAGCGGCGCGGCGTTGGCGCCGCCCATCGTGCCGAACGTGGCGCCCTTGAGGTCGTCGATCGTGGTGATCTGACTGGAGTTCTGGACGACGGCGATCACAGCGTCGTCGTAATAGGCGGGCGAGAAGTCGAAGTTCTCCCGGCGCGTGTCGGCAATGGAGTAGCACGCCACCAGCGCATCGATCTTGCCCTCGAGCAGCAGCTCCTTGCGGTTCTCGGGCAGCACCGTCGTATAGGCGACGTCCCGGTAACCCAGACGCTTCGCGAGCTCCTCGGCGATGTCCACCTCAAGACCGTAGTACTTGCCGGTCCTCTCATTCAGGTACCCAAAGCCCACGACGTCGCCGCGCACACCAACGCGCAGCGTGTCTGTGCTTGCTACCGCCGTAGCCGACGTCGCGCTGCCGGCACTGCCCGCCTGAGACGTGCTCGGGGTGCAGCCGGCGAGGGCGCCGACCGTGAGCGCCGCACTTGAGAGCGCAAGGCCGACGAAGCCCCTCCTCGTGATGTCTTGCATCCTTCCTCCCCTGGAACGAATACGTTTTGTCCAAACTAGTCAAGTATGGTCTGAACTGGGAGGAAATGCATTCGAAACACGATGGGTCAACAAATAGTTGATAGCTGAAAGACCTTTCGCCCTATACTTTAGGGCTGCCCGAAATCGGACAGGCGTTTTCACGCCGGGACAATACCGTTCGAACATCGCTCGGCGCCACGGCGCCATCAAGGAGGTCAACCATGTCCACCAACCGCAAAGCCCTCAAGATCGTGAGCCTGTTGCAAGTTCTCGCCGCTCTTGGTGCGGCTGCCCTGGGCGCCATCGCGCTCTTTGGCGCCGATCTTGCTGAGGCCGAGGCGGGCGTCCTCGGCGTGCTCGTCGTCTACCTCGACGGTGTGCTCTACCTCGTCTGCGCCGTGCTCACCTTCTTCTGCGCGGTCATGGGTATCCACGGGGCCAACCAGCCGAGCCGCCTCGGCAACCACCGCCTTATTGCCATCTTGGTGTTGCTGCTCGCCATTGCCACGGGCGTCTTCGCTGGCATGGGTCAGGAGATCCCCGTTATGGCAGCGGTGGTCGGCGTGCTCGCGCTCATCGCCGCCATCCTCGACGGCATGTGCCGCAAGGAGGCCGACCTCTAAACGGCAGACGCTCCGCTTTTTTATAAGAAACCACGCCCTGTGCACGTGGACCTAACGGGACGCGCACAGGGCGTGGTTTCTTTTGTTTATCGGGACCCGGGGAGAACGAGCTTGAGCGCGTGATGCGCACCGCAACGCCCCGCCGGCCGCCAAGCGCTGGCAAACACGGCGCAGAGGCGCTCTCCCATCAAAGAAACCGTGTTTACCAGCTCCTGGAGCGTCTGGAGAGCTGGTAAACACGGTTTTGGTGAAACGGGTGGATTGCGCGAGCGGGTGCGGGGCGGCGCAGAAGCGCGCAGCCGGTCCTACACCAGGCGCGCGTACTTGCGCTTACCCACCTGCAGGACGCAGCCCTCGTGCAGAAGAGTGGGGTCGACGTTGTAGCTCTTGGGCGCAACCGCCTTCTGGTCGATCTTGACGCCGCCGCCGTCAATCAGACGACGCGCCTCGCCCGCAGAGGGCGCGAGACCGGCGTCCTTAAGCACGGCCGCAAGGTATACGAGGCCCTGGTCGTTCGGCGTAAGGTCAACATGAACCTCGGCGATGTCCTCGGGGAGCTTGTCCTCCTTAAAGACGCGGTCGAACTCCGCCTTCGCGGCCTCGCCCGCGCCCGCCCCGTGGTAGGCGTCGACGATGTTCACCGCAAGGGCACGCTTGAGCTCGTAGGGGTCGGCCGAGCCGTCGGCAAGGGCGGCGTCGATAGCGTCGACCTCGTCGACAGAGAGCGTCGAGGCGAGGCGGTAGTACTTGCCGATCATCTCGTCCGGAATGGACATGATCTTGCCAAAGGCGTCCGCCGGCTCGTCGGTGAGGCCCACGTAGTTGCCGTAGGACTTGGACATCTTACGCACGCCGTCGGTGCCCTCAAGAAGCGGCATGGTGAGCGCGACCTGCGGCTCCATGTCCATCTTCTCCATGAGCTCGCGGCCGGCAAGCAGGTTGAAGAGCTGGTCGGTGCCGCCCATCTCCACGTCGGCCTTGATCTTCACCGAGTCAAACGCCTGCATCACCGGGTAGAGGAACTCGTGCAGGGCAATCGGCGTCTGGCTCTGGTAACGCTTGGTGAAGTCGTCGCGCTCCAAGATGCGCGCCACGGTGAACTTGCTGCAGAGCTCGAGCATGCCTTTCAGGTCGAGCGACAAAATCCAGTCACCGTTGTGGACGATGGTCGTCTTCTCGGGGTCCAGGATCTTCATGGCCTGCGCAACGTAGGTCGCAGCGTTGGCCTCGACCTCTTCCTGCGTGAGCTGCGGGCGCGTGGTGTTCTTGCCCGAGGGGTCGCCGATCATGGCCGTACCGTTGCCAATGATGAGCGTGACCTTGTGGCCGAGGTCCTGGAACTGGCGCATCTTGCGCAGAGGCACCGCGTGGCCCAGGTGCAGGTCGGGCGAGGTGGGGTCGACGCCGAGCTTGATGTTCAAGGGCACGCCGCGCTCGAGCTTCTTCCTAAGGTCCGCCTCGGGTACGATCTGCGCCGCGCCTGAGGTGATGATGCGCATCTGCTCGTCAACAGAGAGCATAGTGTTCCTCCTGCTGTCTAGCACCCTCGCCACGCTGACGCGGCGGTGCTCGGTTTTATTGCATAACTTTTCTAGTGTAGCCGACTAGAGACTTGCATGATACCCCGTTATCGCGTCCTTGCTCCACCACTGCGCAAAGCGATAGTTGATATAGGTATCCATGTTGTCGCGGATGTCCCCCATAAAAAGCACCTTGGGCGCCGTCGTGATGAAGGGAACCTCCACCTCCGCATCGGGTGACTCCTCGATGCGCTCGATACGCTCCCGGATCTGCGCATCGTACTCAACCGCCTCGCCTGTCACGAGCGAGCGTGCGGCAGAGAGCGAGACGAGGTCGTCGATATGGCGTTCGTCGAGGACGAGGGCCGTGACCGAGAGCACAAGCACCACAAGAACCACTGCGGCAAAGCGTCCGTATGCGAGGGACACCGGCGTCGCCGCGGCGCGCGCGAGAGATTCTGTCGGAGCCGCCTCCGCGCCATCGGACGCCTCCCCCGCCCCTGTGCCTTGCTCGCGCCGATGGATCCACCAGCCCGCAAGCCAGGTGGCGCACACCAGCACAAGAATCACAAAGAGGTCGTAGCGGATATTCTGCACACGCCCCGGGCCAACGTAGCCCATGGAGTAGAACGTAGGGGTGAAGCTCGCCGCAAACAGGGCAAACGACCCCATAAGCGCCGCACCCGGATAACGAAACGAGCACGTCGAGCGGCGCGCCGCGCGAACGAGCAAAGGCAGCACGAGAGCTAGCATGAGTAGCAGAAAGCCGTTTGTCCAAAGGACGAGGTACTCCCCCGCCGCAAGCCCGCTCTTGATAAGCGTGGGCACGACGCCGAGCGCATCGCCCGCAAACTGCGTCTCCTGCCGGATGGCGTTTCCCGGTGCCGCCATCGAAGCGGCAAACCCGGCCACAAAGACCGCAAGCGCCGGCAGGAGCAGAAAGCCCCGGCGATTGCCGCGGCGCACCCCCGCCACAACGGCCGCGGCGAGCAGAAGGCCCGCAACCAGTGCGGTCACAAAGTTCCCGCCCGCAATACCAAACGCAAGCGCAACCAAAAGAAGGGAGCGCAACGCCGTTCCCACAGGCGTGTAGGTGCGCACCCGGGTGCCGCCGCGAAGCAAGCGGATACCGAGCCCCACCGCTGCGAGCATGAGCGCGTGGTAGAAGGTGTAGTAGATGGCGGCGTTGTACCACCAGATGCCCTCGACGGGGCTGGGCATGAGCTGCGTCTGCAGCAGAAGAGCGGCTGACGCTGCGGCAACGGCCGCTGAGCGCCCGCCGCCAAGCACATCGTGCACGAGCACCGACGACGCAAAGAACGTCGAGGCCACGAGCGCCACCATAATCGCGACCGCACCGACGCCATAGAGCTCCTCACTCCACACGCCGGGTTGCAGGGCCATGAGAAAGATAGCCGAGTAGGTCCCCTGCCATGAGAAGAACGTATCGGCCACCTCGGCAGCCGCCGCAGCGATGGCACCTGCGACGCCCCTGCCGGCCTCGAGCGCCAGATGCGCGTCGACGCCGTAATGCCAATCGTCCGCATAGCTATGATCAAAGGCGGAAATGGCGACCATGGGCACGAGGGCGAGGGCGAGCAGGCAGACGAGGGCCGCAGCGACCGCCGTCTCGGGATCGATCCGCCGAGCGAGCGAGGAAAGCGCGCGCCGGGGCCCGGCAAGGGCGGCTAGCAGCTGCATCGGTCCTCCCCTCGCGGGCACGGGTCCGACGCCGAACGTGCGGATACCACCCGAGGTGCGTCACCGCTGCAGGAAAGCACGCGCGAGCGGCCGAGTGCATCGGTGCGCACGGCAAAGCGGTCTCCGTTCTTTCCCAAAAGAAAACGCGGCTCGCGGCGGCGGCCGCACGCGGCGCACCGGTGGTCGCACGGCCCCTCGGCCGTAAGGATGCAATGTTCCATAACCATGAGCTCGCGCTCGCCAGGCGCAAGCGTGCCGAGCGGTACCGCGGACATCGTTTCCCCGAGACGGCGTGCATCATCGGCCGGCAGCTCGTCGGGCAGCCAGACGCGCTTGGCTCCCCACGACTGAAGCGTCCGAACCGCTGCGGGGTTCTCCGCATAGAGCGGCGCAGCGGCGTCGAAGGCAACGCCTGCTTCACGGGCGAGGGCGAGCTGCGTGAGGTTCCGGCAGATGACCCGCCGAGCGGTGCTCATAAGGCGGCGGGTGCGCGAGAGGTCAGACGCGCGGCAGCACGCATCGAGCAGCACCGTCAGGCGTGGCAGCAGCGGCTCCCACGCGTGCGCGTCATCCAGAAGGCGCCAGGCCTCGACCGCGACCTCGGCGGCACTCGCAGCTAGCAGTGACGACGCCGCGTCGGGGCTTGCGACAAACACCGGGCTTGAAACGGGGGCGCCGAGCACTTCACATGATTGCGCCGGGTCCGCCCCGGCACGGGGAGGGATTCCGTTTTCTGGCGAGGTAGCAAGCGGCGGCTCGCCGGCACGGGGCGGCAGGCGGCGCGGTCCGTCGCCCGCTGCACAGGAGGCAGCGCCTAGGACCTCGCCCCGCAGCGCATCGACGGCACGCGCGGATGCCTCGAGCACCGCGGCGCTCGCCGTAAGGAAGACGGCGCTTCCCACCTCCACGCGCCGCTTGCAGCGCAGCGTGACGCGCTCACTCGGCTCGCCGGAAACCGTACAGGGGATGAGCGGGAAGCGACGCGGCACGCCCGCGCCGGCGTCCGCCGGAAGAATCGTATGGATCTCGAGCGTGTCGCCCGGGCGCACGGGACCCGTGAGCTCAACGGTCACCTCATGGCGGGCGCGCGCGACGACTACGCCCACCTCGATACCCTGGTTGCAGGAGCGCTCGAAACTCATAAGGTCGCGGCCCGTCCCTGCGGCGTCGCCGCGCAGATAGACGTCGGTGAATCCGCGGTTGAACGAGGTACCCGCGCGCCGCACAAGGGCGTCTGCGTCAAACGGCTCCCCCGCGGCGAGCGCATCGAGCGCCGCGTGGTAGGCGCCCACCACGTTGAAGACGTAATCGGGGTTCTTCATGCGCCCCTCGATCTTGAGGGCGGAGACACCAGCGCGGATGAGCTCGGGTAGCATCCTGAGGCCCAGAAAGTCCTTGGGGCAGAGAAGCTTGTCTCCCGCGGCCTGCGCGCAGTCCTCCCCCGCACCGTCGACGAGGCGCCATGATTGCCGGCAAGGCTGGGTGCAATCGCCCCGCATCGCCGAGCGCCCGCGTGCCGCGGCGGAAAGCGAGCACGCCCCCGAATAGCTAATGCAGATCGCGCCGTGGCAGAACACCTCGCACGCAACGCCCGTGGAGACGATGTCGACAATCTCTGCTACCGAGAGCTCGCGCGCAACCGTGACGCGCGCGCAGCCAAGCTCGCGCGCGGCAAAGGCGACCGCCGGCGCCGCCTGGGCCCCCGCCTGCGTAGAAAGGTGGAGCTCCATGCCGGGGAGCTCCTCAGCGAGCAGGCGCGCAAGGCCGAGGTCCGCAACGATGAGGGCGGAGGCCCCCGCGTCCTGTGCCCGGCGCGCCGCAGCAAGAACGCGGCCCTCCTCGCCCGAGCGCACGAGCGCATTCAGCGTCACGTATACCAAGACGCCATGCGCCGCGCCGTAGGCGCAGGCACGCTCGAGTTCCTCCCAGGTGAGTCCGGGGGCTGCGGCACGCGCATCGAGTCCGGGCTCGGCGAGGCCGGTGTACACGGCATCTGCCCCGGCAGCGATGGCGGCGAGCAGCGCCTCGGCAGAGCCCGCGGGCGCTAGCAGCTCCGGCAGCCGCGTCGGCGCAGTCCCCTTCGCAGCCAAAACCTCGTCCACGGTACGCCCTCCCCTCGTCGTCTTATGCACGCAGTCTGAAAAAATGCCTGCAAGAAGAATACACGAGACCGACCGCAGGTGCGTTGCGCTATTGTGTTCAGTACATATGTATGTCGCAATCCGCTACGGCAAGCGGGCAAGGTGCCCGCGCCATTAGGGGGAAACTCCAGGAGGTCTCTATGGGTCCACGTGAGCGTCATATGAGAACGAGCGCAAAGACGCACCTCGTCCCTGCCATCGTGGCATCGTTCATCGGTTTTCTGCTCATCACCGGCATAGCGTTCGGCGTCGGCATGCTCGGCAACGTGAGTCGCTGGCTGGAGGACCTGCCCGACTACACCAACACCGACCTGTACCTCACGAGCGAGCCGACGACGATTCTCGACGCCCAGGGCAACACCATCGCGAGCCTCTACACGCAGAACCGCACCTCGGTGAACATCGATCAGGTGTCCACCTATGTCCTCGACGGCACCGTGGCCACCGAGGACGAGCGCTTCTACGAGCACAACGGCGTCGACCTCTACGGCATCATGCGCGCCGTGGTGGTGCAGCTCACCGGCGGCCACGAGGGTGCCTCGACCATCACCCAGCAGCTCGTGCGCAACACCATCCTCTCCGACGAGCAGTTTGACGACACGCTCGAGCGCAAGGTCCGCGAGGCCTATCTCGCCCTTAAGATGGAGGAGATCTACTCCAAAGAAGAGATCCTCATGATGTATCTCAACACCATCAACTACGGTCACGGCGCCTACGGCATCCAGGAGGCGGCCGAGACGTATTTCTCCAAGAGCGCCCTCGACCTCACGCTTGCCGAGGCGGCGCTTCTGGTGGGCCTGCCCAACTCGCCGTCGCGCTACGACCCCACCGTCAACCCCGACCTTGCCCTCCAGCGCCGCAACACCGTCCTCGACCGCATGCTCTCCAACGGCAAGATCTCCCAAGAGGAGCACGACGCCGCGCAGGCCGAGCCCATCACCTTGAACGTGACCGAGAACTCCTCCACCGGCGTCGAGGTCCTGGGTCAGCCCTACTTTGTCGACTATGTGCGTTCTCTCTTGAATGAGGAGTTCAGCTACGACGCCATCTTCTCTGGCGGCCTTACCGTCTACACCACCATCGACCCCAACATCCAGGCTGCTGCCGAGACCGCGGTCGTCGACCAGCTCAACCGCTACAACCTCGACGGCCTCGAGGCCGGTATGACCATCATTGAGAATGGCACGGGCTACATCCGCGCCATGGTGGGCGGCAAGGACTACTACGCCGACGAGCATCACACCAACCACGCCATCACCGGCCGCCAGGTGGGCTCCTCGTTCAAGACCTTCACGCTTGCAACCGCCCTTAAGCAGGGCATGAACCCCAACATTCGCATCAACTGCAACTCGCCCTACACGCTTACCGAGGGCCTGGACAAGCCGCATCCCGTCCAGAACTACGGCAATCAGAGCTACGGCACCATCACGCTCGCCCGCGCCACCGAGCTCTCGTCCAACACGGGCTACGTGCAGGTCGCCAAGGCCGTGGGCAACCAGAACATCATCGACACCGCGCATGACCTCGGCATTACCGCCGACATGCAGGACGTCGCCACGCTCACACTCGGCGTCTCCAGCATCTCCACGCTCGAGATGGCCGAGGCCTACTCTACCTTTGCCACGGGCGGCTACCACCGCGATGCCGTTGCCATCACCAAGATCGAGAACCGTGACGGCGAGGTTGTCTACGAGCATCAGGATGCGCCCGAGCAGGTGCTCGACACCAGCGTGACGCAGGTCCTTACCGAGGTCCTCGAGGGCGTTATCAACCACAGCGGCGCCACCGGCACCGCGGCGCGCCTCTCGGTCAACCAGCCGCTCGCCGGCAAGACGGGTACCACCTCCGATACGGCCGACCTTTGGTTCTGCGGTTACACCCCGCAGTACGCCATCGCCGTTTGGACCGGTTACACCTCGGGCTCCATCCCCATCTACGTTGGCGGACGCGAGGCCCTGGGTAACGACTTTACGCTGCCGATGGCGCGCAACACCCTGAACGCCATTCTTGAGGGCGTGCCGCGTGCTGAGTTCCCCACGACCGACCAGCAGATCAACTACAAGGATGACTCTGTGTGGAAGTGCGAGGGCAAGTCGCTCGTAGGCATGCGTTCGAGCGCTACGACGCAGCAGAGTGAGTCTCCGGCAGAGTCCACCGAGCCCGCTGAGTCCCCCGAGTCGCCGGCTTCGCCCGAGCAGCCCGCGACAACCCCGAGCTCACCCACCAGCCCGACCACGCCTACGCCGGAGCCGGAGCCCGTGCCAACCCCGACGCCCGAACCGAAACCCGAGCCTGACCCGGAACCGGAGCAGCCTGAGACGCCGACGCCTGATCCCGCACCGGAAGGGCAATCTCAACCGTAGGCTGCATCGCAGCGCCAGCGATTTCGACATCCACGCAAAAAGGACCCGGTCGTGCCGGGTCCTTTTTGTATCAATTCATGTAGCGAATTCTAGCAACACTTGTTCTTGCAGCAACTGTATGACATTCTCGATACATGATTCCGATTGTTGTCCTTGATGGTCGCATTCGGCACCGCAAGTCGTCCGTTCTAAGCCTTCGAACGCGCATCCAAAGAACAGTGTGTGCATCTGTCACGCTCCGTGTGCACTTGTAACGCCCGGGACTGCGGACGTTTTCCTGTACATCCTACACCGCGTAGCCGAGCAGCCTGCGGTTCTCGTCCGGCGTCCTCCAGCCCAGCGCCGCCGACGCCCGCTCCGACCGGAA
>NZ_NFIP01000011.1 GCF_002161805.1 Collinsella sp. An307 | reverse complement strand
TCCGGTCGGAGCGGGCGTCGGCGGCGCTGGGCTGGAGGACGCCGGACGAGAACCGCAGGCTGCTCGGCTACGCGGTGTAGGATGTACAGGAAAACGTCCGCAGTCCCGATTGCACACGGACCGTGCGATTTGCACATGAGCCGTGCAGATTGCACACAGGGCGTGCGAGATGCACAAAGGGGGTAGGCAAAAGGTCTCAGGTGCGCCACTCGTCCACGTCCTCGAACTGACTGTTGTAAAGCTCTGCGTAGAAACCGCCCTGCGCAAGCAGCTCCTCATGCGTACCCGACTCCACGATGTCGCCGTCGCGCAGAACCAAGATCTTATCGGCCGAGCGTATCGTGGAGAGGCGATGCGCAATAACGAAGCTCGTCCTCCCCTGCATGAGGGCGTCCATCGCGCGCTGGATGCGCTCCTCGGTGCGCGTGTCCACGTTGGAGGTCGCCTCGTCGAGGATAAGGATGGGACGGTCCGCGATGAAGGCGCGCGCAATCGTGAGAAGCTGCTTTTGGCCCTGGCTCACGTTCGAGGCGTCCTCGTTCAAGCAGAAGTCGTAGCCACCCGGCAGCGTCCGAATAAAGTGATCGGCAAGCGCGGCGCGAGCGGCAGCCCTCACCTCGTCGTCAGTCGCCCCCTCGCGGCCGTAGCGGATGTTCTCGGCAATCGTGCCCTCAAACAGCCACGTGTCCTGGAGCACCATGGCAAAGTCGCTCCGCAGCTCGTCGCGCGGACGGTCGCGCACGTCCACACCGTCGACCAAGATTGCGCCCGCGTCGACATCGTAGAAGCGCATGAGAAGCTTCATGAGAGTAGTCTTGCCCGCACCGGTGGGACCGACGATGGCAACGGTCTCGCCCGGCTCCACCTCGCAGGAGAAGTCGTGGATGATGGTCTTATCGGACGTGTAGCCAAAGCGTACGTGGCTAAAGCTCACCCTGCCCTCGCAGGCGCCCGTTGCGCGCGCGGGGGCGTCGGGTGTCTCCTCCGGCGCATCCAGGAACTCGAACACGCGCTCCGCCGCCGCGGAGAGCATCTGGACCATGTTCGACACCTGCGTGAGCTGGGTGATGGGCAGCGTGAAGTTGCGCACATACTGCATAAACGCCTGGATATCGCCCACGGTGATGGTGCCCGCGATTGCAAGGAAGGCACCCACGGCAACCACCGCCACATAGGCGAGGTTGGCAACGAAGTTCATGATGGGGTGCATGAGGCCGGAGAGGAACTGGCTCTTCCAGCCGGCGTGGTAGAGGCGGTCGTTGTCCTGATCGAAGTCGGCAAGCGCGCGGTCCTCGCGGTTGAAGACCTTGATGACGCTCTGCCCGGAGAAGCTCTCCTCGACAATGCCGTCCACCCGGCCGAGCAGCGCCTGCTGCTGGCGGAAGTAGCGCTGAGAGGCGCGCACGACGATAACCACCAGCACGAGTGAAACAGGGATGGTGAGAAACGTGATGCCCGCGAGCTCAAGCGAGAGCGACAGCATCATGACGGTAACGCCAATGAGCTGGGTCACCGAGGTCACCACCTGCGTCACGCACTGGTTGAGCGACTGGCCGACGGTATCCACGTCGTTGGTGATGCGCGACAGAACGTCGCCCGTGCTCGTACGCTCAAAGTAGGCAAGCGGCATGCGGTCGATCTTCTCGATAATCGCACGGCGCATGCGGTAGCACACACGCTGCGTGAGCCCCGTCATGAGGAAACCTTGGAGGAGGTTGAAGAGCGCCGAGGTGACGTACAGACACATGAGGCCGGCAAGTATATACGAGATGCCGCTGAAGTCGATGGAGCCTGTGCCAGCGAGCTTGGCGGTGAACCCTTCGAAGAGCTTAGTGGTCGCCATGCCAAGGATGCGCGGGCCGACGACGTTGAAGACAACCGACGCCACCGCACAAACGAGCGAGATAACGAGCGCGATGCGCTCATGCGCGATGTAGGCAAGCAGCTTCTTGATGGTTCCGGAGAAATCACGGGCGCACTCGGAAGCGGGCCCACGGCGTGGACCGGGCATCAGCGCTCACCTCCTTCGCAAACGGGGGCGTCGCAAGCAGACGAATCCTCGACCGCATCGGCGGAAAGGCCAAGCTCCTCGGCAGAGAGCTGCGAGGACGCAATCTCAAGATAGGCAGGGCAGCTCCTGAGGAGCTCCTCATGCGTTCCCTTGCCGACCATGCGCCCGTCGTCGAGCACGATAATCTCGTCCGCGTGCATGATGGTGGCGATGCGCTGGGCCACGATGACGACGGCAGCGTCGCGGCAGCTCTCGGCGAGCTCCGCGCGCAACGCCGCGTCCGTCTTGTAGTCGAGCGCGGAGAACGAGTCGTCGAAGACGAGCACCTTCGGCTGAATCGCCAGGGCGCGCGCAATCTGCAGGCGCTGGTTCTGCCCGCCCGACACGTTGGAGCCGCCCTGAGCGATGGGGCTCTGGTACCCCTCGGGCTTGGCCTCGATGAACTCGATCGCCTGTGCGATGCGCGCGGCACGCTCCATCTGGGCATCGTCCATGGTCTCGTCACCATATTTGATGTTGCTCTCGACCGTTCCGGAGAACAGCATGCGCCTCTGGGGAACGTAGCCGATCTGGGCGCGCAACTCGGTGAGCGGGATGTTTCTCACATCCACCCCGTCGAGCGTGACCGAACCCGAGGTCACATCGTACAGGCGTGGGATGAGCTGGACGAGGGTTGACTTGCCGCATCCGGTGGAACCGATGATGCCGAGCGTTTGCCCCGGCTTGATCGTGAAATCGATGTGCTCGAGCGTGGGCAGATCGGCATCGGGATAGGTGAAGGTCACGTCGTTGAACGAGACGACGCCGCGCCAGCCGTTCTCCCCCGCACGCGAGACGCGCTTGCCCTCCTCGGGCTCGCGGATGGAGGTCTCGCACTCAAGCACCTCGAGCACGCGCTCCGCCGCAACGCCGGCACGCGGGAGCATGACCGAGATCATCGTGAGGATCATGAAGCTCATGATGACCTGCATAACATAGTTGATATAGGCCATGAGCGTACCGACCTCGAGGGTGCCAGCCTCAACGCCCAAACCGCCGAACCAAACGATGGCGACCGTCGTGGCGTTCATGACCACCGTCATCACCGGCCCCAAAAAGGCCATCGCGCGGTTGGTGAAAATATAGGTGCCGGTGAGGGCGCGGTTTGCCTCGTCGTAGCGCGCCTCCTCGTAGGCCTGCCGACCAAAGGCGCGAATGGGCATGATGCCGGTGAGAATCTCGCGCGCCACAAGGTTGTTGCGGTCCACGAGACGCTGCATGCTACGGAACTTGGGCATCGTGATACCCATGAGCACGCCAATTGCGATAGCGATGACGCAGATAGCGACCACCAAGATCCATTCCATACCCGTGGGGGTCGACAACACCCGGATGATGGCGCCGATGCCCATACAAGGGGCAAAAAGCACGATGCGCAGACACATGACCGTGATCATTTGAATCTGCTGGATATCGTTGGTCGCGCGAGTGATAAGCGATGCGGTCGAGAACTTCTCCATCTCTGCGGGCGAGTAGGTGAGCACACGCTCGTAGAGGGCATGGCGCACCTCGCGTCCAATGGCGGCAGAGGTGCGGCTTGCGTTGTAGGCAGCCAAAATCGAGCACGCAACCGACAGAAGCGTCACGCCCAGCATGAGCCCGCCTTGGCTCAGAATATAGGATGTCTGAATCTGGGCGAGCTCAGCGGCGGTGGCGCCTGCGGGCGCGGCGCCCGTAAGACCACCGCGGGCGATACCGATGTCAACGATATCGCTCATGATGCCGGGAACCGTAAGTTCAAGGTTCGCCTGGATGAGCAGCAGAACCAACGCGATAACGAAGTTGATCTTGTGGTTCTTGAGGAAGCTGAAGATCTTCAAGCGGCCTCCCCTGCCTGATTGTGGATAGATAAACGCCGGCACCGACGGAGCGCAGGCAAAAAGAATGCGCGGGCACACAGGCCCAGCGCCAAGCTATTTTTCCCAACACGCCGAGACGCTATCGGCAGAACCGGCACTGACCCCCTTCTACACAGGAAGCCAACAGATGAGGTACCGTACGAACATCGGGCCAAAGATTGCCGAAAAATCTTGGCATACCCCTTGCCTTGATGGCTTTGACCTGCAATACTGTCCCTCGCGCAAACCAGAAGCCGGCCATCGACGGCCGAGACGGATCCCTTTTTCGTCCCGGCATGCTGCTTCCGCTGATGGTGATTTGAAGATTGCACGTAGAGGGCTGGTTTTGTGCTATAGTTCCGATTTGTTTGTTCACGCGGCATCGCCAAATGCTGCCCAAGGAGGGTTCAACCATGTCCAAAGTTTGCGAGATCTGCGGTAAGCACCCCGTTGCTGGTCGCTCCATCAGCCACTCCCACCGCGTCACCAACCGTACGTTCCGTCCGAACATCCAGCGTGTCTACGTTGTGGTGAACGGCCACCGTCGCAAGATGAACGTCTGCACCACCTGCCTGAAGTCCGGCAAGGTCGCTCGTTCCTAAGGGACCCTCCCCTCAATCTTTGCGTCATCGCACCCCCGCTTGCGGGGGTGTTTTTTTATAGCTAGACGCGGTCGGTGCGTACGCGTACGCTTTCAGTCGTACACCAACAGATGGAGGCCTTTATGGCGGCAACCTATTCGTTCGGGCGAACGCTTGTCATCGTTAACCCTACGGCCCATTCTGGCGCCGCGGGCACCATCGCGGAGAGGCTGAGCTGCTTTCTCACCCTGTACCTCCACACAGACAGCTCCTTTGAGGTCAAGCGCACCGAGCGCCCGCGCCACGCAACGGAAATGGCGGCGGGCGCCGCAGGATACGATACCGTGCTCGCGCTCGGTGGGGACGGCGTCATCCACGAGGTCGCCTGCGGTCTCATGACAATCCCCGAAGCGGAGCGACCCGTTCTCGGCGTAATCCCCGTGGGCTCCGGTAACGATTTTGCGCGGACCCTCGGTTTTCGCGAAGTAACGTGCGATGCCGACCTGGTACAGACCCTTACCTGCGTGCCGACACAGATCGACGTGGGGCGGATCCGCTACACGCCCTCCGCCGACGCTGCCGCCCCGCTCGACGCAACGGAATACTTTGTAGAGACCTTCTCCTTCGGACTCGATGCCGCTATCGCGCACGGCACCGCCGCGTTGCGGCGCACCACCAAGCTCGCCGGCGCTCCTCTGTACACGTTAAGCGGACTCAATGTCTTTGGCGCGCACTATCGCAGCTATCCCGTGCGCCTTGGCCTCGACGGCGGCGAGAAGCGTGACCTCAAGACCATCATCTGCGCTGTGCAAAACGGACCCACCTACGGCTCGGGATACCGCATCACGCCCGATGCCGACCCGCAAGACGGTGTCTTTGACATCTGCTACGCCACGGGCCCTTTGCCCCGCGCCCTCGCGCTTCCCGTCTTCCTCTCTGCCAAAGAGGGCAAGCACGTAACCAACCGCCACGTCACCATGGGCCGAGCGCGCACGGTGTCGATCGACTTCACCGATGGCGCCTATCCCGCGCAGGCAGACGGAGAGGCGCTCGAACTCAGGCGTGCGGAAATCGATCTTCTTCCCCGCGCGCTCACCGTACTCGCTCCCGCGCGCTAGCGCACCTGTCCGGCGCGCTCCCCTAACAACTCCTCTCCCCTAGTTATGGAGTCGTTTCAAAGTTCCGTTAAGGTATCTGCATCTTAGGAACTTTCCGCTACTATGGCGAGCTCGAGTGAAAGGGGGCCATTATGGCAAAGAAAAACATTGCTCAGGAATTCATCGAGTTCATCAGTCGCGGTAACGTCGTCGACCTCGCCGTCGGTGTCATCATCGGTGGCGCGTTCACTTCGGTGGTGAACGCTCTTGTCACCAACCTCATCCAGCCGCTCATCTCCGCGACCGGTGGCAACCCCGAGGTCAAGGGCATGGCGCTCGTGCTCAACGGTCAGACGATCGACTTCGGCGCCTTCATCTCCGCGGTCATCAGCTTCCTGATCACCGCCGTCGCGGTCTTCGCTATCGTGAAGGGCATGAACACGCTGAACGACCTCAAGAACCTCGCCGCCGCGAAGGCCGGCCTCGCCAAGAAGGCCGAGGAGGAGGCCGCTCCCGAGCCGCGCACCTGCCCGTACTGCAAGCAGGAGATCGCCGACGACGCTACGCGTTGTCCGCACTGCACCGCCAAGCTCGAGGGTTACGAGAACCCCGCCGAGTAGTTTTCAACTATTCAACAATCTTTGCGGGTACGCCCAAGTACAGCGTTCCTGACTCAGAGAGAAGCCCCCTGCCTATCTGCGAAAACAGAACAGGCAGGGGGCTTTTCTTGTCTCGTTACTCGTGCGCAAGCCCCAAGATTGTTGAATACCTGAAAAACCGCTATACCGTCTCGAGCGCCTGGGCAACGTCGGCGATGAGGTCCTCGGTGTCTTCGAGGCCGCACGAGAGGCGCACCATATCGGGCGCGATACCCGCGGCAGCGAGCTCCTCGTCGTTCATCTGGCGATGCGTGGCGTTAGCGGGATGCAGCACGCAGGTGCGCGCATCCGCCACGTGAGTAGCGATCTGCGCGACATGCAGGCTCTTCATGAACTGCTCCGCAGCGGCGCGACCGCCCGTAAAGCCAAAGCTCACTACGCCGCACGAGCCGTTGGGAAGGTACTTCTGCGCAAGGTCGTACCACGGATCGTCGGGGAGCCCTGGATACTTGACGAAGCGAATCTTGGGGTGGTCGTGCAAGAACTCGGCCATGGCCTGACCGTTGGCGCAATGGCGCGGCATGCGCACGTGAAGGCTTTCAAGACCCACGTTCAAAAGGAACGCGTTCTGGGGACTCTGGATGCTGCCCAGGTCGCGCATGAGCTGCGAGGTCGCCTTGGTGATGAAGGCGCCCGCCTGACCGAACTTCTCGGTGTAGACCACACCGTGGTAGGTCTCATCGGGCGTAGTGAGGCCCGGGAACTTGTCCGCATGCGCGTCCCAGTCAAAGTTGCCGGAGTCGACGATAGCGCCGCCCACGGCGGCACCGTGACCGTCCATGTACTTGGTGGTCGAGTGCGTCACGATGTCGGCGCCCCACTCGATGGGTCGGCACATGACGGGTGTCGGGAACGTGTTGTCAACAATCAGCGGCACGCCGTGGGCGTGCGCTGCCGTGGCGAAGCGCTCAATATCGAGCACGTCGAGGGCGGGGTTGGCGATGGTCTCACCAAAGACCGCCTTCGTGTTGGGCCTGAATGCACCCTCAAGCTCCTCATTCGTGCAGTCGGGCGCAACAAAGGTGCAGCTTATGCCCATGCGCTCAAGCGTGTGGGCAAGCAGGTTGAACGTACCGCCATAGATGGCCGAGCTCGCGACGATATGATCGCCCGCGCCGGCGATGTTAAAGACCGCAAAGAAGTTCGCCGCCTGGCCGGAGCTCGTGAGCATAGCAGCCGTACCGCCCTCAAGCTCGGCAATCTTTGCTGCCACGGCATCGTTGGTGGGGTTCTGCAGACGCGTATAGAAGTAGCCCGACTCCTCGAGGTCGAACAGGCGACCCATGTGCTCCGAGGTGTCGTACTTCCATGTCGTCGACTGGTAGATGGGCACCTGACGCGGCTCACCGTCGCCGGGTCGATATCCGCCTTGCACACATACCGTTCCGATATGCTGGTCCATGGCTCCTCGCTTTCGCAGACAGTTAATCACATGTTGCAAAAGCTTACCCCAACGGAGCGACGCCGCGCACGCCGAGGCGGGCCGTTACCCGCGTGCAATCTTTAACGACGCGCCCGGCTCAGCTAAATAGCCAGCAGCCAACGGTCCCCTCATGGCAGCTGATGCGCGCCGTGTCCGCTTCTATCACATTGGAGATGCCCAGGTCGTCGAGAAGCTCCACCCGATGGTGGTCGAGCTCCCATCGCATACCGACCTCTGAAACGCACGCATGGGGCGAGAGCACCATGAACGAGAAGCGCCTGCCCTGAGCACCGTCCATCTCCCACGTGCCGCCAGCCTGGAGCACGCGCCCCTCGAACCCGTCCTCCACAAGCTCAACGGGAGCGTTGGCACCCGCCGCATCGGAGCGGCGAAACGCGGCAAGGCGGCCGAGCACACCGAGAAGATGGTCGGGATTGCCGCCCGCAAAGCACGTGGTGCGCACGCGGGCCCCGGGCCAGCGCCGCTCGATCTCGCCGAGCGCAAGGCCCAGGTCGGTATCGTCTTTATGGGGGTTATAACGCACGACGGCAAACGGGGCGTCCGGCATCCGACGCTCGGCGCGCTCGACCTCGCGCGCGCCTCGCTCCCCCACCGAATCACCGTCGCCGCAGAACAGATCGCACGTAAGGCCCGCAGAGGTGAGCGCATCGAGCCCGCGGTCGATAGCGACCACGCGGGTGCAGCCAACCGCAGCGCGTCTTACCGTGGCGGACGAGGACGGCTCCGGCGAGCCGCCCACCAAAAGAACGGTCTCGGGAACGTGTGTCGCGATGTCGCGGGCCTCTGTCATTGCTGCCTCCTCGTTTCTGCTCCCGTGCATGGTAGCAAATAGCGGACGGACAGGCCGTGCGGGAGCCCGTAGGAGCCAACTTCCGTTGACACTCCCCCGCCAACCGTCAAGCCAGCCATCGCTTGTACGGACATATAAAACGCTTACGAACCCATAGCTACCATCCCCTGACTTAGGTGATAGACAAAATCGGCCGAATGGTATGCTTGTTTTGGTATGGGCTTTCACCGCAAGAGCGCACGAGGGCATAGGACATACCCCCGGACGCTCCCGCCCCCATCCAGTATCTATCGGTTCGCGATGCGCATGCGCGTCGCGCTGTCGAGGGGAAGTGCCTCGTGGAAAAGAAGCCAGAAGCACCCGATACCGCCACTGCAACCGCAACCACGCAAAAGCCCGTGCGCCGGACCCGCCGCACCAAGGCAAAGGAGGAAAAACCGCTCCTCATCATCACCGAGGACGACCTTTACATGTTTGCCAACGGCACCTGGCTGCGCAGCTGGGAGAAGCTCGGCGCCCACCCCGACGAGCAGAACGGTGAGCCCGGCTGGCACTTTGCCGTATGGGCACCCGATGTTAAGAGCGTCCATGTCGTGGGCGACTTCAACGGCTGGGATTCTTGTGCCAACCCCCTCGAGCAGCTCGCTCATAGCGGTGTCTGGCAGGGCTTTGTCCCCCGCCTGCCGGAAGGTGAGCTCTATAAGTATGTGATTGAGACGCAGGACGGCACGCTTCTTTACAAGGCCGACCCCTACGGCTTCTTTGCCGAGAACGTCCCCGGCACGGCATCCCGCCTCATGGATATCACCGGGTATGACTGGAAAGACGGCGTCTGGATGCGCAACCGCGCGCGCCGCGACCACATGAAGCAGCCCCTCAACATCTACGAGGTGCACTTGGGCAGCTGGCGCCGCCACGGCAACGATCCGCAGGGCGAACCGGACGAGAACGGCAACTACCCGGGCCCGGGCGACCCGTTCCCCGCGCAGCGCGGCACCTACTACACCTATGACGATCTCTCGACCGAGCTCGTTGAGTACGTGCGCGACATGGGCTACACCCATATCGAGATCCTGCCCGTGATGGAGCATCCCTTCGACGGGTCCTGGGGCTATCAGCCGACCGGCTACTTTGCCGCCACCGCGCGTTACGGCACGCCCAAGCAGTTCATGCACTTCATCGAGAGCTGCCATAAGGCGGGTATCGGCGTGATCCTGGACTGGGTGCCGGGCGGCTTCTGCGCCAACGCCGAGGGCC
The DNA here is from genome assembly GCF_002161805.1 of Collinsella sp. An307. Taxonomy (GTDB): domain Bacteria; phylum Actinomycetota; class Coriobacteriia; order Coriobacteriales; family Coriobacteriaceae; genus Coprousia. The sequence goes on along the minus strand of NZ_NFIP01000011.1, from coordinate 75,064 downwards.
TCGCAACGTTTAACGGCAAGATGCTCTACGAGCGCGAGATCCATCCCAACTGGGGCACCCATAAGTTCGACTTCGGTCGCGGCGAGGTGCGCAGCTTCCTTGTCTCTAACGCCCTCTTCTGGCTCGAGATGTTCCACGCCGACGGTATCCGCATGGACGGCGTGTCGAGCATGCTCTACCTGAACTTTGGCGTCGACGACCCCGGACAGAAGAAGTTCAACAAGTACGGCACCGAGGAGGACCTCGACGCCTCCGCCTTCATCCGCCAGGTCAACTGCGCCGTAGGCCGCGAGTTCCCCGACGTCATGATGATCGCCGAGGAATCCACCGCCTGGCCGCTCGTCACCTATCCTCCCGAGGAGGGCGGACTCGGCTTCCACTACAAGTGGGACATGGGCTGGATGAACGACACCCTGCACTATATGCAGACCGACTTCCCGTGGCGCCCGGGCGCGCACCGGCTCCTCACGTTCTCGCTCATGTACGCCTTCAACGAGAACTTTGTCCTGCCGCTCTCCCACGACGAGGTCGTGAACGGCAAGTGCTCGCTCATGGGCCGCATGCCCGGTGACCAGTGGCGCCAGTTCGCGGGGCTCCGCACCCTCGCCTTCTACCAGATGGCCCACCCCGGCGCGCAGCTCAACTTCATGGGCAACGAGATCGCACCCTTCATCGAGTGGCGCTACTACGAGTCGCTTGAGTGGTTCCTCGCCGACGAGTTCGACGCGCACCGCAACCATCGCGAGTTCGTGCGTGCGCTCAACCACCTCTATCTCTCTGAGCCCGCGTTCTGGGAGAACGCCTACACCGAAGACGGCTTCACCTGGATCGACCCGGACAACAACGAGCAGTCGATCATCTCCTTCACGCGCCACGGCAGCAAGAAGAAGGACGACGTCATCGTGATCATCAACTTCGATCCGGCGTCGTACGAAACCTTCCGCATGGGTGTGCCGCGCGAGGGCGACTGGCAGGTCATCTTCAACTCTGACAAGCCGGAGTTCGGCGGCAGCGGCTACATGCTCGACAAGCTCAAGGGCGCCGTGTGCTCGAGCGAGCCCTATCCGTGGAACGGCTGCGACAACTCCATCACGCTCGCGCTCCCCGGCCTCTCGGGCATCGTGCTGAAGCGCATCGGCAAGAGCTCCTACGTGCCGCCGAAGCCCAAGAAAAAGCCCGCTGCCAAGGCCACCACGAGGGCAGCTGCCAAGACCACCGCCAATCCCGCTGCCAAAAAGACCACCTCGAAGCCGCGTGCCGCCAAGGACGCTGCCGCTGACCGGAAAACGAAGGCGTAACGTTTTACCATGAACCCGATTTGCGCGATAATGGAAAAGTTGTGTTCGCCTAGCAACTCGGCGTCAGCCGACAGAAAGGACCCCATGAATAAGATCTTCGACAGCAAAGAGGAGTTCATCGAGGGCTACAAGGCCTCGATCATGTCCCTCTCTGGCAAGCCCTTTGAGAAGACGAGCGATCTCGACCGCTTCACCGCGCTGGCAAAGCTCATCGCCGGGCGTGCCCGCGCCATCCAGACCGATACCGAGAAGCGCGTCTCTACCGAGAAGAAGAAGCGCGTCTACTACTTCTCCATCGAGTTCCTCATCGGTCGCTTGCTCGACAACTACCTGCTGAACCTCGGTGTGCGCGACATCGTCAAGGAGGGCCTCGCCGACCTCGGTGCCGACCTCGACGAGCTCTGCGAATTTGAGCCCGATCCCGCGCTCGGCAACGGCGGCCTCGGCCGTCTTGCGGCGTGTTTCCTCGACTCGATGGCCCATGAGGGCATCGCCGGCTACGGCAACGGCATGCGCTACCGCTACGGCCTCTTCAAGCAGGAGATCGTGAACGGTGCCCAGCATGAGACGACCGACGAGTGGCTCTCCCACGGCTACCCCTGGGAGGTCCGCCGCCCCGACCGCGCCGTGCGCATCGGCTTTGGCGGTCACGTCGTGGGCGTGGAGGAGGATGGCCGCATGGTCTTCCATACCGAGGGCACCCAGGACGTCCTCGCGGTCCCCTATGACATTCCCGTGGTGGGCTACGGCGGCGAGACCGTCAACAAGCTCCGCGTCTGGAGCGCCGAGCCCGTCGAGGAGCAGTTCGACCTCGAGGCCTTCAACCGCGGCGACTACGCCGGTGCCGACGCGCACCGCGCCGAGGCCGAGGCGATCTCCGCCATCCTCTACCCCAACGACGCCGGCGAGCACGGGCGTCTTCTGCGCCTCAAGCAGGAGTACCTCTTCGTCTCCGCGGGCATCTACAGCCTGCTCGACACCTTTGAGAAGGACTTTGGCGCTAACTGGGAGCAGCTGCCCGACTACGTCGCCATCCACACCAACGACACGCACCCGGCCATGTGCGGCCCCGAGCTCATGCGCATCCTCATGGACGAGAAGGGGCTCGAGTGGGACACGGCGTGGAAGATCGTGACCAACACCATCTCCTACACCAACCACACCATCCTCCCCGAGGCGCTCGAGAAGTGGCCCATCTCCACGTTCTCCAAGCTGCTGCCGCGCGTCTACCAGATCATCGACGAGATCAACCGCCGCTACAGCGACAGCTTCGATCGCACCTCCGAGGACTGGCAGAACCGTCTGCGCAAGACCGCCATCCTCTGGGACGGCGAGGTCCGCATGGCGAACCTCTCGGTCATCTGCTCGCACTCCGTCAACGGCGTGGCCAAGATCCACACCGACATCCTCGAGCGCGAGACGCTGAAGCAGTTCTATGAGCTCACGCCGCAGAAGTTCAACAACAAGACCAACGGCATCTCGCACCGTCGCTTCCTCGCCGAGGCGAACCCCTCCTACACCAAGCTCATCAACGAAGCCATCGGCACCGGCTGGCTCGATGACGCCGCCGAGCTCGAGAAGCTCAAGGACTTTGCCGACGACCCGGCGTTCCTCGAGCGTGTGGGCGAGGCCAAGCGTGCCAACAAGGTGCGCCTCGCCAAGTACGTCAAGCGCGAGTGCGGCCTCGACATCGACCCCAACTCGATCTTCGACGTCCAGGTGAAGCGCTTCCACGCCTACAAGCGCCAGCTCCTGAACATCTTCAAGGTGATGGATATCTACAACCGCCGCCTCGCCGACCCCAACTTCCGCGTGGCGCCCACCACCTTCATCTTCTCGGGCAAGGCCGCGTCGAGCTACGCGTTTGCCAAGGAGACCATCCGCCTCATCAACTCGGTCGCCGACGTCATCAACAACGACCCGCGTGTGAACGAGGTCATGAAGGTCTGCTTCATCCCCAACTTCCGCGTGTCGAACGCCCAGCTCATCTACCCCGCCGCCGAAATCTCCGAGCAGATCTCCACGGCCGGTATGGAGGCCTCGGGCACCTCGAACATGAAGCTCATGATGAACGGCGCGCTCACGCTCGGCACGATGGACGGCGCCAACATCGAGATCGTGAACCTCGCCGGTATCGAGAACGAGAAGATCTTTGGTCTCACCGCACCCGAGGTCGACGAGCTCCGTGCAAGCCATATGCACTTCGCATGGGATATGTACAACAGCGACCGTGACCGTTTAGGGCGCGTTATTGACGAACTCACCGATAACACGTTTGCTCATCTCTCGGGTGACTTCGAAAGCATCCATAATGAGCTTATGAGCGGAAACGATCATGACTTTGTCATGAAGGACTTCCGCTCCTACGTTGACGCGTGGGAGGAGCTCACCGCCAGCTATGCGGACCGCAAGAGCTGGAACCGCCGTGCGCTCATGAACACCGCGTCTTCGGGCTGGTTCTCGTCCGACCGCACCATCCGCGAGTACCGCGACGAGATCTGGCACGCGTAACGGATCGCGTCATTGCACGACGGCGCATCCCCATAAAGGCATCCACGGGGCGGACTCACCGTCCGCCCCGCTCGATAGCAAGGTCTATAGGGTTCAGGGATTTTGAAGGAGAACATCGATGAGTAGAAAGCAATGCATCGCGATGCTCCTCGCCGGGGGGCAGGGCAGCAGGTTGGGGGCGCTCACCGCTAAGATCGCCAAACCAGCCGTCTCATTCGGCGGCAAGTACCGCATCATTGACTTTACGCTGTCCAACTGCGCTAACTCTGGTATCGACACGGTCGGCGTTCTGACGCAGTACCGTCCCTACCAGCTTCACGAGTACGTAGGCTCGGGCCGCGGCTGGGACCTCAACGAGATCGGCGCGGGCGTCTCTATCCTCCCGCCCTACGCCACGCAGGAGGGCGGCGCCTGGTATGCCGGCACCGCTGACGCCGTGACGCAGAACCTCGACTACATCAAGTCCCATCACCCCGAGTACGTCCTCATCCTCTCGGGCGACGCGCTCTATCGCATGGACTACCGCGAAATGCTCGCCACCCACATCACCAACAACGCCGACCTCACCATCGCGGTCATGCCGGTGCCGTGGGAGGACGCGAGCCGCTTTGGCATCCTCACGACCAATGAGGATCATCAGGTCACCAAGTTCACCGAGAAGCCCGAGCAGCCCGATTCGAACCTCGCCTCCATGGGCATCTACGTGTTCTCCTATGACTTCCTCGTGAACGCCCTCGAGGAGGACGCCATCAACCAGCGCTCGAGCCACGACTTTGGCAACGACATCATCCCCAAGGCCCTCGCTGACGGCAAGCGCCTGTTCGTCCACGAGTACAACGGCTTCTGGAAGGACGTCGGCACCATCGCGAGCTATCACGAGACCTCGATGGACCTGCTCGGCGAGAACCCCGAGTTCGACCTCTTCGACACCAAGCATCCCATTATGTCGAACGACTCGACTCGCCCGCCGCACTACATCGGCCCCGACGGTCGCGTCGACGACTCGCTCGTCGCCAACGGCTGCAAGATCATGGGCACCGTGCGCCACTCCATCATCTCCACCGACTGCGTGGTCGGCGACCGCGCCATCGTCGAGGACTCCGTGCTGCTGCCCGGCGCCGTCGTTAAGAACGGTGCGCATGTGAGCCGCGCGATCCTGGGTGAGAACGCCGTCGTCGAAGAGGGCGTCAAGCTCGGCAGCGTCGATACTACGAAGGACACCGCCGTCGTCGGAAATGACGTCGTGATCGGGAAGGGGGAATGAACCGATGATCAACTCCAAGGCCATCGGCTATATCACCGCTAACTACGCGGGCACTGAAGCCAGCAAACTGATAGAGAACCGCCCCGTGGCGTCGCTGCCGTTCATGGGCCGCTACCGCCTGATCGACTTCCCGCTCTCCAACATGACCAACGCCGGCATCCGCACCGTCGGCCTCGTCATGCCGGGCAACTGGCGCTCGATCTCCGACCATGTGGGTCACGGCAAGGACTGGATGCTCGACCGCAAGAGCGGCGGCCTGTTCTGCATGCCGGGTAACCCCTACGGCACCACCAAGCGCGGCATGCGCTTCCTTCTGCGCGACATCATCTCCAACCGCGAGCTCTTCGAGCGCGCCACGACCCCCTACGTCGTGATGATGGGCGCCAACATCATCTTCAACATGGACCTCGACGAGATCATCGATGCCCATGAGCGCTCCGGCGTGGGCGTGACCATGGTCTACGTCAAGGCCGAGCGCCATCACGACGACGCCAGCCGCCTCATCATCGGTGACGCGGGCCGCGTCCAGTCGATCGAGGCCGGTTGCGAGTACGGTGACAACAAGTTCATCGACTGCTTCGTCATCAACCGCGAGCTTCTGCTCGACATCATCAACAACTACGCGAACGCCGACTACCTCGATTTCTTCGAGGCTATCGCAGGTGACTTCGCGCGCATCGACGTCTGCAGCTACGAGTACAAGGGCCTCGCTATCGGCATCTTCGGTGAGCGCAGCTACTACCAGCGCAGCATGGAGCTCCTCACGCCCGATGTCTTCGACCAGCTCTTCCAGAAGGATCGCCCGATCCGCACGAAGGCGCACGACGCGGCACCCGCCAAGTACTATGCGGGCAGCAACGCGCAGAACTCCTTCATCTCCGCTGGCTGCAAGATCTACGGCACTGTTCGCAACTCCATCCTCTCCCGCGGCGTCATCGTCGAGAGCGGTGCGAATGTTTCGAACTCCATCATCATGTTCAGCTGCGTCATCAAGCGCGGCGCCCGTGTCGAGAACGCCATCCTCGACAAAAACAATGTCATCCCCGAGAACACCGAGTACCGCGGCACACCCGACGCAATCCTCGTGATGGGCAAGGGAGCACGCCACTAACCGCGCGCATGTAACAACACAGCGCCCGCCCGGCACCGTCTGGGCGGGCGCGTTATCATTTAGGTGTCGCCCCGCAGGCGGCAGTTTTATCTCTCAGATCGATTAGGAGAGTACAACATGGCAAAAGACAAGATGCATGTGGTCTTCGCCTCCGCTGAGGTAGCCCCCTTTGTTAAGACGGGCGGGCTCGGCGACGTTGCGGGATCCCTTCCCCAGGAGCTCGTGAAGGACGGCTCCGAGGTCATCGTCATGTGCCCCAAGTACGCGAGCATCCCCGAGGAGTTCAAGGCGCGCATGGAGCACTTCTGCGACTTCTACGTACCGCTCGGATGGCGCAACGAGTACTGCGGCCTCGAGAAGCTTGAGGAGGGTGGGGTCACCTACCTCTTCGTGGATAACGAGCACTACTTCAACCGTAGTTATCCGTACGGCTTCTTTGATGACGGCGAGCGCTTCGCTTTCTTCTCGAAGGCCATCTGCGAGAGCCTCCAGCATCTCCCCGAGGGCTTTGAGTGCGACATCCTGCACTGCAACGACTGGCAGACCGCCCTCGCCCCGGTCTTTCTACGCGAGTTCTACCAGGGACTCCCCCTGTACGAGCGCGTAAAGACCATCTTCACCATCCACAACATCGCCTTCCAGGGCCAGTTCTCCGACAAGATGCTGAACGACGTGTTGGGCCTTGCGCACATCCCCAACGCAGCGCGCCAGCTCCGCTGCGACTCGTGCTCCATCAACTTCATGCAGGGCGCGCTCTGCTACAGCGACGCCATCACCACGGTCAGCCCGAGCTACGCCCGCGAGATCAAGACCTCCGATTACGGCGAGGGCCTCGACTGGGTGCTCCGCAACCGCTCCGAGAGCCTCCAGGGCATCCTGAACGGCATCGACGAGCCGTCCTGGGACCCCGCGACCGACTATCAGATCACCGAGAACTTCAGCGTGGGCAACATGGCCGGCAAGGCCGCCTGCAAGCGCGCGCTTCAGGAGGAGCTCGGCCTCGAGGTCCGCGACGACCGTCCGCTCATGGTCATGGTGACCCGCCTCACCCGCCAGAAGGGCATGGACCTCGTCACCTACTCGCTCGACCGCATCCTCTCGGGCGGCGTCCAGGTGGCCGTGCTCGGCACCGGCGACCGCGCCTACGAGGACGCCATGAACTACTTCGCGGGCAAGTATCCGGGAACCATGGCTGCGCGCATCACCTTCGACTCCGCGCTCTCCCGCCGCATGTACGCCGGCGCCGACCTCTTCCTCATGCCGTCGCTCTTTGAGCCCTGCGGCCTGTCGCAGATCATCGCCATGCGCTACGGCACCCTGCCGGTGGTCCGCGAGACCGGCGGTCTGCGCGACACCGTCATCCCCTACAACTACGAGACCGGCGAGGGCACAGGCTTCTCGTTCGCCAACTTCAACGGCGATGAGATGGGCGACGCCGTCTTCCGCGGAGCACGTCTGTTCTGGGACGACCGCGACGCCTTCAACCGCGTCGTCGAGCGGGCTATGAAGACCGACTTCTCGTGGAAGCGCTCTGCGAACGCCTACATGGACCTCTACACCTTCCTGCGCCCCGATGTCCAGCCCGTCCCGCCCACTCCCCCGGCGCCCGAGCCTAAGCCCGTCGCCGAGCCGGAGCCCGAGGCAAAGCCTGAGCCCAAGCCCGAGCCGGCTCCTGCGCCTGAGCCCAAAGCGGAGACCAAGCCCGAATCTGCCAAGAAGCCCGAGGTTAAGCCCGAGCCTAAACCAGCTGAGGAGAAGGCCGCGAAAGCGAGCTCCCCAAAAGTAACTGAGAAGCCGGCGGCGAAGAAGCCTGCCGCACGCAAGACCGCTGCCAAGCCGGCTGCGGAGAAGGCTGCCCTCAAGGCCGCTACCGCCAAGAAGACGACCGCGGCAAAGGCTGCCCCCAAGACGACCGCGACCAAGGCCGCGAGCACGCCTAAGACGGCTGAGGCCAAGACCACGGCAAAGGCCGCTGAGAAGCCTGCTACCAGCAAGGCGGCCGCCAAGCCCGCCGCCAAGACGGCAGAGGCAAAGCCCGCCAACAAGCCCGCTGAGAAGGCTCCTGCCGTTACGAAGGCCACTGCTGCAAAGACTACCGCCACGAAGGCTGCCGCGCCCAAGACGGCAACCAGGGCAGCTGCGACAAAGCCTGCCGCAGCAAAACCTGCTGCCAAGGCGGCTGCGGCAAAGCCCGCCGCAGCCAAGCCCGCTGCTAAGTCGACTGCCACGGCTAAGCCCGTCGCAAAGACGACCACCGCAGCCAAGCCCGCCGCGAAGCCCGCGATTAAGACCACCTCGGTAAGCGCGGCCAAGAAGCGCACCACCAAGCGCTAAGAGCTGACAGTCTACCTACCGACGCTAAGAGGAGCCGCCCGCAAGGCGGCTCCTCCCCTATGCCGACACCTTGCAGCTTCCGCTTTCTCAACAGCCCACCTAAAACTGTTGAACTACGCCTTCTATGGGCGGCGCTCTCCCTTATAATAGGTGAGCTGCCCAATTCTTGACGCTCTGTCAAATCCTGTACGTCCGGGCGGCAGATAGATCGGAAACCCCTATGAAGCTCATCCATAACTCTCGCCTGCCGGAATTCCGCTCGCCATTTGGAGCGGTGGAAGTCGGGGGCTCTGTCACCTTGTCAGTCCGCGTTGAGGATCCTGTCCCAAGCCCAATCACCGTTACCCTGCGCACATGGGCTGACGGTGAGGGCGAGCGCCTGCACGAGATGGCGCTCAACGACGAGGGGCTCTACGCCTACACCCTCGCCTACCCGCGCACCGCCAACATCTGGTACACCTTCCATGCGACGTGGAGTGAGGCCGATGGCACGCATGTAATGCACCTCGGCGCACGCGAGGGCCACGTAGGCGGCGAGGGCGTGCCCTACGATTACGCGAACTGCCCGTCGTTCCAGATCAGCGTCTACCGCCACCGCGCCATGCGACCGTCGTGGTACGAAAACGGCATGGTCTACCAGATCTTCCCCGATCGCTACCGCCGCGATGACGCCTGGCGCGAGCGCACCGAGGCGGCGCTCGCCGTCCCCCGCAACGGCGTTCAGCGCCGCCTTATCGAGGACTGGTGGGAGCCGCCGGTCTACGAGCGCAACGAGGACGGTTCAATCAAGTACTGGGACTTCTACGGCGGCTCACTCAAGGGCATCGAAGAGGACCTGCCGCGCCTCTCCGAGCTCGGCATCACTGCCATCTACCTGAACCCCATCTTCGAGGCGGCGAGCAACCACCGCTACGACACCGCCGATTACCTCAAGATCGACCCCATCCTCGGCACGGAAGAGGATTTCAAGAGCCTCTGCGCCGCTGCCGAGAAACTCGGCATCTCGATCATCTTAGACGGCGTCTTCAACCACACCGGTGACGATTCCCGCTACTTCAACCGGTTTGGCAACTATCCGGACGAGGGCGCGTGGAACAATCCCAACTCTCCGTGGCGCGACGCCTACGAGTTCAAGGAGGACGGCACTTACGCGTGCTGGTGGGGCATCGACAACATGCCCGATTTCAACCAGGACTCCCCGCTCGTGCGCGAGCTTTTGCTCGGCGAGGACGGCGTCATCCGCCACTGGACGCGTGCCGGTGCGCGCGGCTGGCGTCTCGATGTGGCCGATGAGCTCCACGAGGACCTCATCGCCGGCATCAAGCAGGTTCTGACCGAGGAGAAGCCCGACGCCCTCTTGCTCGGCGAGGTCTGGGAGGACGCTTCAAATAAGATCAGCTACGGCAAGCCTCGTCACTACCTCCAGGGCGAGGAGCTCGACTCGGCCATGAACTATCCGTTCCGCACCATGGTCATCGACTTCCTCATGGGAAACATCTCCGCCGCCGATGCGGCCGAGGTCATCTGGAGCCTGGCGGAGAACTATCCGCCGGAGGCGCTCGCCTGCTGCCTGAACCTTCTTGGCAGCCACGACCGCCCACGTATCGCGAGCGTGCTTGGCGGCGGCCCCGACGAGAGCAAGCTCCCCGAAGAGGAGCGCGGCCGCTGGCGCCTCTCCCCCGAGGCAATGGGGCTTGCCAAGGCGCGCTTCTGGCTCGCCACGCTCATGCAGATGACGTTCCCGGGCGTGCCGTCCATCTACTACGGCGACGAGTACGGCTTGGAGGGCCTCTCTGACCCCGGCAACCGCCGCGGTCTGCCGCGTCCCAGCGATCCGCATGAGTACGACATGGAGACCATCATCAAGAACGCCGCCGGCATCCGCCGCGAGCTTCCCGTGCTCGTGAACGGCCGCATCGAGGCCTTTGCCTCCGGCGACGACGTGCTCGGCTACACCCGCGTGAACGACTGCGGCGAGGCGGCAACGGTGCTCATCAACCGCAGCCGCACCAACGAGGCGACCGTGCGCATTCCCGCTCGCGGCGAGCGTGCGACCGACGTCGTCTCGGGCGCCGAGCTCACGGTGGACGCCGAGGGCTTTGTGGAGGTCCACCTCTGGCCGTTCGGCTCTGCCGTGGTTTCCTTCCACCCCGCGCGCCGGCTGCAGGAGCCCCTGCATAAGGGTGCCGGTGTGGTCTGCCACATCACCTCCGTGCCGACCGACGACGGACGCCCGGGCACGCTCGGCGATGCGTCCAAGCGCTTTGTCGACCATCTGGCGGCCATGGGCTTCCGCTACTGGCAGGTACTGCCGGTAAACCCCACGGACTTCTACAACTCTCCCTACGCCGGACCCTCCGCCTTTGCGGGCAACATCGACCTTCTGCCCGAGACGGAAGAGGAGCTCCGCGCCGACTACCTCGCTTGGGAGGCGCGCGGCGGCGCCGGCGTTGACATCGCCTACCGCGACTACGTGGCCGACGCGCGCAGCTGGCTTGAGCCCTACTGCGCCTTTATGGCCATAAAGAAGCTCACCGACGGTGCCTCGCGGCACGAGTGGCCGGAGGAGTTTAGCCGCTACCGGCCCGAACTCCTCTCTGACCCGCGCCTTGCCAAGGAGGCGCATATCCAGTCCTACCTGCAGTACCGCTTTGAGCTTGCCTGGCAGGACGTGATGGGATACGCCAACGCGCAGGGTATCGAGGTCATCGGCGACATTCCCATGTACGTCTCCGACGACTCGGCCGACGCATGGGCGCGCCCGGAGCTCTTCAACCTCGACCGCGACGGACGCCCGACCGAGATCGCTGGCGCTCCGCCCGATAACTTCGCCCCCGGCGGACAGGTTTGGGGCAACCCCACCTATCGCTGGGATGTCATGCGTGCGGAGGGCTACGCCTGGTGGCTCGCGCGCCTGCGCCGCGCCACGCGCGTCTACGATCGGGTGCGCCTCGACCACTTCCTCGGCTTCCACAACTACTTCTCCATTCCCGCCGGCCACCCCGGCTCCGATGGCCGCTGGGTGCCTGGCCCGGGCAAGGAGCTCTTTGAGCGTGCCTACGTCGAGCTCGGTCCCCTGCCGTTTATCGCCGAGGATCTGGGCGTGCTCACCCCCGGCGTGCGCTCGCTGGTAAGCTCCTGCGGCTTCCCGGGTATGGACGTGATGCTCTTTGAGGATTACGACATTCGGGCGGGCCTCTATCCGAAGCCGGAGAAGATCCTCTACACCTCGACGCACGACACGGCCACCCTCGTGGGCTTCTGCGCGTCCTCCTTCACCGGCGGCGATGAGACGGCAGCAGCCGAGCTTGCCGAGAAGCTCGTCGAGAGCGCCCTTGCGAGCGATGCGGAGCTTGTCATGATGCCACTGCAGGACGTGCTTGGACTCGGCGACGACTGCCGCATGAACGTCCCCGGCGTAGCAGAAGGCAACTGGAGCTGGCAGGCGGACGAGGCCGATATCGCGGCTGCCGAGCAGGCATGCGCAGAGTTGCTCGAGCGCTGCGGTCGCTCGGCCCACGCGAAGGAAATGTGACGTCCGCGCGCTGTCTTGCCAAGGCGCGTGCCCCGCTTCACATGACGGGGCGTTTTGGGTACAGTATCGGATGGTCAAACGCTCAGGCGGCGCCTTCGGGCGCCGCTTTCGGCAAACAGGAGAGGAAGCACATGGCACGTTACGATTACCGCTGCACCTCGTGCGGCGAGGTCTTTGAGGTCGAGCACGGCATGATGGAGCACCCCGAGGTAAGCTGTCCCGCCTGCGGCGCCGAGGCCACCAAGGTCTTCAGCGCGAGCGGCATCACCTTCCAGGGAAGCGGTTTCTACAACACCGATCAGCGCGGCGGCAGCTCATCGACCGAGGCCACCTCGGGTTCGAGCAGCACCGCACCGGCAGCGGAGACGCACAGCTGCGAAAACTGCCCGCACAAGAATAACTAGAGCTCGCAGGAGCGCACCATACGGGCGCAGAAGTGCCCATCATAGGCACCGGGAGCGGGGGCGGTACGAAACGTGCCGTCCCCTTCTTCGTGCGCGCGCACAAGCTTTGCGGCGCCCGTGAACGCCTCAAGCGAGAAAATCGGGCTCTCGGAGACCAGCGCTAGGCGAAACGCCATCCCCTGTTCGCTCGCGAGAAACGCCTCGATTACATCCCGGTTCTCGGCGTCGAGCACCGAGCAGGTGGCGTACAGAAGCGTGCCGCCGGGACGAACGCGCGCAGCGGCAGCCGTGAGCAGGGAGAGCTGAAGCGCCGGCAGCGAGCCGCCGGGCTGGATGTCCGCCTCCGCAAGCCGCCAGGGAATCTCCGGGTGACGGCGCATGGTGCCCGTTCCCGAGCAGGGTGCATCGACCAGCACGGTATCGAAGAGCATCCCGGCTGCATCGCCTAGAGGGGCGAGCACGGCATCGAGGTCGCGGGCGTCTCCCGCAAAGGCGCGCACGCCACAGAAACCGGCTCGCTCGAGACGCTCGAGGTTCGCGGTGCACTTGCCGGGATATAGATCGACGGCAACATGCTCCCGCGTATAGCCCGCACGCGCTGCCTGGCACGCCATGATGAAGGTCTTGGTCCCCCGTCCGGCACCTTCCTCGAGACAGGTGCCCGAAGACACCGCCGCGGTCGCAACGAGCTGGGCGTGGAGGTCTGAGGCGACCACCTCGGCGCGGGCGAAGGCGCCCGAGTGCGCAATCTGGCCCGCATCGGCGTCGAGCACGCAACCCGGGAGCTCGGAGGGGTGTCCCTCCTGCGGATATGCGGCGCCGGGGCGTACATGCACGCTCACGGGCGCCGGCTCGAGCTCGGATTGGCGAAGCGCCTCTGCAACGCTTGCGGGAAGGGAGGCGTCAATACGGTCGGAGAGCCACACCGGCAGCCCCGCGCGACGGGCGCGGGAGATACGCTCACGCTCGCCCAAGGGCGCATCCAGCGCTAAGAGATAGCCCTCCGCTCCCTCGGCCACGCGCCTCAGCACCGCGTTGGCGAGGCCGGCGGCGCCGCGGGCGACGGAGCGCACAAGCTCCACCCCTTGGCTTACCGCGACCTCGGCGGGCGTCCTCAGATAGACGATCTCGAACGCCGCGATGCGCAGCGCCGCGCGCACGCGAGGGGAAACCTTGCGGGGCTGCGATAGAAAGGTGTCGAGAAGCTCGTCGAGCGCACCCTCCGCTGCCGTGGAGCCCAAAACGAGCCTGCGGCAAAGCCCGCGGTCGCGGGCGTCCAGGCGCGCGACCGCATCCGCGCGGTCGAGCACCTCGCGAGCGTAGCGCTTCTCCCGCGTCGCCGCTACGATTACCTCGAGCGCGACGCGGCGCGCCGGTGCAAGCGCACTCACGACAGGAGCTCCCAGGCGCCCTCTTTGGTCTGGAGGCCGGCCGCCCAGGCGGCAGCATCCATGGCGCGCTTACCATCAGGCTTCACCTCGAGAACCTCAAAGGCACCGTCAGCGCAGCCCAAAAGCACGCGCTTGGCGCGGATCGCGAAGACACCCTCCTTTGGCAGACCGCCCAACGAGGACGCGTCTGCGCCCTCGGGCGCACGAGCGCTAAGGATGCGCACCTGCCTGCTTGCCACCGAGCAACGCGCCGGCGCTGCATCGCTCGATGCGAGCACCCTGCGCACGTTTTGAGAGGCAGACGCAGCGGGATCGAGACGAAGCTCGGCCTTGGCGATCTTGGCGGCGTGTGTGACGAGGGACTCGTCCTGCACCGTCCACGTGGCGGTGCCATCCGCGATGGCGGGAAGCGTCCGCACCAACAGCTCGCCACCGAGCTCTGCAAGCTCAGCTGTGAGCTCATCTGCCGTCTTGCCCGGAACCGAGCACGATGCCTGAGCGCAGTAGTCGCCGGTGTCCACACCCTGACCGATGCGCATGATGGACACGCCCGTCTCATCGTCCCCGGCAAGAATCGAGCGCTGGATGGGGGCGGCGCCGCGCCAGCGGGGCAAGAGCGACGCGTGCACGTTCACACAGCCGAGAGGCGCCATATGGAGGACCTCGTCGGGCAGGATGCAGCCATAGGCCGCGACGCAGAAGATGTCGGCCCCGGCCGCACGGAGGGCGTCGAGTACCTCGGGCGTCATACGGGAGGTCTCAAGCACGGGCAGACCGAGTTCGAGCGCCGCCGCCTTCACGGCAGAGGGCTCGAGCTTCTTGCCGCGGGAGCGCACCGCGTCGGGTCGCGTGACAACGAGAGCCACCTCGTGCTCGCGCGCAAGGGCCGTAAGCGAAGGCACCGCAAACGCCGGCGTCCCCATAAACACAACTCTCATAGCGACCTCCAGTCAGTTTCTTGTCGTTCGACCCAAAAGGCGTTCGCTGGCGCCGCGGGGCGTCTTCCCTGCGTGCGAATCGCGAAGCGAGCCAAAGGCGCTGAGCACGCGGGGAAGACGCCCCGCGGCGCTCGGAGTCCTATTCGGTATCCCCCGGCTTAGCCCCGTGAGCGAGCGCATCCTGGTAACGGCGCATGGCGTGCATGCGGGCCTTCGGCTTCAGACGCTCGAACATGGTGATGCCGTGCAGGTGGTCGATCTCGTGCTGCAGGCACACGCACATAAGGTCGCCCTCCGCCTCGTAGCGCATAAGGTCGCCGTCGAGGTTCAGCGCCTCCACAACCACGCGGTCGGGACGCTCGATCTCGCAGGTGAGACCAGGGATAGAGAGGCACCCCTCGTTGAAGGGAACCAGATGCTCGGACTGCTCGACGATAACGGGATTGATAAGGACGTACGGGTCGTAGTCCTCGGCCGAGGTGTAGTCGACATCGATGATGACGAGCTGGATGAGCTCGCCCACCTGAGGCGCTGCGAGGCCGCAGCCCGTATTCTCGATCATATCGGCCTTCATGCGCTCCACAAGCTCGCGGATCTCGGGCGTGATCTCCTCGATGGGCGCACACTCCTGGCGCAGGCGCGGGTCGGGCGAGATAACGATGTCGTTCATCTCCATGGTCTAACAGCCTTTCTTACAGCAGACGACGCGGAATGCGTCACATGAGGTCGTAGGCATCGACGTCGACGCTCACACTCACGCCCGCAGGAGCGGGACGCGCGTCGAGCACCGCCGCGATAGTATCTGAAATATGGTACCCCAGCGGGGACTTTATCACCACGTGAAAGCGCCAGCGGTCCTTGGCGCGGGCGATGACGCAAGGCGCAGGTCCCAAAACGACCGGGCGCACGCGGGCGTCGGCAGCGCTCGCAATCGAGGGCATCGCGCCCGGGGCCGGCTCCGGCAAGGCGCCGGCGCCTGCACCCGTGGTTGCCTCGATAAGACGCCTGAGGTCACGGGCAAGCTCCTCTGCATAGGAGCGAGCGGCATCCTCGGCAGCCGCCCAAACGGTCACGTTCGAGAGCCTCACAAAGGGCGGGTAGACCGCCTCGGCACGCTGAGCGCGGTCGTGCTCGGTAAAAAATGAGCGGTCATGGGTCGCCACGGCGCGAATGACCGGGTCGTGGGGCAGATAGGTCTGGATGATGACCTCGCCCGGACGCTCGCCGCGGCCGGCGCGGCCGGCCACCTGCTCGAGCAAGTCGAAGGCGCGCTCGCCAGCGCGGAAATCCGGCATCTTGAGGGCATAGTCGGCGTTCACCACGCCTACGAGCGTTACCTCGGGAAAATCGAGGCCTTTCGCGATCATCTGCGTACCGAGAAGCACGGCGCACTCTGCGGCGTCGAACGCCTCGAGCAGGCGCTGGTGACCGTCCTTGCCGCGGGTGGAGTCGGCATCCATGCGGATGACCTCCACGTGCGGGGGCAAGAGATCGCGCAGCGCATCCTCCACCTGTTGGGTGCCCATGCCCATCTTGGCGAGATAGCGGCTCCCGCACTGCGGACAGGCGCTCCCCGGCGCGGGATAGGGCCGCACATGGTAGACGGCGCCGCAGGTATGGCACTCGAGCGTGTGCGTGCGCTCGTGATAGGTAAGTGCCGTCGAGCAGTGCTGGCACGTGGGCACGCAGCCGCATTCACGGCACATGAGAAACGGCGCAAAGCCGCGGCGGTTGTGGAGAAGCACCGCCTTCTCGCGGCGCTCGGCCACCTCAAGAAGCGCCCGCTCGAGCGGAGCCGAGAACATCGAGCGCCGCCCGGCGGAGAACTCGCGGCGCAGGTCGGCAACGGTAACCGTGGGAAGCGTCGCTCCCCCGGGCCTCTCGCGCATCTCCACACGCTGCCACCTCTGACCCGCCCACTCCCCTTTGCGCGTGCGCTCGAGCGCTTCGGCAGAGGGCGTGGCTGAACCCAGGACGAGCGGGATGTTCAGGCGTCGCGCCATCTCCGCGGCGACCTCGCGCGCATGGTAGCGAGGGCTCGACCCCTGTTTGTAGGACTGCTCATGCTCCTCGTCGATCACCATGAGGCCGAGGTCCCGGAAGGGGCAGAAGAGCGCCGAGCGGGCGCCCACGACCACACGCGCCGCGCCCGTGCGGACCATGTCCCACTGGTCGAGCCGCTCTCCCGGAGAGAGTCTCGAGTGAAAGACCGCCACCGCATCCCCAAAGCGCGAACGGAAGCGTCCGACCGTCTGGGCGGTGAGCGAGATCTCGGGCACGAGCACGCAGGCAGAGCGTCCCTCGGCAAGTACGCGCTCGATGGCGGCGAGGTACACCTCGGTCTTTCCCGATCCGGTCACTCCGTCGATTACCACGACGTCGCCGCGGTGCGCATCAAGCGCGCATCCAATAGCGGCAAGCGCATTTGCCTGCCCCTGTGTGAGCTCAGCGGGGGCGGCGGCACGGGCAGAGGAGAGCGACGTCGTCGCCTCCGTGCCGCGCCAGGCGCGCCGCTCCGTCACGGACACGACGCCCTTCTTGGCGAGCGCGCGCACCGTGGCGGACATATCGGTGTAAAGCGCCCTGAGCTCGCGCGTGGAGACAGGACCACAGGCGAGCGCCTCGATAAGCTGGCGCTGACGGTGCGCGTTTTGGGGCGGGCGGTAGGACTGGCCATCTGCGGTGAGGGCGACCACGCGCTCGTGAACCTCGGGGACCGCCTGACGCTCGACGCGGTAGGTTCCGTCCTTCCCGCGTACGAGCCGGGGCGTGCCTCCCGGCGGCAGGAACAAGCGCAGGCACTCGGCAAGCGGTGCCACGTACTCCCTGCTCATCCAAAACGCCATCTCACCGGCAAGGTCAGCACACGAAGGCGGAGCGAGCACGGCGCGAATCGGCTTTACCCGAGCGGACGCCAAACCATCGGTGCCGGGAATATCGGCAAGGGCGTCCGCAAGCGCGACCACGTAGCCGAGCGCCATCTGCCGCCCGAAGGCGACAAGCACCGTACAGCCAAGCTCGACCTCGTCGGCAAGGTGGGCGGGAACGGCATAGGCAAAGGCGTCCGCGATGGCGCGCGCGGGAATGTCCACCACAACCGATGCGTATCCCGCAATAGGCTCCCCTTTTGCGGAGGATTTTCCAGCGCGGGCGTCCACCACAGGAGCGGCGCAGGCGCCGTCTTTTGTCTCGGGTTCAGGGAACAAGGAAAGCTGCTCGCTCATCTACAACAGCGCCTCATAATCACGGCGGTTATGGAACATACCGTACAGCACCACCTGTCGGCGCTCATCATCCACCTTGTAAAACACAACGTTTGTGCCGATGATGATACGGCGGTATCCTCGTCGCGCGAGTGTTGCGCTCGCGGGCACCGCCCCCATACGGGGAAACACCTCAAGCTGGGAGGCAGCATGCTCCAGCTTGTCTATGAGGTCAAGCGAGGCAGAAACTCCCTCCGTAACATCCCTCAGATACCAGACGATATCGCGCAGAAGGCTATCAAACGTGGCAGTTTTCACCACCGTATAGGGATGCTCCTCGCTCATAAGGCGGCTCGCAGGGGCACATCCTCCGCTCCGGAGAGCTCTTCGCGCAGCGCGGAGAGCGACGAAGAAAGCGGCTCGATACGACCGAGCTCGAGGTCACGTTCGGAATCGGCGAGCGAGCTCAGCAACTCAAGCTCAGCGCACATACGGTTGTAGTCTTCAAGTCCTAACAGCACCGTATCGCCGCGCCCGTTAACGGTGAAGATCGTGGGGCGACGCTCTTCACGGCACGCACGGGCAATCTCCGCGTAATGGTTTCGCAAGTCTGAGGAAGGTCTGATATCAGGTGCCATAACGCCTCCTAAAAAGCCATAGTCATATTTTATCTTGATATGACTATGGCTTTTTCTCCGCACAAGCTAGGCGATACCGCAGGCGGCGCGCAGCGCGTCCACGCGGTCGGTACGCTCCCAGGTGAAATCGGGGTCGTTGCGGCCAAAGTGGCCGTAGGCAGCCGTCTTCTCGTAGATGGGGCGGCGCAGGTCGAGGTCACGGATAATCGCCCCGGGACGCAGGTCAAACACCGAGGCAACGGCACGCTCGATATCCTCAACTGCCACCTTCTCCGTCCCAAAGGTCTCCACCATGATGGAGAGCGGACGGGCCACGCCGATGGCGTAGGCGAGCTCGACCTCGCAGCGGTCGGCAAAACCCGCAGCCACGACGTTCTTGGCAACCCAGCGCGCAGCGTAGGCGGCAGAGCGGTCGACCTTGGTGCAGTCCTTACCCGAGAAGGCGCCGCCACCGTGACGGCCCATGCCGCCGTAGGTGTCGACGATGATCTTGCGGCCGGTAAGACCGGTATCGCCCATGGGGCCGCCCACAACAAAGCGTCCGGTGGGGTTCACGTACACGACCGCATCACGCCAGGCGATGCCCACCTCGTCCATGACGGGTGCGATCACATGCTCGAGCATATCGGCCTTGATCTGACCCATATCCTCAATCTCAGGCGCGTGCTGAGTGGAGATGACGACGGTAGTGACCTCGACGGGACGGTCGTCCTCGTAGCGGACGGTCACCTGCGTCTTGCCGTCCGGACGGAGGTACGCAAGCGTGCCGTCATGGCGCACCTGAGCAAGGCGCTCGGCAAGACGACTCGAAAGATAGTGGGGCATGGGCATGTAGGCGGCCGTCTCATTGGTGGCATACCCAAACATCATGCCCTGGTCGCCCGCGCCCACCTGGTCGAGCGGATCAGTTGTCTCCCCCGCCTGAACGGCAAAGCTCTCATCGACTCCCTGAGCGATGTCGGGGCTCTGCCCGTGGATCATGTTGATGACGCCGCACGTAGTCCCGTCGAAACCGTACTTCGCACGGTCGTAGCCAATACGGCAGATGACGTCGCGCGCGATCTTCTGCACGTCGACGTAGGCCTGAGTGCGGATCTCGCCGGAGATGACGACCATACCGGTGGTAAGAAGCGTCTCGCAAGCGCAGCGCACCGCCTCGAGACGGGCCGGCACGCCGTCGGTATCGATATAGCCCTGCGCCTCGAGCTTGGCCTCCTTATCGAGGATGGCGTCGAGCACGGCGTCAGAGATCTGATCGGCGATCTTATCGGGGTGCCCCTCGGTAACCGATTCCGAGGTGAAAACAAACGAGCGCCCCTGGGTGGAACGAAGCGAGTCTGACATGGCAGTCCTTTCTGTCACAGGTAGGCGGCCGTTACCATTCCGCCTGCCCTCGATACGTGAAGAGCATGGTACCACCCCGCGCGGACGCGAGGTGGTACTCCAAACAAACAGGATATGCGCCGATGCAACCTAAGCGCGGTGCGGCGGCGCGACGCGGACCCGGCGCGACCTGGCCGCAGCGTGTGCCCAACGCGACCTAGGCGCGATGCGGCTCCAGTGCGCGCAGCACGATGGCGTTCGCCTCGCGGCAGAGCTCGTCGGTCGGCGCCTCGGCGAGCGTGCGGACGAGCGGCTCGGTGCCGGACGCGCGCACGAGCACGCGGCCGCTGCCGGCGAGGAACTCCTCCGCCTCCTTGGCCGCGGCAAGTACCGCTGGGTCGTTCATGGCGGCGTCCTTGTCCTTCACACGCACGTTGATGAGCTCCTGCGGATAGAGCTTCACCGGGGCACAGAGCTGCGAGAGCGTCTCGCGCTCGGCGCGGATGACCTCCATCACGCGCAGGCTCGTCATGATGCCGTCGCCCGTGCACTCGATGTCGCCGAAGATGATGTGGCCCGACTGCTCGCCACCCAGGCTGTAGCCGTGCTCGCGCATGCAGGCGTAGACGTTCTTATCGCCCACCGCGGTCGTCTCGTAAGAGAGGCTCGCCTCGTCAAACGCCTTGAAAAGGCCGTAGTTGCTCATGACGGTGGGAACTACGGTGCCGGCGGAGAGGCGACCGTGCTTGTTCAGGTACACACCGCAGACGTAGAGGATGAGGTCGCCGTCGACCACGTTGCCGCGCTCGTCCACCGCAAGGCAGCGGTCGGCGTCGCCGTCGTAGGCAAAGCCCACGTCGAGCCCCTGCTCCACCACGTGGCGGCGCAGGCGGTCGATGTGGGTGGAGCCGCAGTCGACGTTGATGTTGAGACCGTCGGGGCTGTTGTTAATGACGCGCACGTCCGCACCGAGGGCGTCGAACACGGGCTTGGCGACCGAGGAGGCGGCGCCGTTGGCACAGTCGAGACCAATCTTCATGCCCTGCAGCGAGAAGTTGGCGCTCGAGATCAAAAAGCCGATGTAGCGGTTGCGGCCCTGCATGTAGTCGATGGTGGAGCCGATGGCATCCCCCGTGGCAAGCGGGACCTCATCGCACTCGCCGTCGATGTAGGCCTCAATGAGCTCGAGAACGTCCTCGTCCATCTTGTAGCCCTCGCCGTTCACGAGCTTGATGCCGTTATCGGTATAGGGGTTGTGCGAGGCAGAGATCATGATGCCGCAGTCAAAACGTCCATCGACGGTCTCGTAGGCAAGACCGGGCGTGGGGATGACGTGCAGCATGTACACGTCGGCGCCCGAGGCAACAAGACCCGCGGTGAGGGCGCTCTCAAACATGTAGCTCGAGCGGCGCGTGTCCTTACCGAGCACGATACGGGCTTTCTTACCCTGGCGCGCTCCGTAGTACCAGCCCACATAGCGGCCGATCTTGAACGCGTGCTCCACGTTGAGGCCGTTGTTTGCCTCACCGCGGAAACCGTCGGTGCCAAAGTACTTCATATCTCATACCTCCGTTATGGACAAGAGAATAGCGGCGCGACCGCACCGCCCTTTCGCGCAACGAAACAGCTTCCCCATTGTACCGTGGGCCTGAACCGAGAACCACCACCGCGCGGAGGCAACACCTGCCGCACAAATGTGCGCGGCCCACACGCTACACATCTGCTGCGGTCGCGTCCGGTACGAACACTGCACTTTGAGATGGTCCGCAGTCTACGGGCATCCGCAATATCACAAGCGTGATGGCTCCCCTTGGATTACCCAACCATCGATGGTTCTCGTCTCGGGAGAGAAGTTGACGCCCACCTTTATCACGGCGCAGCCATCGGCCAAAAACGGTAACGGATAGCTCTCCGAGAGCCCGCGACTCACCTCCACATTAGGAATACCGAGGGTGTAGACACCAGCTTCCTCGTCATACGCCTTGACGGTGAGGTATCCCGATTGGTAGAGCAGCGCCGTCGGGGCAACGGAGTGCTCGGTGGGAGCGTCAAACTCCGCCTCAAGTGCATCCACCTCGGTAAGGTCGACAATCTGCCAGCCGTGCGCACGAATGGCGTCGATAAGCACCGTTGGCGTGCCCGAACCAAACCAGAACGACTTGATGCGGCCACGCGCGAAGGCGGAAAGCAGACTGAAGGGGTTGTAGATGTCCGGCGATTCGGGGGTGAAGTGATAACCGTCGTAGTAGTCCTTGAGGCGCTGGCGAGCAACGGAAGGTGCGACGTTGAGGCGCTCGGCCAAAATCTCTATATCCTCCCCCATCTCGCTATCGAGTTCCTCTGCGGTAATACCGCAGATGCCGGCATATGCCGGGTCCATGCTTATAATCGTGAGATTGTTGAGCTCCGAGAAAATGGAGAGCTGACTGAACTTGGTGATACCCGTAAGGAAGACGAAGCGAAGATCCGCATCGCACGCTTTAAGTGGAATGTAGAACTCGCGCATAACCTGACGAAACGCATCGAACTGTTCGGGGTCATCTATAACATTGAGCAGCGGCGCGTCGTATTCATCCACAAGCACAACGACCTGCTTGCCCGCCTGTTCACGCACATGGGTGATAAGCGCCTGCAAGCGCCCGCCAAGCGTTTCCGCAAGGCGCATGCCGCCGGTGAACTCATTCTCAAGATTGCGAAGGATGTCACTTAACCGAGCCTCGAGCGCATCAAGGTCTCGCGTCTTGACCGTGGAGAGATCTAGGCGTATGACTGGATAGACTTCCCATTCGGTTTCCATCCGCTCCAGCGCCGTACCGGAAAACAGTTCTCGCCTGCCCTCGAAGTACGACTGCATCGTAGAGACAAGCATCGATTTGCCGAAGCGGCGCGGACGGCTCAAGAAGAACGAGCTGCCGTTCTCGTGCGCCAGACGCCAGATATAATCAGTTTTGTCGATATAAACAAATCCACCGTTCCGCAGCTTGGGAAAGTCTCCCCTCCCAAATCGAATGACGCACCGCCCCTCGTCGAGTTCAGTAGCTTTCTTCCTCCATAAGAACACGCCAACCAGAGATTCATTGTGGAGGCCTATCTGATGTCTACCCCAGAGATGCTGTACCACTTACACAAGCCATGAAACGCTGGCGCTCATTCTTGAGCATAGGACCATCCGGCTGATGCCTCTATCAAACATGGACGACAAGCAAGAGAGTGTGGCATCGGACGTTGAGAAGATGGGGCAGTTCTACTTTGCAAGCTGCTGGACCGCCGACGACACCGAAAGCATCCCTATGTGGAACATGTACGCCGGAATACGCTGTGGCGTACGTATAGGGATGCCGGCAAACCCCTTTGTTGAATACTCCTATTCAACCGAGGAGGTATTTCATTTTGATATGAGCAACTGCGTGGTATCGGGAGACCCAGGCTCAAATGTGTGGCATTCCATTCTCCCGCCTCAATACTTTAAAGCGGGCGCCTTCACTACATCGCTCTTCGAGGGCACTGAGGAACTGATTAAAATCACCTATACCGACAAGCGAGAACTTCTCGAGCCGCAGATTGTCACCAATCTAGGCGACCAGTTCGGTATTGCAACCAACAAGTTGGGAAGGTTCAAAAACAAATACCGGAAATTCCAAAAGGAATACCGCTATATTCTTGAGGTATTTCCGCCGACGCTAGGAAACCAGCCAAACCCCCAGGCGATCATGCTGTATTTCACGATGTTCGCGAATCGCCTAGCGAATGATCAGCTGAAATCCCCGTTTAACTACATCGACCTCAATCTGCGACCCGCCGCTGCGCACCAGGCGACATCCAGCTGCCGGCAAGATATGTTGGGGCAACTCCCCCACTTAGCGAAAGCTGAAGATGTACGCATTCGTTTTCAGTTTTCCTTAAGTCTTTACTATTGTTGCCGGAACGTAGGGGCCCTCCACCCTAAATATCCCAAGATATCCTCTGGGACGGACCCCCCGTCTCAACTGGGGCGATGGTGAAATGTAAAGAATCTAGCCCCCAAATAAAGCTTCTTATCTGCACAAAAGGAGCATGGCAACTATAGTTGACAAAATGAAAAGCCTAGCGCTTGAAATGGGCGCCGCGCACCGAAAAGGACTTACGTGCTTTGGCGAGGTAGCGGTAGTGCTCGACACGGTGGGCATCGCTCGCAATGTAGGTGTAGAGGTTCTCCTCAAACAGGCGCTTGGCAGGTTTTTTCTCCGCACCCAAGCGGCCACCGGCCACAAAGTCGGCCGACGCCTGCAGTTTGCAGCCCATTTGCACGAGGCGGCGCGCGATGTCGAGGTCTTTCTGGATAGCACGGTAGCGCTCGGGATGGGCGATGATTACCGTATAACCCATGCCCTGCAGCTCAAAGATGGTGCGCTCATACTGGCGAAACTCGAGCTCACTCGCCCGGGTGGATAGCTCGAGCAAAAACTCACCCGTCCCGTCGATTGCCAGATGGTCCGCCCACTCCATACCCAGGTCCATAAGCTTGGCATGGTTGACCTCAAAGCCCATGGTGAGCGGAAAGCCTCCCGCATGCGCTCGCAAAAGCTCAAAGGCGTCCCACATGGCATTGTAGTCAAAGTAGGGCTCGCGGCAGTGCGGAGTGCAGACGATGCTCGTCACGCCCGCCTCACGCGCGGCATCGAGCATAGCGAGGCTCTCGTCAAGATCCCGGGCGCCGTCGTCGACGCCCGGCAGGATATGGCTGTGGATGTCCCTCATACTAGATCGCTCGAACTACTAACGCGAGAAACGGCTGCCGCTCTGAAGCGACCCCTGTGCAGGGGCAACACCCGCCGCACGCTGGGCGGGAACGCTGCCTGAGGCAGAGCGCTGGGTGGGCACAGAAGCGGCCTGCGGGGTGGCGGAGCGCTGGGTGGGCAGACTCGGCCCTTCCTCCACATGGTCGTGGCCCTTACGCACGCGCTTGCCGTCCTTGTTGTAGTAGGAGTAGTAGTACTCGCTCGTATCGGACTCCGTACCGTTCAAGATCACGCCAATGATGTTGGCATCGGCCTTTTTCAGCTGCTCATAGGCGGCAAGGACCTCGTTTCTGTGGGTGAAGCGGTCACGCACGACGATGGCGGTACCGTCCACCAGCGTGGAGAGAATCGCCGCGTCAACAAAGGTGCCCACGGGCGGCGTGTCCACGATCACGAAATCGTAGCTCGCCTTCATGGTAGCGATGAGGTCGCGGAAGCGGTGCGAGGAGATGATGTCGGCCGGGTTGGGGATGTTGGGCTCGGCATCGAGGAAGAAGAGATTGGCCTGCTGCGTGGCAACGACCGCCTGCGAGAGCTCAACCTGATGCGAGAGCACGCTGTAGATGCCGTAGCGGGCGCGCTCGCCTATGGAGTCGGCGATGGAACGGCGGCGCATATCGCACTCGACGAGCAGCACGCGCTTGCCGCCCGAGGCGACAGCGACGGCGAGGTTGTAGGCGACCGTGGTCTTGCCCTCGTTAGGAACCGACGATGTGAGCATGACAACCTTGATGGGATGGTCGACGCTCGCAAAGCGGATGTTGGCGTAAAGCGTCTTGGCGGCGTTCTGAACCACCTGGGCGTCGGCGCCCTCGGACTTGCGCTGCATCTGCATGGCTTACATGCCCCCCTTCATGACAGGGATGCGGCCGATGACGGGCACCCCGAGCAGCTCCTCGACGTCGTGCTCACCGCGGATGCGGGTGTCGAGGATATCGAGCAGGACAACGATCGCAACCGCGGCAAAGAGACCTGCCATAAGGGCGACTGCGATGTAGAGCATGCGGTTGGGGCCGGATGGGGCGGTGGGCACCTCGGCCTCGTCCACCACGTTGACGCTCTCGACGCTCATGACCTCCTGAGCGACGGCTGAGACGCTCGACATGAGCGCGTTGGCGACGTTGGCGCACTCGACAGGGTCGCTGCCCGTGACGGAGAGCGAGATGAGACGCGTGGTGGTCTCACTCGAGACCTCGATGTCGAAGTCATCGAGGTCCTCGAGGCCAGCCTGACGCGCCGCGTCATCCTCGACGCGGCTCGAGGTGAGGAGCGTCGCAACGTCGTTGGAGAGCATCTGGCTCGCAGAAAGCTCGCTTGAGAGCGCGGAGCCGGTGCTATCGGCCGTGCCGGCGAGCACGTACATGTCGCCCGTGGCGGTGTAAGAGTCGCGCATGACGATAACGCTCGCGAGGGCCATGACGATGGCGCACACGACAGGCAGCGTTACCACCAGCTTGAGGTGCTTGCGCAGCAAGGTGATGAGTTCGAGCAGAGTCATCGGTAACCTTCCAGCTAGAATCGGGCGCGGCTGCGCCTGCTTTTGGTAGGGGCGGTGCTGCGACGCACCGCCGGGGCGCGGTACCGGAGCACCGCTGGGTGCGGAGCGCTTGGAGCGGCACGGCGACACGCGCACAGCGACTCCTCACAAGTCCGCAACAGTGCATGGTACACCTATCCTATGGTTTACGCACCGACAAGGACAATTTTGGTTGTGCACTTACCGTATCGCCATAACCCTGGCCGGCAGCCGCTGCACCAAATTGCACTGCGACCAGTCGACGCAACGGCGTGCACGCCGTGCAAACCCGCTAGGCCGGAAGGTGCTGTGCCCGGCGCCGGCAGAGACCTTGGGCGCAGATGATAGACACGGCAAGCGCCACCATAGCGATAAGGACAAGGTAGGCAACCGCGCCCGCAACGCCCGCACCAGCTGCACCTGCGGCCGCACAGGAGCGTAGAGCCTCGGCGAGCACGTTCACGGGCAGCACTGAGCCCAGGGCGGCAAAGATGCCCTCGGAGAAGAACGCGGGCAGAACGAGCCCCGCACAGAGCAGCTGGATCACAAGGGCAAAGATGAATACCGCCGGGGCTAAGCGCCCGGAGATGAGACGCGCTGCCTGCGCGAAGGCGGCGCAAGCAAGCGCCCCGAGGACGGTGAGCGCCACGAACGAGACGGCAGAGGAACCCGAGAGCCCCGAGGAAAGAGCAGCCGCGGCGCCGATGAGGGTGCCCTGCGCGAGCGCGAGGACCGCGCACTGCGCAAACTGGGCCGCCGCAGCCGCCGCTCCCCTACCCGCAAGCGCGGCGCGTGCGTCAAGCGCGGGCACGACGAGCACAGACGCGAGAGCGCCCAGCCACACAGCAACGGCAGCCGCGATGGGCGCAACGGAGCCCGCAGAGGTAACGCGGTCGCGCACGCTTGTGCGGAAGCGGACCGGGCTCGCGGCGACCTCGGCACGCTCGGCGGCGTTACCGGTGGCATTGGCGAGCGTATCGCCCGCCGCCTCGAGCGTATCGGTCACGCCGTCGGTTGCTTCGGCGATCTGGCGCGTCCCCTCACCCAACTGGCTCTGCACAGAAGCAAGCGACGAGAAACCGCTCCCGAGCGCGCCCACACCCTGGTTGACGGCGTCGAGCGCCTGCGCGAGCGCGGTGTTGCCCGTGCCGATGGCGAAGGTCCCTTGCGCCATGGTGGAGAGCACCTCACCAAGGGCGGCCGCCCCCTGCGAGAGCCCGGTTGCACCCGCGCCGAGGGCACCCTCGCCCGAGAGCTGCTCGCCCACCGCCGTAACACCCTTGCCGAGCAGGGTGACCGAGCTTGCAAGACCGGGCACCTCAGTTCCGTCCGCCAGCGTGGTGCCTGCAAGCGCCGTCTCGGCATAGAACACGTTGGTCACCGCATCGGTTGCCTCACCTGCCAGGTTTGTCACCGCACCGGTGAGGTCCTCCCCCACTCCAGAGAGGCTCTCCGCAGTCGCTTTAAGCGTATCGAGGTCGCTGGCGATACCGGCGTTTGCGTCGTCGAGGACGGACATGCCCGCTGCGGCGGAGGCAGCGGAGTCCGCAAGGCTACGGGAGGCTTTGGATGCGCCGGACACGCGCTCGGCGAGCGCCTTTTGCTCAGTGTCGAGGACGGCGAGCTCGTCGCGCACCTCGGCGATCTGGGTGCGCAGGGCACCGAGAGCATCGGCGTCGATTGCCGCCGTAGACGACGCGCCGGAGCCGCCCGAGGCCCCCGCCGCAGAACCGGCGATGTCTGTCGCAGCTCCATGTGCCGTCGCGCCCTCCGCGCCGGTGCTAGGCGCGCTCGAGCCGTCTGCGGCGGTGCCTGACAGCGCCGCATCGAGGTCTTGAAGCAGCCCGTCGAGCGTGGCAGAAAGTTCGTTGTAGCGCGCATTGAGCTGCGCGAAGTCCTGCTCCACGCCCGCGGTGGAACCGTCCTCGCTACCGGCGAGCTCGGCCGCAAGCGCGTCTGCCCCGGTCGCGACCGCGGTGATGCCGTCGCGCATCGAACCGACGCCCTCGACGGCGGCCGTCGCGTGCTCCTTGAGCGAGGCTGCCGCCGCGGTGGCTGAGGTGAGCGCTGCGGCAAGAGTCTCCTCATGCTTCTCGATAACACCTGTGACCTCGCCCATCGCGGCGAGCGAGCCGGTAGCAGACGTCAACCGTGCGGAGACCTCCTCGAGGCTCGTGCCCGCGGTCACCACCTGCTCACCCATGCCCACTGTAGTCGCCGAAACCGTCTCGAGCCCCTGCGCGAGTGCCTCGGAACCACTTTCGAGCGCTCCTGCGCCCTGAGTCCCGGTGGCTTCGAGACCTTGGGCGATGGCTTCGGCGCCCGTACCCGCAGCGGCGACGCCGGATGAGATGGTCGCGATTCCCTCGGCAAGGGCGTCCGTTCCCTCCGCCGTTTGGGTGAGCCCGTCTGCCAGCTGGTCGTTGCCGGTGGCTACGGCCTCGAGCGCCTCTGCCATCATGGTCGTGCCATCGGCGGAAAGCGTGAGCTTGGATGCTTGAGAGCGGACCTCGTTTAGGACCGAGAGCACGTAGTTCTCGCCCAGATCGCTCTTGAGGCGCGCCTGCACCTGACGAAGGGCGGCGCTGCCCGCCTCGGTGGCGAGCACGTTCTCGGCCCCCGAGGACGCAATCTCTATGGTTGCCTGTTTAGGATCGGAGCTATCGATGCTTGCAACATGCTCGGAATAATCCTTAGGGATCACAAGCGCAAGCGCGAACGAACCCGCCCTGACGCCTGCGTCTGCCGTGTCCTCGTCCACCACCTGCCACGCGAGCTCTTGGGAGTCCGCAAGATCATCCACAAGGTCTTCTCCAGCGTGCACGCGGCGCCCGTCCGCATCGGTCGCGCCTGCGTCCAGGTTCACCACGGCAACGGGGATACGTGAGGCGGCGTCGAACGTGGGCGCGAGGGCGAGCACGCCCACAAGGCAAACCGCAGCTGGCACGAGGGCTACGAGGGCAAGCGTGCGCACAGCACGCGGCTCACGCATGAGAGGGCTCAAGATTCGCCGCAAAACATCAACCACTGAGGACATCATCTGTTTCCCATCTGCACTATATATATGCACCGCTAACGCCGTCAGACCCTGCCGAGGAATCGTTCGCGTTAAGAAGTTCCGCGGAATCGATATCGAGCGCAAACGCTCGCGTAACCACGCGAGCAACTGCGGAATCGGTTGTTCCCACGAGGACCGCCGCGCGCTCCTCGCTCGCGATGTGGGCAAGCAGGCGCAGGAATGCGAACGCCTCGTCTTGGGACAGGCTGCGCACGAAGGCGTCAGTAAGGTCGAGAACCGCAGCGGCGGGGCGACACGCAAAGGCAAGGGCGGCGCTCAGGCGGGCGCGATGCGCGGGGTCGAGCGCGCCGACCGTGCGACCGATGTCGCCCGCAAGCTCGAAACGGCCGAGATAGTCGATAACGTCACCCGCGGCGTCGGACGTACTGGACTTGCCCGCTGGGCTTGCATCGGCGGTCGCGCCGGCGATGTTCGCTGCGTCGGCAACGTTCGACGCGGCGGTGACGTCCGTCGCACGCCGCCGCCTCTGCCAGAGGGAGAACTCACGCGCAAGGGCGTCGCCAACAGTCTCTGCGGACACCGCGTCACACACGCCACTGACTACGCCAACACCCACTGTACCGCGAGGCAGACGGGGGCGCAGGCGAAGCGGCCCTCGCGCGGGGCGCGCCGCGAGCTCGGTGCCTGCGACCGAAAGCGAACCCTCGGCAGGAGCGATCAGACCTGCCACGGCAAGGAGCGCGTCGCGCACGGGGGCCACCTCGGCCGCCGCCAGCGCGACGACCTCGCCCGGGTGCGCCGCAAACGTCGCGAACTCACAGGTGCGCACGCCTCCACGGACGATGCAGAGATCTCGCGCCTC
Organism: Collinsella sp. An307; assembly: GCF_002161805.1. Classification (GTDB taxonomy): domain Bacteria; phylum Actinomycetota; class Coriobacteriia; order Coriobacteriales; family Coriobacteriaceae; genus Coprousia. The sequence goes on along the minus strand of NZ_NFIP01000011.1, from coordinate 44,939 downwards.
GACAACGGCATCTCCTGAGCCTGCAGCCTCTGCCATGGAATCGCTCCTCCTCTGCCACCTAACAGGTCTTCTGACGGCCGCTCGCTCATGGCATGCGCCCGCCCACCGGAACCTCGCTGCTCGCATTGCGGACAACTAGGCCGTTACATGACCCCTAGCGTACCCGATACGCCCGCTCGCAGTCGCGAAACCGCCGCATCGGGCCAAAGTTGGGACAAATATCTGAACGGTCTGTGCGCGACCGGCGACCGCGCTATAATTCATGTGCTCGAAAGCCCATCCGACCTTGCAGAAAGCGAGTTTCACCATGACCCAGCCTGTCCGCGTCCGCTTCGCCCCCTCGCCCACCGGCAAGCTCCACATCGGCGGCGCGCGCACCGCAATCTACAACTGGGCGTTCGCCCGCGCCAACGGCGGCACCTTCATTCTGCGCATCGACGACACCGACCCCAACCGTTCCACCGAAGAGAACACGCAGATCATCCTGCGCGCCATGCGTTGGCTCGAGCTTGACTGGGACGAGGGCCCCGAGGTGGGCGGCAACTTTGGCCCCTATGCGCAGACCGAGCGCCTCGACATCTACCGTGAGGCCGCCGAACGTCTGCTCGCCGAGGGACGCGCCTACCCTTGCTTCTGCACTCCCGAGCAGCTTGAGGCAGACCGCGCCGCCGCGCGCGAGCGCAAGGACCCGTTCCAGGGCTACCAGCGCCGCTGCCGCAACATCCCCGCGGATGAGGCGCGCGCTCGCATGGAGGCCGGCGAGCGCTACACCATCCGCATCAAGGTTCCCGAGGACCGCGGCGACGTCGTGGTAAACGACGCTGTCCACGGCAAGGTGGTCTTTGATGCCAAGGAACTCGACGACTTTGTGATCTTCCGTTCCGACGGCACGCCCACCTACAACTTCACCACCGTGGTCGACGACGCCCTCATGGGCATCACCCATGTCATCCGCGGCGACGACCACCTCTCCAACACCCCGCGCCAGATTATGGTCTACGAGGCGCTGGGCGCTCCCGTTCCCGTCTTTGCGCACCTCTCGATGATTCTCGGCGCCGACGGCAAGAAGCTCTCCAAGCGCCATGGCGCCACGAGCGTCGAGGAGTACCGCGATGCCGGCTACCTCTCGGACGCCTTTGTGAACTACCTGGCGCTGCTCGGCTGGTCGCTCGACGGCGAGACCACCATCATCCCGCGCGACGTGCTCGCTCGCGAGTTCTCGCTCGACCGCATCTCCAAGAACCCGGCGACCTTCGACCCCAAGAAGCTCGACTGGGTGAACGCCGAGTACATCAACCGCATGGACAACGCCACCTTTGTGGAGAAGATTCTGGTACCGCAGCTCGTTGAGGCGGGCCTCATCGACGCCGAGCCCGCTGTCACCCCGGACGCCGCGTGGTTCGACGCCCTCGCCGAGATCGTCCGCCCGCGCACCAAGATGCCCGCCGACGCCGCCACGGTGGCCGCGCCCATCTTCGCCACGGCCGAGACCCTCGCCTATGACGAGAAATCGGTTGCAAAGGGTCTTGCCAAGGAAGGCATGGCATCGGTGCTTGACGCTGCCCGCGCCGCTCTCGAGGCGCTCGACGACGCCGCTTGGACCGCCGAGGCGATCGACGGTGCGCTCGAGCCCCTGCCCGAGGCGCTCGACCTCAAGAAGCGCGTCGTCTTCCAGGCCGTGCGCGTTGCCGTCTGCGGCAACCTCGTGTCCCCGCCGCTCGGCGAGACCATGGCGCTCATCGGCCGCGAGGACTGCCTCGCACGCATCGACCGCGCCCGCACGATGGCGCTGTAGCAGCTGTGTCTCGTTGCGATATCCGATATCGCAACGAGACACAGCACCCACATACCTCTTGCCGCTAGAGCCGTCCGTGAGGACGGCTCTTTGCTTGTCCGGAGGATTGGGCTAGGCCGCACCCCGCCCGCATTCGTCATAATTCTCCGCCCGCATTCGTCAAAACCGTGTTTACCAGCTCCTGGAGGCTCTCTAGAGCTGGTGAACACGGTTTTGACAAAACGAGGGCCACTGGAGCCGTGTTTACCAGCTCTACCCGTCCACGCACCGTCCGCAAGCCGCGTCACATAACAAAACTCGGGCGGTTTCGTCTGACCCCCGAGGCCCTTTCTCGAAGAAACCAAGTTTAGGAGGGTTTTTAGCCTCAATTCGTTCATACACTTGGTTTCTTTCTCAGGGATGGCCGAAGAAACCAAGTTTGCAACCGCTGAACAAGGCGGGGGCAGGTGCCACAAGAACCGGGACGGCCGGCGGCTTTTGCCGGCAGCCTTCCCGGGTCCAGTAGTGACAGGAAATGATAGGTAGATCTTACTAGCAGCCCTTGCAAGCAGCGCAGGCGGACGGCGCCGCTGCGATACCACCCCGCGCCGTCTCGCGCAGCGTTGCGGGCAGGGCGCGCCCGACCTCGTGCATGACATGGGCCATCTCATCAAAGGGAACAAGGGGCTCGATGCCCGAGAGTGCAAGCTGTGCGGAGGAGAACGCCGCCGCAACACCGATGGCGTTGCGCATCTGGCAGGGCACCTCCACAAGGCCGCCCACCGGGTCGCATACCAGGCCGAGCAGGTTTGCCAAGGCGAGCGACGAGGCAGCGAGCGCCTGCTCGGGCGTTCCGCCGAGCATCTGGGTGAGCGCGGCGGCGGCCATGGCAGCGGCGCTTCCCACCTCGGCCTGGCAGCCGCCCTCGGCACCCGCCACACAGGCGTTGACGGTAAGGAGCATCCCTACGGCGGCGGCGGCGTACAGGGCGTCCATCACCTGATGGTCGTCGAGCCCGCGATGCTCCGCGACGGCGAGGATGCAGCCCGGCACCACGCCCGCCGAGCCTGCCGTGGGCGCGGCGACGATGACGCCCATGGAGGCCGAGCGCTCGAGCACGGCGAGCGCGTAGGCGACAGCGCGCGTCTGGACCTCGCCCATGAGCGCCGCCGTGAGGGCCGTACCGGCATGGGCCACCTGCTGGGCCTCTCCGCCGATAAGGCCGCCGAGCGAGGGACGCGGATCCACAAGGGGCCCGCAGGTCTCCGCCCGCATGGCGCAAAGCACGCGCTCCATGGCGGCAACGGCCTCGCTCTCGCCGGCGAGCACCGCCTCGCGCACAGCCATAACGGCGCCGATATTCATGCCGAGCTCACGGCAGCGCGAGAGCAGCTCCGCGCCCGTGTCGAAGAACTCCTCTCCCCCGCACACCATGCTCGCTGGCGCCGCGCCGGGAACGCGCACATAGGTTGCGGTCACGATGTTGGGCCGACTCCGAAGCTCGTCCAGAAGCGCCTCGTCCGGTAGCTCGTCAAGTTCAAAGACCGTGTAAGCGCGCCCGCCGCGCTCGGTGCGGTAGGTGCGCATGAAGGCGATGTTGATGCCGCGCTCCGAGAGCAGCACCGTGAGCGCCGCGAGGACGCCCGGCGCGTCGCGATGGGCGACAAAGAGCGTGTCGTACTCGCCCGAGATGTCAACCGTCACACCGTTGATGCGGCTCACGCGCACACGGCCGCCACCGAGGCTCTCGCCGCGCACTTGGCAGGTGCCGCCCGCCTCGTCCTGCATCTCGATGTCCGCCGTGTTGGGATGGATCCGCTCGTCATCTCCCGCAATGTCGAAGGCGACCTCGAGCCCTGCCGCCGAGGCAAGCGCGAAGGCGTCGCGGATGCGCTCGTCATCGGTCTCGAGCCCGAGGATGCCCGCCACAAGCGCGCGGTCGGTGCCGTGCCCGCGGTAGGTGTGGGCAAAACTGTTGTAGAGCGTGAAGCGCACGCGGACGATGGGCGCCTGCATAAGCGAGGCGGCGACGCGGGCGCAGCGCAGGGCGCCCGCGGTATGCGAGCTCGACGGGCCGACCATGATGGGGCCAAGGACCTCGGATGCGGACATGGTTGCCATAAGGGGCCTCTCTCCTCTTTGTTCTCGTCCCTCCCATTGTAGCGGGAGGCGCTCGGACGATGGCGCGACTTGCCCGCCGGGTGGGCCGCCGGATTGCCTGCCGGGTGGCCAGCCGGCTGCTGCCGCCGGATCGGCCGCCGGCCATGCCCGCTTGGCAGCGTGTTCGTTCGTGTTGCATATTAGGCGAGACCAAGACCTTGTCCGCTCGGGCGGCTATAATCATGCAAACGGTTCCTACCTGCGGGGCCGCCTTGACGCTGATTTTGGGGAAGGAAGGGTGCACGATGCCCGGCTCCGATATCGATAACCGCATTCCACACCTCGACCGGGAGAACCCCCTCGCTGTCGAGGACACAACTCAGATCCGTATGCCACAAGAAGCGGAACGCACGGTAGCGGCACCGGCTCGCGCGCCGCAGCCCCTGGGCGCCGCTGCCATCGGCACATCAGGGGGCGGGTACGCGAAGGCCACGGGTGGCCCGTCGGCAACCACGGGGGGCGCACCGGCCAAGCGCAAGCATGGCAAAGGTGCGCTCATCGCACTTAGTATCATTGTCGCGATTATTGGCCTTGCCTACGTAGGTGGCATAGTAGCGTTCACGTTTTTGTTCTATCCCAACCAAGAACTCGCCGGCATTGACGTGTCCCTCATGCAGGCAGATGCCGCCGCTCAGAAGCTCGACGGCCAAGTCGATGGCTACACGCTCACGCTCGAGGATCCCGACCTCGGATTTAGCTGGACCTATGAGCCCGAGGGCGGCCGCAACATCTTCAACACCGCAGCCGCCGCGCGCGAGAAGCTCGCCCAGAACGAGCCTTGGATCTGGCCGGTAAAGCTCTATGAGGCCGTGACGGAAAAGGCCGTAACTTCTGACGAGGATGCCCTCGACCTCAACGCAGAGCCCGACCTCTCGCTTTTGGGCGCCGCATTCAACCGCACCGACTTTGAGAACAGCCTTGGCGCGGTCGTCGATGGCTTCAACGCCAACCGCTCGGGCGTCTTCAACGCGCAGAGCTCTTGGGACGCCGACGCGGGGGCGTTCCGTTACGAGAAAGCGGCTTCTGCTCGCAAGCTCAACCGCGACAATATCGTTAAGCTCGCGCTCGCGTCGCTCGCCGACCTCAAGGCCGACGCGTCGCTTACCGAGCTGGGCGAGGACCTGTACCTGCCGCTCGAGGGTAACCCCACCGAGGAGCAGATGAAGGCCGACTGCGACGCCGCCAACGCCTTTTTGGGGACGAACGTGACCTTCAAACTCGGCGACTCGACGGCGGGAACGCTCGACGGCACCACCATCGGCCCGTGGATAACCTTCGACGCCGCGACCGACCCCACCCTGAGCACCGATGCGGTCAGCGCATGGGCGTCTGAGCTCGCCGCGCAGATGAACACCGTGGGCTCCACGCGCACCTACACCCGGCCAGACGGCAAGACCGTGACCATCGGCGGTGGCACGTTCGGCTGGTCCGTCGACGAGGACGCACTCGTGCAGACCGTACAGGATGCTGTGGCCAACCACCAGACGGGCGACATCCAAGTTCCCACCGCGAGCCAGGGCGATGTCTTTACCGGCGCCGGCCAGCCTGACTGGAAGAAATACGTCGATGTCGACATCTCCGAGCAGTACGCGCGCCTCTACGATGAGAACGGCACCCTCATCTGGGAGACGGGCGTTGTGACCGGCAAGGACAACGGCGAGGACGACACCCCCATCGGCGTCTACAAGGTCAACAACAAGGCGCGCAACATCAATCTGGTGAGCCAGAACAAAGACCCCGAGACCGGCGAACCCGAGTATGTGAGCCCCGTAGACTACTGGATCGCCTGGAAGGGGAGCTCTTGGGGCTTCCATGATGCAAGCTGGCAGCCCTCCTGGGTATACAGCGACCCGAGCGCCTACCACACCCGCGGCAGCCACGGGTGCATCAACACCCCCTACGACAAGGTCCAGCAGCTCTTCGACCTGCTCGAGGTCGGCGACTGCGTGATCGTCCACTACTAGGGGACCTCATGGGCGCGCGCATCCTGCTGGTGGAAGACGATTCGGTCATCGTCTCCGCCCTGACCGAGCTTCTGGAGGGAGAGGGCTATGCGGTCGACACCGCTGCCACGCAGACGGCGGCGCTTGCCCGCGCGCTCCCCTCCGGCGGCGATAGCGCGCGCTCGTACGCCCTCGTCTTGCTTGACGTCTCCCTTGCCGAAGGCAACGGCCTTGCCGTGTGCGGAGCCCTCAAGCAGGCAGTGCCCGAGCTGCCCGTCATGTTCCTCACCGCGTCGGGCGACGAGTTCACCACCGTTACCGGGCTCGAGCTCGGCGCGGACGACTACATCGCCAAGCCCTTCCGCCCGCGCGAGCTTCTGGCGCGCATCGCCAGCGTGCTCAGGCGCACGCAGCCGGCAAGCAGGCGCACCATCACCTTGGGTCCTCTCACCATCGACCCGGACCGTGCGCACGTGGAGCGTGCCGGCGAGGAGGTCGCCCTTTCCGCCCTCGAGTACCGGCTGCTTTTGCTCTTTGCAACGCATCCGGGCAAGCTCGTCACGCGCGATCAGATCCGCGATGCCCTTTGGGACGACGCGGGCACCTATATCGAGGAGAACACCCTCACGGTCTACATCAAGCGCCTGCGCGATAAGATCGAGGACGACCCGGCGCACCCCGCCCTCATCACCACCGTGCGCGGCCTCGGTTACCGCGCCCTCGGGTAGGGGCGACGCATGCTGTCGCGAAACCTCCCCGTGAGGCGCGCCGTTGTCGCCTGGCTCGCCGTCACGGCCATCGTGGTAGCACTTGCGGCTGCTCTCCTCGGACGGGACGGCGCCCTTGTCGCACTCGTCGCCTCGCTCGCAGCCGCCCTCCCCTTTCTCATCCATACCTACCTGCGCTACCGCGACCTCAAACGTCTCGCGGCGCGCTTAGACGCGGTCCTTCACGGCGAGCGTGAGCTCGCCTTCGAGCGCATGGGGGAGGGAGAGCTCGCCATCCTTGCCAGCGAGCTCGACAAGATGGTCCTGCGTCTCACCCTCACCGCCGACGACCTTGCCCGCGAGCGCCAGCAGCTTGCCGACGCCCTTGCCGACATCTCCCACCAACTGAAGACACCGCTCACCGCGCTCTCCCTCACCACCGAGCTTGTGCGCAAAGACCTCGTCCGCCGCGGTGATTGCCCGGCGGGGGTAGAGCGGCTCCGGCACATCGAGCAGCTCGAGGTGCATGTACAGGAGCTCGTTGCGACTCTGCTGCGCCTGGCACGCCTCGACGCGGGCGCGCTCCAGTTCGCGCATGCCCCGGTTGCCGTGGCTGAGCTTGTCGAGCGTGCCGCCGCGCCCCTCGCCATTGCCTACGACCTTGCCGATGTGACGCTTACCTACGATATCGAGGACGGCTGCTCCTTCACCGGTGACATCGCGTGGACCGCCGAGGCGCTCGGCAATATCCTCAAGAACTGCCTCGAGGCCACGCCTGCCGGCGGCACCGTCACGGTGCGCGCCCGCGAGGACCTCATCGCCTGCCGTATCACCGTCGAAGACACCGGCCCCGGTATTGCCGAGGAGGATCTGCCGCACATCTTCGAGCGCTTCTACTGCGGGCGGCGCCCCGAGGATACGGCGGATGCGCAGGAGGAACCGTCCGAGGGGACCTCTAGTGCCGTCAACCCGGCGGGTGTGGGAATCGGGCTCTCGCTCGCACGCGCGCTCATCTCTGCCCAAGGCGGGACCCTCACCGCAGAAAACGTGCGCGATACAGATGGTGCCCCCGCGGGAGCGCGCTTCTCCATCACTTTCTTTAAGGACATCGCCGTCTGACGCATCACGGCAAGGTGACAGAAGTGTCACGCGCCGGTCATCCGGCAGAAAGGGCACGTGTCCAGTATGGTAGGTGACCTATCCCCAACGCAGAGGGAGCACCCATGAACATCCTTAGCGTAGAGCACCTCACCAAGGTCTACGGATCGGGCGATACCGCCGTGGCCGCGCTTGACGACGTGTCGTTTTCGGTAGAAGCGGGCGAGTTTGTCGCCATCATCGGCAGCTCGGGCTCGGGTAAGTCCACGCTTCTGCACCTCATGGGCGGCGTCGAACGCCCGACCTCGGGCACCGTGCGCCTCCAAGGGCAGGACGTCTTTGCCCGCACCGACGAGGAACTCGCGGTGTTCCGCCGTCGTGAGGTCGGCCTCGTCTACCAGTTCTACAACCTCATCCCCGTGCTCGACGTGGTGGAAAACATGACGCTTCCTGTCCTTATGGACGGGCGCGAGGTCAACGAGAGCCGCCTCAAGATGCTCCTCGAGGCGCTGGGCCTCACCGGGCGCGAGCGGGCGCTCCCCAACCAGCTCTCCGGCGGTCAGCAGCAGCGCGTCGCCATCGGCCGCGCGCTCATGAACGCGCCGGCGGTCGTACTCGCCGACGAGCCCACGGGAAACCTCGATTCCAAAAACTCCACCGAGATCATGCGCCTTTTGCGCGCATCCAACCGCCGTCTCAAGCAGACACTCATCGTCATCACGCACGACGAGGACATCGCCCTCATGGCGGATCGCGTCGTCGTGATCGAGGACGGGCGCCTCGTTCGCGATGAGCGTCGCCGGGAGCCCGAGCGCACACCCCGCGCGGCCGCGCCCGCATCGGTTGCGGGCACCGGTTCCTTCTCTCCGCGCGGCGGCGCCGCCTACCGCCCCGCGCACGCCGCCGAGGGGGTGCGCTAGATGAGCATCTTCTCGCGCTTCACCCTAAAGTCGCTTTCGCGCAACCGTACGCGTACCGTCGTGTCGATCATGGGTGTGGCGCTCTCGGTTGCCCTCATCACCGCCGTGCTCACGAGCGTGGTCTCACTCTCCCGCATGCTTATCGAGCGCACCGCAGCGGACGAGGGCTGGTGGTACGGCGAGCTCGCCGACGTAACCCCCGAGAGCTTCGACGCGCTTATGGACGAGCCCGGCATCACCTCGTGGACGAGCATCTCAGACCTCGGCACCGTATCGCTTGGTGACGAGAACAGCAGCCTCTTTGGCAGCTACCTTTATGCCAAGACCTGGCCTACGGCGCAGGATGAGGCGGAGCCCCTTCTGGTGGCGCCCGAGCTCGTGGCGGGGCGTGCACCCGAGGCGCCCGGCGAAATCGTGCTCCCCCACTACCTGCAAAATGTTGAGCTCGCGCCCTGCGGGCTTAGCGCGGAGGACAAAACGATCGGCATCGGTAGCACCGTCACGCTCGACCTCGGCACGCGCACTGTCCAAAACCTCGACGACGGCACAACCTACACGGCAACGTCCTACAACGGCAGCTATGTTGACGAGGCGACGCAGCGCGAGTCCTTTGCGGCGGACCTCGGCCAGATAACCGGCACCGTGGTGGGCTTCTACCGCAGCTACGGCGTCTCCTCCACCATCGCCCTCCAGGGCAACAGCGCCTACGTTTTTGACGACGGGAGCGCGCTTGAGCGCGTCGTCTCAGACGGCTCCGAGGCAACCTGGGCATCGGTCCTGTTCCGCACCGAGGACCCGGCAGCGGCCGAGCAGATCGTCGATAGCATCTCAAACGCGAGCAGCTCCACCGGCGGTTCGGTCCACTCCTCCCTCATCCGCTGGATGGGCGCCACACCGGACACCGCCATCTGGAACACCCTCTATCAGATCGCGGCGATCCTCGCGGCGGTGGTTGTCATCGCGGGCGTGTCGCTCGTCTACAACAGCTTTGCCATCTCGGTTGCGGAGCGCACGCGCCAGTTTGGCCTCCTCTCGAGCCTGGGTGCAAGCCGCCGGCAGCTGCGGCGCACTGTGCTCACCGAGGCACTCCTCATCGGGGCGGCGGGCATCCCGGCGGGCCTCGTGCTCGGTCTTGCCGGTTGCTTTGTGGTCTTTGGTCTTCTGCGGGAGGGCCTCATCGCCTTCACCGGCAGCACCACGGCCACCGTCGCGGTGAGTCCCGCCGCCCTTGCCGTCGCCGCTGCGCTCGGCATGGTCACGCTACTTGTGAGCGCTTGGATCCCCGCCATCCGCGCGAGCCGCGTCTCCGCCGTCGATGCCATCCGCCAGACCCAGGACGTACGTTTGAGCCGCACCGCGCTGCGTGCCCAGCGCCGCGCTGCGCGACGTGCCGGCAAGCACGGTCAGACCTACCGCCGCTCGCTCGGCATCGCAGGGCGCCTCTTTGGTGTGCCAGGCTTTATCGCCCACAAGAACCTCTCCCGCAGCTCGTCCAAGGGGCGCGTCACGGTCGCCGCGCTCGCCGTCTCGGTTGCCCTCCTCATCACCTCCGGCTCCATCGCCGACGTGATGAGCTACGCGAGCGACACCGCCGTGAACACCATGGAGGGACAGGACCTTGTGCTCTACATCGACGCCACGGGCGCCGGAGCGGACCAGACGCTCGCCCTCGCGGACGGCAAGGTCGACGGCGAGGGCATGCAGCGGGCGCTTGCGCGCTACTACGCGGACGCCTCCGCCCTGGAAGATGCCCACCCAAACGGCTATAGCACGAGCTATGTCGCCGACATGATCGTGCCCGCCCGCATGCTCGACGATGACATCACGGGTCTCGACGGCAGTGCGAACGTCCATTCCGACGGCACCTGGTACGGATCTGCTTACGTCTACTTTGTGGACGATGCGACATGGCGCGCCTATGTGGACGAGCTCGGCCTCTCTGAGGACGCCTTCTGCGACACCGCGCGCCCGCTCGCCATCGCCGTGAACTCCTACACCACCAACGACGGCGAGACCTACGCCTCTTGGAAACCGTTCAAGGACACCGGTACGGTCGAGTTTCTCGAGTTCACCGACCTCGACGGGCGCTTTATCGCCAGCATCGAAGACGGGCCCGACGGCACACTTCAGGCGCTGTATTACGATGACCGAGGTGAGGCGCACTACCTACCTTACGACGAGGCGGTCGCACGCGAGGACGCCGTCGAGGTGGGGGCGCTCGCCGACCACGCACCGGTCTGCGTCGACCCGTCGGGAACCCTCCAGCTCATCCTGCCCGCCTCCGCCATCGCCCTTTCCGCTAACACCGGGTATCTGCATGCAAGCCTCTCCTTCGACACCGGAGGCAACGCCGCGCGTGCCGCCGAGCTTGAGGACGAGCTCAAGGGCATCGCCGCCGACTATCCGGAGCTCGACTTCACCTACACCAACATTGCCGAGGGCAAGCTGCAGGCGCGCCTCATGGCGACCACGGTGAACACCTTCATCTACTGCTTTGCCATCATCACCGGGCTTATCGCCGTGACGAACGTCTTCAACACCCTCGCCAACGCGCTTATGCTTCGCCGCCGCGAGTTTGCCATGCTCAAATCCGTCGGCATGGGCAACCGAGCCTTCCGCCGCATGATCGCCTACGAGTGCGCAAGCTACGCGCTGCGCGGTTTTGCCATTGGCTTTGTGCTTGCTCTTCTTGCCTCCTACGGGTTCTACCAGGCCATGATGCTCTCGTACTCCACCTACGAGTTCCAGCTGCCCGTGGTGCAGATCGCCGTATCTCTTGTGGTGGTACTCGCCGTGATCGTGGTGAGCGTGGTTTACGCCCTTAGGAAGAGCCAAAGCGAGAACATTGTGGAGGCGCTGCGCGCCGACGCGATTTAGGCCATATGGGCGGCTATGAAGCCGTCGACGGTATCCCAGTAGAGCGCGGGGTCGGTCGAGGAAGCTTGGCCGTGCCCCGCGTTTTCTATCACGAGCTTCTCCTTTACCGTGCTGGCGCAGGCGTTGTAGTTCACATCGAGCATCGAGAAGGGCACGAACTCGTCGGCGTCGCCATGGATGAAGAGCATAGGCAGGCTTGTTTGGGCGAGCATGTCGGTAGCGCTCGCCTCCACAAAACCGTAGCCGGCGCGGATCTGACAGGCGAGGTCGGCAGCGTTGAGCAAAGGGAAGCTCGGCAGGCCAAAAACGTTGTCGAGCTGGAGCGAGAATTCGTCCCACACGCTCGAGTAGCCGCAATCCCCCACAATGAGACGAACGTTATCGGGAAGGTCGCGGCCGGAGGCCATCATGACCTCTGCTCCGCCCATGGAGACGCCGAAGAGCATGATCTTGGCCTGCGCGTCGCGCTTGACGATGTCGTTCACCCAGCCCACGAGGTCCGCGCTGTCCTGCCAGCCCATTTGGATGAGACCAGCGTCCACGTTGCGCTCGTGCCCGCGCGCCGCCGGCATCACCACGGTCATGCCCATCTGCCAAAAGTGGTAGGCGTACTTTGCCATGTCCGCGGGCTTGCCCACGTACCCATGGCACACGACGGCATAGGTGTGCTCCCCGACCGTCTCACGCGGGTAGCAGAGCGCCTGGACCTTCGCCGACGCGCCTCCGTCCGCCGCGGCGGCGTCGGAGGGAATCTCCCACCCGAGAAGCTCGGTGCCATCCTCAGCCGTGTGGGAGATGCTCTGCTTGCGCTCATCGAACCATGCGCGGGCCTCGGAGCTGTAATCGGCATCCTTCGCAGGCGTGACGGTCTCGAGGCCGTCGACGTCGCCGCCGCGCATCATGCTGTTCATGGTGAAGCTCGCGTGCGGGTTCAGCGCGAAGTCGACAAGAAAGTTGCCCGCAAACGCCACAGCGCCCACCAAAAGCACCGCTATCACCGCGCAGATGATAAGCGCGATCTTTACCCTCTTGTGCGACGTTTGTACCATACCGACTCTCCTGCCTGAAAAAATGTACCGCAGGACATGGTAAAGCATTGCCTGCGCGGTCGGGACGGCGCTACAGCTCTTCATGGATCGCGTTACAGAAAGCGAGGGCCCGCCCAAAAGGCGAACCCTCGCTTGGCATTGCGCACTGCTCGGGCGGCGTTACTCGGAAGGAGTAGCCTTGGACGCCGAGCGCGGCTTCTTCTTGCGGCGGGGCGCTGCAGTGACGGTGATGCCCTCCGCCGTGCGGCGCACGCGCGGCTTGGAAGCGGCTTGGGAGCGCTTGGCTTTGGAGCGCGTCGCCTTCTTAGCAGGAGCCTCCGTTGCGCGCGATGCGCCGGCGCCAGTTGCGGCAGACGAGCCTGCCGTCGCCTGCGGCTCGGCAACGAGCGTCGCCTGCGCGCCTGTGTGATGGTGATGCTTATGCTGCTCGGGCGCATGCGCCACACGCGGTGCCTTGCCGTCCTTCTTGGCGGACACCGGTGCAAAACGACCGCTGAAGCGCGCCCAGCGCTCGTGGATGGTTGCACGGTGGGCGCTCTTGAGGCCGAGCATGGGAGCGGCGATGATCGTGGGCGCGATAAAGGTGATAAGCCGCCAAAGCAGGTAGCCAGCCGTTGCGGCAGAGCCGTAGAAGTGGCCGAGGAAGAGCGCGAAGCCGCCCTCGGCACCGCCCGTGCCGCCGGGCAGCGGCACCGCGGAGGAGAGCAGCTGCACGAAGGCCGAGGCGGCCATAACGGAGAAGAAGTCCACGTCGTGATGGCCAAACGAGAGCATGAGGAAGTACGGCACGAGATAGAAGAACGCGAGCTGAATCATCGTGATGACCACGGTGAGGAGCATCGAGCTGCCGTGAGCCATCGAGATCTTGAACTTATCGGAGAATGCGTGGACCTCAGTGTCGAGGAACTCGCGCCAGCCGTCGATCTTGCTCGTGGCAAGGCCGAGACGCGCGAGAATCGAAAGCGCCCAGCGGCCAAGTCTTACGACCGTGTTGGGCATGAGGCAGATGGCAACGATCGCGAGCAGCAGCACCGCGTGGCCGCCGAAGCTGAACACGCACAGAAGCGTGATATCGCCGTATTTCTCGGCAAAGAACGGCATCTTGGCGATAAGCAGGATTGCGCCCCACGCCACGAGGCCAAACTGGTAGACAAGGAAACGGGTGAACTGCGTGGCGCCGGCCTCGCCCACGTTCATGCCGCACTTGGTGAGGCGGTAGATCTGCGCCGGCGAGGAGCCGACCATCATGGGTGTGAGGTTACCGAAGAAGATACCGCTCATCTCGACAGAAATGAGGTCGCGGATGCCGACGGGCGAGTTGGGGTCGAGCCAGACGGCGATGGCGTAGGCGGCCACGCCAAAGAGCATGTAGAGCGCCATGCAGATGCAGGCGACCACGAGCCAGGGGATCTGGACGTTTTGCATGGCGGCCCAAAACTCGGCCACCTGACCTGTCACCACCAGGAAGATGATGTAGCAGATAAGAACGAATCCAATGAAGATGGCGCCGCGGCGCGCGCCCTTGTGGTCGTCGCCGCCAGCGGGCGCCGCATCGACCGTGCCAACGGGCGGGTTGTGCTTGGAGGAATCCGACATGGCGCTCCCCTATAAGGCAATCGATGGCTCGAATGTTCCGACACGTGTAACACACCTAGTTTAGCGTACGTTCCGGCTCGTCCGACCCCCATTCGGCGGGCGGCTCAAAACTCCTAAAGCACGCATGAAAAAAGGCTCCCAAAGGAGCCTCGAGAAATCGTTGGTAGCCCGTACCAGATTCGAACTGGTGATCTCCGCCTTGAGAGGGCGGCGTCCTAAACCGCTAGACGAACGGGCCATAAACGAATGGCTGGGATGGAGGGAGTCGAACCCCCATTGACGGAACCAGAATCCGCTGTCCTGCCATTAGACGACATCCCAATGGTTCATTCGCACGCTCGCGTTGCCGCTTGCGCAAGTAGAAATAATACGGCACCGCGCCGGATGACGCAAGCCCCCAATTGCGATTTTTTCTGGCTGCAGCCTCGCAACCCTTGCGAGCAATACGATGCGCGAGCGGAATATCAGTTATTCAATAATCTGTCCCGTACCTTCAAAGTAGACCGTACGAACGACGCCTCGTTTCCCCACGATTCGAGCATCCAGCAGAAGCGTCTGCTGCAAGGAGTTCACGTAGATTGTTGAATAACTGCAATTCCGCTCGGAAGCGCCCGCGCACGGCGCTTCTTCATGGGTCGGGAAGCTCCTCGCGACATGAAAAAAGGCTCCCGGAGGAGCCTCGTAAAATCGTTGGTAGCCCGTACCAGATTCGAACTGGTGATCTCCGCCTTGAGAGGGTTATCCCACAGCGTCGACTGAGGACAACAGACCTATACAAAAGAGCGTCTGAGCAGGTCTTTTGCAGCGATGAACAGCGACTGACGGAACCTGACGAAAACGGAGTTCCGGTCGCTGTTGTGTCCCGGTTGTGTCCCGTCCGCAACCAGGCCGACGCAATGGTCAGATCGAAGGAGGCCACCATGAACTACAGCGCAGCAGACATTGAAGCCATTTGCGAGCTCGAGGACTACTCCCACTTCCGCGCTGAGCTCGTTGAAATCTCACCGCAAAGCTTTACGCTCGAAGAGCTCAAGGAGATTCTCGGAGACATGATTCGAAGCAAGGTCGCTCTGGAAGACAGCATGCGAGAGCACTTCGCAATGCTCGGAGAGCTCGAGCAGACCCAGCTGCTCGACATGCTGGGAGCCAGCGGCTGCAAGGACCGCGACTGGTGGTACCGGATGCTCATGGATGGTCCGGTGCACAGGGAGTTCCCGACAATCTGAAGCGAATAAGAAAAGACAGCATGCCCCGCGAATATGAAATCGCGGGGCTTCTTAATGAATGTGGGAGACAATGGCCCCCATGAACAGCGGTCAAATCGAAGAAAAATGGAGATCTCAGTTCGCGTCGAAAACGTATACCTCATACCACAGAGGGGATAGCGACGGCATTAGCTTGGCATATAGCCTATCTTGTCCACGCCTACGATTCCTCGCCTGTCGTAGCTGATGCTGATGGTATGGGGGGAGGCGCGCTTAACAGAGGCTGTCCGGGTTCTTCCAAGACGGACATCTGCGCTAGCCAAGTTGGCACTTTTCACCGAGGCCTTCTTGATTCCCAATCTGTCCTTTGTCCCCTCGGGTAGCTCGTAGCTCTGCCGAACCAGCCCAAAGAAGGTGAACCCAGACTCGTTGGCAAGACTCAGCACGAGAGACTTCGCCGGGGAGAACGCGAGACCGCCCGCAGCAGACCCGACAAGAGAGCCAATGAGCATGGGGATGGCAGCGCCACCCGAGACAACGGATGCTACCCCGGCGCCGACCAAAGAGATTGCAGAGACGAATGCACCCTGTGTGAATCCGTCCATGAGCTCCTTTTGGGTCTTCTGTCCGTTCGCGACGAGGAATGCATCCCTGCACGTTTCGACGGTAAGTACGACAAGTGTCCCGATAACTGCTGGCCCCATGGACCTGCTCGCCGCTCTCATGATTCCCTGTCCGAACATGCCCTTCGCAGCGGCGGCGGTGATTGCCGCAGATGCCGAACCGTTGATAAAGCCCGTTGTTCCCCCGTCTAAAGTGGCGGCACCGATGGTGCGGATGTCCTCCTCTGTCAGCTCTCCCTCGGTAACAAGCTTGTCTATGGCACGATAGATCTCCGGGGCAACTTTTAAGGCGGCAGAGACAGCGGCAGCTGTTGCGCCCGCCTTGAGAGACTGTCTCAGCAGGTGCTGGGCCTCGACGAGCTGGGCCGGAGTCATGCCGTCGTCCATAGAATCTAGGTGATTGCCACTGCTCACCTCGATGGCCTTCTTTCGCGCCTCGTCTACTGTCAGCGCCTTCCCCTCGACGCCGCCTTTACCTCTCACGCGGTCTACGAGTCCGTCGGCAACCTTCTCCCACCTCTGCACCTCAGCATCCTTGCCGAGCGCCTTGCTCCTTGCGAGAAGCTTGAAGGCCTCCTGCCGACAGTCTTCGAGCTTATCGGGAGCAACGAGACCAAACTGTCCTTCGTAGAGAAGGTCGGAGGGGCTTGCGCCGGCCCTTCCCTTGAGCGTCGCCCACTCATTGAAGCTTAGTCTCGCTGAATCGGCTGATGCCTTGTACCGGTCGAAAAGAGTGGTACCGAGCGTCCTGACAGTCTGATAGGGGCTTTCGTAGACCTTAAGTTGGTATGCAGAGCCAGGTCCCGCAACATCGACCGAGCCGAGGTCGTGCGAGTGAAGAACCTCGAATCTCACATCGCTTCCCTTGACGGCGGCGTCGATGTTCGCCGTCCCAGCGGCATACTCCTCAGCGAGGAATCCCTTGAGGGACTCCTGGGCCGGCTTTGTTGCCTGATAGTAGTCGTATGCGTTCATCCGACGGTAAAGCTCGTCTATTGCCGCCTGGACGTCGCGAATGTAGTTGACGCCAACCTCCGCGCCAAGATGGCCGCCGCCCTGTCTGAGAACGAAATCGTAGCCGCGTTCGAAGTCATCCATCTCACGCCTCCGCGAAACCACGCATCTTCTCGGTGTAGAAAAGCTTGACAGCGAACTGGTACTTCTGATCCTCGATCTCAGCACCTTTTGTGGCAAAGATGGTGAGGTCGTCAACTCCATGTTTGATAAAGCCGCCGATTCCCTCGAAGAAGCCCCCGATGACCTCAAGTGGGTTGTTGGGACCGTCCTTCGAGTCAGTGTCCGCCACGTGGAAGTCGGCGAGAAGGTCGGGGAAGTCTTGGCCGTATGACCGAGCGAAAGCAAGAAAATCCCAATACTGCTCGCGAGTCCCAGGACCTGAATCGACGGCGATGGAAGCCTGCTTTCCACTGACGAGGATATGGACGCCGCCACCCTCGATCCTGTCAGTCGACTGGGCATTGAGGGCCTCAATGTAGTCACGAGCAAAGCCAGGGTCCCCGACGAACACGACCTTCTGGTCGGACGTGAGCGGGTTGTCGTTGAAGAGCCGCTCGTTGTAAATGACGGTGCGAATCGACCCGTCAACTGGGCCGACAACGTGATCACGATCCTTATCGTCGGCGGTACCCACGAGGTTGTGAAGCAGCTTCGAGTATTTGCCGCGCCCATCGGCTTCCACGATGACAATGGTCTCGGGCTCTGGGATACCGAACATCGCGCCCCCTAAGAAGCGAAGGATTAATACAAAGATTATAGATTCTGCACGGATGTCCTGCCACGTACGCCGGAGGGGTGCCTTTTAGGAGCCCTTCGCAGTGAGGTACCCCGCACCACCCGCGCCGTCGATCCTCATGTACTGGTAGCCCGCGCGCGAGCTCGCGTAGGTCGTGCCCGCCCCACCCACGAGCGACGTGCACTGGTAGAACGTCTGGAAGCCGGAGACGCCGGACGCGGGCAGCGCCCAGTCCGAATCTACCCAGATTGTCACGAGCGCCGAGCACCCGCCGAAGGTGTACGTCAGGTCCTCCAGAGACGACGCGTCGAGCCCGGAGAGGTCGATCTCGGTGAGCCCCTCGCAGCTGTTGAAGGTGTGCTGCATCTCCCGGACGCCGTGGAGGTTCCCCATGCCGGTCACCTCGGTGATGGCCTGGTGCCCGTAGAACCAGTAGTTCGTGTTCACGTGGTCGTAGGTCGCCATGTCCGCCGCGGCGGTCACCGTCTCCACGTCGTGCCGGTGGTCGTACCAGGGCTGGTATCCCACCGAGTTGTACCGAGCGTTCGCGCACAGGTGACCCGACGACACGAGCGCCCGCCCGTCCTCCGGCTCGGTCGCGGCGGTCAGCACGAGCTCGCCGTCACCGTAGAGGAAGCAGCGGAACCACTCGCGCTCGTCCTCGGACCCGTCCGTGTGGGTCAGCACGCCGGTCGTCTCGAAGTGCAGGTTCAGGTGGTCGTCCGTCCGCTCCGGGACGTAGCCCCTCTCCCCGACGAGGCGCCCGCAGCCGCTGAACATGAGGGTCCCGCTCTCGACGTGCGCGTAGAAGTTGTCGGCACGTATCGTCTCCAGCGAGCCGCAGCTCACGAACATCTGGTTCATGTTGGTCACCGTGACGAGGTGGCCGAAGCCCGTGACCTCCACGAGGTTCTCGCAACCGTGGAAGAGGTAGGCGGCGCTCTCGAGGCCGCTCTCCTCCATGTCCTCGTTGATGACGGCGCGCGTGACGGAGAGCTTGTCGTCGCTCCAGGGCCTCGAGCCAGCGGACGAGTAGCCGGCAGGGTCCACCTCCCACGCCTCGAGGATAACGGCTCCCGGCACGTCGGATGAGCGCCCGTCGCGGTAGTTGAACTCGAGCGTGCCGTCCGCGAGCAGGAGTGCCCGGATCTTCACTCCCACGTCCCACGAGAGTGCAAGGATCGCCGGCGCCATCTCGCCCGGCGTGTACGTCTCCGTGAGCCCGTTCTGCGCGCGGATCGCGTCGGCGATGGCGTCGAAGACGGAGTCCGATACCACGCCCGTTCCGGACGTCGCGGGCGCCTGGTAGGGCGTCCCGGTCTTGGTTCCGTCGAGCGCGAGCACCGCCACCGCCATCTCGGAGGGCAGGTAGGTCGCAGTCCCTCCGTTCTGCGTGCGGATCGCGTTGGCGATGTCGGTGAGCACGCCCTTCTGGATCGTTCCCACGGCCATCAGAACTCCACCCCGCTCAGGTCGTCCAGCGCCGCGATTTGCTGCGCCACGTACTCCTTGGTCGCGTAGGCCGAGAGGTCGGGCGTCGCCCCCGGTGCCCCGTCCTCGCCGTCCTGCCCGGGCGCGCCCTGCGGCCCCTGCTCGCCGGCCTCGCCCTTGAGGCCTGAGAAGGCGAAGGCGAACGTGCGCGCCCCGGGGGTGCCGCCGAGCGTCACGGTCACGGAGGGCGTGCCCGTGGAGGCGTCCACCGTGGCGGTGGCTCCCGTGATTTCGGCGTCAGCCCCGTCCTGGCCGTCGGCGCCGGGAGCGCCGTCCTGCCCATCAGCCCCGGGGGCTCCGTCCTGCCCGTCGGCCCCGTCCTCGCCGCGCAGCCCCTCGAGCTGCTCGGCCGTGAAGTCATCGAACGTGAACGCGTCGCCCTTGGGGCCGCGCAGGTCGGCGGAGCTCGTGCCGCTCCCGCTCGTGACGGTGAGCACCGAGCCCGCCCACGAGTGCGTGCAGCCCACGCCGTCAGCCCCAGGCGCGCCGTCGCTGCCGTCGGCGCCGGGCGGCCCCTGCACGCCCTGCGGCCCGCGAAGCGCCTCCAACTGCTCGGCGGTGAAGTCTGTGTAGAGGAACGGGTCCCCCTTTTCGCCCTTCTCGCCACGCAGCTCCTCGATCTCCTCCTCGGTGAGATCATCGAGCGTCATCTTGTCACCCTTCGGCCCCTTGAGCGCCGCCAGCTGCTCTGAGGTGAAGTCAGCGTACGTAAAGGCATCGCCCTTCTCGCCGCGCTCGCCGGCATCGCCCTTGTCCCCTTTCGCGCCATGGAGGAGCGTGGCCGTGGTCGTGCCGCTGGCGTCGGTCACGGTCACCACCGCGCCCGCCTCGGTCTGCGTCACCGTGGCGGTCGGGCTCACTCCGTCGACGCCGTCCTTCCCGTCAGCACCAGGAGCGCCATCGGCACCGTCCTTGCCGTCGACGCCCGGAGCCCCGTCCTTCCCGTTGGCACCCGCAGGGCCAGGCATTCCATCCACCCCATCAAAGTCACCCCGCTGGGCAGCCGCCAGCAGCTCCTCCTTTGCCTGTGTCGCAGCCGTCGCAGCTGCGTTCGCCGCGGCAACGGCACCAGAGGCACCAGCAGCAGCCTCGACCGCCTGCTCCGCCGTTGCCACCGCGCCCTCGGCCGTCGCAACCGCCTCCTGCGCCTTGGTGACAGCCTCGGCAATGAGCGCATCGGCGTTCTCATACTTCTGTATCGCGTCAAGAAAGAGCGAGAACCCGTCCTCGGACTCAGCGCCGCCCACAAGCACCTGCTCCACGCGCACCTCGAACGCACGCGTCGAGATTGCTCCCCCATCGGGAAGAGACACCATCACCTGGCAGTCGACAGAGCCCTCAGCACACGCCATGGCGGCAGGATAGAACACTGAGAACGCGCCCACCTCAGCGTCAACCTCATCGAACGGCTCGCACCCTCGCTCGCGCGTCGCACGATGACGCCACAACAGGTACACACTCGCGCCCGAAAGGTCGACCGCCTCACCGTCCCGCCTCACCGAAAGAGCGATGCCGCGCCCCTCCGCATCGGCGGGAGAGGCAACCAAGGCGCCCGCAAACACGTCATCGCAGGACTCCCAGACCAGCTCATGCAGGCCGAAACCATCAAGACCAGCCATCAGAACTCCACCTCGCTCAGGTCATCAAGCGCGGCTATCTGCTGCGCAACATACTCCTTGGTCGCCAGCGCGGGCACCTCGCCGCCGGCAGCCACGCCCGCTGCCTGCTCGATGGCGGCCACGCTCGCGCCCACGGCGGCAACGGTATCGCCCGCAGCGCCCGCCGCGTCCTCAACCGCCGCCACCCGAGCCTCGACAGAGCTGCGCTCTGCAAATGCTGTGCGCGGGGCAACGCCTACCGAGTAGCGTGCTTCCACAGCATCGCCAAAGAGCCGCACGCGCCGCACCACCCGCGCCCGGAGGCGCCATGCGGGATCGCGCGACGAGTCCACCACCGCGACCTCGTCCCCGAGTCCAACAAAGACAGCACCCGAAAGCGCCACGGCGTCCACCTCGTAGCTCACCAGCGGAGCGCACGTCTCCACAAGAGCCTCCTGCGTGCGGGCGAGAAGAACCTCGGGGTCCTCAACATCCGCGAACGTCACCTCTCCAAAGCGGTGCACGCGGCCGCCCGAGCCGTCTGGCAGGCCCCACAGCAGCCTCGCTTCATCGTCGCCGACCCAGTCGACACCACCGTTCACCTCACCGAACGTGAGCTTGCGCCGATACCCGCCCGTGAAGGCGCCCGTCTCGTCCACCACGGGCAACCCGGCCCCATAGCCGTAGAGCGCCGTGAAGACCTCGTCCTCAGCAACCGTGCGCGTGCAGCCCGTCATGTTCCGCCCGTACTCGAGCCGCGCCCCGCGCCACGAGCCCAAAGCCGCCACCGCACGCACGGTACGCGACGACACGTGACCGCCAGACACCACGATCGCAGGCTCGACCTCGCATCCCCACACCTCGCACGCGCGACGGAGCGCCGCGAGCCGGTTCACGTGGTAGAGGTAGCAGTCATGGGTGTCAAACCATCCCAGCACGGAAGCCTGCCAGCGCGTCCCCTCAAGCACGACGCCCAGCGCGCCATAGAGCCCCAGGTCCGACACCCGCTCCTCCTCGACATAGCTGCCAAGGAGGTCGCACAGGCTCGACTCCGCGTACACCTCGCACGTAGCTCCCAGCGCCTCGTCAGTGCGCACCACCACGTGCTCGCGCCATCGCCCGTCCTCGGGATCTCGCCACAGGATGCGGTCGTACTTCTCGGGCGTCTCCAGACAGAGGAACAAGAGCACGTCTTCGCCGCCCAGCTCCTCGCGATGCTCCACCGCACCGGCCGGATGCAGAATCCCGATGCGCTCGTCAGCGCGGTCAAACCAGAAGAGCGTCGGCGCCGCGCCACCCATCAGAGCCATCTTTCTGTGAAGTTTGCTGTGAAGTCCGTGCATCCCGTGAAGGAGAGCTCGTGCGAACCCGGCTCCAGCCAGAAGAAGTCGCTCTCCAGCGTCACGTCGGCATCGGCCGCCGCTCCGTCAACCAACGCGCGCCCTGCGGCACAGTCGACAACGATCTCCTCACCGCCAAGAAACACCCGCTCCACCTCAACGCACGCACTCGTTCCAACATCCTCGACAACCACGCCATCACCAGCCGAGGCCTCCATCACGAACGTCGGCCACGTCCGATACGTGCCGCCAACGAGCAACGACAGCCCCGCGCTGCCCGCAGCAGCCAACTTCTCCTGCTCCTGTCCCCACGCAACGGGATCGAACGCCGTGAACACCAGCTCGCAGGAGCCATCCTCGAAAAGGTTGTCCCACGACCCCGCGTCCGTGCACACGGCATCGCGGTAGACGAGTCCCGGCTCCCCGGGAAGCTCCAGGTCACTCCCGGCATCCGAGGCGAGCCATGAGGCCGCCTGGTGCCGCACGGCGGAGAGCCCCTCCACACCCTCGTCATCCGCAAGGTCGAGGAACAACCGCACGTTCAGCACCTTGGGCGGGATACGTGTGGAAAGAAGAACCGCACCGGCACGGCCGGGCACCTCAGCGGCCTCTACGGAGATGCCATGCGCCGCGGGCAGCACCACCTCAGCCGTCGAGAAGGACGAGAAGTCGTGCCCTCCAAACGTGATGGATCGGGCCATCAGAGCCGTCCCCTCGCGCGACCGTAGGACACGGCCCGACGCTGCTCGCGCTCAGAGAGCTCCTCGTCTCGAAAGCGGCTGCCCGAACGGCTCAAGCAAATGTTGGCAGGAAGGTCGCGCCTATCGCGCCAAGCGCCCCGGCCATCATCTACCACGGCTTTTGACTCCTTTCTGACAGTCATATCTCCCTCGCAACCGTCAGCCTCACCGTGAATGCCCACACGAAGCGCCCGCTCGAGTCGCGCTCCCTGAAGGTCGGCGCGTCCGTGTCGATGCCCAGAATGCGCACCCCGGAGCCCTCTGCGTTCCACTCGGAGCGCCCAGACGAGCGCACAGCCGCTTCGCACAGAATCGCGACATCGTACGCGGCAGCATCCGTTTCGCGGACGGCAAACACCTCCACCGAGGCGACTCCGCGTTCCTCGCCGTCTTGGCGGCTCTCACGCGAGAAGCCCGCCCAGCGAACCACGACGGGCTGTTCGCTCAACAGTGCGCTTGGCGCGATACAGAACACGTCACCGACTCCCGCCGCGCGCAGCATCCCCGCCACGGCATCCACGACCGCCCTCATCGCAGCTCCACTTCCCAGTGGTGCACGCGTCCGTTGAACCCCTCGAAGCGCGAAACCTTAGCAGCCACGTACGACCTCCCATGCACCTCCACGCGCGAGCCCGCGGGAATCTCGAAAGCACCTGCGCTCATGACGGCATCCACGAAGAGCGTGCCCGCCCCGGCGTCCGCGCTGCGGTGCGCATTGGCGACCACCGACTGTGCCCGCTCGAACCTCACGTGCGAGATGGCGCGCGGCTCGCCAAAGCCGCCATCGACCGCCGGCTCGCGCACTAGGCACGAGTCCGACAGCAGCCTCGCGGGTATCGGACGCAGCCACGCCATCAGCGCACCCCGCAGAACAGGAGCCCCGTCCCAGCAAGTTCTTTCTCGCAGGCGTAGGTCGCCTGCTCCTCACCGGTGGTTCCCCGGTTGTCGTAGTGCGTCACCGAGAAGGACCCGATCTGGAAGCCGCCCACCTGTCCCTCGCCAAACTCCGCGAACGCCTCGGCTGCCGCGCAAACCGCACGCCGGTACGCAAGCTCGTCCGCATCACACGCAGGCACGCATCCGCCGCAGAGCCACCGCACGTGACGCTCGGCTGCGGGGAGCGCTTCCGTAAACGCCTCCACGCCCATCCCGCCGCCATACGTGTCGCGATAGAAGCCAAAGTCCACAGACGTCGCACCCGCACAGCCCACAGCGAACCCCCTACGCCAGCGGAGCCACAGACGCATAGACGCCGTCAAGCTTGTTGTCGAGCAGCTCCACGATGCCGTACTTGCGGTACTTCATCATGTAGGAGTCGAGTGTCTCCAGCTCGTCGGGGCTGAACACGCGGCTCGCCACGTGCTTGTCGAACTTAATCACGGCGCTCTTCTCCACCACGAGGAAGTTGATCGGTGCGCCTGCGCCCACGAGCTCGTAGTACGTGGAGAGGCCGCTCTTCTGCGGGCTCGCCACCTTGGAGTAGGTACCGGAGCTCTCGGTGTAGTAGGTCTTGCCGCTCACGACCTCGGTGTCGGAGGTGAGCTCGTAGGCACCTTCGGCGGGCGCGTAGCCAAACTGGTCCTCGTCTCCGGAAAGCAAGTCGATGTGCGAATAGAAGCGCACCTGCGGAACCTCGACGATGCGGGAGAACCGCTCGAGCACGCGGTTCGAGCGCGTCGGGTTCGCAAGGCTGAAGTCATCCAGCACGCCCTTGAGCGTCGGCGTGATGAAGAGGTAGCGCGAGCCCGTGGTCACCTGCGCCTCGTCCATCGCGTTCGTCGCTGCGCGCAGGTCGGCAAGCACGTCCTCCGCCTCTGCGTCGGAATAGTCGGTCGTGGCAGTGGAGACGCCCTCGTGCCCTGCGATCTCGGCAAAGGTGAAGGCGTCGGCCTCCGGCGCCACCTGCGTGCGCTGGAGCTCGGAGCCAGCCTCGACAAAGCAGTCGAGCACGCCGGCCTCCTCCACGTCCATGACGTCAGCCAGAAGGCGGATACCACGGTCGTAGTTAAACGTCTTCGTCTCGAACTCGTAGGTGATGCTGCCGGTCTTGTAGCCCACGTTGCGTGTGTAGTTGCCAAGGCCGGATACCTGGATCTTCGGAACCATGATCTCCTTGGCATTGCGCCCCGCGCGCACCATGCGGCGCGGGCTGTTCAGGCACGCGGAGACCGCCGCGCGCTGGTACACCTCGTCGAGGACGGTCGTGTAGTTCCTGACGGATGCGATGCTGTTGGCCATCTGCTACTCCTCGTCCGCGATGCCCGCGATCTCGCGCCACCGCTTCATCGTCTTGCCCTCGTCGGATGCGGCCCCCGCGTTGGGGAGGCCGGTCTTGCCGCTCTGCTTGGGCTCCGCTCCCCCGAACAGCCAGGGC
Organism: Collinsella sp. An307; assembly: GCF_002161805.1. Taxonomy (GTDB): domain Bacteria; phylum Actinomycetota; class Coriobacteriia; order Coriobacteriales; family Coriobacteriaceae; genus Coprousia. The sequence goes on along the minus strand of NZ_NFIP01000011.1, from coordinate 19,691 downwards.
TCGGCTTCCTTCAGCTTGGAGACGTCACCGCCGTGCTCGTCGAGAAGGGCGCGGGCGGCCTTGACGCTCTTAGCGCCGGCCATCGTGAGCTCGAACTCGACACGCTGCTCTTCGCCCTGGCGTCGCAGCTCGTCCATCTCGGCGCGCAGCGCCTCGGCTGCCTCGGCAGTCTTTGCCGCCTCCGCGATTGCTCCCTCCAGCTCCGCAATCTTGGCGTCGCGCTCGGCGAGAAGGGCCTCGTAGTCCGTGCTCGCATCAGCAGCACCGCTGCCCCCAACCGTCAGCGGCTCCTGCGTCGCCTGCGGCTCCGGCTCGCGCGCCGTCGTGCCTTCCGTACGCTCCGGCCCCTGCGAGCCAACCTCATCACCGGCCATGTCAACCGCCTCTCAGCTTATGGCCGATAAACGAAATCGGCCCCCTAATACTGCCAAGCAGCTTAGAGGGCTGTCACAAAGCAAAAAACGGATAGGAGGTGCGCTACTCGATTCCGAGAACACGTTTCCAGTTCTTCGGGAATCCCATCGGCGCAAGATTTACAGAGGGGTGCCGGTCGACGCAGGCGGCGAGCTCGTCACTGAGAGGCCCCCACTCCTCCGGCCAAGACTTCTCGTATATCCTGCGGAGCACCAGAAAGGTCGGAAACTGCTTGTTGGCGTCCCGTCGCCTGATACGCCTCTCGTCTTGCCTGAGAAGCGATGGGCGGATGGTCATCACGCGGTTGTAGAACCGGTCGTGATGGGCCGCGATGTTGCGGACCGTAGTCAGGTGGTGCACCCAGCTCTTCAGGTAGTACGGATTCGTGCCGAAGGCCTCTGCGACCGCCGCCTGCACCCCCTTGGATCTCTCGCTCGAACCAGTGCTGGGGCAGAGGTTCCCGTAGAGCATCGAGAGCGTGCCGAACGACATGCTCTCCACCGCCGCCCAGACCGGGAGCTTCCCGTACTTGTCCATGTTGTGGACCACGCAGGGCACGCCCTGATCGCGCGCTCGGTCCCTCTCGCGCTCGAAGTTCGAGATTGCCCTCCGAAAACTGGAGCGGCTCCTATAGTTCCCAGCGTCGAGATATGCCCCCGCGTCGCACAGGTTGGCAAAGTGGTAGGCGAACTGAGTCCTCAGCTTTATCTCGATGGGCGCTATCGCACGCCAGAGCCACGCGCGGAGCTCCCGGTCGAGCTGGTAGATCTCCCAGACGTCGTCGAAGCTCGCCCCCTCGACGAAGGAGCCGTCCCGCTCGAGCGTGAGCCAGTACCCGCGGAGGCGATAGTAGTTCAGCTCGCGAAGCCGGGCGACGGCAAACTCCTCGTCCGACACGAAGAGGCCCCGTCCCTCCATCTTGGAGAGCTGCTCCTCGTAGGTTGTAGCGTCAGGGAGTGGAGAAAAAGATGACCCCGCCTGGTTCGCTGTTCCCGTTGGGACTGAAGCGTGCGGGGTACTGTCAGTACGATTTATACCACCGTTCGCCACGTCCATGCAAGCCGAGCCCTCGCAAGCATCGGTGACCGGATCAACTTCCATCAAGTGCCCACCTTACTTCCTCGACCTCATGGGGAGAGATATGATTTGTCCCTTCGGAGAATTTGCGGCCCTTCTGAAACTACCAAATAGCGTCATCATGAAATCCTCTGGCAGAGCAGTCATCTTGTTGAACTCATCTTCCGATCCGACGAGCGAGGTGGAGATGACCTCAAGACACTTTCTTGCCAAAGCAGGACGCTCGGGAGCCATCTCCTCGTCAAACGGCTCAATCTTGCGCCATCTACGACGGCTGATGGAAATGTACAGATTCCGATATCCCGCATCGTCAATGATGCCAAGGTCTCTTGTCCTGCGAATCATCGCCGATATAGAGGTCTTCCAGTATGGTTTAAGATCGCGGTATCCATCGAGACTTACCGTATAGAGCGAATCGACGAACTCTTCTTCCGGCAAAAGAAGCGCCGAGGCGAATCTATGCGCCTGTGTCTCAATGAGCTTGCAAACAGCGGGCGTTGCCAGAAGCGAGCTATCGATATTTCTGTGCAGAACAAGGTGTCCGAGCTCGTGAGCGCAGTCAAATCTCCAACGGCAAGCATTTCCCTGGTCAGTCCCCACGACCACATACGGATGTGCCTCGTTCCAGTCGACAGATAATGCATCAAGGGTGTCAGCGCCAAGGGGCATCATAAAAACGAAGACACCATGCCTCTCAAGAAGGCCAATCATATTGTCTATGGGACCAGCTGGCACGTCCCATGCAGCCCGAACAGTTGCCGCAGCCTCCTCTATCAGCTCATCAGTGATCAGGAGAGGGTCGCTTGGAATCTCCATGTCGAACGGGGAGAACTCGGGCAGGTCAAGCATGGATTCAAAGTATGAAACGCAATCATCAATCCACTCCAGCTTGCTCTCGGCAGCATCTCGCGCCCGCTTGGTTGCCGCCGACATCGATCTGTAGAACACGGGCTTATCCGAACCATGGTCTACCCAAGGCCTGTAAAGCAGCTCTACAGGAACCTGCAAGAACTTGACGATGCGTTCGACCACCTCCTGGGAAGGGGTAGTCGAGCCTTTCTCGTACTGGGAGACTGCCTGCGAGGTCTTTCCAATAAGTTGAGCGAGAGCCCTCTGCGTCATGGAACGAGCCCTGCGAGCCTGCGCGAGTCGTCTCCCTTGAAATCCCAACTCAGGCATGCTTCCTCAACAGTCCTTCCTTTGGCTTGATGTCGAAATCATCAAACACAACCGCTTGAGTGGTGGCAGATTGTACAGCCACTTTCGAAAGAAGGTCTATACGGTGAGTAACATCCTCAGGCGAAATCCCAATCTCTTGGAGTTCGATTCGCTGGATGAGGTACCGCTGTCCCTTAGCTCGGAGTGAATAAGCAAGGATTAGGGCTCGCACGTCGTCATCATAAGCAAAGCTACGAGTGTCATCCAAGTCAAATAGGCGCAGCTGGGCAAGATTGCACCGCAGCCCTGAAGGGCGGGTTACATTGCGCTTGCCATACATCCGCGCAACCGTCAGCACGGTTCCGCCGGCCCTGATGACTGGACTATGGTAGCGCTGCCGCTCGGGCTTCTCATAGGTGCACTCGAGCCCACTGGCTGCAGCAAGGCCTGCGACTGCCTCGTTAATCTTCGCGCGACAGTAGTCGCCCACAACATCACAGCTGGACATGTCGGCAAAGTCCGCCCGACAGTGGCTAATTCCCGCCTTGAATCCGGTACGGACTGCCCTCACTGCGTGCTCAACAAAATCGGTGCCGCCGAGCGGCCTCAGAATCTCGAGGTCATAGGGGGTGTACAAGGGGCATTGAATCAACGCTGCCTCCTAACATCACTATACGATGTAAGTATCATAGCAATAATTCTACAAAAATGAAAGTCGTTGTGTTAATCTGAATTACCCTGAGCGCTGAGCTGACGTAGCGAGGTAATTCCATTCCCTCTCCCTTTCGCAACTCGCACACATCACTCACCCGCAAGCTTCCCCCCGAACGCCTCCTCGACGAACTCCGCCAGCCTGCCCTCCTTTGCGAGCTCGGCAGAGTCCGCCATCACGAAGTTGGTCTCGCAGCCCCCGCCGACCTCGTTGTCGTAGCCGAGGATGTAGTGCGTCGAGATCTGGTAGATGATCTCCGTCGGGGCGATGCCGAAGACCTGCCTCTCGAGGATGTGGTCGAGCCGCTCCCTGTCATCCGGGATGAGCTCTCGCATCCTCGGGCTGTTGTACAGGCGCTTGATGACCTCGGTGACGTAGATGCCGGACTTCATGTAGAGGTCGGCGAAGGTGTTGCCGGGGTCGTCGAAGCACCCGGGGTTCTCCCGCTCGAAGAGGTCGAGCATGCGCGCCACAACGCGGCGGGGCGTGAAGATCTGGTTGGTCCTCTGCGGGGGCACGTAGTCGAAGATGTCCTCGTCCTGGCCCTCGTCGAAGTAGTTGGCGAGCCTGGTGCGCAGCGCGATGAACTCCCGCACCGAGTCGTCGAACACCACGGGGTCGAAGAGCTGACCCCCGAAGTGGACGACCTGGCCGGTCTCGGGGTCCGTGACGTCCCCGCCGTCGCGCAGCAGCCGAAACTGGTCGACGGTGACGCTCGTGACCTCCTGGAACACGCTCGCGGGGATGATCCGGTCAAAGTTCGAAAGCGTCGTGCCCTCGTCGCCGTACGCCATGAGGAACGACGGTATCGTCCGCGAGAAGCCGCGCAGGTGGTCGCGGATGTTCCCCTCGAGGGTCTGCTTCTTCGCCTCGCGCCTAGCGGTCTCGACCTCGCGCACGACCGTCTCCCCGGCGCTCCTCACGAGCTCGCCCCGGGCGTCCCTCAGGTTGCTGACGAGCTCCCTGCGGGCATCCTCCAGCCGCTCGTCGTGCCTGCGGTTGATGCGGTCCGCCTCCTCCTGCGTCTCGGCGCCCTCGAGCTCCTGCTCGCGCTCCCGCTCGATCCTGTTGCGCGCGATGTTGAAGCTGCCGACCTCTCGGTTGAGCTTGATGTCCACGTCCGCCTTGATGCGTCGCTCCACCTTCCTCTGCTGCGCGGGGCGCATGTCGGAGCCGTAGCTCTGCCTCGCCGCCTCGACGAGGGGCTCGGCGATGCCCGAGCTGAAGGCGCGGGCGAGCTCGTCGAGGAAGGAGTCCTCGGGGTCGCCGGCGCCCTCGGCGGAGATGGAGTCGACGGCGCCGTCGAACTCCACGGCGATGTCGCCGTAGACCTTGTCCCCGAACAGGCTCTCGGCGAGCCCCACGACCTGCTCGCGGGGGACGTCGACCTCCCCGTTCTCGTCGAGGTCGAGCTCGTCGGCGGTGCCGGAGCGCACCCCGAGGTCGTCGGAGGGCGTCTTGTAGGGCTCCATCCGCTGCAGCACCTCGATGACCTCGGCGGGGGCGTGGAAGACGCTGCCGATGTTCTGGAAGAGGAAGTCGCTCATGAAGCCGCGGCGCACGACCTCGCGCGACCTGATCTTGCGCGGGATGGAGAGCACGCGCTCGGCGTCGAGCTCCACCATCTCGCCTCCCTCGTCCTCGCCGATGACGGGGAAGAAGTTGAGCAGCGTGCGGATGCGCCGTTTGCGGTCGTCGAGCGTGCCGCCGCCCGAGGCGGTGTCGGTGTAGAGGTCGTTGGCGAACTCCTCGAAGATGGTGAGCGTGCGCGCCGGGTCGAAGTCGAAGACGTAGGCGTTCTCCTTGCGGAGGTACTTTCCGCCCCTGCAGAAGAGGCAGGGGTTCTGGGCGCGGAAGGCGGCCTGCATGTAGAGCGAGGGGCTCTTCATGTTGGAGAGCATGAGCACCGCCGTCCACTCCGGGACCGTCACGCCGGTGGTGAGCTGGCCGACGGAGAGCGTGATGGTCCTGTCGTGGGAGGCTATCGCCGCCCGCACCCTGTCGAACGCGCGCGCCGTCTCGCCCTCGTCGTCGAGCCTGCCGTCGCCCGCCGCGAGCACGACCTCGTAGTCCCTGAACACGGGGTGCTTCCTCAGCTTCCGCGCCAGCGCGCGGGCGGAGTCCACGCGGTTCAGCATCCAGAGCGTGTGGCGCAGCTCGTCGCGCAGCTCCGGGGTCGAGAACGGGAACTTCCCCTGCGTGGTGAGCGCGTCGAGGAAGCGGTCGACGTCCTCGTTGTGCTGGAAGTAGCCGTTCTGGTTTGTCGCGAAGAACTCGTTCAGGTCGAACGCGTACTCGACGGTGTCGCCGTCGATGTCGCAGCCGCGCCTGACCTCGCCCTCCACGATGTCGGACATCTGGTAGGTGAACATGTTGAGCCGGGGCAGGTCGGCGTAGGGGTTCGGGAGCTCCGCGTCGCCCCAGTCGTGCTTCGCCCGCTGCTCGTCGGCGTAGGTCCAGTTGAAGATGGCGTCCTCGGGGAACTTCTCGTTCGCGATGGCCTTGAAGGGCGTCCCGGAGAGGTGCAGCGTGAACCTTCTTCTGATGTGGTCGAACGCCACGTCGGTCTTCATGGTGTCCACGCCCTCGTGGGCCTCGTCGATGATGAGGACGTCCCACTCGAGGTCGGCGACGTGGGCGAGCTTGTCGTACCTGCCGCCGAACTCGATGGAGCCCTTGAGGTCCTGCAGGCTGACGAACTCTACGAAGCCCCGCGGTCCGCCGTTGCGGAGATTCTCGAGATACTTGTCGCGCGTCAGGCAGTGCGGCTTTCCCCTGAGCGCGTCGACGGAGCTCACGAAGCAGAGCCCCGACCCCGTGCCAACGAACTTCACGTAGTCGTCGTACCAGGAGTTCGCGATGGCGGGGCGGTTCGTCACGATGAGGACCCTCTCGGCGCCGAGCCTCCGGCACAGGTCGTAGCTCGCGAGCGTCTTACCGAAGCGCGGCTTCGCGTTCCAGAGGAACTCGCCCCGTTCGTGGCTCCGGGCGTACGCCGCTGCCCGCTCGACCGCCTGCACCTGCTCGTCACGCAGGCGGTACTCCACGGCGGCGGGGGTGCCCGTGACGCCGTGGTTCTCGCGGAACTCGTAGAAGCGCATCTTCGCGGGCTGGGGCGCGATCTCAAACCACTCGGTCCCCGGCTCGTTGGCTACGTGGAGCCGCCTGAGGTAGGCGTGGAAGTCGGTGTCCTTGAACGTACCGGAGCCGTCCTCGTAGGTGGCGTTGCCGTGCCACTCTATGACGGCCCTCACGTTGGCGGTGTGCGTCTGCTGCCACACGCGCCGCTCGACGTCCTGCTCCGTATAGCCGATCTTCGTCCACCCGTCGTGGCGGGCTATCTCGGGGGTGGTGTAGGCGTAGATCTGCGGGAGCGCCGGGCGCGAGGTCTTGACCCTGCCCGTGATGTCGGCGAAGGACATGTCACTCCATCTCCTTCACGTTCGTCTCGATGAACTCGACCTCGCCGTCGTCGAGGCCGTACTTGCGGTACAGCTGGCGGTCGATGTCGGACACGGACTTCGACCAGTCGATGTCGGAGGAGGGGGTGAAGTCCTGCAGGGGAATCGTCCTCCAAACCTGCTGAGGACTGTGCTGTGTCACCTTCCTGGCTCCCAAGAGGGCCCTGAAAAACTTGGTCTTGTAGTATTTGGCAAGTGCTCGGGCCTCCTCCTCTGATGAGAACGGGCCAGCGTTGAGAAACGTGTCTGCTGAGCCGTCTCCAGGAAGACCTACAACGGGCTCTGCCAAGCGCTCGCCAAAGGCGCCAGATGCGTTTGCTTCCGGTATAAACAGCTTGTATGCGTCGAGGTATTCGTTGGCCTTTACATACCGCGCGTCAATGTACCTGTATTCGCGCTGGCCCCGAATACGTCCGAGCATACGAATATAAGACGCATCTCGGGGAGCTTGCACGAGAAACACGTCGGGCACCTTCTCCATGAAGCTGGATACGATTTTGGTTCTCGTTCCGCTGTTCATGATCTTTTGAACGTTGTCATTGTCGGCGTTCTCCTGGAAAAACGTGTCGGAAAACTTGTATAGCCGCTGGGAGGCAAAGATGCTGTCGAGCTTCTCTTTACCGGCCGTTGCCCTGCTTACGCGTCCGATTATTTCGTTCAGCGCAGGAAATGCGGTGAATACTCCTATCGCCCCATAGTCGACTCTTGAGTTGCGAAGCGTTACCGCCACGCCACCCTTGATGTCGGTGTTTGCAAACACCTTTGAGGAATCTGGTTCGTAGTCGACTACTGTAATGTGCGGGTCGTCGAGCATCTTCTCGTTCCAGCTTGGTAGCGTTTGCCCCGCGTTGAAGAGGAAGCGAGCAGGAGTGATTAGCTCAACGATGTCAGCGACCTCGTAGCAGGCATCCATGAACTTGTCATAGATGGGCTGAGCCCGAGTATTCCCCTCGCCGGGATCGGTTTGGTATGGCGGATTGCCAATCACCGCGTAGAACTTCTTCTCCATCGGACACGCCTTGCCTTTCAACGACACGTACTCAAACGGCTTTTCCCCTTGCCAGTCGTAGATGACGCAGAGCGGGACGGCGTCCCTGCCCCCTTGGTCCGTGGGCGGCGGCGCCCCGTCCCCAACGTCGTCGGCGCCGAGCGCGTCGAACAGCGAGAGCTGCACCGGCTCGAGGCTCGGCTCCTCGTAGTCGAAGAGCGTCGACTGCACGGGCGCGCCCGCCCTGGTGGTCGGGACCGCGTCCGTGAACCCGTTCATCTGCCAGAGGTTCCACGACACGACCCACGCCGCCCGCTCCACGTCGGCCTCGGGGGGCTCGGAGCCCCAGCGGTGGCGGAAGTGCTCGCAGAACGTCTCGAGCACGTTGACGCGGGCGATCAGGAGGTTGTCGCCCTGGAACTCGAAGCCGTACGTCGCCCTGAGCGCGGCGAGCGCCCACTTGAGCCAGTCGCCGGGAGTCCTGGTCCTCTCGGTCACGACGCGGAGCTTGCGGTCGAGGAAGCCGATGCGGTCCTCGACGGGGATCTCCTCGCCCGTCACCGTGTCGTAGCGCGAGCACACGAAGGGCGCCTCGCCGCACGTTATCTCGAGCCGCCTGCTCCCGACGTAGGCGCGCCAGCCGCGCCCCCGCGTCCTGGGGAACCTGATCTCGTCGCGGCTCGTGTCCCAGCCGCCGGGCGCCTCCGAGTTGAACGTCCCGTCCCGGCGGAACCACTCCCGGTCGAGGAGGTTGTTCATCCTGTTCACGAGCCACGAGGGCGTGAACACCTCCGCGCGCGTCTTCGTTCGCTGCGACTGGCGCTCCTGCTCCTTGGAGACCCGGGGCTTGATGACGCCGGAGCTCATGCCCGTGATTCTCCCCACGGCGATCTCGTCGTCGCCGCGATAGCCGTCCCCGAGGCGCTCGTACTCGCCGTCCGCCCAGATGATGTTCTTGCCGGTCGTGCGGTCGCAGAGCAGGGTCTCGAGCACGCGCGCGGGATGGCGCCGCTCGAACGACTCGACGAAGCCCGACGTGAGAAAGTGCGCGACACCTGGGGCGCCGTCGCATGTGGCAGCGTTATTCGAGCGCGACGATGCCATAGACGAGACACCCCCTACCAGAGACATAGCAGCGCAGCCGGAAATTCGCTCAGCGGGCTACGGGCAACCTATCGCGACGATTAGTGATTTTACCAAAGCAAACTGCCGTTCCAGGAACGGCCCGGCAGGAACATGACCTGAATTCCCCCAACCATCAATGTCGCACCGACCGTAAATCAAGCGGGCTGATGGACAGGAGGATATGTCTGCGCCGCCAGTCCTGGCCGTCTGCCCGGCCGCGCGCTGCGTCGACGGGGATTGTCCGCAGCCCGGCCGCCCGCGCTCCGGGTGCGCTGCCGGGCCGTTCGCGCCACGCGGCAGCCATGGCGCGTGCACGTCTGCTGGGACGGCCATGGGCGCAACCCGCGCGCGTCTTCACCACGGCTCCGGCAGCCCGCTGCGCGGTCTGCCTCCGCATGTCCGGGTTCAGCCGCGCGCGGCTATGCGCCCATGGCCTGTCGAAAGGTCAGTCGGCGCCATGTCAGCCGCGCGTCGCGCCCGTCCAGCGGCGCGCACCCTGCGCACGGCCGTCCGGTCTGCTGCCGCATGCGGGTCGTCCGCACGCACCCGGTCAGCCGTCCAGGGCGGGCGGCGCAGCGCTCGTGGCAAGAGCATGCGGTGCGCACGGGAGCCGCTGCGGAGAGGCCCCGCCGTCCCGTGTCCGCGCTACCGCGCGGAGCGGCGTTCGCCGCATCCCCTCGCAACCGTCACGCAGGGGGCCGCAGCGGCCACTGTGAAGCCCGCTACCGCCCCTCGGATGCAGCGGCGACACCCGACCCCGCACGCATCGCCGAGGCCGCCACAGGGCTGCCCAGCTCGCCCGCAAGTCTCCTCGCGGTCTCCTCGTCCTCGCCGTACCACTTGGCGCGGTACTCCCACGCACCCATGAGGCCCGAGGCCACCTCCGCCATGTCCTGCCGCTTCTCGGCGCTCGTGTCCGTGATGATGCTGTCGTCGAACGTGACGCGCACCTCGCCCTCGTCGGGCAGCTCAACCCCGAGCGAGCGCGACGCGGCCATGACCGCACGGCAGATGCCCGCTATCGCGCCCTCCAGGGCATGCTCGTGCCGGCGTATGTTGCGCATGAGCGCCGAGTTGTCGGCCGACACCTCCGTGGCCGTCTTCACGTACCCCGCGCCGTCGAAGTCGAAGTACCCCAGCCCGAAGCCCGTCAGGTCGCCGAGCATCTGCAGCGCACACCTGAACGCCCTCACCTGCGCGTCGGTCCGAAGCGCCGGCGCAAACTCCTGAATCGTGTCCTCCGTGCTCATGACCTTCCTGAACACGGTGCAGTCCTGCCGCCCGAACGGTATCGAGACCTTCCTACCCTTACCGTCCGTCTCCTGGTCGAACATCACGTCACTGAGGAACACACGCATCTTGCCATTGTCCACCTCGGAGATCATCGCGTCGAAGGCGAGGTCCACCGCCTGGATCGCGTCCACCGCATCCGCGAACACGCTCTGCCCGTACGGGCTCATGTCCACGCGCGTGTTGTCCACGGCGGGCTTGACGATTGCGAAGGTGGGCCACGGGCTCCCCGTCTCGTACACGGGGCACACGCCCGTGGGCGCGACCTCGTTGCCATGCTCGTCAAAGCACACCGTGACGATCCGGTACCCGCCCCTCCCTGCGCTCTCATAGGGCGAGAAGGACAAGCCGCCCGTATCAACCCCTCCAGCCTCGAGAGATGAGGATGCCGAGAAACCCGTCCCGCCGCCACGCAGGTGCATCTGCAGCTGGTCGACCACGCGTCCCCGGTAGAACGCCCGCGTGACGAACGCACACTCCGTCACGCCCTCCTCGTCCCACGTGAGCGGGATCACCATGCGCGCGTCGTAGTGCCGGATGCGCACGTTGCCCGCGTCCGCGTCCACCCACAGCGCCCACGCGCCCGTCCCCATGCCAAAGGCCCTCACCACGGTTGCCTGCGCCGCCGCCATGAAACCGCTTCGGGCGAGAAACCCCTCTAACCAGTCCGTGCACTCCTGCGCCCCGCACACCACCTGCGTCTTGTCGTTCAGGAGCAGCGACCCCCACTCCCGGCACACCCGCATCGCAGGATGGATCGAGCGCCTGTGCACCTCGTACACGCGCCCAACGCCGTCGGTGTCGTGATAGTCGTAGAACGACCCGCACGCCTGCATCCACTCGTGCCACGCGCGAATGTGCGGCTCCATCGCCTCGAGCGGCAGCGCGAACCCGAGCGCCCGCAGGTACTCCCGCACGTGCTCAGGCACCCAGTACTCCTCCTCATACGCCTGCCCCATCTACATCGCCCTCCATCGCTTACGCCCAACCGGCTCCCCTGGCAACTCTTCCAGCCTTCGCCCCTTTTCATTCGCTTGGCGAGAAGAACGTGCTGCCTCCGCCACACGCTGCCGCATATCTCTCCCATGAACCGCTGGCTTTGGTTTTGGATGCCGAGAATCCCGCCCGCACATCCACGGCACATCGCATCGTCCGTCCTCCCCGCGTTTAAACTGGCGAGAAGAACGTCCGCTACCTCGTGTTTTCAGTTGTCGACTGAATATGTCGAGAAGCACGCTCCTCACCCCCTCAGCACGTCATCCATCATCGCGTAGCGAACTGCGTCGATGGAGTGGTCATCACCGTCGGGAATCTCGTCAATCCAGCGCCCGTCGCGGTCGCGCAGGAACTCCTTGCACATGAACTCCTCGAACGTCCTCGGGCACCGGGCGGGGTCGATGACGATCTCCCTCAGGCCGGCAAGCCAGTCGTAGGAGAGCCGGCGCATCCGCGACTTCCTCGCGGGATGCACGCGAATGCCAAGCTCGCGCCGCCACGTAGCCATCTGCACCTTTGAGTCGGGTGTGTCATCGCACCACACCATCTGGTCATGGAAGTAGGGCTCCGCACCTGGCTCGTCGGCGTAGGTGAGCGCGTTCACCACGATGCGGCCGGTATCGGCGGGCATCATTTTGTTGGCCGAGTGCTCCTCGAAGACCGTGAGCCTGCGCGCGCCCGGCTCCCAGCCGCAGCGCACGAAGCGCCACGGATCGGGGAACCAACCCCAGTCCACGCCGTTTCGGACGCGCTCGAAGCCTCGTACGCGTTCGTCGGTGAGCCTCGCCTCCACGATGTTGTCAAAGACCGCACCGCCGGTCCCAGTCACCTCGCCGAGGTACTCCCAGCGCCACGCGCGCTCGTTCTCCTCGCGCAGGTACTCCGCCTCCTCGACGAAGGGCGCGCCGAGCCATCCCGGGCGAGTCTCCACCACATCAAGGTACGAGGAGCGTCGAACAAGCGTGTCCGCCCGGCGCCTTCTCTCGACGCACTCCACGTTCACCCAGTTCCACATCGTCTTGGGCGGGTTGTAGCTGTAGAAGATCCAGAAGTCCTCCCCACCTCGGCGCAGCGAGTTGAGGATCGAGCGAACCGCCTCGATGCCGTCAAACTGGTCGAGTTCCTCGAACCACGTGATGGCGCAGTACCCGCGCGTGAACTTCACGCCCTTGAGCTTGAGCGGGTCATCAGCGCCGCGGAAGACGATGCGCTGCCCCGTGGGCAGATAGACGATCTCCATCGGCGAGAGCTTCGCCTTGAAGTACGCCGAGAGCCCCAACGCCTCAATCGCCCAGAGCACCTGCTGGTACACCGAGTCGCGCAGCGTGTTGGAGAAGCGCCGCACCACGCACGCGTTCGCGTAGGGAAAAGCCACAACGAGAAGAACAATGCACAAGCTGATGAAGCTCGACTTCGTGCTCCCTCGACCGCCATGCAGCCAGTAGTGCGTATGCCCGTGCGCCATGACGTCACCGAGCACGTCGTGGAAGCGCGGGATACAGAGGTCGGCGGCACTAACCATCGACACCACCCGCCTCGTCCCCGGGCTCGTCCTCATCGGCCTCCGGCCTCGCCGCGCTAACCGCCACGCCGAGTACAATTTGCGGAGCCGCCTCGGCGCGCTCGCCCTTGTCACGGGTAGCCTGTGCGTACTCGTCGGGATACTTTCGCTCCAGGAGCCACGCAGCCGCCGTCCACTGGCCGTTCTTCTTGGTAGCCGCCTCACGGATGGTGGTGAGAAGCGTCCGCTTGTAGTCAGCTTCTGCCTTTTTTAGTGACTCGCCTAACGCGCGATGCAGCCTCCCGCTCGGCTTGGAGAGCCAGCGGTACAGCGTTGCCTCGTGAATGCCCACCGCCCGGCAGATGTCCTTGTTGGAGAGGCCATCACCTTTGAGTGAGGCCATCTGCTGGATCAGTTCCTCGGTGAGCTTTGCCCTCATGCCGGGCACCTCCCTCCGTGACAAGCCCACATTCGTACAGGCTCATTGTCCGGAGGTGTCACAAAGAAGGCGCCCTGAAAGGCGCCTAATGAGTGGGCTCAGGAATCAAAAGAGCTTCTTGAGGATGTCCAAAACACCTCTAGCATCCGTAACTGTTTGGGACCTGCTCTCCGAATCGCCATCATCGTCGTGATAGGAGTAATCGACCCGAACGCCAGGCTCGTCAGTGAACGTATATGTTGTCGACTCTTTGTAACGGTAACGACCATCCGAACTAAAGCCAACACCGCTAGCACTCTTCGTCCTGCTTTTCCCTTTGTAATCAGTCTCGTACGAGTCGAGGAAACGATCGAGCATGAGTGCATCGTCATCGGACATGCGTGTGTGGCTAATATCAAGCCGTTCTCCTATACGACTGCGAAGCCGTTTCTTCTCGCTCTTGTCCATAATCGACCTCCTTTACACGAGGTTTACCTTGCAAATGATTCTACCCACGCTCCCGCTTGCCCCTCAGTCCATGCTTGCGCATGAGTCGCGAGTTCTGCTGCCGCAGTCGCGCGTACTCCCGGCGCGCCGCCTCAATCTCCGGGCCCTCCTCGCACCCTTCGGCCTCGCGACGCAGAAGCTCGTTGAACGCCCTTTCCTCGGCAACGTGCGCCTCCTCCGTACAGCGCGGGCACATACCACTCTGACGGTTCAACCGCACGCCGACGGCACCGCACTGAGGGCACACCGCCCTCACCCGTAAGCTCGCATGGATTCGCGATGCCTGCATCTCAATCGCTCGGACGGTTCTCTCCACGCCGTAGCGCCTACGAATCTCCTCGCGCACCGCCTCAGCGCCCCGGTATCCCAGCTCGCGGATCACGTCGTTCTGTCCGGTCGTCCATGCGCTCATAGGGTCGGCCCCACAAAGCCTGTCAGAACCTGTGAAAGCAAGGCACGGGAATCAACGCCATAGAAAAGGTTGTCAAGCAACCTTTCTATAGGTGTTGATTGCCTAGCTTTCCCGCACCCATTGCCTGTCAATTGACGAGCTTGACAACCCTCGAGCTTTCTCTGACAAGCTTTCGCGCTACTCATCGGCACCGCTCACCTCCAGCAAATCGGTGCCAAGCGGCGGTTGCCAAGCCGCCCAGGCTATGTGGTTGCGCTTCTGGCCCTTGCCGTCCACCCGCATCTTCACAAGCTGATACTCGTCAAGGTCGATGAGATAGTCCTTGACGGTGTTCACAGAAATCGCCGTGACGTTCTGCACCGTCGAGAAGGGCACGGGTTCTCCGCCATTCTTGTCGAGAAGCTCCTTGATCTTCTTGCGCACCTTCTCCTTGCGCTTCTCCTTCTGTGCGGTCTTCTTGCTCGCCTCAGCACGCCGAGCAGCCTCACGCGTGGGCGCCTTGTCGAACTTGCCACTCTCATCACGAAAGAACATCCCGTCGATGCGCACAGCGTTGAAGTCGAGGTTCTTGTTGGCCTTCGACTTCTTGAAGCTGCGAAGATCGGTCGATACGCGCACAACCACGGCGCCGTCGGGAAGGTCCGCAGCATCCTCCTCGCTCGGGGCAAGCTCGGTGAGCGACCACATCGCACTGTAGTTGCGTCCCAGGGTACCCGCACCGCTTACGCGATCGCGGGCCTCCTTGAGGTCCTGCGGCCCCTTGCTGAAGTGGTGCATGTAGATGACACCGGCTCCAGTTTTGCTCGCAATCATCTTGAGGTATCCGAGCGTCGTCCTCGCGTCAGCGTTGCTGTTCTCGTCACCCGCAAACAACGGGTAGATTGGGTCAATGATGACAACGTCAGGACGATAACCGCTTCCACAGACTACCTCGGCGATGTCCTTGACTGTCATCTCCGGGCTATCGTCCGTGTGGGCGATTCGCACGTGCGAAGCAACATCAGCGGCAATCCCATATGCGAGAGATGCCTCGACGATGCGGTTCACGTACTCCGCCTGGTTCATCTCGGAGTTCACCACGAGAATCCTCTCGCACTGCGTGAACTCGAACCCGAGAAGACCCGTACCCGTCGCAAAGGCCACGACCATTTGAGCGGCAAGGAATGTCTTGCCGACCTTGGGCGCCGCACCGACAAGCATGATGCCCTGCTTCCGAAAGGTATTCTCAATCAGCACGGGCGGAAGCTCCTGCAACTCGGACGGCATGGGAATAAACAAGTTCTCGAAGCGCGCTGCGACGTCCTTCTCCTCTTCAGCGTCCTGGTCACCAGCATGAGGACGATGCGCCTCCGCCCAGCTGCGGAAGTCCCGCGCACCCATGTCCGTGCCGAGAAGCGACTGTCGCTCCGTCCCTCGGTTCGCCCCCGCCAGCCTCGTCAGACGGCTCGCGTCCTTGTTGGCGGCGTCAACCTTGAGCCCGGCGGCGTCACAGAGCTCGTGCAGCAGCCGCACGCGATCCTCATAGTGGTTGGGTCCGTCTGCCTCCACGCGCACCAAGGCATGGACGGACTTTCCGCCGCTCTTGGTCAGCGTCGTGATGGGCAGGTCGAGCTCGCCCATGATGCGAATCTGCTCGTCGACGGAAATCTCGTCGCTCTCTATGAGGGCGTGCCGCCACGCCGTTGTCTTGCCCTTGCCACGCCCCGTCCCATCGGTGGGGTTCTGGCAGACCCATATCCCCGCCTCAGGCTCGTATCCGTCGAGCACGCCTCCGAAGCCTTCGCTCTGTAGGCGCGCGATGAGGTCGTCGCGCTCGTAACAAGCGCCGCCATCCGCGGGCCCCCACTTGCAACGCTTCTCCGACCACTTCGCCCGCACGGAGAGATTCACGTACTCGCCCGGCTCGAAGAGCGCCTCGAGCTGTGCCACGGCCTGCTGCACCGGCGAGAGGTCTATGGCGGAGGGCAGGACAGTCGAAGGAACCTGGACAACAAAGCTGTCGGAGGCGTCCTCCACCCAGCCCGCACGTTTCGCGTGCCAGAAGAGCGTCCCGGCGGTGATGCGCCCGTCTTCGCTCACATGCTCGAAGAGCTTGCGAGCCTGCGCCTCGTCATAGTTGTCCGGATCGGATGCCGACCACTGAAGAAAGGTATCGACGTCACCCCCGGCGGCCTTATAGCTGATGCCAATGTTCTTCCATGTTTCGTAGTCTCGCGGCGGCACCATGGAGAGAAGTGCTCTGTCGGCACGCTCTTTGGAGACAGCGCGTCCGTTCATGCCCCATCGCCGCCCGGGAGCCTGTGACGTGCCCTCACAATGGAGACGCAGCAAATGGTAAGCTGTGCCCGCAGCCCCTTAGGGGTTGCACTCCAAGCGTCCGCCGTGCGCCGTCCTCGCCAAAAGACAAGCACGGCGGGCGCATTATTCCGGAGACTCATGCGTCACCGCCCATCACATACTCAACAAATCGCGGCTTCGGCACGAACCACTGCCTGCAACCCACCTGCACGGCGGGGATCTTGTGCTCTCGACAGAGCTTTCGCACGTACTCGACTGTGAACCCGGTCAGTTCCGAAATATGCGCGGGGGTCAGCAGGTCAGGATATGCCGAGAAGAGCGTGGTCCCTTCGTCTTTATCCGCAACCATCGTTACCGCGTCCTGTTTTCGCGAAGACGCCATCACGCCACCTCCGAATCCTTCACCTCGTGAAACAGCAGTGAGGGGTCGCCTTTCCATCCGAGCGCATGAACGATTTTCTCGACCTGCCCGGGGTAGGGGCGCAGCCTCCCGTTCACGATTTGGGACACGCTGCTCACATGCAGACCCGAGAGCCGTGCGAACTCGCTGAACGACCCGCGCTTCCTGATCTCTCGCTTCACCAACAGCTCAGCCATCGTCACCTCCAATTTGGTGTTGACGTTTGTCAGAATTGATTCTAAAGTAGCTATTAACGGCAAAGCTTTTGTTAACGGTAAAACGTCATTATTGGTTGGATTCGAGCAAATGAAGGTTTCATACATCAATGAAGGGATTGCTCTGGCGTGGCCAGAGGCCATGGAGGACAAGACCCCCTATGACATCAAGCGCGTCGTCTCCGACATGCTCGCGGTGAGGACAACCAAAGACGTCATCGACTTCGTCCTCAGTACCCCGGCGTCGTTCTTCAAGGACATTGTCAACGTGGCGTCCCGCACCCCAATTTTCGAGAATGACCTAGTTCACTACAAGCCCGTCCACGCATTCAGAGGCAACGTGCTCGACCTCGTTGAGCGCATCTACCCTGACATCGAGATTCTCGACATGCTCGTGGTGAAGTCAGGCGAGCTCGGGACGTATGTTGAAAATTACTTGCTTGCAAAGCCGCGCGACGATGAGCCGGTCTATGCAAACGTGCTTTATCCACCAAAGCGATTCTACGAGATTCACTTCAGCACGATTGAAACGCTGATCTTGAACGTGCAGGCCGTTCTACGTATGGCAGCAATCGCAAACGGAGAGCAGCCCCTAAACGGACTGGAGATTATTCCCCTCAAAGGCAATGTGCCGGCAGTCGCGATCGACACGGGCCTTTCCATCAGCTCCGACATGAACCGAATCCCCGCGCAACACCCAAGCTACAAGACCTACTTCAGCGAGAAGGAAACGAAGGCTCTCAAGGCCGAGTTGGCTGAAATGGGAATACGGGAGCTATGCCACATCTATCACGGGAAGGGCCACGGTAGCGTCTTCCTCTACCCAGAAGGCATGTCAGACCAGGAGATGGCGGCAAACATCTTCACCTCCTTCATGAACAGTCTCTTCGAGAAGGGCTCTGAGCTGATGTATGTCGGCAACACCTTCAAGATAGAGAAAACGAGCAAGGGCTTCAGGGTCATCGACTGCCCCTGGCCCCTGCGCGACATGTACCGGCAGGCAGCCGACCTCGCCGCAAGCAACAGCGTCAAACTTTGCCCCCATTGCGGCAAGCCTCTCCTCTCCGACAGATCCCGCGGCAACGAGGCGATGTACTGCTCAAGGAGCTGTAACACCAAGGCCTCTGCTCAACGGCGGGAGACCACGTACGCGCTTGCAGCGTCGGGCGCCCCGCTGGAGGAGGCAATCGCCCGAATCGGATCCCGCTACGAGCAGAGCGTCCGACGCTGGTACCAAGAGGCGAAAGAGCTGCTTGACTAATGCCCACCCCGCCCCATAGGGGCGTGATGGAATAGCAAAAGACCTGCTCACGACGCTCGCCAACCAAGGAGGTGAATGTAATGGCAAAAGGAGACGGAAGCATTACGGAGGTAAAGAAGCCCGACGGAACCAGCTACGCCCCCAAGCACTGGAAGGTTCGCATCGACCTCGGCACGAACCCCGTCACCGGCAAGCGTGACGTGATCTCGCGTAACATCAAGGGCACCAAGTCCGACGCCTGTAAGCTGCGCGACCAGCTCAAGGCAGATCTCGAGTGCGGTCTGTCGGCCAACGCCGACAAGATGACCTTCGCCGAGTTCGCAGAGCAGTGGCAGCAGGCACGAGAGACTGCGGCAGAGATCAGCAAGACGCGCCTGCGCCGGGAGCGCACCATCGTCGAGGACATGTGCTCCTACATCGGCGGTATCAAGCTCCGGGACATCACCGCCCAGACCATCGAGGGGCTCTACATGAAGATGCGCTGGGACAAGACGGAGGAGAAAGGCAAGTGCAGCGGCACCACAATGAACATGATCCACAAGCTGCTCAAGCAGATCCTCTCGCGGGCCGTGGACTACGACCTCATCCTGCGCAACCCCGCCGAGAAGGTCAAGGCACCGCGATGTGACATGCCGGACCGCCGCTCCCTCACCACTGCCGAGGCAAGGCAGCTGCTCACAACCATCGACGAGGCGGAGGGCGAGGCCTATGCGTCCCGTGACGCCATCGAGGAGCGACAGGAGCGGCGAGGCGACACCTCGGAGCGAAGCTACCTGCGAGGCCTTTCCGGCATCGGCAACGTCATGGCCGCACGCATCGGCCTCGCAACCGGAATGCGGCGCGGCGAGGTGCTGGGGCTCACATGGGGCCACATCAGCTTTGCGCGGGGAACCATTCGCGTCACCCAGTCGGTCACGACCTACGGTGAGGTGAAGGAGCCGAAGACCGAAGCGGGCAAGCGCGTCATCGCAGTGGACGAGAAGACCATCGAGCACCTGAAGCGCTGGAAGCAGTTCCAGCGAGAAGAGCTCTCCATCCTGTCGCTTGACCAGACGAGGGACACCCCCGTCTGCTGCAACGACAAGGGCGGGGTCATCGCCCCGACAAACTTCTCGCGCTGGTGGCGGTCCTTCACGAAGGACCACGGCTTCGAAGGGCTGAAGTTCCATGAGCTCAGGCACACCCAGGCAACGCAGCTCGTTGCCAGCGGCATGGACATGAAGACCGTTCAGCACCGGCTTGGCCACGCCTCAGCAACCCTGACGATGAACCTCTACGCCCACGCACTGCCCGAGAACGACGCCCAGGCGGCACGGCTCATCGGCAACCTGTTTTCCGAGACGCCGAGCGAGGCTTATAGGACAAAATGTGTGTCCGGCTAGTCCCAGTCCATCCGGTAGGGCTCCGAGTGATGAAGCTCCGACCAAACGATGGCATCGCCCCACCGGGGGATGGCCC
>NZ_NFIP01000010.1 GCF_002161805.1 Collinsella sp. An307 | reverse complement strand
GAACTCTCCGTCCAATATTCCGGCCGGCACGGTCGTGCCGGTCTCAGTCCATATCGGCGCGGTGGAGCCCGCCCGTCTCGGCTGACGCCGAATCGGATCCATCGTTCGCGTTTCGACCTGAGCGGAATCGTAGGTAATGGAACCTACACCACTCTGAAATCTCATCTGGAAGATGGTGTTCTTCTCTGTCTCTCGGGGCGGAGGGATCTTCCTCCGCCTCCCCGCGATATCCGGTTCTCAAGGTGCCCGCCGCGGCTCGTCCGGCTCTCACCGGGCCGCGCGGCAAGGAGATATATTGCCAGCCCCGGGGCCCCCGCGCAAGGGGGATTCTGAGGTTCACAGTTCCTCCACAACTACTGAGCCGAGCGTTGAAACAGCCCCTATATATAGTGTTTTGGAAACGCTTATCTACTAATACCTACCGTTCGCCGAAGGTGAGCGGTCCACACGGGCGGTTTGCACTACAGAGAGCGCGGTTTTGGCCCTCACAGGTCCCCACGCGCGAGCTCGCTTCCCGCATCCAAAAGGGCGTCGCGCAGCTCTACCGTAGGGGCCTCGGCGCACACGCGCACCACCGGCTCCGTGCCGCTCGGGCGCAGCAGTAGCCAGCTCTCGTCCTCAAACTCCAGGCGCAGCCCGTCCATATGGCTCACACGCACCGGCGTTTTGCCTGCCACGTTCTGGGGGTTAAGCCCGGGCAGGAACGTGCGGAACATCTCTATTACCTCGTTTTCGAGGCGAAGGTCCCGCCTCGCATAGCTCGTCGCCCCAAAGCGACGCTCCAGATCATCCACCAGCTCGCCCAGCGTCTTGCCGCTGATTGCCATCAGCTCGCAGAGCAAGAGGTTCGCCAGGATGCCGTCACGCTCGGGGCAGTACGCGGGGATGCCTATGCCGCCCGCCTCTTCCCCACCGATGAGGACATCTCCCTTGCGCATCTCTTCATATATATACTTGAAGCCGACGGGCTTTACGCTCACGCGGCAGCCAAGTGCCGCAGCGGCGCGCCGTGCGATAACCGAGGTCGACTGATTGACGACCACGCGTCCGGTAAGGCCGTGATGGTTCACCAGATGCTCGGCCAGAAGGGCAATGATCTTATAGGGGGCAACATAGCGCCCGTGCTCGTCCACCGCACCCGCACGGTCCGCATCGCCGTCACTAATAAGGCCCGCGCATGCGCCGTGGGCCACAACCGCCTGCTCGCAGTCGTCAATCCATGGCTCGATAGGATCGGGATGGATATCTGCAGTGTCCGCATCGTCGTGGCCGTGAATCTCGACCACCGACACGCCGAGGGCACCCAAGACGTCAGGCACCAGCCCACGAGCCGCGCCGTACAGCGGGTCGTACACCACACGCAGATGAGCACGGGCAATGGCCTCGGCATCCACCGCCTCGCACAGATGGTCAAGATACGGCGTCACAAAGTCCTCGCGCGCAATTGGCCCGCGGGCGGACGTGGCGTCGGGGTCAATCGCCGCCTCGAGGGCATCGGTCACGTCCTGCGTAAGCGTGGCCCCTCCCGCAAGGCAGAACTTGATACCAAGGTAGTCGGGCGGATTGTGCGAACCGGTAACCATAAGACCGCCGCAGGAGCGCACGTCGTTTGCAACCGCCCACGATATGGCAGGCATGGGCGAGGGCTTTGTCGAGACCTTGGCAACGATTCCGTGTGCAGCGAGGACCTCGCCTGCCAGCACCGCGTAGTGCTCGGCGCCGAGGCGGGTGTCAAACCCCACGTAGACGATGGCGCCGGGCGTCGTTTGCGCCCAAAGCGCTCCCGCCGCGTCGGCGATGCGCACCACGTTTTCCTCGGTGAAGTCACCATCTAGGCGGGCGCGCCACCCATCGGTCCCAAAGCTGATCATCGTCGCCACCAGAAAGACACCTCTCGCGTTCGGCTGCGGCCAATTCATACGTGAGAGGTATACCCTTTAGCGTCGCTCAAGAAACGAACCCAGGCGCCCTCCACAAACAGAAGCACCCCGCCGCCTCTACCAAGAAGCGACGGGGTGATTTCGCCCGGCAAGGCGCTTTTGCCGGACGGGGCCTTTGCCCGACGGGACCTTTGCCCGACGGGGCCATTTCGCCAAAACCGCGTTTACCAGCTCCTGAGCGGCCTCAAGAGCTGGTAAACTCTGCTTCGCCGACAGGGCGCAGTAGCGTCAGTCAATGGGCGCACGGTAGAAGTTACCAAAGAAGTCCTCGGTCCTAAACACATTCACGACCGCGCCGCCGTCCTGCACGCGCACCAGATGCATGATGTCGTCCACCTCGTATGACGAGACCACGGTGTTGATGAGCCAGTAGCGCTTGCGGCTGCGCCCGCCCATGACTTCCATAACCGACGAGCCGTGCTTGTGGATGTCGTTGTACGCATCCAGAATCTGCTCGGGGCGCTGGGTCACGATCTGTAGCGTCACGCGATCGTAGCGGTGATAGAACATCTCGATTGCCTTGGTGGAGATGAACTGGAAGATAATCGAGTAGGCCGCCGCCTCCCAGCCAAACATCGCGCCAAAGATGCAAAGCACCACGCAGTTGCCCGCAAAGACAAGCCCCCAGATGGACTGCCCGGTCTTGTTGGAGACCATAAGCGAGATAAAGTCCGTTCCCGCCGTACTCGCACCGCCGCGCAGCGCCACCGCAATGGCAAATCCGTAGAGGAAGCCGCCAAAGACCACCTGCAGCATAAGGTCGTCGAGGATGGGCTCGAACGTCAGCACGCGCAAGAAGAAACTCGCGAGAAACACCTGCAGCATGGAGAAGATCACGAATCGCCGGCTGATGCTCTTCCAGCAAAGGATCGCTACGGGGATGTTGAGGGCGATCATGCCGAGCGAGGTGGAGAAATGCACGCCAAACAGGCCCGTGATGCGCTCGATGAGGATGGCCACGCCCGTGAAGCCGCTCGAGAGCAGGTTTGCCGGGTAGACGAAGGCCTGCATAGTGTAGGCCTGGATAAACGCCGAGCACACCACGGCGGCAAGCGTCATCGCACGGCGGATGAGCGTGAAGCGCCTCAGGTTCTTTAAGCGCTTGGCCTCAGCCTTGAAATCAATCTTGACCTCGGGGAACGTAAACAGCGGGGGCTCTTGGCCCTGCTCGGCCACAACCTCCTCGAGCTGCTGCATAACAGCCGCCCGGCGCTCCTCGCGCTCCTGCCGCGCATGCATGACGGCGCGGTTACGCGCATCGCGCCGGCGCTCGGCAGCACGGGCATGCGCCTCGGCACGCGCAATCGACCCTTTCTCCTCCGACTCACTCATATTAGAAGCATGCCTTCTGCTTGAGATCGGTGATGTCGGCGCCGTCCACAAGGCCCTTGGCGACGAGGCACATGTTCTTGAGGGCCTCGTTAAGGCCGGTGCCGCCCTTCTTGGGCGTGCGGACGATGGCAATCTTGTCGCGGTAACGCTCGATAACGTCGGCGTTCTCCTGGCTCACCGCAGCGAGGGCGTGGATCTTGCCCGCGGCCTCAATATCCGCGGCAACGCGGCAGGCCATCTCGGCGTACTCCACGTAGTTGAAGGTCGGTCCGCACATGACAACATCGGGGTTAATCTTGTGGCACATGGCAACGAGCTTGCGAGCGACCTCGTCGGGATTGTCGCCGTAGGTGCCCCAGCCGCAGTACAGCGTGGCCACAACCTTGCCGTCCACCTGCTTGAGCAGGTTCTCCATCATAATCGTGGGACCAACCGGCTCCTTCAAGATGCCGAGCGGAAGGTTGCGGTCGTCCTTGGCGCCAAGGCCGGACTGAATCTGGTCGTAGATCATAACGATTTTCATGACGATTCCTTTCCTATGCCCCGCAAGGCGGGGCGTTGGCAACGGTTGGAAGCGGGCCTACGCGGCGGGCTGCCTACGCGGCGGGCTCCCCTTTCTCCACAAGAGCGACCCGCGTACCCCCGATAAAGTCGTGCAGGCAGCGGTGGTCTTTGCGGATGAGAATCATGCCGCAGCTCACAGCGGTGATGGCAAAACCCACATACATAAGCGGGTGAACGATGTTGATACCCGTGACGATGGTCGCCATCTGGTGCCAGATGCCGCTCGCGTTGGCGATAACGCCCTCGAGGATCACCACGCCCACAATCTGGCGGAGCGCCAGGTGCGGGAAGTCAACGGGGCCGCCGTCGGCAAGCTCGATGCGGATACCGCACAGGCGCTTGCCGGGCGTCTGGCCCGGCCAGACAAGAAGCGGAATGGCTATGTAGTAGAGAAACGCGCACAGAAGCGCACCGGCACCGGCGATCAGCCCGTAGGGCGAGGGAAAGTCGACGAGGTACTGATTGGTAATGTCGCCCGTGAGCTTGGCCGCAACGAGCGAGATGGGGACCGCGGAGCAAAGAGCACCCACGTACCAATCGATAAGGTACGCAAAGAAGCGGCGTGCCACCGGAGCGGGCGCTCCCGCATGGGCGGCAATGCCGGCAATACGCGAGGCGATACCGCGCGACGCAGGAGCCTCGGCGACGGGCGCGCCTGCAGGCGCGGAGGCTGCCGTAGAGTGCTGCTTCTTCTTGTGCTTCTTAGAGCTCATGGTCCATCCCATCGGATCGTTGGTCGGTGTCTGCGCGCCCTCGGCCGCTTAGCGTGACAGCAGATAGAGCGACAGCGCGTAGATTTTGGCGTTGGTAATGATATCGGAGACGTCCATCCATTCGTTGGGCTGGTGGCCAATGCCCTTCTGCCCCGGGAACGACGGCCCAAAGGGCACGATGTTGGGCATGAGCTTGGCGTAGGTGCCCCCGGTGGTGGTCACAGGCGACCCGTCCGATCCCGTAACGTGCTCATAGGTATAGACGAGGGTCCGTACGAGGCGGCAGTCCTTCTCAAAACGCACGGGGTCGTAGTTGCCCGTGACTTCAAAGGCGAGCCCCTGCTCGGCTGCGACATCGCTGAGCTTGGCGCGAATCTCGTCGGCCGTAAGCGAGGCGGGGTAGCTGATGGCAAACTCCACCGCAGGCGCATCGGCAACGAGATCGAGCTTGTAGTTGCGGACCTCGGTCACACCAAACTCCGGGTCGGTGCGGTCGATGCCAAAACGCTCGCCTGTGGGCTTGGCGTTCAAAACAAACTCGTTCATGAACGAGAAGAAGCGCCCAAGCACATCGTCGGTGCGCCCTCCGCGCAGGCTCGGCCCGGTCAGGCGCACACCCATGCGGCCACGCTCGGCGTAGACGACAGGGTACTTGCAGTCGGGCGTGAAGCCCATAACGGGCGCGGGCTCGTGCTCGAGGTAGTAGCGCAGGTCACGAAAACCCGTCTCCTCGTTGCAGCCAAAGATGATGCGCACATCGCGGCGGGGTGCAAGGCCCAGGCGCTTAAGCGCCCAGAGCGCGTAGAGGCACGCGTAGATGGGGCCCTTGTTATCGAGCACGCCGCGGCTTGTAATGCGGCCGTCGGTAAGGTCGGCGCTGTACGGGTCGACCTTCCACCCCGTCGTGCCCTCGGGCACGACGTCGAGGTGGCCGAGCGCGCAGACGTAGCCGGGAAGCGGCTCCTCGCCTTCTGCGGCCTCGGCGCGCCAGAGGGCGTAGCCCATGTAGCCATCGACGTTTACCGTCTCGAACCCTAGCTCGCGGCAAAGGGCGAGCGTCTGGTCGAGGGCAGCGCGCACGCCGGTGCCAAACGGAGCGCCGGGCGCCGGGGTGTCCTCAACACTCTTCTGGCGCACGATGGCGCGGATCGCCTCGATCATGTCATCGGACACGGCATCGACCTCGGAGAGGATGCGCCCCTCGAGCTCGGCATCGATCGAAGTCTCTTCGTCTCGACTCATGTGAGACACCTCTAATCCAAGGTAACCGGGGCCATGCGCGAGGCCATGTAGGCGTCCTGCCACTCCTGGCTTGCAACCTCGTGGGTGCAGGTTCCGTCCGGCTGCGGGTGCGCCAGATAGACGCAGGCAGGCTCGGTCTCAGTCTCAACCACAAACGAGAACCCCTCGATGTTAGAGGCGGCGCCCCAGCGGCCCTGGGCGTCCATGGCAACAAACGAGATATCGCCCGCATGGCCGCGGCGCTCCTCGAGCTTCTTGCTAAAGGCAAAGATCGCCTTCTCGCAGGCCTGCTGCGGGTGCATGCCCTCGCCCATAAGGCGAACGATCTCGTAGCCCACGCAGCCCTTCATGACGTCCTCGCCAAGGCCGGTCGAGGCGGAGCCGCCCCAGGCGGAGTCCACGTAGAAGCCGGCACCCGGGATGGACGAGTCGCCCACGCGGCCGGGGCGCTTCATAAAGAGCCCGCTCGTGGAGGTGGCGGCGGTCATGGTTCCCGCGGCATCGAGGCAGACCATGCCCACGGTATCGTGGCCGCAGGGGTCGGTCCCCTCCTGGTCGACGCCGGCGCGCGGCGGCTCGGCCTCGCGACCGGACATGGCGCCGCGTGCGGTCTCCTGCTCGGCCTCGGGCTCGCCGAGGGTGCGCACCGCGTCGGGCATACGGCCGCCCTCCTCGGCAACGCGCTTGGTGTACATAATCTTGGCGCGGTCGGTGAGCATATTCTTGCGCTCAAAGCCCGCCTTGTCCGCAAACTTCTCGGCACCGGTTCCCACCAGCAGGTTGTTGGCGTCGCCGGTAGCAAGGGCGCGCGCAACGCTCACGGGGTTCGCAAAGTTCTTGAGCGCGCCAACGGCACCAAACTCGAGCGTGTCGCCGTTCATAAAGGCAGCGTCGAGCTCGACTTCCATCTCCTCGTTGGGCAGGCCACCGTAGCCAACCGACTTGTAGTACGGAAAATCCTCGACCTCGCGGATCGCACGCTCGATGGCGTCACCGGCGCTGCCGCCGCCAGCGAGCATGTCGCCCGCCGCCTCGACGCCCTCGCGCGCCATTCTCCAGGTCGCGATGATTCCCCACATGGCTTCCTCCTCAAACCTCAGGTCGCCCGGCGGGCGCCGGCAGTGCGTGCCGGCCCCGTCCCTTATACCAGATGCGCCCGTGCCCCGCGGCATCGCCAACGGGGCACGGGCGGCGATGCGGTGTGTTCGCATGCTCGCTGGGGTATGTCCCCGGCGCTTAGCTCTTACAGATCGTCGAACGAGAGGTCGTTGAGGTCAATGTCGTCCTCAACCGCGGTCTCGGCCTCGAGCGCAGCCTGCTCCTCATCGCGCAGGTACTGGTTGTCGATGGTCTTGATGAAGGGCAGATAGATGAACACGCCCATGATCAGAAGCAGGATCTGCAGGACGCCGCCGACCCAGTTGGTGGCGATGAGGCCCGAGATGCCGAGCGGCATCGTCCAGGGCACCTGGACGCCAGAGCAGATGGGGACGATGCCCAGGTCCATAGCGAAGTAGGAGATGACGATGTTCAGCGTCGGCACGAGGATGAACGGGATGATGATGACCGGGTTCATAACGATCGGCAGACCGAACACGATCGGCTCGTTGATGTTGAAGATGCCGGGCACGAAGGCAAGGCGGGAAAGCTGCTTGATGCGCGCGGACTTGCAGAAGAGCACCATGGCGATGAGCAGCGAAAGCGTGGAGCCGCAGCCGCCGAAGGTGGCGAAGAGGTCCTGGAACTGCTGGCAGATGATGTGGCCCTCGCCAACACCGGTGCGGAAGAACTCGAGGTTCTCGGCCGCGAGCGTCTGGAGGATCGGGTTGAAGACGGCGCCCACGACAGAGCCGCCGTTGATGCCGAAGAACCAGAAGGCGTGCAGGAACAGGTAGGCAACAACCATAGCGCCGAGCGTGTCACCAAGGCCGAGCAGCGGGGTCTGCAGGAACTGGAAGACGATGTCGAACACGTTGGTGCCAAAGAGGCCGAAGACGACGTTGATGAAGAAGAAGATCGTCATCGTGATCGTGATCGGGATGAGCGAGGAGAAGGACTCGGTGACGGTGGGCGGAACGCCGGCGGGCATCTTGATGACCCAGCCGCGGTTCTTGACCCAGGTGTAGATGGCGGTGGCACCGAAGGCGCAGAAGATACCCACGAAGATGCCCTTGGCGCCGACCCAGCCCAGCGGGATGCCAGAGAGGGCGACGTCAACGGCCTCGCCGCCGACCTCGACCGAACCGGTCACGGTGTAGGGCATGATAAGGAACCACGCCATGAGGGCGGCCGCCGCGCAGAAGAGCGAGTCGCTCTTGACCTGGTTGGCGTAGCTGTAGGCAATGCCAAAGGTCGCAAAGATAGCCATCAGCGAGAACGTGGCGTCAGACGGCTTGGAGAGGTAGGTCGCCAGCGTGCCGTCGGCGATGGGGATGCTCGCCACCCACTCGGAGAAACCCGGGATAGGCAGGTTGGCGATAACGAGGAAGATCGAGCCCGCGATGAGCAGCGGGGTCGAGATCAAAAAGCCGTCTCGAATGGAGACGAGGTACTTGTTGTTGCCGATGGCCTCGGCCAGGGGCATAAGGACTTTCTCGAGTTTCTCGAACACGGGAAGCCTCCTTAGTAACCTAAATAACTATCTGCTTACTTCTTGTAGGTCTTGATGAGCTTGACGGCGTACTTGAGCGACGCCTCGCCGTCCATAAGACCGTAGGCCTGCTGGTCGAGGATGCCGACGGGGATGTCATAGGTGCCCTCGATGCGTGCCTTGGTGGCCTCGTACTGATGGTGAACCTGCGGGCCCAGAAGGACGCAGGCCGGGTGCTCGGACGCGGCGATCTCATCGACCTTGCCGATGGGATAGGCGCGAACCTCGACCGGCAGATTGTGGGCGTCGCCCACCTGCTGCATGTTCTGGGCGAGCATGCTCGTGGACATGCCGGCGCTGCAGAACAGGTAGATCTTCTTCTTGTCTGCCATAGTCCCTTCCTTTCTCTGCGGCCTTGCGGCCGCGTGACGTAACCGCGCGGACCCATACCGCGCGGGGAGCAGCGATCTGGACCCTTACGCGTCCTTCTCCATGCGACGGTAGACGTCGATGAGCTCGGCGGCCACGATCTTGAAGCTCTCGGCAGCCATAAGCTGGTCCTCGGCGTGGGTGATCATGAGGGTCATGTTCACCGGGTCGCCGGCGGCCTCGCGCTGGATAAGCGAGGTGTGGGCGTCGTGCCCGCCCAAGAAGCTTTCGTCACCGGCCTTCATGAGCTCGTCGGCGCGCTCAAAATCGCCCGCCTTCGCCGCAGCGACGGCCTCGACATAGGAGCTTCGCGCACCGCCCACGGCGGCAATGATCTGGAAACTCGTCCGTACCAACTCGTCCATTTATTCTCCTTCCAGTTCGCTCAGGAGCACCTCGAACCGCATGTCGTCGATCAGTTCCTGAATTGCCTGCTGCTTGGTCAAAAGACCGGTCATGGCGCGATAAAACGCCTCAAGGTCCGCGCCCGCGTCGCGCGCGACGCAGACCATGAATACCGCTTGAACGGGCGTACCGCCCCAGTCGACGGGCGTGTCGGTGAGGGCCACGGCCACAAAGGTCTTGCTGCTTACAGCCTCGTAGGGGTGCGGAAGCGCCACCAGGTTGCCAAACGACGTGTTGGCCGCACGCTCGCGCTGCCACACGAGCGCCTCAAAGTTCTCGGGCAGCTCGTCGTAGGCGGCGCAGCGCTCGCAGAGGAAGTCGATGATCTCCTCGTGCGTGGTGAGCGCGCAGCGCGGGAAGAACAGGTCGCGCGAGAAATACGATTTGATGTTGGCGTCGCTGTCCTGCTTGAGGGCGCGCTTGACGTCGCGGCGGCTCGTCTCGTCCAAAAAGAGGCTGATGTGGACGACGGGCTGCTCGACAGCGCGCTCGAGGGGCACCGTGGTGAAGATGTAATCGATATCGGTGAGGTCGCGCGTGCTGAAGTCGGAGGCGTCACAGGTGTCCACGCACTCAAAGTCGGAGCTGAACTCCTCCTGCAGGCGGTAGGCAAGCAACCGGGCGCTGCCCGCACCGGACGCGCACACCACCAGCACGTGCTTTTTGGCGTGCCCCGTGTGGCGACGCTCGAGCGCAAGCGCAAAGAAGAGGGCCACATACCCAATCTCGGCATCCGACACCGCCGTGTCGTGGCGCTCGCCGAGCACGCCGAGCGCGTCAGTTGCCATGGAAAACGGCAGCGGATAGCGCGCCTTGATGTCGGGAAGCAGCGGATTGTCGTAGACCATGCCGTACTTGAGGCGGACCTCGAGCGGCATGAGGTGGCGCGCGAGGTTCATGCGCAGCTCCGCGTCATCGCGGAAGTCAAAACGGAAGGCGCGCCAGACAACGTCGAGCATCTCGGCGGCGAGGTTCCAAGCCTCGTCGGTAATCTCGAGGTTTTTGGCCCCCTCTCCGCTCGAGGAACCATCGCCCTCGATGAGATGCTTGCTCGCGAGGTGGATGGCGATGTAGGCGACCTCTTCCTCGGGCAGGTCGACGGTAAAGGCGCTCTCGATGGCGCGGGCGACCACGTCGGCAACGGCGTACTCCGCCGTATCGCGCACGTGCTCGAGGTTTGCCGCGTCCATGGGGACGTAGCAGTTCTTGCGGATGCGCGTGATGGCGATGGCGATGTGCACGACGAGGTTCTGGTGCGACACCGGGTTGATCTTGTACTGCTCGCGGTCGAGGACCTCGGTCACCCGGTGCTCCACGGCGTCGAGCATGGCGTGGTAGTCAGCGTCGCCGAGCTCGTCGTCGGCAAGGCGCGCCTCGACGGCGATGTTTGCGAGGCAAAGACGACGGTCCATCTCGGAGCCGGTAACGCGGATGCCGTGGCGCGGGCGCTTCTCGATATGCAGATGGAACTCGTCGAGGGTCTGCTCCACGCGGCGCAAGTCGCTCGAGATGGTGGAGCGCGATACAAACAGCAGGCTCGCCAGGTCCTCGAGCGTGATCCAGTCGGTGCGGGAGAGCAGGTCCTGCAACAGGTAGGCTACACGCTCCTCGGGCGTGGAGGGCAGACGGTCAAACGCGTCGCGCGCCGCCGAACCGCTGAGCCAGGCCTCAAAGCCCTCGCTATCGAGGATATCGACCACATAGCGCTGGCGCGCACGGTCGTAGACGATGATGCCGCGATCGTGCATAGAGTCATTGGCGTGGCGGATGCGGTCACGCATCGCGCGCTCCTTGACGCCGAGGTGCACGGCAAGCTCCGCCGGCGCAATGCCGTCGTGCTTCATGATGTAGCGCACCAGATTGGTATCTTGCATACCCTCATTCCTCCCTCGCCACCATACTATCCGCGATGGCGGCGATACGGACGGGCGTCCCGTGCCGGTAGAGGCGGCAGTGACTCTGCACGAATTACTGCCGCCCTGCACAAACGTACGGACGGGACTCTGGACGGGGCGCCTAGCGCCCTCGCCGGAGCCTCGCTAAAATGGGCGCCGCCCGGCCGTATGGCTGAGCGACGCCCGCATGTGCGTCAAATGGCGTATGTTGTGACGCTACGCCTTGATGAAGGCGAAGGGGTGCTCCGGCAGGATGTAGTCGAGCAGGAACAGCTCCTCGGCGGGGATGCGGCCAAGGAGGTTGCGCGTGCCGTCGTTGGGCATGTCGCGGCGGGCGATGTGGAGCTCGCCACGATAGTGCGCCATGTTGTCGTTCACCACGAGGACGTCGCCCTTGTGGAAGGTCTCGGGCGCCTCGCGCGGGGCGATCTCGCGCTCGCGGAAGATGAAGCGCGGCCAGCTCGAACGGATGAGGTACTCAGAGCAGTCGCCGCGCTCGTTGTGGTTGAAGCCCCACAGAACCTCGCGCTCGCCCTCGGTGATGCCGGGGTCAAGGTCGATGCGCATGGTAACGCGGCTGGTGTCGACTGCCGCCATGGCAGCAAGCTCGTCCTCGCTCGCAAAGGCGTTGCCGATGATGATGTCGTCGATAAGACCCGTGCCCACGAGGTGGCGCACCTGCAGGTCAATGGGGCGACGGCGGTCATCCTCGCAGGTGGGAAGACCGGCAAAGACGGGCCAGGGGCCAAAGGTCTCGGGCTGCTGGCTCGAGACAAAGGCAGCCGTCTGGAAGCCGGCCTTATGGTACTTGCGGGAGAGCTCGACAAAGCGCTCTTCGCTCATGCCCGTCCAGGGCTCGGGGAAGAAGTTCGCGCAGGTGACCATGTTGCGCTTGTCGGCACCGCGCTCAACAAGCAGGTCGAGGCCGAGGTTGCCGCTGCCGTTGAACTCAACCTTGATGCCCTCGCGATTGCGGGTGAGCATGATGTCGCCCTCGTC
This sequence comes from Collinsella sp. An307, assembly GCF_002161805.1. Classification (GTDB taxonomy): domain Bacteria; phylum Actinomycetota; class Coriobacteriia; order Coriobacteriales; family Coriobacteriaceae; genus Coprousia. The sequence continues at coordinate 84,485 of NZ_NFIP01000010.1, read as the reverse complement.
GCCCAGATGGCCGTCGAGGCGGATGATGTCAACGCCCATGTCGGCAAAGGGCTTGAGGTTCGTCGCCGTGGCACCCAGGCGCTCAAACACGTGCGGATTCGTGTCGACCGCAACGGTGTAGCCCAGCTCGTGGGCGCGCTTCATGAAGCCGCCAAACTCGGCCACCGTCTCCTCGGCACCCTTCTCCACCGAGAGCAAGCAGGTGAAGATGCGGGAGAAGCCGTACTTGGCGGCAAGCTCCATGTACGCGAAGTCCTTCTCCTGAGTCGAATGCTCAGGGTAGAGGGAAATTCCTAGACGGTGCATGCTTTGTCCTTTCTCTCGGGGGCGAGCGCCCCGTTGTACCACAGAGAGTTTCCCGGATGCCCGGTGCAGCGCCGAGGCATACCGCTCCTATTGTTCCCACTATCGATACAGGCTATCGGCAGGTGAGAGGCAAGTCAATCAGGCCAACTGCCGGCTGGCGTGGCAGAAATCGCGAACGTTTGAGGGCATGGCGGCGGCGCTGAGACCTCTATGATGGGCTAAAGACCGATTCTAATCGGCGCGTCCGCGCCCGTGCGCGGCGCGATCCATCGTGTTGGGAGGAACCATGGCACTGCTGAGAGAGTTCTGCGCAGAGAACATGGAGCGCGTACCGGCCGCCGTTGCGGCGGGCGCCGGGCGTATCGAACTCTGCGACAACCTTGCCGTTGGCGGCACGAGCCCCAGCGTAGGCGTCGTGCGCGCCGCTGTGGCCTTTGCGCGCGAGCATAACGTGGCCGTAATGGCCATGGCACGCCCGCGCGGCGGTAACTTTGTCTACACCGCCGCCGAGCAGCAGATGATGGCAGATGACATTGCCTGCGAGCGCGCCGAGGGCGTGACGGGCGTTGTCTTTGGCTGCCTCGTGCGCGACGATGCAACCGGTGAGCTTGCCATCGACCGTGCCATGACCCGCGCCCTCGTCCGCGCCGCTAAGGGCGCCGACGGTGAAGGGGAGCCTGTGCAGGTGACCTTCCACATGGCCTTTGACGAGCTTTCTGAGGAGCGCCAGCGCGAGGCCATCGACGTACTTGCCGAGCTCGGTGTCGAGCGCATCCTCACCCACGGCGGCGCCGCCGGCACGCCGATTATGGGCAACATCGATCACCTCGCCCGCCTTATTGCCTACGCGAACGGGCGCATCACCATCCTCCCCGGCGGCGGCATCACGCACGCCAACGCCGTTGAGGTAGCCGAGGCCCTTGGGGTATCTGAGGTCCACGGCACCAAGATTGTCGAGCTCTAACATCGTTTGCGCTCGACGTCTCCCCTATCCGGGCAGCACGTCCCCCCCCCTCGTCTGCCACAAGGCGCGGCGGCGGAAGTCTTTAGGGCTTCCGCCGCCGCGCCGTTTTTCTCAAGATTGGGGATGCCGTCTGATGCGAGACGCCGCCGCCTATGCGAGGGCGTCCGCCATGGCAGCCGTCGTCTGCGGCGTCGCCCCGCAGCACGCACCTACGAGGTGAGCCCCGGCAGCAACCCAGTCGTTGACGGCACGACCGAACGCCTCGGGACCGTCAGGCCAGGTGAGCGTGCCGTCCTCGTCACGCACGGGTATGCCGGCGTTAGGTCTGACCATAACCGGCGTACGCGCCGTGGCAACCATGCGCGGCAGCACCTGCGTTGCCGCCGCAATCGAGCAGCAGTTGATGCCAACCGCCTCGGCCCCGCGCTTCTCCGCCCAGAGCACCGCGCCCTCGATCGTGAGGCCGTCTCCCAAAAGATTTCCCTCGTCATCGATGACAAAACTCACCAGGACGGGCATACCGTCCGCCGCATCACACACCCCGGCAAGCGCCGGCTCCAGATCGCGGATGGATGTGAACGTCTCGAGCAAAATGCCGTCTACGCCCGCAACGAGCAGGGCCTCTGCCTGCTCGCGATACGCCGCGCGACAAGCGCGAAACTCGGGCGTGTCGCGCCGCATCCACGCAAGGCCGCAGGGGCCGACCGACCCAAGCAGCACCTGCGGGTGCGCCGCGCGCGCGTTGTCTGTGGCAGCGCGGTTGACCTCGGCCATGGCAGGCACAATCAGATCGCGCGCAAGTGCCGGCTCAGAGGCCTGAAACGTATTGGTGATGAGGACCTGCGCGCCCGACGCCTCGTACAGACGGTGAATCGTCTGCACGGTCTGCGGCTCGGCGAGGTTCCAGAACGCCGCCGGCACATCCGCCGCGCCTGACTCGCCCATAAGCACTGTTCCCATGGGGCCCTGTGCAAGCAGCACCTCAGACGCGAGGCGCTCGCGCAGCTCCTGCGCGCCCGTGCGGTTATAGTAGGCGGTCGAATCCGGCAAGGTCTCTACTCCTCGCCAACCATGATGTTTTGGCCCTCAAGGTAGGTGAGCCAGCGGTTCATGGTGTCCTCAGAGACGGCGTGCTCCATCTGGCAGGCCTCCTCATCCGCACGCTCAAAGGGAACCCCGAGCTCCTTGATGAGGAAGGTGCGCAGCAGGCGGTGGCGGTACCACACCGCCTCACCGATCTCGCGCCCGCGGGGCGTGAGCATGACCCTGCCGTAATGCGCCTGCTCAACAAGACCTTGAGCCTTGAGCACCGAGACCGCCTTGTTAACCGAGGCCTTGGAGACCTCAAGACGCGTGGCGATGTCGACGGAGCGGACGCCGCCCTCGGCACCCTCCTCCTGCTCGATGCGCACCATGCACTCGAGATAGTCCTCGTTTGCCATGGTGAGGTGAAGATCTTGGCCTTGTTCGGTCGCTGCCATGCGCCCGCCTCCTTGGGAGTCGCGCCGGCGCCGTTGGACAGAAGCAAAAACGGCGACGGGCCCAGTGGTGTTCAGCTGATTCTACCCCAACGCGCCGCGCGTGCTAGAGTGGGAGGGTCCGACCACACAAGCGAAGGGATCGAGATGTCCGAAACCGCACACTCCGATGTTCTTGCGCGCTTTATGCGCTACGTCCGCATTGACACCACCTCATCCGACGAGCACGCCGACCGCGTCCCCTCAACTGACAAGCAGTTCGACCTTGCGCGCGTGCTTGCCGATGAGCTTACCGAGCTTGGGTGCGAGGGCGTGCACGTGACCGACAACGCCTATGTCATCGCGCACGTGCCGGCCAGCGCCGGCGCCGAGGAGCGCCCCGCGCTCGGCCTCATCGCCCACCTCGACACTACCGAAGTGGTGAGCGGCACCAACGTGAACCCGCATATCGTACATTACGAGGGAGGCCCCCTCATCTGCGGCGAGGGTGCCGAGGGCCCCGTCTCGATCGCGCCCGATAAGCTCCCCGCGCTCGACGCGCTTGTGGGCGAAGACCTTGTGGTGACCGACGGCACGACCCTGCTCGGTGCCGACGACAAGGCGGGCGTCGCCGAGATTATGGCACTCGTCGCGCGCCTGGCCGCCCATCCCGAGCTGGCGCATCCGCGCCTTGGCATCTGCTTCTGCCCCGACGAGGAGATTGGCCACGGCGCAGAGCTTCTTGATATCGAGGGCTTTGGCTGTACGTACGCCTACACCGTCGACGGCGGCCCCATCGGCGAGCTGGAGTGGGAGTGCTTCAACGCCGCCGAGGCAACGGTGCGCTTCCGCGGCTACTCCATCCACCCCGGCGACGCCAAGGACAAGATGGTGAACGCGGGCAACCTGTTTGCGCGCTTCCATGCGCTTCTGCCCAAGCACGCCCGTCCCGAGCACACCGAGGGCTACGAAGGGTTCATCCACCTCGAAGGCGTCTCGGCCACCTGCGAGCACGCCACGGCACGCTACATCGTGCGCGACCACGACGCCGCCAAGTTCGACGCAAAAAGCGCCCTCATCGAGCGCGCGGCCGCCTTTGTTAACGCAGAGCTCGGCAGCGATCGCGTCACAGTGGAGATCAAGCAGCAGTATCGCAACATGGCAGAGATCGTTGCCGACTACCCCGAGCTCATCGAGCTTGCAAAGGAGGCGTTCACCGCTGCAGGCGTGGAGCCGCACGTGCTCCCCATCCGCGGCGGCACCGACGGCGCCCAGCTCTCGTTCCGTGGCCTTCCCTGCCCCAACCTCTCCACGGGCGGGTACTGCTGCCATGGCGTAAATGAGTTCATCCCGGTGAGCTCGCTCGAGAAGATGGTCGACGTCCTCGAGGCCCTCGTGGCGCGCTTTGCCTAACACCAAGCTCGATAAGAAAGCGCCCCGGATGCAGACGCTTTGTCCGCATCCGGGGCGTTCTATCACGCGACTAATCTGGCGCTGTTACTCGGTGGTTGCAGTCTCGCCGTCCTCGGCAAGTTCCTCTTCATCCACCGAGCTCGAGGTGGTCGCCGTGCCGTAACGCCAGTCCTCGTTGCTGTTCTCGTACAGGTCGCCCACGGTGCCGCCCGTACCATCGCCCTGGCCCATGGTCTGCGGACCCTGCGGATCCTCGCCGGCGTCGACACGCTCCATCATCTTCTCGAGCTTGTCCTCGTACACAAAGACAAAGCTCTGGCCGTTGATGTAGGTATCCTGACCCGCCCACGAGGGGATGTTGGCAGAGTACATGCTGTTGACATCCATGCCGCGCATCGCGTTGATGAGCGACACGATGTCCGAGACCTGAAGCGAGGTCTTCACCATGTCCGCGAGCTGATTCATGAGCGCGGGCACGGTGGCGATGTCGAGGTTGTTCAGGATCTTCTCAGCGAGCGCGCCGAGCACCATGCGCTGATGGCGCATACGCGTGTAGTCGCCGTCGGCAAACTGGTGACGCGCACGGCTGAAGGTCAGCGCCGCCTCGCCGTCCATGTGCTGCTGGCCGGACTCGATGGTAACGGGGCCTGCCTCGGGGTCGTCGACCTCGTCGCCCTCGGGCACGTAAATGTCAATGCCGCCGACCGCGTCCACAAGCGCCTTCATGCCATCGAAGTTAATCTCGGCGTATTCAGAGATCTCCACGCCGCAGAGGTCGTTCACCGCCTCGACCATATCGTCGGCACCGCCATAGCTAAACACCGCGTTGATCTTAACGGTCGAGCCTTGGTAAACGTAGCGAGTGTCGCGCGGGATGGAGATGAGCGTAACCTGTTTCTCGATGGGATCAACGCGCGCGAGAATGATGGAGTCGGTACGGTAGGTCTCCTCGCCGGGACGACCGTCGGTACCCAGAAGAAGCATGTAAAACGGGTCGCGTGCCACATCGGAGTCGACAAGCGTTGCCAAGAGGTCGCTCGTGATGACCTCGCCGTCGTTCAGGCGCGACATGAGGTTCGTGACCCACGCGCCCGCGGCGACGACACCCACCAAAAGCACGCCCAAAATACCCACAAGGATGCCACGGCGGACCACGCGTCCGCGGCGGCGCTGGCGCGCACGCTCGGCGTAGCGGCCGACGTTCTCGCGGCTATAGATACGGCTCGCGGCGCCCGAAGTGGGACGGTGCGCCTGCTGAACGGGCTTTTTGCGGATACTCATAGGCAACCTAACTTAGTCTTCGGCAAGGTCAGGCACCTGAACGCGCTCGACCGAGGCGCCCAAGCCGACCAACTTGTCGCAGAACCGCTCGTAGCCGCGATCGATGTGATGGATCGCAGAGACGTCGGTCTCGCCCTCGGCGATAAGTCCCGCCACCACGAGCGCGGCGCCACCGCGCAAATCGGGCGAGACCACCTGGGCACCCGAGAGCGACTTTACACCATGCACGATGGCGTGATGGCTCTCGATACGAATATCGGCCCCCATGCGTACGAGCTCGGAGGCAAACATAAAGCGATTCTCAAAGATGTTCTCGGTAATCACCGAGCTGCCGTCGGCCATGGCAGAAAGCACCATAACCTGGGCCTGCATGTCGGTGGGGAATCCCGGGAACGGCAGGGTCTGAATATCCACCGGCGCGATGCGGTCGGCGCGCCACACGCGCACCCCGTCGACGCCGCGCTCAAGACGGATGCCCATGAGCTCCATCTTCTTGAGCACCATACCGAGGTGATGCGGGTTGAAGCCCGTGACCTCGATACCGTCCCCATCGGCCGCAAGGGCGCCCGCAACGATAAAGGTGCCGGCCTCGATACGGTCACCGATCACGCGGTGCTCGACCGGATGCAGCTCGTCGACGCCCTCAATCTCCACGACCGGGGTGCCGGCGCCCTGGATCTTGGCGCCCATCTCGTTCAGCATGTTGGCAAGGTCGACGATCTCGGGCTCGCGCGCGGCGTTGTCAATCACCGTCGTGCCCTTGGCACGAACCGCCGCCATGATGAGGTTCTCCGTCGCGCCGACACTCGCAAACTCGAGGGTCACCATCGTGCCCGACATGCCCTCGTGCGCATCGGCAAAGATGTAGCCGTGGCTCGTGTCAAAGGAGACGCCGAGCGCCTCGAGACCGAGGATATGCATGTCGATCTTGCGTGCACCGAGGTTGCAACCGCCCGGCATGGCGATCTTGGCGCGGCCAAAGCGGCCGAGCAGAGGGCCCATGACCGCGGTGGAGGCGCGCATCTTGGCGACGAGCTCGTAGGGAGCCTCCCAGGAGTTAGCACCCGAGGTGTCGATGGCGAGCGTGTGCTCGTCAACAACCTCAATCGTGCAGCCCAGACCCTTTAAGACCTTGCCCATGACGTGCACGTCGGAAATATTGGGAACGTTGGTAAGCGTGGTCACGCCCGGCGCCAGAAGCGTCGCGGCCATGAGTTTGAGTGCCGAGTTCTTAGCACCCGAGACGTGCACGCCGCCCGTAAGCGCATGCCCGCCCTGAACGCGGATGATGTCCAAGTCCTACCTCATCTACCAGCTAGAATCGATTCCGGCCCGGCAGGGGCCGGGCAGCTAGGCAGCAAGCAGGAGCTTGCGCCACGCCATCTCATTATAAAGATAGGCGCGGCGTGCATCATCTTGCGACAAATTACTCAGCTGGTCTTCAAAACCTTGGAGCTCCGCGCGGATGGCATCGGCGTCGATAGCGTCGAGGTCGCAGGCGCGCTGGGCCAGCACGACCACCTCATCTGCGGTGATCTCGGCGTAGCCGCCGGCAACGGCAAAACGGTGGTCGACCGCCCCCATCGCCTGGTCGCACACGCGCACGATACCGGCCTCAACGGTGCAGATCTCGCTCGCATGCCCCGGGAGCACGCCCATCTCGCCGTCGGTAGAGGGAAGCGCCACAAAGGCAGCTTCCCCCTCGTAGGCATTCGATTCCGGGCAAGCGATACGGATGCGCATCGGCTATGCACCCGCTTCCATCTTGGCGGCGCGCTCGCGCACGTCGTCGATGGTGCCGGCGTAGCGGAAGGCCTGCTCGGGCAGGTCGTCGCACTCGCCGTCCACAATGGCGGCAAAGCTGCGCACGGTGTCCTCAATGTGCAGGTACACGCCCTGGTTGCCGGTGAACTTCTCGGCCACGTGGAAAGACTGCGACAGGAACTGCTGCAGCTTGCGCGCGCGGTTCACAGTCAGGCGCTGCTCCTCGGAAAGCTCGTCCATACCCAAGATCGCGATGATGTCCTGGAGGTCGGAGTACTCCTGCAGGATCTCCTGGACCTTGACGGCAACGCGGTAGTGCTCCTCGCCCACAACAGAGGGGTCGAGGGCGTCAGAGGAGGACGCGAGCGGGTCAATGGCCGGGTAGAGGCCGAGGCTCGCGATGTTACGCGACAGAACCGTCTGGGCGTCGAGGTGGGTGAAGGTCGTTGCCGGAGCGGGGTCGGTAAGGTCGTCCGCGGGGACGTAGACCGCCTGGACCGAGGTGATCGAGCCGGTCTTGGTCGAGGTGATGCGCTCCTGAAGGTCGCCCATCTCGGTGGCGAGCGTCGGCTGGTAACCAACGGCAGAAGGCATACGGCCGAGCAGGGCCGAAACCTCAGAGCCCGCCTGAGAGAAGCGGAAGATGTTGTCGATAAAGAGCAGCACGTCCTGGCCGCGGTCGCGGAAGTACTCCGCCGCCGTGAGGCCGGCAAGGCCCACGCGCAGACGCGCTCCGGGAGGCTCGTTCATCTGACCGTAGACCAGGCAGGTCTTGTCGATAACGCCCGATTCCTTCATCTCGAGGTACAGGTCGGTGCCCTCACGGGTACGCTCGCCCACGCCGGTGAAGACCGACGTGCCGTTGTGCTCGAGGGCGAGGTTGTTGATGAGCTCCTGGATGAGCACCGTCTTGCCCACGCCGGCGCCGCCAAACAGGCCGGTCTTGCCGCCGCGGATGTAGGGCTCGAGCAGGTCAATCGCCTTGATGCCCGTCTCAAAAATCTCGGTCTGGGTGGTGAGCTCGTCAAAGGAGGGCGCCGGATGGTGGATGGGATAGTAGTCCTCCACCTCGGGCATCTCCTTGCCGTCAACCGGCTTGCCGAGCACGTTCCAGATGCGTCCGAGCGTACCGGGGCCCACGGGCATGGTCATGGGGCCGCCCGTGTCGGTGGCGGTGATGCCGCGAATGAGGCCGTCAGTGGAGCTCATCGCAACGGTACGCACCACGCCGCCCGGCAGCTGGCTCTCGACCTCGAGGATCGTCGACACATGGCCCATGGGCGTGTCCGCCTCGACGGTGAGCGCGTTGTAGATCGCGGGGACCTGCCCCTCGAACTTGACGTCGACAACCGGGCCGACGATACGGACGATATGCCCCTCGCCCGCCGTATGGCGCTCGACGGCGTCTTTGATGTCGTTCAAATCGTAGCTCTGAGCCATTGCTATTCCTCCAATGCGTTGGCGCCGCCCACGATCTCGTTGATCTCGGTCGTGATGGAAGCCTGGCGCACGCGGTTGTAGGTGCGGGTGAGGGTCGCGATGATCGCGGTGGCGTTGTCCGTGGCGGAGTGCATGGCCTTGCGGCGAGCGCCCTGCTCGGAGGCGGCGGAGTCGATCAGCGCCTGGTGAATGACGGTAAGGACGTAGGACGAGACGAGGTTTCCGAGCACCACCTCCGCAGAGGGCACGAAGGCAAAGCTCGACGAGATGCGCGTCGGGGCCTCGTCCTCGTTCTTGCGCGGACCGCGCGCGAGCGCCACCATCTCGGTGTCGAGCGGCAGCAGGTGCTCTACGCGCAGGACCTGGTCGACGCGGTTCTTGGCGTGGTGGTAGATGACCTCCACGCGGTCGAAGTCGCCCGAGGTGTAGCCGTGCGTGATATAGCTCGCAATCATGCGGGCCTGCTCGAGGGTCGGCTCGGCAGAGCTTCCCTCAAAGTGCATGACCACGTTGGCGTGGCGGCTGAAGTACTCGGTCGGCTTGCGGCCGCAGGTGATGAGTTCGACCTCCTCACCCTTCTCGGCGCAAGCGTGCATGATCTTCTCGGCCTCGCGTGCAACGCCCACGTTGAAGCCGCCCGCAAGACCGCGGTCGCTCGCGATGGCGACCACAAGAACGCGCCGCTCGGCATCGTGACGGGCCAAGAGCGGGGCGTCGCCCGCAGCCTCGGCGTCCTGCGCCACGGTGAGCATGACGTCGGTCAGCGCGTCCTTATACGGCTCGGCCGCATAGGCGCGCTCCAACGCACGACGGATCTTGGCCGTGGAGACCATCTCCATCGTGCGGGTGATCTGCTTCATGCTCGTCGTCGAGGTGATGCGCTTCTTGATCTCGCGAAGGTTGGCCATAGCGTCTCTACGCCTCCTGATCCACGGAGGCGTCCGCGTTGCTCTCCGCCACGTGCTTAGCGGCGAAGTCGCGCTTGTAGTCGGCGATGGCGCGATCGAGGTCGCTCTCGAGGTCGCCGGCGATCTTCTCGGTGCGTAGGCGCTCCAAGATCTTGCCGTAGCTGCTCTTGAGATAGGTCACAAGCCCGTCGCGGAACTCGAGAACCTGCGAGATGGCCAGATCGTCGAAGTAGCCCTGGTTGCCGGCAAAGAGCACGGCGACCTGCTCGGCCACGTCGAGATGGTAGTAGCGCGCCTGCTTCAAGAGCTCCATCATGCGCGAGCCGTGCGTGAGCTGCTTTTGCGTCTGCGCATCGAGGTCGGAGCCAAACTGGGCAAAGCCCGCGAGCTCCTGATAGGAGGCGAGGTCAAGGCGGAGGTTGCCCGCGACCTGCTTCATGGACTTCACCTGAGCGGCACCGCCCACGCGCGAAACCGAGATACCCACGTCAACGGCCGGGCGCTGGCCCTGCAGGAACAGGTCGCTCTGCAGGTAGATCTGGCCATCGGTGATCGAAATCACGTTGGTGGGGATGTAGGCCGACACGTCGCCGTCCTGCGTCTCGATGAGCGGCAGGGCCGTCATGGAGCCGCTGCCGAGCTCCTCAGAAAGCTTGCAGGCACGCTCGAGCAGGCGGCTGTGCAGGTAGAAGATGTCGCCGGGGTAGGCCTCGCGTCCCGGCGGACGACGCAGCGTCAGCGACATCTGACGGTAGGCAACGGCCTGCTTGGAGAGGTCGTCGTAGATGACGAGCACGTGCCCGCCCGGGTTCTCGGCAGATGCCGGCTTGCCGTCGGCACCGTTGTACATAAAGAACTCGCCAATAGCGGCACCCGCCATAGGGGCAATGTACTGCATGGGCGCGGACTCGGCGGCCGTCGCGGAGACGATGACAGTGTAGTCGAGGGCGTGGTGCGCCTCGAGCGCCGCACGGATACCCGCCACCGTGGAGGCCTTCTGGCCGATGGCGACGTAGATGCAGATCATGTTCTTGCCGCGCTGGTTGATGATCGTATCGATTGCGATAGCGGTCTTACCGGCTTTGCGGTCGCCAATGATGAGCTCGCGCTGGCCGCGGCCGATAGGAATCATGGAGTCGATGGCGAGGATGCCCGTCTGCACGGGCTCGCACACCGGAGTACGATCGATAACGCCGGGCGCCTTGAACTCAATGGGACGACGATGCGTGGCGCGAATCTCGCCCAGGCCGTCGATGGGCTGGCCGAGCGGGTTCACCACGCGGCCGAGCATGGCGCGGCCGACCGGGATATCCATAATGCGGCCGGTGGTGCGGCACTCGTCGCCCTCTTTGATGGCGGCGACGTTGCCAAAGAGCACCGCGCCGACCTCATCGCGCTCGAGGTTCTGGGCAAGGCCAAAGACGCGCTCGCCGGTCTCCTCGCTCTTGAACTCGAGAAGCTCGCCTGCCATGGCGCTCATAAGGCCCGAAACACGCGCGATGCCGTCTCCGACCTCGTCGACGTGCGAGACCTCCTGCGTATCGACCGCGGCATCGAGCGTGTTCAAGCGCTCGGCCAAGATCTTAGTGATGCTCGCGGCATCAATGATCTCACTCATGGGCTGCCTCCCCTCCGATAGTGGCAGTGGTGGAATCGAGGGCCTCGCGCGCAGCGCGCAGCTGCGTCTTGACCGAGATGTCGCGGCGCTGGCCACGCGCCTCGATCACAAGGCCGCCGATGATAGACGGATCGACGTTCTCGATGAGGAAGACCTCGCGGCCCAGACGCTCGCGCACGCGCTCAGAGATCTTGGCGCGCAGGTCGTCGTCGAGCGGCACGGCCGTGGTGACCTTGACACCCACCACGTCCTCGTCCTCCTCGGTCATGGCGTGATAGGTCGCCGCGACCTCAGAGAGGAGATCGAGCTGTCCGCGCTCGACCATCGTGGCGAGCACGCCCAGAAGCTCGGGCGACGCAGAGGCGAGGGTCTCCAGGTCAGCGCGGTTCTTGAACACGCGCCCCTGGCCCTTGCCCGCCTCGATGAGCGTGCGAGCATAGGTCTCGAGAACGCGCTCCTGCTTCCGGCTAGTCGGCATTCAGGCTACCCGCTTCCTCGATGTAGCGCTCGATAAGGCGACGCTGCTCGCCGTCCTCGTCGAGCGTCTTGGCGACGATCTTGGAGGCCACCGAAACCGAAAGGTCTGCGATGGATGCGGCGGCATCGGCGTAGATGGAGCGGCGCTCCTCCTCCGCGGACGTGTGCGCCTTGGCGAGGATGTCCTCCGCCTCGGCATGCGCGGCAGCGAGGATGCGCGAGCGCTCGGCCTCCGCGTCCTGACGAGCGGCGAGCACGATCTCGGCCGCCTGACGGCGTGCGTCGGTCACGATGTCGTCGGACGCCTTGCGGTCGGCGATAGCCTTCTGGCGGGTCTTCTCGGCCTCGTCAAGGCTGTCGGCGATGCGCTTCTCGCGCTCCTCCATGGTGGCGAGAATCTGCGGCCACGCCATCTTGGCGAGCACGATGAGGATGATCAGAAACGCGATGAGAGCCGGAATGAACTCCGCCATCTTGGGGATGAGGATGTCCGCACCGCCGGCGGCCTCCTCGGCAAACGCCGGACGGGGCAGCGCGAGGGCGGCCGCAACACCGGCGAGGCCCATCACATAGACGTTGTGCTTCATAAGGTCAGCTCCTTAACTCAGATGAGACTCAGCGAGCTTCCCTTAGGCGATGAGCGTCACGACGAAGCCGATGAGGCCGAGTGCCTCGGTAAACGCGGACGCCAGAATGAAGACGGTGAAGGCGCGACCCTGGATCTCGGGCTGGCGAGCCATGGCGCTCGTGGCACCGAAGGCAGCAAGGCCAATAGCAAGACCGGCACCGATAACACCGAGACCGTAACCGATAACTCCCACGATTCCTCCTTTGACGTGCGCCTTGGCGCTATATAGCCGGTGGCGCTAAGTACCAACTATCTACCCGGGTCCGGGGAGCGGGCCCGTGGTGACCTGTAAAGCGGGCCGGGCGGCTAGTGCCCCTCGGCCTCGGCAATCTGGATGTACACGGCGGCAAGCACCGTGAACACGTAGGCCTGCACAAACGCGACGATGAGCTCGACCGCGTAGATAACAAGCAGGATGGCGAGCCACGCCACGCTCGGGAGTGCCCCGAGCGCGTTCATGGCGCTGAAGTGCTCAAGCAGAGGCTCCGCAAAGAGCGCCGCCATGATGGAGAACGACCCCATGACGATATGACCGGCGAACATGTTGCAGAACAGACGGATGGCAAGCGTAATCGGGCGGAGCAGCAGCGAGAAGACCTCGATGACCCACACGAACACGTTCATGGGGAAGGCCACACCCGCGGGAGCGAGGCTCTTCCAGTACCCAATGAAGCCGTGCTTCTTGCATCCGAAGTAGATGAAGTACACAAAGGTGACGAGCGCGAGCGCAGCCGTGCAGCCGATGGCGCCCGTGCCCGGCTTCATGCCCGGGATGAGGCCGATGAAGTTGTTGATGAGGATGAAGAAGAAGATCGTGGCGAGGAACGGGAAGTGACGGCGCCACTCGGTACCGACAACGCCCTTGGCCACGTCGTTTTGCACGTACTCAACGAGGTACTCGACGCCGTTGACAAAAAAGCCGTGCGGTACGAGCGTCTGCTTCTTGACGAAGATGACCATGACGACGGCGAGCACCACCGCGGCAACAAGCAGCCAAAACGAGTACTGCGTGAGGCCAAATGTGAGGTCGCCCACCACAGGAGCCGAGCCAAACTCGGCAACGAGCTCTTGGATCTCACCCGAAAGCTTTGCGAACGCTTCCAAAGTTCCACCTTTTCTTCCAGCCGGCACAAGGCCGGACCGTCATCTGCCGAGCATAACCACCAAGACGGTGGGAATGACGACCAGCGCTCCCACGAACCCGCACATCTCCCCCACCGCAAACGGCACCAAACCGCCGCGGTCGAGGAGGTGGGCGGCAAAGACGCCCACGAGGAGCACAGCGAACGAGACGCCGATTGCCAGCATCCCCGCCACCATGTTCACCCGGTTCGTACCCTTAAGCACCGGCGCGAGCGCCGCTGCCAGCGGGACGAAGGCGACCAGACCCACGAGAGCCCCGATGACGATGTGCACGGTGCTGCCCGGCCAATCAAGGGCAGACAACATCTTGCACCTCCCTGCTCGAACCACCCGCGCAAACAAGTGATTCGAATCTCGTTCCGAATACTCTAGCCAGCCCCACCGAAAAGTCAACAGATGAAATCACGACGTGACATAGACGCATCATCTTTGCAGCTCAGCGGTGCTTTTTACGTGACGATTTGCCCCGGTTTGAGAAACCTTAGCCCTCGAGCGCCGTGATTTTGGCAATACGGCCCTCATGACGGCCGCCCTCAAAGGCAGTCGTGAGGAACGTCTTCACAATCTCTTTGTTGACGTCGAGGTCGATGAAGCGACCGGAGAGGCACACGACGTTGCCGTTGTTATGCTGACGGAAAAGCTCAGCAAACGCGGGCGAGGTGATCGAAGAGGCGCGCACGCCGTCGATCTTGTCCGCCGCAATGGCCATGCCAATACCCGTGCCGCAGACAAGCACGCCAAAGTCGGCAGAGCCCTCGGCCACCGCGCGCGCCACAGGCGCGGCGTAATCGGGATAGTCGACGCTCTCGGTGGAGTCGCATCCCATGTCCTCGACCTCGCAGCCGAGCTCGTTGGCGATATAGGCTTTAAGCTCCTGCTTCTGCTCGAACCCGCCGTGGTCGGCGCCGATGGCGATACGCATGCTTCATCCTCTCAAACGAATGGGTAAAAATACGTCGCTTCCTATATTACTGAATAACGCGCGTTTGCGCCGCCGGGCTGACCGGCGGGTTAAAGCGAGCGCCTCCCGGCAGGGATCCGTCCCAGCTGCCGGGAGACGCTCATGGCATGTCTGGCGCAAGAGACGCTCTACGTCAGAAGAGGTGTGCTACTTGGTCTTGGGCAGCAAGAAGAGCGCCAGGCCAGAGAGCAGAAACGGGATGGCAAGCGCGGCAAAGCCAACCGAGAAGCCCATGGCGTCGGCAATACCCGCCACAACGGTGTTGCCGATGATGGCGCCGAGGAAGGCCATGATGTTGATGACCGCGTAGGAGGAGGCGATCATCGAGACGGGCACGATAGTGCCATCCTCGTTGGCAAGCGGTGCGTAGGGCAGAGCGACGATGGCGCTGAAGACGAGCATGAGCAGGAAGGTCGAGCTGTAGAGGAAGGCGACGATGGCCACAAGCTCCTGCGAGGTGGTCATCATGTAGAGGAGCACGGCGCCGATAGCGCTGCAGATGACCGCGAAGATCTTCTCTTTACCGCGGAACCAGGCCTTGATGATGAAGTTGGAGGCGACCATAGCGACGCCCATCACGATGGCGTACCCGATAAGAATCATGTTGGTGAGACCCGGGTTCACGGCCATCTCGGCCTTGATGACATCGATACCCTGTAGATAGGAGGGCAGCCAGGCGAGCGAGACCACGCCCACCATGTTGTTGCACAGAAGCGCGAAACCGAGGACGAGCGAGTTCTTGTGCTTCCAAGCGGTGAAGAGCGACACGCTGCCCGCGGGCGGGGTGTACTTCTTGGGGACGATGACCACCATGAGCACAAGCGCGATCAAAAAGAGCGCGGAGAGCACGTAGTAGGCAATCTGCCAGCCCATACCCACAAGGCCCGTGAACACGGTGTAGGCAAGCAGGGCGCCCAGACCGGCCGTGGCGACGACCACGGACTGCACGGTCTGGCGAACCTCGGGTTGGAAGTTCTCGACAATGACCTTGGACACGCCGTTGGTGTAGCCCGTCTGGCCGATGCCGATGAAGAAACGCGAGGCCAGAAGGCCGGTGAGCACGCCCACCGCTCCGCCGGCGCCGGCGGCAAGCATGCCGGAGAGACCGAAGGTGAGCGAAGCCACCGTGAGGATGGTAAGGGCCGTGACCATGAACGGCTTATAACCAAAGCGGTCGACAATCCAGCCGGAGACGAGCGTCATCACGATATTGCTCGCGTAATAGAGGTTAGTGATGTTGGCGAACTCCGTCGCGGAGTACCCGTACTCACCGCGGATGGCCGTTGCGGCAACGCCGATCAGCGATTTGTCGAGGTTGGCCACCAGACCGATGAAGAAGAGCGTCAGAAAGATCGCTACCTCTTTACCCTTGAGCTTTCCCATTGTTTCCTCTCTTTCTTATTCGAGCGACCGTGTGGCCGCCAAGCGCCCGGGCTCGGGGCGACACCGCACCCGGGCGTTAAAGTACCGGTGGCCTTAGGCCGTGTGGGAGGCGAGCCAGTCCATGGCAACGCTAACGTGCGCCGCGCACCCCAGCTTGAAGAGCGACTCGTCGAGCGTCATGTTGGGGTTGTGCACCGGATACTCGCCGCCTGTACCGAGCTGCATAAAGAGCGACGGGACCGCCTGGCTCACGTAGGAGAAGTCCTCGGTGCCGGAGAGCGGCGGGCAGGAGATGACGTTATCCTCGCCCACCACGTCGGCAACCGACGGCGTGACCTCGCGGATGAAATCGGCGTCGTTGTTGGTGGTCGGCGTGCTAAAGAAATCGATGTGGTAGGTGCCGCGCCAGGCGCGCACGATGCCGTCGACCATCTCGGGGATGCGCTCCACCAAATGATCGCGGTCCGCGCGCGAAAGCGTGCGCATGTTGCCCTGGAGAACGGCGCTGTCGGGAATGATGTTGGTCACGGTACCCGCCTGGACGGCTCCAATGGAGAACGTCACCATGCTGCGCGGATCGGCCTCGCGCGTCATAAGGAGGTTCAGCTGCGTATAGAGCTGCGTGGCGATCATCGAGGCGTCGATGGTCTGGTTGGGCATGGAGCTGTGGCCGCCCTTGCCCTGGATTTGGATGATGAACGTGTCCATCGAGGCGCTCGCAACATCGGGCGCAAAGAAGAAGCGGCCGCGCTCAAGATCGGGCATGACGTGAAGCGCAAACGCGGCGTCGACATGCGGGTTCTCGAGCAGACCGTCGTCGATCATAAGCTTGGAGCCACAGCCCATCTCCTCGCCCGGCTGGAACATAAGCTTGACGGTGCCCTTGAGCTCCGCCTCATGCTCCTTCAGGATCTTGGCAGCACCCAGAAGCATCGCCGCGTGCGAGTCATGACCGCAGGCGTGCATGAGGCCCTCGCACTGGGACTTATAAGGAACGTCGGCGAGCTCGGTGAGCGGCAGAGCGTCGTAGTCGGCACGCAGCAGGATACAGGGTGAACCCTGGCCGATGGTCGCAACGAGGCCAGTCGCGTGCTCCATGCGCCCAAAGCCGGCGCGCTCGTACTTCTCCACCACCTCTGCGGGAATCTCGCCGCCGCAGGGCTTGGCCTCAATACCCATACGGGCGAGCTCCTCGGCAACGTACGCCTGCGTCGCGGGAAGGTCAAAGCCCTTCTCGGGATTTGCATGGATATGACGGCGCCACGCGATAATCTGGTCTTCGATGCGGGCGGCTTCTTCCAGAGCGGTCTTCACGATGCACTCCTTACCTTGGGAGCTTTGCTGATGGCCTCATCTTCCCACCGGGCGCCGGGTCGTGCGTATCGTGTTTTCATTCATTTATACTTTGTTTTGTGAATAATCTGGAATGGAGGTTGCCGTGGAACTCGACCGGTATTTGGAGCGCAACGTTGCACGTCATGTTGTTTTGACCGAGCGCTTCTACTACCAGCCAGAACAACGCATAAGC
The DNA here is from genome assembly GCF_002161805.1 of Collinsella sp. An307. Lineage (GTDB taxonomy): Bacteria > Actinomycetota > Coriobacteriia > Coriobacteriales > Coriobacteriaceae > Coprousia. Next base: position 67,214 of record NZ_NFIP01000010.1, on the reverse strand, counting down.
ACGCTGGCGAGCGAGCTTGGCGTCGACCGCAACACCGCACTTTCTGACATCGATGCGCTGCGAGCGCTGCTCTCTCCCTACGTGCGCGCGCATGAGCGCAGGCGCGGCACCGTCCTTGTGCGCTTTGACCGCGCAACCACGCTGCTCGAGCTCATACAGCACGTATACCGCGAGTCCAACCTGCTGCTTCTTTGTAACGAGTATCTAACGGGAAAGGTGGACGTTGCCGCATTTGCGAGACGGCGCGGCCTCTCTGTCTCTGCCGCATATGCGCTCAGCCGCAAGGCCGCGACTTTTTTGGGAGCAGCGGGCGGCACAGTGAGGCGCAGCTCGCTTGACGCGAGCGAGCTCGCAATGCGCTATATCAGCATTTTGGTGAGAACGGCGCTCGGATTCCGGCCCCCGGTGCTTGAGGCGCATCTACCCGGCGTAAACCGTATGATCGCCGCGCTTGAGAGCAGGCTGGGCTTTACCCTCACCGATCTTGACCGGTCATTTTTGCGAGCCTCGACCGGGCTTGCCCTTGAGCGCGGCGGGCGCCCGCTTGACCAGGGCTTTCTTGAGGTGGTGGCGGACATGCCGGAGGTTGCGTTCTTTGAGGAGGATACGGAGGTTGACGGCCGGCGCTTTGGACACCAGGAGGCGCTCTTTATGGCCGCTATGTCCGCCTGCGTTTCCGCCAAAAACCGCATCAGCTCAACCGATGCGCTCGCCCTCTGGGCAGACGGAGATGCCTCCTACCGCGACCTCGAGAAGCGCATGCGCGCGCACTTTGGCAAAAAGGCCTGCGAAACTGAGCTCTTCCGCGCGGCACTGCGGAGGCTCTTTCTCTTTATCCGCCTGGGGGCGGCCGCAACAGCCTTCACGCAAGACCGCCCTATTCCCGACGCACGGCGCCCCGTGCTCGATGCGTGCCGAGAGATCGTGAAGGCGTGGTCGCAAACGTTTGCACCGGCGGGAGCGGGAGAAAACGACGACCTCATCGTGCAGTTTGTGCTGCAGATTCTGCCTCTTATCGATACCGATACCACGCCCGAGCGCATCTGCTGCGCCATCGTCACGGCAAGCGAGCTCAACCGTCTGACCATTGCCGCTGCCATTGAGCGGCAGCTTCCGGGAACCGCGCACGCCCTAGAGCGAGCATGCTCCACCATCGAGGCGGCCGGGGCAGAGCTCGCCCGCCTGCTGGAGAACGCCCCGGAGGCGCGCGGGATTATTGTTGTCGACCGCGAATACGCGCTCGAAACGCCCCAGGAAACGGGCTCGTACCCTATCGTTGGCACCTCTGTTGCCGAGGAGGGAGAGATGCTCGCCCGGCACCTGCAAGCAAGCACGACGGGCGGAGACTAAGGTTGCGCGGCGCTAGGCAACGCTCGGCATCAGAAGAGGCAGGCCGTCAGGCAATGTCCGGCATCAGGCAGCGCGCTGTGCTAGGCGACGGTTGAGCGGGAACGTTTGACGGCATCGTGCCAGCCGCGCAGGTTGCGGAGGCGCAACTCCTCCGCCTCATCTCCAAGCGCCGGGGAGAAACGCTCCGCAACGGCACAGTTAGAGAGTAGCTCCTCGCGATTCTCCCAATACCCAACGGAAAGACCCGCGAGGTACGCCGCGCCTATTGCCGTCGTCTCGATGGACTCCGACTGAACGACGGGAATCTTCAACAGGTCCGCCTGGAACTGCATGATGAAATCGTTGCGCGAGGCACCACCATCGACACGCAGCTCGCTGATCTCGCAGCCGGCGGCACGCTCCATGGCGCGCAGCACGTCGTAGACCTGGTAGGCGAGCGACTCGCACGCGGCGCGCACGATGGTCGAGCGCGTTGAGGCTGCCGTGAGTCCGCAGATGAGCCCGCGTGCGTCGGCATCCCACCAAGGGGCGCCGAGACCGCCGAACGCCGGCACGAGATAGCAGCCGTCGTTTGTGGCACACGAGCACGCAACCTCTGCGGTCGATTGCACATCGTCGATGATCCCGAGCCCGTCACGCAGCCAGCGCACGACCGACCCGGCATGGAAGATCGAGCCTTCGAGCGCGTAGCTCACGCGCCCGCCCTCGGCGATGCCCACGGTTGCCACGAGCCCCTCGCTGGATTCAACGACCTCATCGCCCGTGTTCATCAGCAAGAAGCAGCCCGTGCCATAGGTGTTCTTGGCCTCGCCCGGGCGGAAGCAACAATGGCCAAAGAGCGACGCCTGCTGGTCGCCCGCCACACCGGTAATGGGCGGCCGGTGACTCATGATCTCGTGCGAGACATGCCCGTAGTCGTCTGAACTCCACTTGAGCTCTGGCATCATGGCGCGCGGAATACCAAAGAGCGCAAGCAGATCGTCATCCCAATCGAGCGTGCGGATGTTGAAGAGCATCGTGCGGCTCGCGTTGGTGTAGTCGGTGGCAATGACCGCACCGCCCGTGAGGCTGTAGATGAGCCAGGTGTCGACCGTGCCAAAGACGAGCTTGCCGGCGTCTGCCATCTCGCGCGCGCCCGCAACGTTGTCGAGAATCCAGGCGACCTTTGTCGCCGAGAAGTATGCGTCGGGCGTAAGGCCCGTCTTGCGGCGAATCATGGCGGCGGTGTCCGGGTCGGCAAGTGTGCGGGCGGCGTCCGCCGTGCGGCGGCACTGCCAGCCGATGGCGTTGTAGACGGGCTGGCCGCTCTCGCGATCCCAGACGATGCACGTCTCGCGCTGGTTGGAGATGCCCACCGCGGCGATGTCCTCGGAATGAATGCCGCTTTTGAACTGGACCTCGACAATGACCGAGATCATGGATGCCAAGATCTCGGTGGGGTCCTGCTCGACCCAACCGGGATGGGGGTAGTGCATGCCGAGGGGGCGCGACGCCTGAGCGACGACCCCGCCAAACTCGTCCACAATAACGGCGCGCACCGACGTGGTGCCCGCATCGAGCGACATGATGTAGGAGCCGCCGAAGCGAAACGCCGCGTCAACGAGCCCGAGGTCTTTAAGTGAGAGAGGCATGCACGATCACCCTTTTCGCAGGGACGTCGCGCGCTCGGGGCCGCAAGGCTCCTCGAGCACACGCTTGATATCTGCCGCGGAGAGCGCGCCCTGCCGTATGATCTGTGGCTCTCCACCGGGGAATGAGACGATAGTCGACGCGTCCTGACAGGGCGTCGCGCCCGCATCGATGGCGATATCGACGCCATCGAGAATGCGTTGCTCTACCGCGCAGAACGAGGCAGGCGCGGGGGCGCCGTGGGTATTTGCGCTCGTGCAGGCAAGCGGGCTGCCGCAAGCCTCGATGAGCGCGGCCACCACCGGAGAGGCCGACGAGCGCAGCGCAACTGTTCCGTCTGCCGCGCGCATAAACGCGGGCACGTCATCACGCGCCGGGACGATAAGGGTGAGGGCGCCCGGCCAGAACGCGCGGGCGAGCGCCTGCACGCCGGGGTCGACGTCGTGCCCATAGCGCTCAAGGGCACCTGCGCCATCTACGAGCCAAGGCACGGTCTGCGCGAGGTCGCGTTGCTTGAGGTCGAAGATGCGACGATAGCCGGACCCCTCGGCGGGCACGGGGCAACCGTTAACCAAGGGCTCCGCTGCGTCCGCGGAGGGACAGGTGAATGCGGACACCGCTACGGCAAGACCGTACACGGTTTCCGTAGGGATGAGTGCGAGCCCGCCCGCCATGAGGACGCGCGCCGCCTGCGCGATTGCTGCGGACTCAGTTAGGCCCTCATCTGCTGCGGTGCGGAACACCTGGGTCATCGTTGCGTCGCCTGCTCCCTTTAAAAATCGCTCGGGCGACGGCTGTTCCGCGTCGCCCGATACTCCTGCTGACGTTTTGCGCAGTATTGTCGCACGGGAGACGGTGACATAGGGACACATTGTCAATAACGCACGCCAACGGGCCGCGTGGCTCGGCAAAAGGAGAAGATGCGTAGGAAATGTGTCGCCCGACCGCTCACGGTCGGGGTTAAGTTGTCGAGGCTCTGGCTAGGCGCGATGCGCAAGCACGAAGCGGGGCCTTCCCGTCATTTAGCTTCTATCCCGCCGCCGCCAAGCCAACATGCGAGGCGCGTGATCGCTCCCCCAGCGCCTCCTCCCGTTGCGCCAGTATTTTGCGCATCTCGACACTTTCCTTCGAGACCATTCGCGTCGCCCCCACACGCCAGGAGTCTAACTTACCCGCCTTGCAGAGCTGCGCCACACGTGCTGTGCTCACGTTCAGCGCCCGCGCGGCATCGGCGGCAGTCATAGCAGGGATATCATCACGCCCCGCAAGAACAGCAACCGCAATTACTCTTCCGCCATATTGCGGCACATGCCCCAATGCCCCTCCGGGCAGTGCCTTGCCTTTTGCCAACGAAGCTAGCGCCGCGTCCCTCAACCAGTCTGCTGCCATATAAACCGCATCATTAAAACTGGTCCCTTGAGTTCCGCCTTCCATATCGCAAGGGAGCGCGACAAAGATTCCTTCGTCGACAAACACCTCGAATTCTCTAACGAACACTTCTTCCCATTCGTTTCCCGCATGTTCTTGCGAAGACATTCCGTTATTCACGAGTCTCTCCCCTCTTGCGCTTCGCGTCCAAGGGACGTCGAACGACCAGCCCCGCCTGTTTCCGAATCCTATCCGCCAGCGCATCGCTAATCTCACCATGACGCGGCATCGTCACTCTTCCTGACCCCTTGCGGAAGTAGTCGTGTTTGCCTCCGTGCCCCATTACCCATCCGGCGGATAGAAGCTCTCGAATCAAATCCCGGCGCTTCGTCATAATGTCACCTCTATCTTAGCATTGCTAAGGCTCTATGAGTGCGGCAATAGCGCACCTTCCGAAAAGGCTTTGAATGAAAGGCTCTGTTTTTCCACATCAACGAACGGCGTCGCTTTAAGTCCGTACCAAACGCGTTGCGTTGAAACCCGCCTTACCTTAGGCGCAATGCGCGAGCACGAAGCGGGGCCTTCCCGTCATATCGGAGGCAACGCGCACGTCGGTGAATCCGGCGGCGCGGCAGAGCTCCGCAGCGGGCTCTGTGGCGGTCTCGAATAGCTCGACGGCAAACAGCGCTCCCGGCTTGAGCAAAGCCGGTGCAACGTCGAGCAGGCGCCGGAAGATATCGAGCCCGTCCGCTCCACCGTCGAGCGCGAGGTGCGGCTCAAAGGCGGCCACCTCCCGCGGGAGCGTATCTACCACCTTGGTCGGCACATAGGGCGGGTTCGAAACGAGCACGTCAAAGGCGCCGTACTCCTCAGCGTGAACAGGCGAAACCAAATCGCCCTCACGAATATCAACGGCGTCACCCGCAAGACCGGCGCGCTCGCGGTTGCGGTGCGCGAGCGCGACAGCACGCGGCTCGATATCGGTGGCAACGCAGCGAACTGCGCCCGGCCTCTCGGCAGCAAGCGAGAGCGAGATGCAACCGGTGCCGCACCCCACCTCAAGCACATGCGCAACCGGCGGTGCTACGGGCTCAGGATCCGACGCCTCGAAATCGCCTTCGCCAGCCGTGGTATCAGCAGGGGCCGCCTCGTCCGGCGTCGCTACACCGTCCGCAGCGTCCTCCTCCGCCTCCGTCGCCTCGTCATCGCTTTGCGCCTTTGCGGCAAGAGCGGCGAGCTCTTGCTCGCGCGCTTGGGCAACCTCGGCGTTCCAGGGAAGCTCAACACGCTCGCGACGCGCGACGGACGACCCGCCGGTAAGAACCGCGTGGTCGAGGTACTCGAGCACAAAGTCAACCAGCAGCTCCGTCTCGGGACGCGGGATGAGCACGCCAGGCTCGCAGAGGACGTCGAGCTGGCGGAATGAGGTTTCGCCCGTGATGTACTGCAGAGGCTCCCCCGCCGCACGGCGCTTCAAGCCATTGCGGACCGCAGCAAGCTCGGCCTCGGACAAGGGCTGATCAAAATTGAGATAGAGGTCGATGCGCTTACGATGCGCCGCGGCGCAGATCAACCACTCAGCCGCCAGGCGCGGACGCTCCTCGCCATGGCGCTCAAGATAGCCCGTGGACCACCTGAGGCAGCGCTCGATGGTCCAGACCTCTTTTTGCGGCTGTTCCGGCGCTGTGACCTGCCCCGCGTTCTGTCCAACCATTTGTTCTGTCGTGCCCATGGCTTCCCCTCATCGTCGGCTCGGTGGAGATTCTACTGCAGGCGCTCCCGGGAGACCGCCGCGCTTCTCACGTTAGCGCGCACCTCAAACAGAAATCAGCACGCCTCTCGCACCGGACAAACCATTCGCCAACTGAGATTGTACGAATTCTAACCGCCCAGCTCAGCGTGGGCGTTTTTGCACGCCTGCGCCGATGCGGGCGACGGAAGGCGCTTTGAGGTTCCATAAAACCGGCATAGAAACGGGCACCCGCAGGTGCCCGTCGCACGCAGTTGGTTTGATGGCGCGCCTTAGACCGCCTGGGCCAGCTTCTCGGCGCGATCGGCCGCGGCAAGCGCGTCGATGACGGTACCCAGCTGGTCGCCCAAAAGCACGCCGTTGTAGGTGGAGTTGAAACCGATGCGATGGTCGGTCACGCGGTCCTGCGGCTGGTTGTAGGTGCGGATCTTCTCAGAGCGGTTTCCGTGGCCGATCTGGCTCTGGCGCTCGGCACCAAGCTCGGCCTGCTGCTTCTCAAGCTCCATCTCGTAGAGGCGAGCGCGTAGCATCTGCATGCAGACCTCGCGGTTCTGGATCTGGGAGCGCTGCTCCTGGGACTGCACCACGGTGTTGGTGGGCAGGTGGGTGATGCGCACCGCCGAGTAGGTGGTGTTAACGCACTGGCCGCCGGGGCCCGACGCGCAGTAAGTGTCGATGCGCAGGTCGGACTGGTCGATCTTGATGTCGATCTCGTCCGCCTCAGGCAGCACCGCTACCGTGGCGGTCGAGGTCTGGATGCGACCCTGGCTCTCGGTCTTGGGAACGCGCTGCACGCGGTGCACGCCGCTCTCGTACTTCATGACCGAGTAGACCTTGTCGCCGTTGACCTTGAACTCAATGGACTTGAAGCCGCCGGCCTCGGACGGGCTCGAGTCGAGCACCTCGAGCTTCCAGCCCTGTGCCTCGCAGAAGTGCTGATACATCTTGAAGAGGTCGCCGGCAAAGATGGCTGCCTCGTCGCCGCCCGCGGCGGAGCGGATCTCGACGATGGTGTTCTTCTCGTCGTTGGGATCGCCCGGGATGAGCATGAACTTGATATCCTCTTCGAGCTGAGGAAGCTTTGCCTCGTTCTCGGAGATGTCCTCCTGAAGCATCGCCTTCTCGTCGGCGTCGGAGGTGTCGCGCAGCATCTCCTTGGCGGCCTCGATGTCGTCGAGGGCGCTCAGGTACTCGCGCGCGGCCGCTACCAGCGGCGTCTGATGCGCGTACTCCTTGTTGAGGCGCGTGAATTCCTTTATGTCGGAGGCAATCGAGGGGTCGGAGAGCTTCTTCTCGAGCTCCTCGTAGGCAGCGATGAGTTTTTCCAGCTTGTCGCGCATGATGGTTCCTTTGCAGGTGAGCGCCCTGGGGCGCGGAGGGTACAACGTGAGGCGCCGCGCTATGGCGGCAAAGCGACGGCCCAGCTAGAGCATGTCGAACCTGATATACATGCGCATCCTTTCTTCCGGCACCTAATCATACCCAGACCGGTGAAAAGGGCAAGCGGCGGTGCCCCTATCCTGCAGAATCGCCATCAGCGGGCTCGCCGGCATGGCAAAGGCGGCGCGCCAGAAGCGCACCGCCTCGCCCAAATCGCTCTTTTGTGCCGCCCGCGGCGGAGCCGCCCTACAGCAGCGTGATGTCGAAGGAACGCTCGAAAACCCCGCCGGGCTCGAGAATGGTGATGTCGTGCTTGTGCTCGAGCACGTCGTCCTCGGTATCGAGCGTGGTCGTGCCCGTCCAGGGCTCGAGCGCCACAAACGGCGCACCCGGGGCCGCCCACACGCCCACAAAGTCAAATCCGGGGAAGTCGACGCGAATCCCGTGGCCCGACTTGGTGCCCACGAGGGAGAGGGTGTTGCCGGGCACGTGGTCGAGAATCATCGTGTCGTAGCGGAAGATGTCGCGCGTGAGCGGCAGCGTATCGGAGCCGTCAACCGTGCGGAACGTATCCTCGTACGTGGCAAGTCCGCCCTCAACGAGTTTGGGGCAATCGGCCGTCCACGCCTCGGCAAAACGGAACTCGTAGTCCTCGTACGCCTCGTCGGTGCCCTCGACCGGGATGTTGAACGCCGGGTGCCCACCCACCGAGAACGGCAGGTCAACATTGCCCGTGTTCTCGACGCGGAAGGTCTGCGTGAGCGTGGCGTCGCCCGTGATGGCATATGTCATGTTGAGCTTGAAGTCGTAGGGGTACTGCGCGCGCGTCTCGTCGTTGCTCACGAGCTCGAAGGTCACACTCGAGCCGTCGTCGGAGGTCGAGACCACCTCATGCTCGTTGATGCGCGCCACGCCGTGGCGACCCATATGGCACGGACCCTCGGCAGACTCGGCAACGTCATTGCGGATGGAGCCCACAATGGGGAACAACACCGGCGCGTGCTTGCCCCAAAACGCCGGGTCCGCCTGCCAGAGATACTCGCGCCCGTCGAGTGCGAGGCTCTGGAGCTCGGCGCCCATGGAGTCAATCTTGGCGGTGAGCCCGCCCTTCTGGATAGTGACGACGCTAGACATCAATGCCCCTTTCGCAGATGGCGACGGGTCTTCCCGTCAAACCCGACCATACCGATAGTAAACCGGCCCGCGCCGGCCTCCTCAACCTATCTTATCCGTTGCGGCGGGCGCGCGCGGCGGTTCATCCGCAGACGGTTGCCGCGCACCAGTCGCCCCGCACCACACCGCTCCAGGGCTCAAGTCGCTTATGAGCGTAAAAACGGTGCCCTAGCTATCGCTGCTCTTGTTTTCAGGGAAAAGCGTCTATGTTTTCCCAGATAGTTGCTTTAGCTAGATAAAGTGTCCCGAAAGCCCACGCTCTTTACGCTCATGAACGACTTGGGCTGGCGCAAAGGAACGATTCGAGCCCTCTCGAGCCGCCGGGGCATGACAACATAAAGCCCCGCCGCAGGCACTGGCACCTGCGACGGGGCTCGTTGCAACGAACAGTTCGTCGGTCCGCGCGACTACTCGAGCTCGAAGGCTCCGGTGTAGAGCTGGTAGTACGTACCGCGCTTGGCGATGAGCTCATCGTGGCTGCCGCGCTCGATGATGCGACCGTGGTCGAGCACGATGATGGCATCGGAGTTGCGGACGGTCGACAGACGGTGCGCAATCACGAACGTGGTGCGCCCGTTCATGAGGGCGTCCATACCGCGCTGCACGATAGCCTCAGTACGCGTGTCGATCGACGACGTCGCCTCGTCCAGAATCATGACGGGCGGGTCGGCGACGGCGGCACGGCTGATCGAGAGCAGCTGACGCTGGCCCTGCGACAGATTCGAGCCGTTGTCGGTAAGCATCGTCTGGTAGCCCTGCGGCAGGCGCTCGATGAAGCCGTGCGCGCCAGCGAGCTTGGCGGCGGCGATGCACTCCTCATCGCTTGCGTCGAGGCGACCGTAGCGGATGTTGTCCATAACGGTACCCGTGAACAGGTTCACGTCCTGCAGGACCATGCCGAGCGAGCGGCGCAGGTCGTCCTTCTTGATCTTGGTGACGTTGATGCCGTCGTAGCGGATCTTGCCGTCCTGGATGTCGTAGAAGCGGTTGATCAGGTTCGTGATGGTGGTCTTACCGGCACCGGTAGCACCCACGAAGGCGATCTTCTGGCCAGGCTTTGCCCAAACGGAGATGTCGTGCAGCACCGTGTGGCCCGGCTTGTAGCCAAAGTCCACGTCAAAGAGGCGCACGTCGCCCTCGAGAGGCACAAGCTCGGTCTCACCGGTGTGGTGCGGCCACTTCCACGCCCAACGGCCGGTGCGCTTGTCGGTCTCGACAATCTTGCCGTTCTCCATCTTGGTGTTGACGAGCGTCACGTAGCCCTCGTCATGCTCGGTCTCCTCGTCGAGCAGCTCGAAGAGGCGCTCGGCGCCGGCGAGGCCCATGACCACGGCGTTGATCTGCTGCGAGATCTGACCGATCTGGCCGGCAAACTGCTTGGTCATGTTCAGGAACGGCACCGCCACCGCAATGGTGAGCGGCAGGCCCGAGAACGAAAGGTTGGGCACCTGATAGGCAATAAAGACACCGCCCATAAGCGCCACGACCACGTAGAGCAGGTTGCCGAGGTTCATGAGGATGGGGCCGAGCGTGTTGGAGTAGAGGTTCGCAGCGCGCGACGCACGGAAGAGCGCCTCGTTACGGACGTCGAAGTCCTCCTGGGCGGCATCCTCGTGGCAGAAGACCTTCACCACGCGCTGGCCGTTCATGATCTCCTCGACGTGGCCCTCGACAACACCAATCTCCTTCTGCTGCGCAACAAAGTTCTTGGCGGAGCGGCCGCCGAGCGTCTTGGTCATGTAAGCCATAAAGAGCACGCCGGCGATAACCACGAGGAACATCCACACGCTGTAGTAGAGCATGACGCAGGTCACCGAGCAGATGGTGACGATGGTGAGCGTGATGTTGGGCAGCGACTGGCCAATCATCTGGCGAAGCGTGTCGATGTCGTTGGTGTAGTGGCTCATGATGTCGCCACGCTGATGCGTGTCGAAGTAGCTGATCGGCAGGTCCTGCATGTGATCGAAGAGCTTCTCGCGGAACTTCTCGAGCGAGCCCTGCGTGATGATGGCCATCATGCGGGTGTAGCTGAAGTTCAGCACGAGGATGATGGCGTACATGCCAATAAGCGTGAGCGTGAGCGTGGTGATCTGGCCGGACACGCTCGCCCAGTCGCCCGTCTGCCACACAGCGGTCACGATCTCGAGCGCGCGCTGCATAAAGGTCGCAGGCAGCGTGCCCAGGATGCCGGAAATGATGATGAACACCAGCACGAGCGGCAGCATCTTGGGATAGAAGGAGAACAGGGTCTTGATGACGCGGCCGAGCGTCTTGAGCTGAACGCCCATACCCTTCTTCTGGGGCATGGCGCGGCGGCCGGCGACGTTTTGGCGCGTATCGTTCTCATCCACGTAGCGCGGGTCGCGCTTCTGGGGCGCCGGGTAGGAGTTGTCGTTGCCGGAGGCGGCGCTCACGCGCTCGACCTCGGCCTCAAAGTCCTTCTCGGTGAACTCGGTCTTACTGCTCATCGGCGACACCTCCTTCCAGGGCGTGCTCAACGTGCGGCGCGGGCTCGGCGGCGGCATCTGCCTCCGCGCCCTCCTCACCGGTACGGTTCTGCGAGATGTAGGTCTCGCGGTAAATCTCGCAGTTCTCCATGAGCTCGGCGTGGCTGCCGAGGCCGGCGATGCGGCCGTTGTCGAGCACGAGAATGCGGTCGGCATGCTCAACGGAGCTTGTACGCTGCGCGATGATGATCTTGGTCGTGTCGGGCAGGTAGCTCGCCAGACCCTCGCGGATAAGCGCGTCGGTCTTGGTGTCGACGGCGCTCGTGGAGTCGTCGAGGATGAGGACCTTCGGGCGCTTCAGCAGGGCGCGCGCAATGCACAGACGCTGCTTCTGGCCGCCGGAGACGTTGGTGCCGCCCTGCTCGATGTAGGTGTCGTACTTCTGCGGGAAGCCCTGGATGAACTCGTCCGCCTGAGCGAGCTTGCAGACCTCCACGAGCTCGTCGTAGGAGGCGTTCGGGTCGCCCCAACGCAGGTTCTCCTTGATGGTGCCCGAGAAGAGCACGTTTTTCTGCAGCACCACGGCGACGTTGTTGCGGAGGTACTCGAGGTCGTAGTCGCGCACGTCCACGCCGCCGACCTTGACGGAGCCCTCGGTCACGTCGTACAGGCGGCTGATGAGGTTCACGAGCGAGGTCTTAGCCGAACCGGTGCCGCCCATGATGCCAATGGTCTCGCCGGAGCGAATGTGCAGGTCGATGTCGGTCAACGCCGCGTTCTCGGCCTTCTCGGAATACTTGAACGTCACATGGTCAAAGTCGATGGAGCCATCCGCCATCTCCATCACCGGATTCTCCGGGTTTTTGATGGTGGGCTCGGTCTCGATAACCTCAACGATACGCTCGGCAGACTCCTGCGCCATGGTGATCATGGCAAAGACCATCGACACCATCATGAGGGCCATCAAGATCATGAAGCCGTAGGTGGTGAGTGCCGAGAACTGGCCGACGTTCAGCGCCACGCCCTTGGTGGAAACGATGAGGTAGCTACCGAACTGGATGACCACGGCAAAAACCGTGAACACGGCGAGGTTCATCATCGGCGCGTTGAAGGCGAGGATCTTCTCGGCACGGGTGAAGTCGCGGCAGACGTCCTGAGCGGCGCGGCCGAACTTCTCCTTCTCGTACTCCTGGCGCACGTAGCTCTTGACATCGCGCATGCCGGTGACGTTCTCCTCGATGGACTCGTTCAGCGCGTCGTACTTATGGAAGACCGCGCGGAAGATTGGGTGCACGGTGCGCACAACCTTGAAGAGACCAAAGCCCAGAAGCGGCACGACAATCACATACACGATGGCCATGGGGCCGCCCATGATGAAGCCCATGACGATGCCGGCGAGCAGCAGCATCGGGCAGCGGATGGCGGTGCGGATAACCATCATGTAGGCGAGCTGGACGTTCGTGATGTCCGTCGTGAGACGGGTCACGAGCGAGGAGCTCGAGAACTGATCGATGTTGGCGAAGCTGAAGCGCTGCACGGCGGCAAAGACGTCGTGACGCAGGTTCTTGGCAAAGCCGCAGCTGGCCTCGGAGCAGGTGATGCCCGCGCCGATACCAAAGGCGAGCGAGGCGAGCGCCATGGCGATCAGGATGCCCGCGTAGGGCAGCATCTCGTGCACCCCGGCCCCGGCCTGAATGGTGTTGATGAGCTGGGCGGTCACGAACGGGATCGCCACCTCCATCACCACCTCGCCGGACACGATGATCGGGGTCGCGATGGCCGCCTTCCGGTACTCGCGGATGCTTGCCATCAGGGTTTTAAGCATCTAGTTCCTCCCATCTGGTACGAATGCGCTTAAGCATGTCAAGAAGCTGGAGCTTCTCGGCGTCGTCGAGGCACGTAAACGCCTCGGCGCGAAACTTGGTACGGCCCTCCTGCTCGAGGCGTGCCTGCTCAAAGCCGGCATCGGTGAGCCGAACCGTAAGCTGGCGGCGGTCCTCGGGGTTGCGCTTGCGCTCGATGAGACCGCAGGTCTCCATCTTGTTGAGCACCTCCGAGAGTGACCCCGGCTTGAGCTCAAAGCTGGCGCCGAGCTCCTGCTGCGACATCTGGCCGCCGCGTTTGGCGATGAGGCAGATGATAGGCGCTCGTCCGGACATACCTCCGTTACGGAAGTGGAGATAGTGCCCGCAGAAGCCGAGGCCGTGCAGCAGCTCGCGCGCGAGGTCGTCGGCAGCTTGCGCCGCCTCGTCAGTGGGCTGCGCCGCAGCGGCGGTATCGTCCACGTTCTGTTCTTGCTTGTCACACATACGTTCCTCCCCTCTATACTCCCAACTTGATTTGACGGGAGAAGTCTACTCCCCTCATCCGCAACTATCAAGGTACCAAATCATTAGGTTGCAATATTGTACGGGTTCTTAACAATTGATGGGTCAAGTAACGTCTTTCCACCTGCTCCGAGCGCAGGCGGGCGGCACGAGTCGCTGCAGCTAGCGGAGCCGCGTGAATCGGCGAGTACCGAAGCAGTGGGGTCTGCACTGCGCCCGAAAACCCGATGCGGCTCTCCCTGCAAAAAGTGAGGTAGTGAACCCGGCGCCGGCAAGGCGCTGAATCGCGCATTATCGGGTTCACTACTTCATTTTTTGCAAGAAACGGCAGCCGGGTTCATTACCTCACTTTTTGCATGAAGCGGGGCAAAGGGCGGCCGGTGCTTTACCATGAGAGCCGTCCCCATAGGGTAAGGAGCACGCATGACCGACTATCAAAAGCCGCAGGCCACCGTCGACGTGGGCCAAGGCAAGCCCATACCCGTGCTCGTGCCCGAGTCCGAGCAGTTTGCTCGGCGTCTCATCAAGGTCGCACGTCTGCGCCGCCGCTGGGCAGCGCGCGAGAGCATCACCTGCTACCGCGTCTACGACGCCGACCTCCCCGACTACGCCGCCGCCATCGATCTGTACGAGGGCGCGCCCGAAACACCGGGCCGCTGGCTCGTTATCGCCGAGTATGCCGCGCCCAAGACGGTCGACCCGGCGCTCGCCCACGCCCGCATGACCGACATCCTTGCCATTGCGCCGCGCGTGCTCGACGTGCCTGCCGACCACGTGCACGCCCGCGAACGCCTGCGGGCGCGTGGCGGCTCGCAGTACGCCCTCGCCGGCGAGGCCGACCCGCGCCACGGCGGCCTTGGCCGTGCAAGCGGCTCCCGCGCCGCGACTTCGACCGTCGGCAAAGCTGGCGCGGCTTCAACCGGATCGGCCGCAGGCAGTAAAGCACCCGCAAGCGGCGCAGCGGCGGCAGGCGATGCCCTCGCCCACCCGCTTATCCGCGAGGGCGGTCTCACCTTTGAGGTGAACTTTGACGATTACCTCGACACCGGTATCTTCCTCGACCACCGCGTGACGCGCGGCCTTGTGCGCGAGCACGCGCGCGGGCGTCGCTGGTTTTTGAACCTCTTTGCCTACACGGGCACGGCTACCTGCTACGCCGCCGACGCCGGCGTGGAGGAGACGGTAACCGTTGACCTCTCTAATACCTACCTCGACTGGGCGGAGCGCAACATGGTGCGCAACGGCTTCACCGGCCCCGAGCACCATTTTGTGCGTGCCGACGTGCTGGCGTGGATCCGCCAGATGCGCAAAAACCCGGACAACCGTTGGGACCTTATCTTCTGCGACCCGCCGACCTTCTCCAACTCGAGTAAGATGGGTCAGCGCACCTGGGATGTGCAGCGCGACCACGTGGAGCTCCTCTGCGGCGTGGCGGGCCTGCTGACCGACGACGGCGAGGCAATCTTTAGCTGCAACCTGCGCACCTTTAGGCCCAACGTCCGCGAGCTCGAGCGCCGCGGGGTCGTGCTTGAGGACATCTCCGCCGAGACGATTCCCGAGGACTTCTCGCGCAACGCCCGCATCCACCGCTGCTACCTCGTCCGCAACGTACGGAACAGCAGGTAGAAGCTCTAGCGTAGTGGGTTCACTATAGCTATAATGCCCATCATCAGGCCGAGCATGCTCCTCGTGGGGCACCTCGGCCATCGTCTGCTTTGAACCGGGCTCACCCGCGTGCAGGTAGACGGCATCGCAGGCGTCTTAGAGGAGCTTTCTTCCATGAGCAAACAATCTACCGGCGACCTATCGGCCACCGCAAAGGGCACCGATAAAGCCGCAAGCGGGGCGCATCCCGCTATCCCGGTGAGCATCGGCGCGATGCTCGTCACCTTGGGTGTTGTCTACGGCGACATCGGAACGTCGCCCATGTACGTCACCAAGGCGCTCGTCGCCGGCAACGGCGGCATCATGAGCGTGAACCAGGAGTTCGTGCTCGGCGCGCTGTCGCTCGTCATTTGGACGGTGACGCTGCTTACCACCGTCAAGTACGTTCTGATTTCACTCAAGGCCGATAACCACGGCGAGGGCGGCATCTTCGCGCTCTACTCGATCGTGCGTCGCTTTGGCAAGTGGCTCATCATCCCCGCCATGCTCGGCGGCTCGGCGCTGCTCGCCGACGGCATCCTCACCCCCGCCGTCACCGTGACGACGGCTATCGAGGGTCTGCGCACCATCCCCGAGGTCTACCAGGTCATTGGCGATAACCAGATGAACGTCGTCGCCATCACGCTCGCCATCATCTGCCTGCTCTTTGTGGTGCAGCGCGCCGGCACGAGCAAAATCGGCCGCGCCTTTGGCCCCGTGATGACGCTCTGGTTCATTTTCCTCGGCGTCATGGGCCTCATGCACGTGGTCGACAACCCCATCGTCTTTTTGGCGATCAACCCGCTCTACGGCATCCAGTTCTTGCTTTCGCCCAACAACTACGCAGGCTTTATGATTCTTGGCAGCTGCTTCCTCGCCACCACCGGTGCCGAGGCGCTCTACTCCGACATGGGCCACGTCGGCCGCGGCAACATCTACGCCACCTGGCCGTTCGTTAAAATCTGCCTGCTGTTCTCCTACCTCGGCCAGGGCGCGTGGCTGCTCTCCAACGCGGGCAATGCCGAGCTCCTCGCTATCGAGGACCTGAACCCGTTCTTCCAGATGCTCGACCCGGGCGTCCGTCCGTTCGCGGTTCTGCTCTCCACCGCGGCAGCCATCATCGCTTCGCAGGCGCTCATCACCGGCGCCTTCAGCCTGGTTTCTGAGGCAATCCGCCTCGACCTTATGCCGCACATGCAGACGTTCTATCCGGCCGAGACCAAGGGTCAGCTCTATATCCCCATGGTCAACTACGTGCTGTGGATCGGCTGCGCCATCGTTGTGCTGCTGTTCCAGAGCTCCGCGCACATGGAGGCGGCCTACGGTCTTGCCATCACCATCACCATGCTCTGCACGACGCTTCTGCTCTTCTTTTATCTGCACAAGCTTCGCCGTGTGAAGGTGTTCCCCTGGATTTTTGTGGCGTTCTTTGCGCTGCTTGAGGGCTCGTTCCTCATCTCCTCGCTCACCAAGTTCTTCCATGGCGGCTACTTCACCCTGCTTATGGCCGCGCTCATTATGGCAATCATGCTCTGCTGGTACGCCGGCACCGCCGTCGAGCGCCGTCAGGCAACGCTTCTGCCCATCAAGAACTACCTTGACCAGCTCGACCGTCTGCGTCACGACACCACCTACGACCTCGTGAGCGACAACCTGGTCTACCTCACCAACGGTACCAACACGGACTTCCTCGATCGCGACATCCTCTACTCGATCCTGGACAAGCACCCCAAGCGCGCCAAGGCCTGGTGGTTCATCAACATCCAGACGATGGACGAGCCGCACACCTTTGCGTACTCAGTCGAGAACTTTGACACCGACTACGTCTATCGCGTGCACCTCTACCTTGGCTACAAGGTGCCACAGCGCGTTAACGCCTACCTCCGCCAGGTGGTTCAGGACCTTTCCGCCACCGGCGAGTTGCCCGCGCAGGTGCACGAGTATTCGGTCTACAAGAAGCCGGGCCCCGTGGGTTCGTTCATGTTCTTCATGCTGCGCAAGACCCTCTCGCCCGAGAGCGACGTGGACCATCACGAGCGCACCGCCATCGCGCTCAAGTACGCAATCCGCCGCTGGGCGGGTTCGCCGGCACGTTGGTACGGTCTGGAGAACTCCAGCGTCTCCATCGAGTACGTGCCCATGTTCACCAAGTTCAAAGAGGTTGAGCGCATGCGCCGTATCGGGCCGAACGACCGCCCCTAAGGGCTTGATCACATACGCCTAAGGGCGTGGCCGCATCCACCTAGGACTAGGCCACATACGCCTAAGGCGTGACCACATACCCCCAAGCGCTTGAGCGCATACGGGTTTGACGCGGGCGAGGTGCAGCTTACAAAAGCGGCGCCTCGCCCGTCCAGTTTTGATACCAAAGCGCGAGCGACCGGTCCATCTCGGCCATGAAGTCGCTCGTGTGCTTGCGCTGGTAGATGTCGCGCACGCGGGCCCCGGGCTCTGCAGCGTGCGGACGAAACATGGCGTCCATCTCTGCAATCTGCGCAGCGCGCACCCTTGCGTCGGCGCGATGGTAGCGCTCCTCCATCACGATGTTGACCGTGGGATGCGGCGTGGCGGGGCGCTCCTTGGCGGGCGTGCCCAAAACCAACATAGAGAGCGGCAGCGTGTAGGGTGGCAGGTCAAGAAGCGCCGCCACTTCTTCGGCATGCTCGACCACATCTCCAATGTAGCAACTCCCCAGGCCCACCGCCTCCGCAGCGATCACCGCGGTCTGAGCCGCCGCAACCGTATCCTGCGCGGCGATGGCAAGCTCCCCTCGCAGCGGCGGGCGCGGGCCGGTACCCTCGGCATCTGCACAGTCCAGCTCAACAAAGAGGTCCATCCACTTTGCGTAGTCGACCACAAACACCAGCGCCCACGGCGCCTTGGCAATAAAGGGCTGGTTGTCGCAGAGAACCGCGAGCTGCTCGATGGTCTCGCGCCGGCGAATGTCGATAATCGAGTACATCATCATGGCACCGCCCGAGGGCGCGCGCGTTGCCGCGTGGAGCACCGCCTGGCGCTGGGCCTCGTCAACCGGCGCGTCCGCAAACGCACGGGTCGAGGACCTCCGGCAGATAAGGTCCAGCGTTGCATTGGTGGCAACAGCTTGGGGTAGCGCATCAATGTTGGTCATGGGAGCCTCCTCGCACCGCGCCGCGAGCGCCCAATGGCCGCGGCGGCTTTGTGATCTTTCTTGCGTTTATCTTAGGCGTTGTAGCTTTTCGGCGGACAAACCGCATGTCGACATTTTCTTGACACGTGAAGGATACGATAAGGCGTTGGTTTGTAAGCATTTGATTAGGCGTCGGCAAACGCGCACGTAGCCGCGCCGACGGAGATGGAAGGTCACCATGATCGTAGCCGTCATCTCATATATTGGTTTGATTGCGAGCATCGCGCTCGGCATCCTCGCCAACACCCGCTTTGCGGGCGCCATCGTTGGCACCGCCGGCGCCGCCACCCCCGCCGGCACCAACGGCGCAGCACACGCCGCGCCCACCGCAGGGAGCAACACCGCAGTGGCGCAGCCCGCGCTCTTCCGCAAGAGCGGCATTGCCTGGGGCATCGTCATCTGTGCAATCCAGCTCTTCATTGGCGTCTGGGCTACGCTCGGTCTTGTGGAGAACGACCTGTTCTCGGCGCTTTTTGCCAACATTGTCCTCACGCTCACCGCCGTATGCTGCTTTGCCCGCCCGCACCTGGCCGTGCGCGTCCGCACCCTCACTGCCGAGGGCGGCCGCTTCCCTCATCCCATGTGCGCAACCGTTATCGCCCTGCTTGTGGCCGGCGTGTTTGCCACCCTGGGGCTCGAAATCCCCAGCAACCACGACATCTTCTGGATGTATCCCCTCTGCCTTCTGCTTGAGTACGCGCTTGTTACTGCGGCGCTCGCCGGCCTGTTCTTCCTCTTCCAGCGCCGCGCCACCGCTCCGGCTGTGCTCGCGCTTGCCCTTTGCGCCCTCGGCATCGCCGAATACTTTGTCATCCTCTTCAAGTCGATGCCCATCCAGCCCGGCGATCTCTTTGCCCTGAGCACCGCCGCCGCCGTAAGCGCCGGCTACACCTACCTGCTCTCGCCATACTGCATCTACGGCATCGCGCTAGCCGCGCTCGGTGTGCTCGCGCTCATCATCGCCGGCCTCTGGCGACCCGAGCGCGCTCGCCGCACCCGCCGCGCGCTCCTTATCAACCTGCTTGTGGGCGCACTTTGCCTCGGCGGCATCACCGCGCACGTAACGCTCATCGATTACTACAACACCCTCGGTATCCAGATCTACACCTGGCGCCCGCTCGAGAGCTTCTACCGCCAGGGCTACATCCCCTCATTCATCACGAGCGCCCAAACCATTATCCCGCCCAAGCCGCGCGACTACTCCGCCTCCGAGGCCGAGGAGCTGCTCAACAGCTATGCTGCCAGCTACGACGAGGGCGCCGGCACAAGCGAGGAGCGCGCCCAGGCCGCCGCGCAGTTTGACGAGGAGAAGCCCACGGTAATCGCCATCATGAACGAGACCTTCTCCGACCTCTCCATCTATCAAAACCTGCACGCCGACTACGAGGGCCCCACGTACTTTAAGAGCATCTCCGACGCCGTGGCGCGCGGCACGCTTTACGTCTCTGCGTACGGCGGCGGCACCTGCAACACCGAGTTTGAGTTCCTCACCGGCAACTCCATGGCCTACCTCGGCAACGGCGTGTACCCGTACTCGACCTACAACCTCACGCAGACCGAGAACCTCGCCGAGCAGTTCAGCGAGCTTGGCTACACCACCACCGCGATGCACCCCAACCACGGCACCAACTGGAACCGCGAGAACGTCTATAACGACTTTGGGTTTGACGAGTTCCTCACCATCGAGGACTTTGAGGGTGCTGACAAACTCCGTGGCATGGTGACCGACGAGGCCACCTACGACAAGATCCTCCAGATGCTCGACGAGAACAGCGATCCGCAGTTCATCTTCGACGTGACCATGCAAAACCACTCCGGCTACGAGACGGGGCTTCTGCCGAGCGATAAACAGACCAACTACCTCGTCGACGGCGAATACGACGCCGAGGTCAACGAGTACCTCGCGCTCATTCAGGAGTCCGACCGCGCGCTCGAGCAGTTCCTTGCCGAGCTCAGTCAGCTCGACCGCAAGGTGGTCGTGGTGTTCTTTGGCGACCACCAGCCGTTCTTCCCCGACAAGTACAACGACGCCTGGTTTACCGGCGAGGACGAGGCCACCCACGCCGAACGCCTCTGGCAGACCGACTACGTCATCTGGGCAAACTACGATGTCGCAGGCAACAGCCAGACGAGCGAGAACATCGACACCTCGATCAACTACCTCGGCGCCCTTATGAAGCAGCTCATTGGCGCGCCGCTCACCGATTATGAGAAGGCGCAGCTCACCGCCCGCGAAAGCATGCCGGCCATCAACACCACCGGCTTCTGCGACGCGCGCGGCACGTGGTACCTCACGGGCACTAGCGCAGACGAGACCACCACCGAGGCGGGCGACGCCGCGGTGAATACGCGCTACGACCTGTCGCTGATTCAGTACCTCAAGCTCTTTGGACACGGCGATGGCATCTTTATCAAGACGCTGCAGAGCGCAGCGAACGAGACGGACCCCAACCTCGCGCCGGGCACAACCAAGATCAAATAACGTTTTTGGTTACCTTGCCGTGCGGCCCTGCAAGCGACGGCAGATGCGCTCGACGGTCGCGGCGTTGCAGCCGCAGGTGTCCACCAAAAAACGCCGGGCATTGCCGTAGCGTTCGTACAGGTAGGTAAGCGTTCGCTCCATCTCGGACGGGCTAGCCTCAAACAGGCACTTGGGCACGATACGCCGCGCGAGCAGCGAGGCGCCCACGCGCTGTATGCGCAAAAAGCCGCCCATGTAGCGCTCGCTCGCCGCGTAATCGGCAATGATGTCGCGCGGCGCCACGCCGGCAAGGTCGAGCAGAAGCATCGCGATCACGCCCGTGCGGTCCTTGCCCACACGGCAGTGAAAGAGCACGCACCCCGCATCAACATCGAGCGCATCAATAAGCAGGCGAAAGCCTTCCTGCCCCTCGTCAAGAAGGTCGCGGTAGACCGCAAACATGCTCTCGGGCAAAAGCCCCTGGAACCCGTTGGAGTTGAGCTGGTCGAGCATGGGGACGTGGCGGTAGTCGATGCCGGGCTCGGGGCGGCGGCTGTACGGATCGGGAAAGATCTTGAGCTCAAAGTTGCTGCGCACATCGATAACGCGCACGAGCCCGTAGGCGCGCAGCGTCGCGCGGTCGCGCTTGGTGAGGCGCGTGAGCGAGCCGGAACGCAGAAAGACACCCTTTGCCGTGGTGCCCGTAGTGCCATCGGAGTCCGTAAAGGAGAAGCCGCCCAGGTCGCGCACGTTATGCGCCCCGCTTAGACGGAGCGGCACCGATGTGTGCGCGGCAGCGGACATGCTCTCTCCTTTAATGCCAGATAGCACCGAGATATTCGGCGCATCGTTCGAGTATATCGTAGCCCTCTACCGACGCCGGACGGGCTGTCAGGCGCCTGATGAAGCCCTTACAGACTAGAGACCAAGAGCCTCGAGCGCCACGCTCACAATCTGGGCGAGGTCATCGTCCGTAGGATGCGCGAGCGCCGCATCAAAGTTGGCGATCATCGCCTGGGCGCGGGCGTCCTCAGGATTCTCGGCAAGCATGGCCTCGTAGCGATGACGAATGCCGGCGCCCATCTTGCCCTGGCACATCGCCCCTCCCAGAAGCTCTGCGCCCACAGGCAAGTGCTTCTTAAAGTTGCCGAGAATCCGCTCAAAATACGCCGGGTCGCCGCCAAAGCCCGCCGTGCCAAACAGGAACACGCGCTTGCCATCGAGCTTGGCGAGGAACTCGGCAAGCGCCGGGTCGCAATCACCCTTATCGGTCCATGAACCCGCGAGCACGGTATCCGCTGCAAGGATCTGCGCCTCCTCGGGCGCGCCCGCAGCAGGAAGGGCGCCTGCATAAGCAAACTCTGCGCCAGCCGCTGCGAGCGAACGCGCGAGCTCTTCGCCCACCTTAGCCGTGTTGCCGCCCTTGCTTGCCCAAACAATCGCGTAGCTCATGATCTGCCCCTCTCCGAGCGCGCCGCCGCGCCGCATCCTTTGTCTTCTGTGCTGCAAGCGTTGTACCCATACGGCCAAATTGCAACCGCGCCCGAGCCTCCCGCCAAGCGCCAACAGACAAACTCCGCGCAGGCGCGTTCGACGCATCGGAGGACACCGCTTCATCAATCTGCACCGATTTCCTGTGACTATGTCGAACAGCCCCTAAACACAGTAACGCCCTGAGCTGGGAACTTTCGAAATGCTCCGTCGCAAAACGAACTTTTGCTCAGACATAGTCACGGGAAATCGGCACCTGCAACGCTAGCGGCCCGCACATATCGATACACGCGTCTTTGCAAGAGGGCGCTCTCAGCGTTTACCGGAGGCTGTATCGTCAATAGGGGCGTCAGCCGCCGCTCCCCTACTCCGCGAACTGGGCGTTGTAGAGCTCGGCGTAGGCGCCGCCGCGGGCGAGGAGCTCGTCGTGCGTGCCGCGCTCGATAATCTGGCCGTCGCGCATCATGAGGATGCAGTCGGCGTTTCTGATCGTGCTCAGGCGATGCGCCACGATAAAGCTCGTGCGTCCGCTCATGAGCTGGTCAAAGGCCGCCTGTACCTGCAGCTCGGTGCGGGTATCGATAGAGCTTGTGGCCTCGTCAAGCAGCAGGATTGCCGGGTCGGTGAGCATGATGCGTGCGATGCACAGAAGCTGCTTCTGGCCCTGCGAGAACGTGCCGCCGTCCTCACCGATCACCGTGTCGTAGCCCTGCGGCAGCGCGCGGATGAACGAGTCGGCGTGCGCGCGCTCCGCCGCGGCGATGACCTGCTCGCGCGTGGCGCCCGGGCGGCCGTAGGCGATGTTGTCCGCCACCGTGCCCTCGAAGAGCCACGTCTCCTGCAGCACCATGCCAAAGGCCGCGCGCAGGCTCTTGCGCGTGAGCTGGCGAATATCGTGCCCGTCGAGCAGGATCTGCCCGGCGTTAACGTCGTAGAAGCGCAGCAGCAGGTTGATGAGGGTCGTCTTGCCGCAACCCGTGGGGCCCACAAGCGCCACGCGCATGCCGGGGCGGGCGTGCACGCAGATGTCGCGCAGGAGCGGTCGGTCCGGCACGTAGGAGAAGTCGACGTGCTCGATCTGGACGTCGCCCTGCGGGTCGGCAAGCTCAATCGCGGTGGGCGCGTCGGGCGTCTCCTCCGCCGCATCGACGAGCGCAAACACGCGGCGGGCCGAGGCAAACGCCGTCTGGATCTGCGTGATAACGCTTGTGACCTCGTTAAACGGCTTGGTGTACTGATTGGCGTAGGAGAGGAACGTCTGGACGCCGCCCACCGTGAGAGTCGCAGGCCAGCCGGTGATGACGCACGCGCAACCGAACACGCCCACCACCGCGTAGATGATGTTGTTGATAAAGCGCGTGCCGGGATTGGAGAGCGAGCTTAAAAACTGCGCGCGCTCGCCGGCGGTGTAGAGCTCGCCGTTGAGGGAACCAAAGCGCTCCTCGGCGCGCGGCGCAAAACCAAAGGCCGCCACGAGCTTCTGCTGGCCAACGTACTCCTCCACATGCGCGCCGAGCTCGCCCTGGATGCGCTGCTGCGCGGCGAAGCTCCTGTTGGAGAGCTTGGCGATAAGGCCCGCCGCCACAATGGACAGCGGCGTGACGAGCACGACCACGATGGCCATGGGGACCGAAACCGTGAGCATGAACACGAGCGTACCCACAATGGTAACGACGCCCGTGAAGAGGTTCGTGAAGCCCTGGAGCAGGCCGTCGCCCACCTGGTCGACGTCGTTTACCACGCGACTGATGAGGTCGCCGTGCGGGTGCGCGTCGATGAAGGACAGCGGCATGCGGCCGATCTTCTCGCTCGTCTCGACGCGCATGTCGCGCACCGCGCGGTACGAGAGGCGGTTGATGCAGTAGCCCTGGATCCACTGGGTGACGGAGGCGCCGGCAACCACGGCGGCGAGCTGCGTCGCGAGCACAAGCAGCGCCTCGAAGTCGACCTGGCCGGGGCCAATGATGATGTCGATGGCGCGACCGATCTGGATCGGCACGTACAGCTGCAAAATGACCGACACCGCAGCCGAGATAAACGACAGCACAAACAGCCCTGCGTGCGGGCGCACATAGGCGGCGAGGCGGGCGAGGACCGTGCCCGTGGAGAGCTTGGGCGCCGAGCCCGTGCCGCCGCCGGTAAGGTCGTCGGCGCCGCCGGCGATGCTCGAGGTAACGGTTGCCACCGAGCCGGTGGAAGCATAGGGGTTAGGCATTCTCGGCCACCTCCTTAGTGTCGCTCGAAGCAAGCGGGGCGGACGGGGTAGCACCCTCGGCCTCCTCGCGCTTGAACTGCGAGTAGAAAATCTCCTGGTAGACCGTGCACGCGCGCATGAGCTCGTCATGCGTGCCCAGGCCCACCACCTGGCCGCGGCGCATGACGCAGATGAGGTCGGCCTCGCGGACCGACGAGATGCGCTGGCTCACGATAACCGTGGTGAGGGGCACGCCACCCGCTACCGCGCCCTCGCGCGAGCGGACGTGGATAGCGTGGCGAAGCGCCGCATCAGTCTTGAAGTCGAGCGCCGAGGCGGAGTCGTCCAAAATGAGGACGGCCGGGTCGCCCACCAGGGCGCGCGCGATGGTGAGGCGCTGCCGCTGGCCGCCGGAGAAGTTCTTGCCCGCCGCCTCGACCGGCGCATCGAGCCCCTTGGGGTTCGCGCGCACAAAGTCGGCTGCCTGGGCAATCTCAAGCGCGCGCCAGAGCTCGTCGTCTGAGGCGCCTGTGTCGCGCCAGGTGAGGTTTGAGCGGATCGTGCCCGAGACCAGGCTCGCCTTCTGCGGGACGATGCCCACGGCGCGCCTGAGCTCGGCGAGCGGCCAGGTGCGCACGTCGCGACCAAAGAGCTCGACCGTGCCCTCGGTTGCGTCGTACAGGCGCGGGATGAGGTTCACAAGCGTGGACTTGCCCGAGCCGGTACCGCCGATGATGCCCAAAGTCTGCCCCGGCATGAGCGAGAAGTCGGCACCGGCAACGGCGGGGCGCATGGCGCCGGGGTAGGTGAAGGCGGCGTTTGCCATACGGAGCGACGGCACCGCAGCGGGACCCGCAAGCACCGGCGCCGCAGCGGGACCCACAAGCACCGGCACCGCAGCGTCCGGTGCGTCGACGATGGTGGGCGCGCAGTCGAGCACCTCGTTGATACGCGAGGCCGAGGCGCTCGCCTTGGTGAAGACCACCACGAGGTTGGCGACGTACACGATGGAGAGCAGCGTCTGGGTCATGTAGTTCACAAACGCCATGACCTCGCCCTGGCTGAGCTCGCCCGTGTCGACCAGGCCGCCGCCCTGCCAGAGGATGGCGCAGACGGCGAGGTTCATCACGAGGAAGGTCACCGGGTTCAAAAGCGACGACAGCTTGCCCACGGCGATGGCCACGGCAGCCTGGTCGTCGGCAGCGCGGCGGAAGCGCTCGCGCTCGTGTGCCCCGCGCGCGAAGGCGCGGATAACGCGCACGCCCGAGAGCCCCTCGCGCGTGAGCAGGGCAATGTGGTCGAGGCGCGCCTGCAGCTCCTTAAAGAACGGCACGCAGCGAGCCATAACAAACCAAAAGACGCCCGCGATGATGGGGGTGGAGATGAGGAAGATGAGGCCGAGATGCCAGTCGATGGCGAGCGCCGCGATCATGGACCCCACTGCAAGCAACGGCCAACGGATGAGCTGACGGATGGCGAGCGCCACCGCAAGCTGCACCTGGTTGACGTCGTTGGTGATGCGAGTGATGAGCGAGGGCGTGCCAAAGTGGTCGAGCTCGGTGTAGGAGAGCTCGTTGATGTGCTGGTAGAGGGTAGCGCGAATCTCGGTGCCAATGCCCTGCGAGGCGCGGCTCGCCATCTTCTGGCACACGAGGGCAAACGCGATGCCCACAAGCGCAAAGACGCCGAGCACGCCGCCGTAGAACAAAACGGTCGGCAGGCTGTGGCGGCTGACACCCTCGTCGATCATAAGGGCGACCACAATGGGCGTGAGCACGTCAAAGACAACCTCGATGAGCTTGCAAAGGGGGCCTATGATGAGGTTCAGGCGGAACCTGCCAAAAAAACGGCGGGCGAGCTTAAGCATGGTGCCTCACACAGACGCGTTGGGATGGTGCGCCGGACGGCCGCGCCGTAAACCGCCCAAACGTCATAATGATACGGCACGCTGCCGCGTGGGCGTACGCACACGGGCAGGTCGGGTCGCTTTTTCACGACCTGTTGAAGCGTGCCCGCTCGCGCGCCTCAAGAAAATGTGAGCCTCTTCTTGTCGCGCGCGCACTGCACCAAATACAGGTCGCTTGCGATGATGCAGTTTGGGGGAGGGGCGAACGGTATAATAGCGAGCAACACGGCAAACGATAGGCAGGTCACGTGACAGACGCGCGCTACATACCGGAGCTCTCCCCCAGCGCGCGCGAAAAGCGGCGGCCGCGCACCTCGCCCAAGCAGGCGCTTCGCCGGCTCGCCGCCCGCCTTGCCGCGCTCTCCGCCCGGTTCACCGTCCCTTGTGGCCGCCCGACCGCCCGCGTTGCCCGCCTGGCCGTCGTCTGCGCCCTGGGCCTCGCGCTTACGCTCTCCGCATGCGGCGACGACGCATCCGCAGGCAACGGCGGCGGGGGCGGCGCGGCCGCGGACGCCACCGACGGCGAGACAAGCGGCCCCGCCTTTGAGGAGCCAACGTCCATCACGCAGGCCACCTTTGACGCGGCGTCCGCAACCACCTCCGCCGGGGCGAGCATTGACACCTCGCACCTTGCCGAGGGCTACGTGGCGGCCTCGGCCCAAAACGCCAACCGCCTTAAGCTGCAGGTTGTCTGCGGAGAGATGAGCTACAACTACGACCTCCCCGGCGACGGAACGCCCATCGTGGCACCCCTCAACATGGGCGACGGCGCCTACGCCTTCCGCGTCATGCAAAACACAAGCGGCAACAACTATGTGGAAATCGCCCGCGCAGACGCCATCGTTACGCTTGCGAGCGAGTTTGAGCCGTACCTGCGCCCCAACCTTTTCTGCAGCTACAACGACGACAGCGCCTGCGTGGCGCTCGCCCGCGAACTTGCCGCCGACGCCGCCAACGAGGGCGACGTCATGCGCAGCGTCTACACGTGGCTTGTCGAGAACATCACCTACGACTACGACAAAGCCGCGCAGGTGAGCGGCACCACGGGTTACGTGCCCGACCCCGACGCCACGCTCGAGGCCAAAAGCGGCATCTGCTTTGACTACGCGTCGCTTGCCGCCGCGATGCTGCGGAGCCTCGGCATCCCCACCAAAATCATCACGGGCTATGTTGCCCCAGACGGCGTCTACCACGCCTGGAACATGGTCTACATCAACGGCAGCTGGACCAGCGTTGCCATCCGGATCGACCCCAACACCTGGACCCGCGTGGACATCACGTTTGCGGCGGCGGGCGCGGGCGATACCGTGGGCGACGGCAGCGGCTACACCGATCGATACACCTACTAGCGCGAGAAGGGCGAGAAGATGGAGAAGCAGACAAACCAGACGCGGCGCGCACCCCTGCCGGCGAGCGCGGTGAGCGTCTTTTGCGAGGACATCGCGCTCATGCTCGGGGCGGGCATACAGCTCGACGAGGCGGTCCATATGCTCGGCGCCAACCTCGCCGACGCCTCGTTCAAGCAGGTGTGCGACGAGCTCTACCCCGCGCTCGCCGGTGGTGCGCGCCTGGCAGACGCCCTGCGCGCCTGCGGCGCCTTTCCCGCGCATGCCGTCCATATGGTTGAGGTGGGCGAGACCTCTGGTCGCCTGGAAAACGTCTTGCGCAACCTCGCCGTCTATTACGACGAGGAGGACCGCGTCTTCTCCAAGGTGCGAAGCGCCGTCGGCTACCCCGCAGCGCTGCTGTGCGTGATGACGGTGATTCTTGCCGTAACGGTCTGGGCGATCCTGCCCGTCTTTATCGACGTGTACGAGGGCCTCGCCGGCTCCCTTACCGCCGGCTCGTCGGCCGTGGTCGCCGTGGCCATTGGCATTGGGTGGGCCGCGCTCGCCGTGACCTTTGTGCTCACGCTCGCCGCGCTGGCCGCGCTCGCCACCAGCCGCACCCCGCGCGGGCAGGAACGTCTCGTGCGCCCGTTTGAGCGCGCGCCCTTCACGCGCGACGCGATGTACCAGCTCGCGCTCTCCCGCTTCTCTTCCGCACTCGCCGCCTACACCGCGGCGGGCCTCGATACCGACAAGGCCATGGCGCGCTCGATCGAGACCGTCGACCACGCGGCGCTGCGGGAGCGCCTTGGCCGCGCGCACGCCGCCATGAGCGACCTCGACCGCGGGCGCAGCCTCGCGCAGGCCATCACCGAGGCCGAGGTATTCGAGCCCGTCTACGCGCGCATGCTCACGGTGGGCACGCGCGCGGGGCAAATTGACGAGGTGCTCGACCGCTTGGCAACAACGTTTTTTGACGATGCCATCGCCCAGATAGACCGCGTGGTAAACAGCACGGAACCCGTGCTTGCGGCCTTTTTGACCGTAGCTGTGGGGGCAACGCTTATTGCCATCATGCTGCCGCTTGTGGGCATTATGGGCTCGATCGGCTAAGGCGGTGGGGCGATGTATCACGACCAAACCGCACAACTCCGGCGCCGGCGGCGGCGCCTTGCGATAGCGGCGGTGCTCGTTGCGCTCGTGCTTGCGCTCGGCTGCGCCATCGGCTGGGGCGCGGCGCGGCGCCAGACGCTCGAGCAGGGGTGCGCCAGCGTGCGCGAGGCGGTGCTCGAGACCGCCGCGCAGTGCTGCGCCGTTGAGGGATCCTACCCCTCCACCATCGAGCACCTCGAGGAGCACTACGGACTTGCAATCAACCACCGCGACTACGCGGTGACCTATGAGGCGTTTGCATCGAACGTCACGCCGAGCGTTGTGGTGGTGCCCCGATGAGCGCGCGCAACACCATAGGTGGCGGCGAGCACCTCGCCCAGAGCGGGCGCCTCGACCAGAGCGGGCGCCCTCGCAGCGGCAGCCTCGCCCAGGGCACGCGCCCTCGCAACGAGCGCCTCGCCTCGCGCGGGGGCTCCCGCAGCGTGCACCTCTTCACCTCGATTCTGTTTTTGGTGTTCGTCTGCGCGCTTTTGCTCGCGCTTGCGGCGGGTGTGGGCGTCTACCGGCACATTCACGCAACCGGCTTGGCAACCGAGAGGGCACGCCTCGCCGGGGCGCTTGTGACCAACGTCGTGCGTTCCAAGGACGCGGAGGCGGCCGTCTCGCTCGACACCGCCCCGGGCGGCGGGCAGAGCCTCGTGCTCACGGAGCGCCTCGATTCCGGCACGTTCGAGACGCGCCTGTACCTCTACGACGGCGAGCTTGTGGAGGAGTACGTGCCCGCCGGCACCGCCTACGACCCTGCGCACGCCGAACCCCTTGTAGCGGCGTCCGCCTTTGCGGTTGAGCTTGACGGGGGCGCGGGCGCGCTGCGCGTTACCTGCGACGACACGACCACGTTTATCGCCCTGCGATCCGACGGAGCGCTCGGCACGTCTAACGGGGCGCTCGGCGCGACCGACGAGGGAGGTGCGGCATGATGCGCGATCGCCAGCCCTTATGGCACGGAGCGGCCTTCTTGGTGGAGGCGCTTGTGTTGCTTGCCTTTCTTGCCGCGTCCCTCGCGGTGCTCTTTAGCCTGTTTGCGAGCGCTCGCGCCGAGGCGGACCGCGCCGCCCGCCTCTCCGAGGCGGTCGCTATCGCGCAAAACGCTGCCGAGGGCATTGCCGCGGCGGACACGTTCTCCGCGGATACCACGCCCGCCACGCAGACCGTGACCGGCGCGCAGACGGGCACCACCTACGAGCTCGCTATCGAGCTCGAGCCGCAGGCAACGGGAGCGGGAACGCTCTGGCACGCGACCATAACCGTTTGCGACGCCAATGCTGTCCACTCCGCCGTGGGTGGCGCGGGCGCCGAGCCAGCCGAACGCGCCGCGGACGTCGAGCCGCTGTACACGCTCGAGACAGCACGTTACCTGCCAGCGGAAGAATCCGCAGCCGCACCCACGGCACAGGGAGGTGAGCGCGATGGCGCGTAAGACCGAGCCCGCCACGACCGGGTCGGTTCGCATGGGCCCCATCAGCATCTTCACCCTAGTGATTGTGATCTGCCTCGCCGTCATGGCAACGCTCGCACTCACCACCGCGCGCGCAGACACCGCCCTCGCCGAGCGGCAGGCCTCCTTCACGGCCGACGACTACGCCAACGAGTGCCTCGGCCAGGCCTTCCTCGCCG
The DNA here is from genome assembly GCF_002161805.1 of Collinsella sp. An307. Lineage (GTDB taxonomy): Bacteria > Actinomycetota > Coriobacteriia > Coriobacteriales > Coriobacteriaceae > Coprousia. The sequence goes on along the minus strand of NZ_NFIP01000010.1, from coordinate 36,807 downwards.
AGGTGGATGCCGCCCTCGCCTCCGCGCGCGCCGCGGGACTCGGCCCGGCAGAAGCCGCCGCGGCACTTGCCGAAGAGCTCGACAACCTGGCCGCCCGCGCAAAAGACACCGCAGCGGCCGACGGCCACACGCTGCAGGCGCAAGCGGACGGAAACGCCATCTCCGTTCGCGTCGACGCCCCAAGCGGGCGCACCCTTACCATCGGGCTCGCGGTCACAAGCAACGGCGAGCTTGCGATCTCGTACTGGAAACCCTCGACCACCTGGACCGAAGACACATCGGACACGCTTTGGATGGGAGCATGACATGAACGTAGCTGAGTTTTTGAACAAGATGATCGAGGTCGGCGCCTCGGACGTCTTCATCATCGCGGGCCTGCCGCTCACCTATCGCAAAGGCGGCGTCCAGGTCCGCGCGGACGACGGCGCGCTCATGCCCGCCGACACCGAGGAGGCCGTGCGCGCTATCTACGCTGCCGCCGGGCGCGATACCGAGGGCTTCCTCGCGAGCGGCAACCACGACGAGGATTTCTCCTTCGCGCTGCCGGGCATCGGCCGCTTCCGCGCGAACATCTTCCGCCAGCGCGGCTCGCTCGCCGCGGTCATCCGCGTCATCCCCTTTGGCCTGCCCGACCCCGCCGAGTACCACATTCCCGCCGAGGTGCTGCGCCAAGCCGAGCTCTCGCGCGGCCTCGTGCTCGTAACCGGCCCGGCCGGCGCCGGCAAGTCCACCACGCTCGCCTGCCTTATCGACAAGCTCAACCACGAGCGCGCGGGTCACATCATCACCATGGAGGACCCCATCGAGTACGTGCACCGTCACGGCACCTGCATCGTGACGCAGCGCGAGGTTCCCACCGATGTCGCCACCTACGCCGAGGCGCTGCGATCCGCCATGCGCGAGGCACCCGACGTCATCCTGCTCGGTGAGATGCGCGACCCCGAGACCATCGCCACCGCCGTCACCGCGGCCGAGATGGCGCAGCTCATCTTCTCGACGCTCCACACCACCGGCGCCGCGGGCACCGTCGACCGCATTGTCGACGCGTTCCCCGTCGGCCAACAGCGCCAGATCCGCCTGCAGCTCTCGCAGGTCCTGCAGGCCATCGTGAGCCAGCAGCTCGTGCCGGCGCGCGCGGGAGGCGTGGTGCCGGTGTTTGAGATCATGACCACCAACACCGCCATCCGCAACCTCATCCGCGAGGGCAAGACGCACCAGATTGACTCCGTTATCGCCGCAAACGGCGACGCCGGCATGCGCACCATGGACCAGAGCCTGTTCGCGCTCGTGAAGGACGGCACCATCGACCGTACTGCGTCCCTGCAGTACGCCATCCATCAGGAGGCGCTGGCGGTCCGCCTCGACACAGAAGGGCTCTAGAGGCGCGTTCACAGCGGGCGCCCACGCGCCCGCTCAGCTGGGGGCGCCCGCGCCTCCGCCTTGTAGCTGGCGGAACCGCGGAAGCAGACGCATGCGCAACAGGCGCTGCCGCGCGGCGAAGGCATCGCTTCGCACGCGGTAGCGCCGCCCAAGCGCGCGAAAGATACTCTGAACTAGCTGCTCAAACAGGTGGTCCTCGACGATGTCCTCGTACCACACGTTGATGATGGCGTAGCCCATTCCCACAAGCGCGTTCTGGCGCCGGTCGTCGCGCGCCGACTGCTCGACGGCGTGATAGTGCCTGCCCTTGTATTCGATGCCCACCCTGGCCTCGGGGAACAGGATGTCCACGTAGCGCGGTCCGTCCGGCGTGTCCACGCGGGCGTTTAGCACCATGGGACCAAGCCCCAACCCGCCGCGGCGGCGCCCGTACGACAGCAGGATCGCCACGACGGTCTCCATGGGCGAGTGCGCGCCGTCGTGAACATGCCGCAGGGCATCGAGCGCTAGACGCGCACCATGGCGCGGACTCCATGCCTTTGCCATGCGCTCGAGAGCCCGCACGGAGGTAATCTGTCGGTCGGTTGTGGTATAGCCATCCCACGAGGAGTCGATGACGTACGTCCCGCAGAGCTCGTAGCCTATTTCCACAAGATTAAGCAGGTCAAACTCCCCCGATGCCGCCAGCTCTATGAACATAAGCTCCGGGGAAACCACATAGAGATCGCGCGATGCTTGGATAAACGAAGCGCCGCTACCGCTCCCGGCAAGCTTGTGACATACCAGGTCATCGCGCTCGCGCCACGCTTCGGGCGTGTCGACCAATACGTGGTACGGCCTGGTTTTCACGCCTGCGCGCGTCATATCATCTTCCAGGAATCCACGAGGCGGGATGCAGCAACCCGCGGGCCGCCTCACCCGTGGGGCGTCGAGCAAATCTGGGAGCAACCTCCCGCTCGACCGATACAGCTCAAGAGCTGATATGCCGTACACGCAAATACTCATAGCCCTACGATACGGCATTCTATAAGGCGTATATCTTTGTAAATATTCACCCTAGTACGAGATAAGGCAAGACAATCTGACAGATATCTGACCAAGCTTTATAGCCATCTAACCGCGCATTTAGAAATATGCGTCGTTTTGCGCGAGACCTCATTCTTCGTGCAATAGATAGCCCCAAATCCAAACGATTTATCTAATGCCATTACCATGAGTCCTATACCTACATCATGTGCACACGGCCCAGATGGTCAAAAATCCCCGCAGAATAATAAAGAACCCCCTGCTGTTGAGATCAATCTGCCCCTCAAGAGAGAAAGAGCGGCCTTTTGGCCGCTCTTTTGGCGTCTGAATCGGGCTTGGAGTCCCACTAACCCCGCCATTCAGCGGTACGCCATAGTCCCTGCAGGGGGTCTTTTATTATTCTGCGGGGGTCTTTGACCACCAGACCCAAATCAGCGCCCACAGGCATCGATTGCGGCGACCAGACGGTCGTAAACTGCACGCACCTCGGGTACGAGGACACGCGCGGCGGGCCAATCGTCGGCACGGATGAGCTCGCATTGGCGTGCGGTCAACTCATAGAGCTTGGTCATGGACAAATTTCCGCTCACCCCTTTGAGAGCGTGAGCCGCCTCGAGACCCGCCGACGCATCGTCGGCCGCGGCCGCTGCCTCAAGCCGATCCATGTTCTCATCAGCTAGAAACGTTCCCAGCAGGCGCCCGAGCAGCGCCTCGCTTCCCATCAGACGACTAAGCGCATCTGCCGTATCCAATCCGGCGGCATCCAAAACGGCAAGATCCATAACTATCCCTCCCGGCGCAACAACAATCAGCGCGGCGCCTATTCGTACAGCTTCACAATCTCCGGCTCAATCTCAAAGAAGCAGGACAAGAGCTCGGGATTGAAGGTCCCGCACTCGCCGTCGGCAATCATGCGCAGCGATTCCTCGCGCGTGAACGCCGCTTTGTACACGCGCTTGTTGGTCAGCGCGTCATACACGTCGGCAAGCGAGACCACCTGCGCCCAGATGCTTATCTCGTCGCCCGCGAGGCCATCGGGGTACCCCCGGCCATCCCAGCGCTCGTGGTGATGGCGCGCGATGTCGACCGCATAGCGGTACGCCCCAAGGCTATGCATCTGGGGTATCCGCTCCAGAAGATCCGCACCCTGCACCGTATGCGTCTTCATGATCTCGAACTCCTCAGCCGTGAGGCGCCCCGGCTTGCAGAGAATCGCATCGGGGATGGCGATCTTGCCCACGTCGTGCATGATGGCAGCGAGGGAGATGTCGTCGATATCCTCCTCGCTGAGCCCCGCGCCAAACGGCGTGCGCGAGAGCATAAGGTGCGTAATGTCGTGGATGCGGCGCACGTGGTCGCCGCTCTCGCCGTCGCGAAACTCGATCGCGGTGGAGAGCGCCTCGATCATGCCAACGTTGAGCTCGATGATCTGCTCCGCGCGCTCGAGCAGCTGCTGGCGCTGATCCTCCACGGTTGAGGAGAGGCGCTTTCGGCTCTCAAAGAGCTCGATGACCGAGTTCACACGTCGCGTGACCACAAAGGGAATAATCGGCTTGGCAATAAAATCCATCACACCGAGGCGGTAGGCGTCCTCCATAACCTGCGAGGTGCGCTCGGCGGTAATCAAAAACACCGGGACGCGCTTGGTGTACCCGTCCGCCGCAAGGCGCTCTAGCACCTCCATGCCGTTCAGGCGCGGCATCATCACGTCGAGCAGAACCGCAACGACGGCGTCGCCCTCGCGCGCGATAGCCTCGAGGCACTCCTCGCCGTTTTCCGCCTCCACGACCCGGTAGGAATCTTTAAAGAGCTCCGAGAGAATGATGCGGCTGATGGCATCGTCGTCGACGATGAGTATGGTGCCGAGGCCTCCGCTCGCGCCGTCGCGGCGCACGTCGGTGATATTCTCGCTGCTAGGCAATCCTCTCGCCTCCCCCGTGGTTCCCGCGGCGCTCCGCCTGCGGCGGGTGCGGCGCGTGCACCCTATAGGCATACCCGCCCTTGCTGGAACCTTTCACCTCGTAAAGCGCCTGATCCGCCTCACGCAGAAGCTCCTCAAAGCTCGCGGCGCCCTGGGGCGCGACAACCACGCCCGCGCTGCACGAGACGCGCATGTCCACCAGACGGCTGCCGCGCTCGCGCAGCTCGGCGCACACGTGCTCGACCTTTGCTGAGGCCACATGTTCGTCGGTAAGACCGGGCGCCACGACCATGAACTCGTCACCGCCGTAGCGCACCACCGCGTCCGACGTGCGGAAAGACGTGCGGAGGATATCGCCCATAAGGCGCAGGAGGTCGTCGCCGGCGTCGTGACCGCGCTGATCGTTCACCTGTTTGAAGTCGTCGAGGTCGAGCATCATAACGCATACACCCTGCGCCGGAGCGAGGGTCGCGCTGGACCCTGCACCGCGCGCAGCGCTGCCGCCAGCACCCGCAAAGAGGCGCGACGTAAAGGTCGCAAGCGCGCCGCGGTTGAGAAGGCCGGTCAGGGCATCGCGCTCCGAGAGCTCGCGGTAGCGCTCACGCGCCTCAAAGTCCTGCAGGCGCAGGGCGAGGGCGAGCTCGGCAACAGCGATTGCCACCACATAGCCCACGCAAACCGAGAACGCGTCCGCCGCTGCGATATCCGGCACCTTTGCCGTAACGGATAGCGCAATAAAAGCCGCGTCCGCAGCGCCGAGCACCCAGAGCGGCAGACCCCACGGCGTGACGATGAGCACGCCAAGGCCAATGCCCACCGGCTGGGTGAGGATGCCCGGGCGTCCACCAGAAAAGACCGTGTCGAGCAAAACGACGCAGGCCAGAAGCACGGCCTCGACCGCCAAGCAGAAGGCAGCCGCCGCTCGCGGACGAGACGCAAGTTGTTTGCCGGCAAACACCACGCATAGGGCGAGCACCAGTGCGACCGGGGCGAGCGCCATGTGCGCCACCGTGGGCTGCCACGAGGGGGCGACCAGACGGGCGATGGGCGTGAACCAAAGCGAGATCATGGCGGCAATCACGCACGCCGCCTTCACGTTGCGCAGATTGCGCTCGGTCACGCGCTCCCAGTCGGCGGTATAGAACGCCCGGCGGCGCGCCGCCAACGCAGCAAGGCGGGCGCGGGGCGTATCGGTACTTCTCACGAGGCGTCACCTCCCCGCGCCGCAATGAGCTCGGCGAGCGTCTGGCAGAGCAGGTGGAAGTCGATAGGCTTGGAGATGTGCGCGTCCATGCCGGCGGCCGTGGTGGCCACAATGTCCTCGGCAAACGCGTTGGCGGTCACGGCAATAAGCGGCACCGTGCGTGCATCTGGCCGGTCGAGCGCGCGGATGGCGCGGGCCGCGGCACAACCGTCCATCTCGGGCATCTTCATGTCGAGGAGCACGGCGTCAAAGTGGCCGGGCACGCTTGCGGCAAAGGTGTCGAGCGCCTCGCGCCCATTCCAGGCCTGCTCCGTCTCAAGGCCCGCCATGCCGAGCATCTCGGTCGCAATCTCCATGTTAACCGCGTTGTCCTCCGCAATGAGGATGCGCTTGCCGGCAAGCGACGCGAGCAGGTTCTCTGCCGTGGGCGCCGGCGCTGCCACGGCAGGCGTTGCCGAGGCAACCGGCCGCGGGGCTTCTACGCTGATCGCGTCGGCAGCGGTGGCGTCGGCGCCCGCAGCCGAGCCGGCCGCGGCGGCACCCGCTCCGCCCGCGCCTTCGGCCGCCCGTGCAAACGGAATCGTCACGGTAAACGTGCTGCCGTGGTCGACCTCGCTTGTAACCTCCAACGTGCCGCCCATCTGCTCGACCAGATTCTTGGTGATAGGCATACCCAGACCCGTGCCCACCGTCTGCTGCGTGCCAAAGCGCTGCTCGCGGGCGTACAGGTCAAAGAGGTGGCCCAAGAACTCCTCCGTCATGCCAATGCCCGTGTCCGCCACCGTAATGCGATAGCTCGCCACCGCGCCCGCCGCGCCGGCAGAGGTTGCGTCGCCGGCAAGCTGCTCGGCACGCATATGCACCGCGTCACCCGGGTTGGTGTACTTGATAGCGTTGGAGAGCAGGTTGTTCAGCACCTGGCTCAGGCGCAGCGCGTCACCCATCACCGTGCGGTCACGCACGTCAAACGCAAGGTCAAAGGTCTTGCCCTCGCGCTCCGCCTGCAGCTGGAAGGGCACCGCGCAGTCGCCAAGCACCTGCACGAGGTCCATCTGCTCGTTGTTGAGCGCAACGGACCCCTGCTCCATGCGCGAGATGTCAAGAATGTCGTTAATGAGCGCCAACAGTTGCTTGCCCGACCGGTCGATGCGCTCGAGGTAGCTCGTGGTGGCGGCCGGGTCGTCGGTGTGCTGCCGCGCCAGCTCGGTGAGGCCGATGATGGCGTTCAGCGGCGTGCGCATGTCGTGACTCATGTTGTTAAAGAACGCTTGGCGCGTCTGAATGCTCTGCTTGGAGCTCTCGAGCGCCTCTTTAAGGTACTGGCGCTCCTGCAGCTGGCGTTGCTTTTCTTGGTCGACCTCGCGGAAGCAAAGCACAACCTCCTCAGGGTCGAGCGACTCGTCGTAGAGCACGCGGACGTTGACCCAACGGTACTCGTCCCCAAAACGGCGCATAAAGTCGCCGCCGTAGTCGCGCACGCGCCCGGCCACCAGCCGGCGGATGCTCTCGGCAGAAAAACTCTCTTCAAACTCCTCAAAGGTGTCGCGCTCGATTACCTCGGCCGCGGTGCGCAGCAGGTCCGCGTACGGCCCCTTTTTGGCGATGCGCCGGCGCACATAGTCGGACCCCTTGATCATCTCGTAGGTGCCCTCTTCGTAATTGACGAGGTAGATGGCGTAGTAGCTGTTGCCGAGCACGCGCACCGTCTCGTTGGTGCGCTCCATGGTGCGCGCGCGGCGCAAATCGCGCACGGCCAGAATGCCAATACCTGTGGCAAACGCCGCCACCATGCAGCCAAAGAGCACGTTCACGGTGTCGAGGCTGCCCAGAATCACCTCACGCGGGGCCGTCACGATGGAGTACCAGCCGTTGTCGAGCTGGGCGTAGTCCACCACGCGCTCACGCCCGTCGAGGTCGATGATGTAGGCGTCCGCCCCCTTGAGCTCGCCCGCCTCGATGCGCGTCACCAAGTCGCGGATGTAGTCGTCGATCCCACGCTCGTTGGTGAGCGAGGTCTCGCGGTAGAGGAGGTTGCCGGTGCTATCGCACAAGAAGAACGACGCGCCCTCGGGCAGGTCCTGCTGCTGGTATTGGAAAACAAAGTTCTCGGGGTAGAGGTCAAAGGCGAGCACCGCGTTGCCCGCCCAGCAGGCGCGCGCCACCGTGACGATGTTCTGGCCGGTGAGGGCGTCTTGGTACACGTCGGTAAAGATGGTCTCGCCGGGGGAGGCCATGGCCTCGCGGTACCACGCGCGGGTGGACATGTCGATATCCGGAGTCGCCCCGGTGACGGCGTCGGTGGTGACGTCCTGCTCGGCCAGCTCGCCCCAATCGCCCACGGTAAGTGGCGTGCCATCAATCACGCCGTAGACGTTGATGGCATCGTCCCCCACAACCGAGCGCAGACGCTCGCAGTACATCTCCACCCAGTCCTCGAGCTCGGTCCACGACTCGCCGCGCTCCATTCGCACGTCGAGCGACTCGGTACCAAACTCAAGGAGCGAGCGGTACATGGTAAGGGAGCTGTTGGTCTCGGCCGCGTAGTAGCGCGAGAGCGCGGTGTTGGACTCGTGCGCGTTCTGGAGGAGCGTCTGGCGCAGAATCGCGCCGCCGGCGAGGGTAAGTGCCACAAAGCAGACGAGGAGCACCAGCCCCAAGCGCATGCGGCCGAGCTGCTTTGCTATGGTGCGCATTCTTCGGCCCATGGGCTCGCCTCGCCTTCCGTCAACGTTACGGGCGCCCCGCTGCGGAAACGTTCCGCTACGGATGTCTTTCATCATACCAGCCCAAGCGGACAGCACGTCACCCGGGTGAAAAGTGGACGGGGAGGAGCAAAATGCTGCACCGTTTTCACCCTAGGCCGCCCCGCCACTTGCAACTTGAAGAAATTGTCTCCCCCGGTATAAGCTTTGCGCCTGCGGTGTACGATAAGGGTGCAGCGGAGCCCGGAGGCTTAACAGGGCGGGCGACGCGGTTCTTAACTTAGAGTCCGGTGCCAGCCGGGCTCTTTGCTATTCCCGAGTCATGCGTTGGTGCCTGAACTCCTTCCAAAGGTCGATGAGGAATCGTCCTATACCCGCGATTGCCGCAAGCGCCTGGAGCAATTCAAGAATCTTATTCATTGGCGATCGCCCCTTTCTTGAAGGTGCGCCGCCCGCACGCGAACTCCGCTGCCATAGGAGCACCGCGGGAGCCATGCGATAAGGCGCTACTCCACGTTGCATGTTTCGTACCCGTCCCCAAATGCACCAAATGCAGTTCACAAATGGGCATATATACGCTACTTGCTCGGCGCATCAACGAATCCTAAAATAATTAGTGAGATAATAATTATCTTGCTACTTATTTTAGGAGGCACTATGTTCGTAGGACGTAAACGCGAGTTGACCGCACTTCAAACTCGCTACGACCGTGGTGGCTTCCAATTCGCCGTGGTCTACGGCAGACGACGCGTGGGCAAGACCTCGCTGCTCAATGCCTTCACGCAGGACAAACGCACCCTGTTCTTTACCGCCCTTGAGCAGTCCGACCATGACAACCTGAGAGACTTTAGCGCCGCTATAGCCCGTTTTTTCCAACTACCTGAAGATATGGTTTCCTTTCCCTCTTGGACATCCGCCATCGACTATCTCGCCGAACGCGCCCAACAAGAGCGCTTCGTCCTTGTCTTCGACGAATTTCCCTATGCAGTCAAGCGCAACGAGAGCCTGCCCTCCATCCTCCAAGTAGCTATTGACCATAAACTCAAGCACACCAATCTGTTTTTAGCGCTCTGCGGCAGCAATCAGGGCCTCATGGAGAGTCGCGTCCTTGGGAAGAAGAGCCCTTTGTACGGCAGACGAACTATTCAAATCAAATTGCAACAGCTCGGCTATCTCGAAGTGCGGGAAATGCTGCCAAACGTCGAACCGCAGGACGCCTTTCGCTATTACGGCTGCTTTGGCGGCGTGCCATACTATTTGGAACTTATAGACTCTGCCACTTCGTTGCGCGAGAACTTGTCAAGCCTGTATTTTGACCCTGCTGGCTTCCTCTATGACGAGCCCTTTGGCTTACTCCGTCAAGAGTTATCCGAACCTGCTCTCTACAGCAGCGTACTTAGAGCCATCGCCGGCGGGGCCAATCGCCAAAAGGAAATAGCAGATCGAACGGGTATTTCCGCCACCACCCTCCCCTCATACCTACGAACCTTGGAAAACCTAAGCATTGTCGAGCGTACTGTTCCGTTTGGCAAGAACGCGCGCACAAGCAAGCGCGGGCTGTACCGCATTCGCGACGCTTGCTATGACTTTTGGTTTCGCTTTGTGATGCCCGCAACATCAAGCATCGAGGCGGGGCTGGGCGGTGCCGCGCTCGCCCAGCTTGACGATTCGCGTCTTGACGAGTATTTGGGAAGACGCTTCGAACGTCTTTGCGCAGAATGGTTGACGCGACAGGCAATTGCCGAAAAACTCCCCCTGCCGGTAACCAATGTAGGTTCATGGTGGGGCACCAATCCTCGCAAGCGGGCACAAGACGACATAGACGTTATTGCCGCAGACGAAGGCCACAAGCGCCTCATCATAGGTGAATGCAAGTATCGAGAGTCATTCGACGAGTCGGCCGAAATTGCAGACTTGGAGAGCAAGCGGGATCTCGTGCCAGGACACCATGCAGAGCACCTCTACCTATTTACCAAGTATCCCGTATCCGAGGGCACAGCGCGCAAGTGCCTTGAGAGAACAGATCTGCACGCGGTATCACTGAATGAGATGTATGAGGGATAGCAAAAGGGAAACAGCGTTCGTCGTTTATCCGGAGTCACTAAGGCCTACATATCCTAGACGCTAACGAAATAGGGCGGCCGCTGGATGTTGGTCCAGCGGCCGCCCTTTGCGTGAACTGCCTGTAGCCCGAGCTTTTACGCCCGAACGGTGCCCGCGCTACGCGATGAGCGCGGCAAGCTCCTCGCGGGAGGCGAAGGTGCGCTTGGCGCCGGTGGCTACGGTCACCACGTCGCCCTCCCAGGTCTCGTTCTCACGATTGCCGTCGTCATCCATACGCGTGGGCTTGAACGTATCCGTGTGGATCACGTAACGCCAGTCGACACGCTCGGCATCGTCCTTCTGATCGGGCGGCGTCATGCGCGAGAAATCATACTCAAGTGCCTCAAGCACAGCGGCGATGGAGTCTGCCGCGTTGGAGCCGGGCGCCACCGAGCGCATACCGCTCTCGGAGTTGTAGTAGCGGCCGTCCGCCAGGTAGACCGTGCGCACCGCGGCGCGGCGCTTCTGCTCGGAGCGGTACACGAGCACCGCCCCCGCCGCGATGACGAGCCACCAGACGATGCTGATGACGAGGTCGAGCGGCGAGTCGATCTTATCGAAGCCGAGCCAGAACCACAGCCACAGCAGGAAGACCGAGACGACGGCGAAGACGACCGTGAGTGCGATGTTGGACTTCTTCATCTCTCTAAACCTCCCTTACGCGTTCCGGTTGTCGGGGTCGAGGACGTCCTTCTCGTAGCCCTCGAGGTCGGCGGTGAACTTGCGGCGGTGGATCACGGCGCCGAGGTAGTACACGGCGCTGATGACTAGGCCGACGAGCATGAGCCAGTGGACCCAGCAGTCGCGGTCCTCGCGGCCCGAGGCGAGCGGCGTCTCGTCGTCGGAGATGCGCTCGGTGCCCGCGGCGAGCGGGGTGGCCTCGTCCTCGATGGCCTCGGCGGTGTCATCCGTCGCTGCGGCGGCAGTGCCGTCAGTCGCGGCGGCCGGAGTCGGGGTCGCGGTGGTGCCAGCGCCGGGGTTGGTGCCCGTGCCGCCACCCGGGTTGGTGCCGGGGTTGGTGCCGGTGCCGCCGTCACCCGGGGTTGCCGGGGCCGGGGTGATGGTCAGCGTGCCGGGGACGACCCTCAGCGTGTAGTTGCTGGCCAGGAAGCCGGTCGACGGGTTGTCGGCAAGCTGCATGTCGCCCTGGTTGATGGCGTAGCTGCCCACAGCCTCGCCCGCGTCGCGCACGTGGCCGGTCTGGAAGCTCCAGCCCGCCACCTCGCCGGGGACGGTGCCCTCGTAGCTCGAGGTAAAGGTCGGGTCGGCCGTACCGGCAACCTTAGTCTGGTTGTCAATCGTGAGGACGATCTCGCGCGGCGTGATCTGGTAGGTGCGCTCGACGGTGCCGGCGTAGTCGCCCATGCCGGTGATGGTGACCTCGATGGCGCCGGTGACGTTGGTGCGGTCGGCCTTGCTGTACGTGACCGCGTAGTCCCGGTTGAGCACGAGCACGTTGCCCTGGGCGTCGCGGACCGTTGGCTCCCACGTGTGGTCGGCGCCGTCGTAGGTGAGGTCGGACGGCGAGTTAACCGTGGCACCGCTGTAGAACGGCTGCTTCGGGTTCTCGGGATCGGGCACCGTGGGATCCGGATCGTTCGGATCGGGGTTGCTCGGGTCGGGGTCACCGGGGTTGATGGACTGCGGGTAGACCAGCAGGGTGCCGAGGTTGAGCTTCACGTCGTAGTTGGTCGGCTCGGTGTTGACCCAGCCGTCGATGCGCACATGGTTGGCGCTCACGTCCGCCTCGGTCTGGCTGCCGTACACGGTAGTCTGCACCTGATCGTCGTCCATGAGGCCCTCAACCGTGGCGCTGTCCTCGCCCGTGGTGAGCGCGGTGCCGTCGTAGAGCTTGCTGGCGTCCGGCGTGGAGATGGTCAGCGTTACCGGGGTGATCTGGTAGCTGCCGGAGATCTCGCCACCGTAGTTGTTGACGCCCTTGACCGTGACCTTCACCTCGCCGGCGTTAACCGTATCGTCACCGTAGACGAGCACGTAGTCGCCGGTCTTGCCGCCGTCGGTGCTCTGGGTGAGCACGTTGCCGTTGCGGTCCTTAACCGTTACCGGGAGTTCCTGGCTCTTGCCGTTGTATTCGGTGTTGCCGGGCCACTCGACCGTGATGCCGGTGTAGAACGGCTGGTCCGGGTTCTCGGGGTCGGGCTTGCTGGGATCCGGGTCGTCCGGATCGGGGTTGCTCGGATCGGGGTCATCGGGGTCAACAGACTGCGGGAACACCTGGAGGGTACCGAGGTCCTCAGTCACAATCCGATAGTTGCCGCTCTGAGCAGTCGCCTCGGTTGCACCCTCCTCGCCCGCGAAGACGATGGCGTAGGTGTTGTCGGTCTGACCAACCGCGGTAATGGCGCCCGTGGTCTTGAAGTCGACCGTTTCACCGTTCTTCAGGCCAGTCACGCATTCCTCAGCGGAGCCAGGCGCCTCAAGCGGCGTGCCGTCGAAGACCTTGGCCGCACTCGGCGTGGTGATGGTAAGCGTGGCAGGAGTCACCGTAAGCGTGGCCTCCACGGGATACGAATCCTCGTAGTTGGGGTTCACAGCCTTGACCTGCACGTCGAGCGTGCCGACGTTGGTGATGCTCGGGGCCTCATCGGTCCACGTGGTACCACCGTCGGTGGAGTACATGAGCGTGGATCCCTCGGCAGGGGTCGCCTCGGCGGTGAGCGTCAGCGCCTTGCCATCGTAGACCTTGGTCATGTCCTCGGCAGTAGAGGTGATCTTCGCAACCAGATCAGTGGACTTGGCGATGTGGAAGTCGCCGGGCCACACGTCGTAGGTGTAGTTGCCGTTGAGCGTGCCGTCCTTGACCGCTGCGGTCAGGACGCCCTCGTAGGTGCCGGCACTCTCGACTTCCGCGTTGGTGCGGCTGTAGGCGATGTCGCCCAGCACGTCCTGTTTGCGCGTGAGCACGTTGAGGTAGAGTGGCTGATCGCACGCGCCATCGTTGTAGAGCACGACCTTGCCCTGGAAGTCAGGGTCGTCCTCGCCGTACACCTTGGCGTTGTTGCTCACCACGATCATGGCCTTAGCCGGGTTGATGGTGTATTCCTTCGTGATCTGGCCCTTGTAGTTGCCCTGGCCTTCGACCTTGACCTTTGCAGTGCCAGCGTTCACGTCGTCAACATAGGTGAGTTTGTAGTCAACGCCCTCCTCAAGCGTAGCGATGACCTTGCCGTCGGCGTCAAGGCGCTCAACCTTGACGGGCGACTGCTGATGCTGACCGTTGTAAGTTACGTCGGCCGGCTGGCTCACCTGCACGTTGAGGTAGGAATCCGGATTGTCAGGATCCTCCGGGTTGATGGTCTGCTGCGTAATCTCAAAGTCACCGGGCTCCACCGTGAAGGTGTAGTTGCCATAAAGACCGTTGAGCTCTTCAGCAGTTTGACCAATGGTCAGGACATCCTCGTAGTGGTCAACACCCTCCTCCTCGTTAGAACGGATTACGCTGAGGTCAATGTCAGCCAGCTCGCCCTTGACGTGGTTAGTCATAACAGCATCTTCAAACACCGGATCATCCTGGCCAAAGATCTTGCTATCGTCAGCAACCGTGATGGTCACCGGGCGCCTCAGGATCGAGAAGTCGTCCGTGTCGGAGATCTCGGGGCAGTTCTCGGTGGCGGCCCAGACGGCCTTCACCGTGTAGTCGCCGGCCTGGGTCGGCTTCTGGTCGGTGTAGGTCGAGTCGTCGGCGCCGCGCACCTTGTACTGGTAGGTCGGGCCGTCGTAGTCGGAGCCCTCCGGGGTCACCTCGGGCACCTCGGCCTTGGCCTCGTCGCCGTAGGTCCAGTCGTCGAGGGTGACCGTGCCGGTGAACGCGTCGGCGGCGGCCTGCTCGATGGTGAGCTTGCCGGTGACGGTGATGCGGTAGTTGGCGGTGGTCTCGTTGCCCTCGCCGTCGGTCACCTTGTAGGTCGGGTCGGCGTCGAACTCCTCGTAGACGCCCTTGTTCCTGCCGGTGATGGAGGCGGAGAGGTCCAGGCTCTCGCCGTCGGCGACGGAGCCCGTGGTGATGTGGCCCTCGGTGATGTCGAGCTTCTGGTCGGAGCCGTTGTACTTGACCGTCTTCTCGGCGTGGACCGTGATCTCGCGAGCAGCGATGGTCAGGAAGCCGGGAGTGACCGACACGTCGAACCGAGCGCTGACGTCGTTGCCGTTAGCATCCTTTACCACAGCTGTTCCGATGACGGGAATACTATTCACGGAGTCGGCTACGTTGACGCCAGATGCTTCGGAGGTCAGGCCGTTCACGTAGTAGGTGACGTCGTCGGCGACCACAGGCACACCCTTATCTGTCTCGTCCTGGAAGCCAGAGACGCTCTTCATGGTGCCATCGTAGGTGTCAGACTTTGAGTTAGCCCTAATCGTGACCTCGTACTTCTTAGCGAAGTGAGCGGTGTAAGTAGCGTTGGCTGTGACGTTCTGGGGAACATACGTGGGATCAGTGCTTACTACTTCGCCCTCAGAATCAGTCCAGTTGACGAAGAAGTAGCCGTCATCGGGCTTTGCGGTCGAGCCATTCGCGTTCTCGCCGTACTTCACCACTTCCTGCTTCGTGGACACGGAGCCATTGTCGTCGGCAACATACTTCACAGCGTATTCAGACTTGTGAAGGTCAACGGTGACCGTTGCGCCACCGGGGACATTATCGAGCGTCCAGTTGCCGTTTTCCTCTACGGGATCATGGTATTCGGCAATACTCCCATCAATACCGAGGGTGTCATTCGTATTGTCAGAGCTTACTGACACAACATAGCCAGCAGGGATGTCAAACGTCTCGAGTATGAAATCGGCACAGTTGAAGTTTTCGTAGGTGTAGTCAATCGTGTACAGCTGTGTGTTTGGGTCATAGGTAGCCATGAACCCTTGTGTGGTTCCATCGACGACAGGATTCACATATTTTTTAGCCGCTACTTGATTGCCATCTAGCACAACCTTGACGTAAATTTGCGTGCCCACGTGGGTCCACTGGGCGGTGAGGGTGTTGTCGCCGCCCTTTTGGAGCTCGTCGACGCGAACCTTGTCGCCGGGCTTATATGTAGCGCTGCCGTTGGTCCAGCCTACAAACTTGTAGCCGTCAGGAACCTCGAAGCCGTTAATCGCTTCGAATTCAAAGACGGTGTGCTCCGCATTGCTGGGGAACGAATCAGTCGTATATTCTTCCTTCGCCCCGCTGGGAACGGCGCCCTCGGGATAGTTCGCGTCGTAGGTCACAGTAACCTGAGAAGGACGGTGACCCCAATGGGCGTAGAGGGTCACGTTGCCCTCAATCAAGATCTTGTCCTCAGGCTGGTACAGCGTACCCGTGCCATCTTTATTAGTACTCCATCCAAGGAAGACCTCGCCCTCGGGCGCGGTCATGCCTTCAGCAGAAAGCACATCGGCGTATGCGTCCTCGGCGTACTTGCGATCGTCGGTGGGCGCGGTTTCGCTCGCCCCGTTGGAATCGTAGGTCACCTTGAAGGAACCCTTGCTGATGTAGTACGGGTAGAGCACAACGTCAGAGCGAATCTCGGTGTCGAAGTTGAACAGCGTGTAGACGTAGTTGCCCTCAGTGCCCGTGCGAGTCGCCCAGCCGACGAACTGCATGTCCTCAACCTCAGCGGGTTCACCCAGCTGATTCTCATTGATGGTCTCGCCATAGGACACAGCATCAATGGTCTGAAGTGTGCCCGCACCGTCCATGTCGCTGTAATAGCTTACCGATACCTCGGGCGCCTTCCAGACGGCATACAGCGAGAGGTTGTAGGCCGGCATGGTCGTATCAAAGTTGAACGGATCACCTTCGCCGAACTGGTTGTCGTACCAGCCGGCAAACACAAAGTTCTCTTCAACCGTGCTTGGCTTGTTGGGCGTGTAGGCCAAATCATCTAGCGATGCCTGATAGGGCTTTGTTCTATCCTGCTGCTCATCACCGTTGATAAACGAGACCGTATAATCGTTGCGCGTATAGTAGAAATCGGCGCCGCTATAGTCGCTGCCATCTACAGGCCCCCGGTCGTAGGTGAAGCCTTGAAGCTCATACTTATCTTCAGGACTTACACCCATTCCCGTTCCGGCGCTTACGTCCCTGTGGTGGACCTCGTAACCAGTACCTTCAACATTCTCGACCCAATACGTCGCGGTTGAAGTGCCACTTGCCGTCTGTCCCCAGAATTCATCTCCACCGGAAGGCATGACTTCCATATGGGCCTGCCATGTCCGCGCGCTCTCACTAATCGCCCAACGGTACGGGCCGCCATCAACATCCTCGCTAGTCGGCCACTGATCGCCGATGTACGCACCAACCTTTGCCTCGATCACATACGCGTCAGACCAGCCTCCGCCGACATACTCGTAGCAGCCTTCCCACCACTCGTGCTGATGCTCATCAATTCCGCAATTTGTCTGACCCTCCCGATGCCAGCCAGGGCCGTAACATCCACCGGTGTATTCGTAGTGACCACTGAACCAGCCGTCGTCGTGCCAATCTCGACCTTCATACTCGTGAGTGTGCTCTGTTTTCGTGCACGTAAGTTTATATTCACCTTCGCGGTGCGTCTTGAAGACAACTTTGTACTCGGCCCGGTTGTAGTAGACGTTGACGATGGTCGAGCCGTCACCAGCAACCGTTTTCTGTTCAACTGTTTGGAGTTCTGCATCGTTGAAGGAAAGATCGTTGTAGTCCCAATCCCACCAATCGATTCCGCCAACGTTCGTCGTGGAACCGGAGCTCACGTTGTCGATGACCTCACTACTCATGAAGGAGTAGCGGTCAGCCTCGTTATCGCCCTCTTTCCAGTTGGCCTTCTCGACCCAATAGATGACTCGGTAGGAGGTTTGACCCGGATTCCACTGCGCAACAAGCTTCACATCATCAGTCAGCTCGTCACCAAAGTTGAAGTTCTTTCCGTCTTCCGTTTCCCAGCCGACGAAGGTGTAGCCGGGACGCGTGGGGTTTTCAGGCCCAACGGAGGTTGCCCCGCCAGCCACAAACTGCGGCTCGATGTAGGTGCCACCTTCCGTGCTGAAGGTAATCCAATGGCCGTTTACTACCTTCGGGTACAGATAGATGTTGGCATTCTCGAGAGTCACAGACTCGACGGAATCGCCCTCGAAGCCTTCACTGGTATACCATCCAGCCAGGCCCTGATTAATGGGCAGACTCTGTTCGAGAATCTGAGTGGCCTCTCCAACGGAAACGGAATACCCCGTCATGCCCTCTTCGGTGTGGAAGATACGCCCCTGGTTGTCGTAGAAGAAGACGTAGTGAACCTCTTCGAAATGCGCGTATAGGTCAACGGTCATGGTCTCGCTGACATTCTGCTCGCCAAAGCCGTCAAAGAGTTCCCCGCCCTGCTCTTTGGTGTACCAGCCGGTGAACTTGAAGCCGTTGTCGTTTGCCTCAGGCGCTGCGGGCTCGTAAAGGGTGTCGCCCGTCTTCACGACCTGAGTGCTGACAATCCTATCGTTAACGTAGAAGTTGTACGTCGCGAGGGCCGGCTCGCCCTCATCAGTCACCACATAAATGCTGAAGTGATCGACGTCGAAGCTCTGGACGGAAGCGTCCGCCTGGCGGGTGCCGATGGCCTGGACGGTCGAGGCGTCGTCGGCGACGCGCCAGACGCTAATCTCGCCGCCGCCAAGGCTAGTGTTAAAGAAGCAGACGTTGACCGCACCGTCAGGCTGGATGACGTTGCCGTCGGGGCCGAGCAAGGTCACGTCAATGGCAACGGAGTCCTCAACGACCTTGCCGTTCTTCTCCACAACACTCGAAACAGCATCGAGTACGTCCTGTCGGTTCACCCGATACGCACTGACGGTTGTGCCCTCGGGAACAATACCCTCACCGGCAGTTACCTTGACCGTAATGTCGCCCACGTGAGCGTAGCCCTCGAATGCAGGAGAGCTCACGTCGGCCTTTACCGAGTCGGACTCGAGCTCAGTAACCGCCTGACCGTCTTCGGTGACAAGTTCATCGACAACCGCTGCTTTGTCCTCGGACGCAGCCTCCTCGACAGCCTCATCCTCGGTCGCCTCGTCGGCAGGGGTCTGCTCGTCGGTTGCAGCCTCGTCCTCAGCGGGCTCCTCGGTTGCGGCCTCGTCCTCGGTGGGCTCGGTCGTCTCATCGGTCGACTCGTCGGTCGCCGGCTCCTCGGCCGGAGCCTCCTCGGCGGGCTGCTCCTCGGCGGCCTGGGCCTCCTCGGTCTCAACCTTGATCTCCAGACCGTCGGCCACCGCCTCGGGGGCAATGGTGTAGATGCCGGACGCGTCGGCAGAAAGCTCGGTCTCGGTTCGGTCGGCCGCGATCTGCTTGACCGTCTTTACGGCAAAGCCGCCCTCGGGCGCGACGGTGAACTTGAGCTCCTGGTTGGTCGGAGCCTCCATGGTCGCGTCGGTGGCGGTGTAGGTGTCCGCCCCAACGGTAAGTGTGCTCTCGGCGAGCGAGAGGGCAACAGTTGCGGTGGTGTCCGCCGCGGGCGCTACCGGCGCTTGGCCATTCTCAGAAGCGCCCCCCTCCGTTACGTTTTCTGAGCCTGCGGGAGTCGTGCTCTCGGCGGGCTGATCGGCCGCCGGGGCCTCCGTGGCCGCGGGCTCCTCGGTCGCGGGTTCTGCAGGTTCAGCGGGCTCGGCCGGTTGCTCAACCGGCGCCTGCTCTGTTGCCGGCTGCTCAACCGGCGCCTGCTCTGTTGCCGGCTGCTCGGTTTCCGTCGCAGCCTGGTCGGCCGCCTGATCGGTGGCGGCGCTCGTTGCCTGATCGTTGGACGGCGTGTCCTCAACGGTCGCGAGCGCGTTGCCCGCGGCGTCGGTTGCCGCTGCCACGATCACCGGCAGGTTCATGCACTGGACGGCCAAAACAAATGCCAAGAAGAAGGCGAGCGCCTTCGTGCCCTTGCGTTTCAGCTCCTTGCGCAACTTCTGTGGAACATGCATCTGTACCACTCCCAACATGTCAGCGGGCTACACCGGGCCCGCCCCTCTCGCCTCGCCCCCAATTCGCGGCTGCGGCGTCGCTTGCCGTTGCGAGTTCTGGAGCCCGGGCGCACGCAGCTTTTGCACCCCCGGGGACAGAATGTCTGAGCGCACGGCACCGCAGCACACGCATTCGAGACATAAGCTCCTACGGAGCCAAGTCTAGCTCATTTTGTGTAGAAAATGCGTCGGGGTGCATAAAGCTTGTCAGATTGGGTGTGTACACCCCTCTGGACGGCCAATTCGGCGGGATAAACGGTACCTCCCCCACCAATTGATCAAGAGCTTGTAAAGTGCTATTACTAAAGCACATTATGTTGGGGCACACGAGGGGCGCGCGGCCGCGGCGGGCGGACGGCCCAACGCACCGCGGCGCGGCGCGCGGTGCGAGGCCGGCGCGACACCCGCGAACACATCAACTTGGTGAGTTGGACCGTTTCCGGCCATTTGGTGCCTGCACCAAATGGCCTCCCGCGGGTAATCCCCTTCCCATCGGCAACGCGCTCACCCAAAACCAGCTCAAAAACACCCGCTGGATTAGTTAGGTGCCCGGCCATTACACCAGCGGCAAATCATGCCCGATTTAGACCATGATTTGCCGCTGGTGTAATGGCCGGGCACCTAACTAACGCGCGGAGGCAACGCAAACCACGCAGCCGCGGCGTGTAACCACCCAGCAGCGTGCCACCAGCCGCCCGTTGCAAGCGACTCGCCACCCCTCCGCACAGCCCTGTCCCTCGCCAAAATTCGGAAAACGTCAAACGAAAAGTTCGGAAAATGAATAATGAAACTCTCGGAAAACGTAAACTGCTTCTATAATTCCAGCTAGAGTAGCCAATCTCAGGAGGTTTTTATGGCGGCATCCCCACTCACTCCAGAGGGCTACATTCCGCGTATCGCCGATACACAGGTTGAGCGCTATCTCTCTGTGTTTGGCGCCGTGGAGATTGCCGGCACTAAATGGTGCGGCAAAACCTGGACTGCCCTTGCGCACGCCCAAAGCGTCAGCTACATCGACGACGATTACGCGCTTGCGAGCAGCGACCCCTACCTCGTCACTCTAGGTGAGCAGCCGCATGCCATCGACGAATGGCAGCTCGTCCCTGCAATCTGGAATGCCGTCCGCCGATCCATCGACCGCACCCGCAACCTCCGCGGCGGGTGGATTCTCACCGGCTCCTCCACTCCGTTTTTGCGCCGGGTCGAAGACCCCCAACCGCTTCACAGCGGTGCCGGGCGCATCGGGCGCATCCGCATGCACCCCATGACGCTTTCCGAAATCTCCAATTCCACAAAGAGCGTCTCTCTTTCTGCGCTGTTTAACGGCGAGTTCTCCCCAGCCGTTGTCCCCGACGACTCGCAGGAGCTCATCAATATCATCTGCCACGGCGGATGGCCCGAAGCGCTCGACCTCGATACCGCGCAGGCACAGCTGATTGCCCGGCAGTACCTCCAGCTTTTTTGCACGGAGAGCGTCCCGCAGTCCGGCCGCGATGGAAACGTCGCCCGCCTGCTCATCTATTCTCTAGCCTGTAACCTTGGCCAGGCCGTGACACGCAAAACCCTTGTTGCCGACATGAGTGAGCCCGATTCCCTCGCTGACAAAACGGGCGAGGCTCTTGCGAGTCTTGCCACCATCTCGGACTACCTCGCGTTCTTTAAGAACTCGTATCTTATTGACGAGATTCCGGGGTGGGTCCCCGCTACCCGCTCCCGCAAACGCATGGCCACCAAGCCAAAGCGCTACCTAGCCGACCCATCGCTCGCTGTGGCGCAGCTTGGCATGGATCCGCAGGCACTCATGCGCGATTACCAAACGTTGGGCTTGGCTTTTGAGAACCTGTGCATGCGCGACCTGCTCGTGTATGCCGGGGCACTTCCCAACATCGGGTTTGAGCCTGTGCGTTATTACCGCGACGACGCCGGTTTGGAGGTCGACGCCATCATCGAGCTCGCCGACGGTCGGTGGGCGGCGCTGGAGATCGAGCTCAGCGAAGACAAGGTGGACGATGCCGTGAACTCCCTGCGACGCCTGCAGCGGAAACTCTGCCGCGGCGACGCTGCGCGCACGCGCGAGCCGGAGTTTATGGCGGTCATTACGGGCTTTTCTCAATATGCCCGACAAGTTGACGAAAACATCTACGTCATTCCCATCCGCTGTTTAACGGCGTAGCGGTGTTGAGCGGAGATTCGGAAAACGGAAAGTTCGGAAAATGATCAACGAAGCCCTCGGAAAACGAAACTGACTTTGCGTTTCCCAAGCTAGAAGGGCTATCCCAGACCAGACTGGCGATATGGCAAGATGGCCCTTGCGTGCCTGAAAGAAGACCCCACCACCTCGCTAGCCAGTGCTGACGGTAATGAAATGCAAGCGTGGCCAAAAATGGCGTCGAAAAAGTATTTTGGGCATGCCAGCGCACTCGCAAACGGCGATGAGCGCCTCTGGCCGTTTGAGAAATGCTGCAAATAGATATGTTTTATACCAGTAACCAAGCGGTTACGATGGCTACAGCGCGCTCCGCCACCTTTTGGGCAGGTCGATGTACTTTTTCGACCGCGTTTTTGGCCAGAAGCATCTCCCAATATGGCCGGCCGCTCCAAAAACGAGGTCGGGCGCGCCTTAGCAGGCAAACCCGGCCCCATGTAATGCCATTTGTTCTTGCGCAGGGCAGCATCCGCGCCCCAGCGCCTCCCGCCCCCACGCAGCAAAAGCGGGGCGCGCCGGCCAACAAGGCCGACGCGCCCCGCCTACCTGCAGCTTACACCTCGTACTGCGGCAGGTCCTGCAGCGCGATAACGTCCATCCCCGCGTACGCGGTGAACGGATCGGCCGCACCCACGCCTTGCGCGTCAGCGCC
Organism: Collinsella sp. An307; assembly: GCF_002161805.1. Taxonomy (GTDB): domain Bacteria; phylum Actinomycetota; class Coriobacteriia; order Coriobacteriales; family Coriobacteriaceae; genus Coprousia. Next base: position 14,649 of record NZ_NFIP01000010.1, on the reverse strand, counting down.
GTGGGCCTCGGCCTCCTTGGCAGCCTTCACGGCCTCGATGGCCGCCACAAACGCGCTCGCACCCGAGAGCGACGTGGCGCTGGTCACGCCGCGGCGCACCGCCTCGGTGCGCATCTTGTAACCGTCGCCGCGGGCGCCCTGGCCGTACGGCGTGTTGATGATGAGCGCAATCTCGCCGTTGGCGATCATGTCGCCAATGTGCGGATGACCGTCGGAGAACTTGTTCACGACCTCGCACTTCACGTTGCCGCCGCGCAGGACCTTGGCCGTGCCCGAGGTGGACACAATATCAAAGCCCAGGTAGCGCAGGGTGCGCGCCGTGGACAGGATGTGGCGCTTGTCGCGATCGTTCACGCTGATGAAGACCTTGCCCTGCTCAGGCGACGGCAGCTTGTAGTCGATGGCGAGCTGCGTCTTGGCGTAGGCCTCGGGGTAGCTCTTGGCAATGCCCATGACCTCACCGGTGGACTTCATCTCGGGGCCGAGCACTACATCGGCACCGGGGAAGCGACCCCACGGCATGACGGCTTCCTTCATGCAGAACCAGTCGAGCTCGCGGTCGTCTGCCGGCAGGTGCAAGTCGGCGATGGACTCGCCCGCCATGATGCAGGCCGCCGCCTTGGCGAGCGGCACGCCGGTGGCCTTGGAGATGAAGGGCACCGTGCGGCTCGCGCGGGGGTTGGCCTCGATGACGTAGACCGTCTCGCCCTGGATGGCGTATTGCACGTTGATGAGGCCGCGCACGCCCACCTCGAGTGCGATGCGGCGGGTGGTGTCGCGCAGCTTCTCAATCAGCGAGTCGGAGAAGCTGAACGGCGGGATGCACGTAGCGGAGTCACCGGAGTGGATGCCGGCCTCCTCGATGTGCTCCAGAATGCCGCCGATGTAGACCTCTTCGCCGTCGCAGAGCGCGTCGACGTCGCACTCGATCGCTCCCTCCAAGAAGCGGTCGAGGTAAACCGGGTAGTCGGGGCTGATCTGCGTGGCCTCGGCCATGTACTCGCGCAGGTGCGGCGCGTCGTAGGCAATCATCATGCCGCGGCCGCCGAGCACGTAGCTGGGACGCACAAGCAGGGGGTAGCCAATCTGCGCGGCAACCTGTTCGGCCTCCTCAAAGGAGCGCGCCTCGCCCGCGGGCGGGTACATGATCTTCATGCGGTCGAGCAGCGAGCTGAAGCGCTCGCGGTCCTCGGCGAGGTCGATGGCGCGGGGCTTGGTGCCCATGATCTCCACGCCGGCGTCCTCAAGCGCGCGGGCGAGCTTGAGCGGCGTCTGGCCGCCGAGCGTCACCACCACGCCGTCCGGGCGCTCCACGTCCACGATGTCCATGACGTCCTCGTAGGTGAGCGGCTCAAAGTAGAGGCGATCCGAGGTGTCGTAGTCGGTGGAGACGGTCTCGGGGTTGCAGTTGACCATGATGGTCTCGTACCCGCGGCTCGCGAGCGCGTAGCTCGCGTGCACGCAGCAGTAGTCAAACTCAATGCCCTGGCCAATGCGGTTGGGGCCGGCGCCCAAGATCATGGCCTTCTTCTTGTGCGTGTGGGTGACCTCGTCGGGCGCCACGCGCTTCTTGGCCTCCACGCCGGGGCGCTGCAGGTTCTCGTAGGTCTTGTAGTGGTACTCGGTCGCGCTCGCAAACTCGGCGGCGCAGGTATCGACCGTCTTCATGCACGGCACCACGCCGAGGCCCTTGCGGTAGGCGCGCACAAAGCGCTCGTCGCTGCCGGTGAGCGCGGCAATCTCGGCGTCCGAGGTGCCGTACTGCTTGAGCAGGCGCATCGCGTCGGCGTCGATGTCCTCCACGCGGAGGCCGCGGATGGACTCCTGCACGGCCACCATGTCGGCAATGCGCGAGAGGAACCAGCGGTCGATCTTGGTAAGGTCGAAGATCCGCTCCACGTCCCAGCCGCGGCGCAGGGCCTCCACCAGATAGAAGACGCGGTCTGCGGTGGGCTCGGCCACATGCTCGGCAAGCTCGGCATCGTCCATACCCACGCCCTCGTTGCCGCCGGCGGAAAGGCCCACGTGCCCGTCCTCGAGCGAGCGCATGGCCTTGCCGAAGCTCTCCTCAAAGGTGCGGCCGATGGCCATAATCTCGCCCACGGCCTTCATGCGGGTGGTAAGGCGCGTGTCGGTGCCCTTGAACTTCTCAAACGCAAAGCGCGGCACCTTGACCACGCAGTAGTCGATCGACGGCTCAAAGCACGCTGGCGTTGCCTTGGTGATGTCGTTCACAATCTCGTCGAGCGTGTAGCCCACGGCCAGGCGCGCGGCGGCCTTGGCAATGGGGAAGCCCGTGGCCTTGGAGGCAAGCGCCGAGGAGCGGCTCACGCGCGGGTTCATCTCGATAACGATGATGCGGCCATTGTTGGGGTTCACGGCAAACTGCACGTTGGAGCCGCCGGTCTCTACGCCGACCTTCTCCAGAATGGCAAGCGACGCCACGCGCATGCGCTGGTACTCGAGGTCAGAGAGCGTCTGCGCCGGCGCGACGGTAATGGAGTCGCCGGTGTGCACGCCCATGGGGTCAAAGTTCTCGATGGAGCACACGATGATGCCGTTGCCGGCGTGGTCGCGCATGACCTCCATCTCGTACTCTTTCCAGCCCTCGATGGACTCCTCGACGAGCACCTCGCCCGCCGGCGAGAGCTCGAGGCCCTGGCGCACGATCTCGCGGAGCTCCTGCTCGTTGTGGGCAATGCCGCCGCCCGCGCCGCCGAGCGTGAAGCTCGGGCGCAGGACGCAGGGGTAGCCCACGCGCTTCACGATCTCGAGCGCGTCCTCGATGGAATAGGCGTAGCCGCTGCGCGCGACCTCGAGGCCAATCTCTGCCATGGCCTCGTTAAAGAGCTTGCGGTCCTCGCCGCGCTCGATGGCGGCAAGGTCGCAGCCAATCATCTCGACGCCCTCGCGCTCGAGCACGCCGGACTTGGCGAGCTCGACTGCGGCGTTAAGACCGGTCTGGCCACCGAGCGTGGGCAGCAGCGCATCGGGGTGCTCGCGCTTGATGACCTTCTCGATAAACTCGGGCGTGACCGGCTCCACGTAGGTGCGGTCGGCAAGGCCCGGGTCGGTCATGATGGTCGCCGGGTTGGAGTTGACGAGGATGACCTCGTACCCGTCCTCTTTTAGAACCTTGCAGGCCTGCGCGCCGGAGTAGTCGAACTCGCACGCCTGGCCAATGACGATCGGGCCCGAGCCAATCACCAGAATGCGCTTGATGTCAGTCCGCTTAGGCATGGTCTACATCTCCTCCTCTGCGAACTTCCACCCCGCGAGGCGGTCTTTCGAGATATCGATGTTGAGGTAATCGGCGTCACCGTCCATGAGGCGCGCGAACGCCGTGAACAGGTAGTGGGCGTCGGTGGGGCCGGGCGAGGCCTCGGGGTGGTACTGGACCGAGAAGCACGGCTGGTCGAGTAGCTGGATGCCCTCGGCGGTGCCGTCGTTCAAGTTCACGTGCGTGAGACGGATGCGGCCGAAGCGCTCGTTCTGCACGACCGGCGCAACCCCGCGCTCCACCCAGAAGCGCAAGTCGCCGGTGGCGGCGGTGCCGTCGGCGCCGGCGGGGTGCTCGGCCACGCCGCCCGAGAGCTCGGGCACGAGCGCGCCGAGGCTCGGGAACACCAGGCCAAAGCCGTGATTTTGGGCGGTGATCTCCACGCGGCGGGTGAGCAAGTTCATGACCGGTTGGTTGCCGCCGCGGTGGCCGAACTTAAGCTTCTCCATATCCGCGCCGCAGGCGAGGCTGATCATCTGGTGGCCCAGGCAGATGCCAAAAATCGGCAGCTTGCCAATGAGCTTCTGCACCTGGGTGTAGGTCTCCTCCACGGCGTCCGGGTCGCCCGGGCCGTTGGAGAGGAAGACGCCGTCGGGCTCGAGCGCGAGCACGTCCTCGGCGGGGGTGTCCCACGGCACGAGCGTGAGGTCGCAGCCGGCGCGGACGAGGCCCTCGAGGATGCCGCGCTTGATGCCGCAGTCGTAGGCCACGACCTTGTGGCGCGCCGGCACCGGGTCGGCGGAGGCAAAGGCGTGGTCGGCCGGCAGGTCAGCGGCGGTGTAGGAACGGCGGTCGGTGCGACTCACGGTCTTGACGAGGTTCTCGCCCACCAGGTCGGGAGCCTCCGCGAGCAGGCGCGCGAGCTCCTCGAGGTCAAAGACCTCCGTGGTGATGATGCCCTTCTGGGCGCCGTTGTCGCGCAGATGCCGCACGAGCGCGCGCGTGTCGATGCCCTCGAGCGCCACGATGCCACGCTCGGCGAGGTAGGCGGGCACGCTCTCGGTGGAGCGCCAGTTGGACGGCGTGCGGCACATGTCGTGCACGATCATGCCGCGCAGCGCCGGGCGCGTGTTGAGCGTGGGGTCGCCGTCGGCGCCGAGGCCGGTCTGGGTGTCGACCGGGTCGATGCCGTAGTTGCCGATCTGCGGGTAGGTCATGGTCACGATCTGGCCGGCGTAGCTCGGGTCGGTGAGGACCTCGAAGTACCCCTCGAGCGAGGTGTTGAAGCAGACCTCGCCCGTGGCCGTGCCCTGAGCTCCGCAGGCGCGGCCGTAAAAGACCGTGCCGTCGGCGAGCATCAGAATGCCCGGAACACTCGACTTTTTGCTGGTTTTGGAAAGCATGTGCTGCGCGAGCTCACTTAAGGCTGCGCTGCGGACGGCGCGGTCGCCGCCGGAGGTGCGGGCCTGCGCGCCCGACACGTCTGTAACCGCCATATGCACTCCTTCCCGGCCTCGCAGGACCGGCTTAAAGGTGGATGGGCTGCACCTCATTGTAGGCGTTTTCTGCCATGCGCGCCCGCTGGGGCGGCCTGTCCGCGATAATTCCGCACCCCGCCCGGCGCGAGGCGCTCGGCGGCGCGCCGGCCGCCGTCGCAAGCACGCCCGTGGCAAGCGGTGTAGCCGCGTCCCGCCTGGTGCGAAGCACTCGGTGCGAAGCGCGCGCAATGTGCGCTCTCTGTTTCGATGTGAATGCGCGCCCGCCCAATCGCCCGCGCGTACTATGCTGGGTAACCGTACGCTGGTCCATAAGTCCGCGGATGAAAGAAGGAATATCCATGTCCAACGGAATCAGCATGTCTACACAGCCCCTTTACCAGCGTGAAGGGGACTACATCCCGCGCGTTGCCGCCGTCCACGACCTGTGCGGCTACGGCAAGTGCTCGCTTGGCGTCGCCATCCCGGTCCTCTCGGCCGCCGGCTGCGACGTCTGCCCGGTCCCGACCGGCCTCTTCTCGTCGCACACCGCCTTCCCCGGCTGGTACATGCACGACACGACCGAAATCCTCTCCGATTACCTCGCCGCTTGGAAGGGTATCGGGGTCGATATCGACGCAATCTACTCCGGCTTCCTCGGCGCGCCCGAGCAGGTCGACCGCATCCGTGACCTCTACGCCACCTACCCTGCCGCGCTGCGCGTGGTCGACCCCGTTATGGCGGACCACGGCCGTGTCTACCCCACCTACACCCCCGAGCTCTGCGACGCCATGGCCAAGCTCGCTGAGGGCGCGGACATCCTCACGCCCAACCTCACTGAGGCCGCCATCATCCTGGGCGAGCCCATCGGGGACGCCTGGGCCGGCGAGGACATCACCGACGACGAGGCGCACCGCCTGACCGACGCGCTGCTTGCAAAGGGCACCAAGACAGTTGTCCTCAAGGGCATCCAGCGCGGCGACGGACTTATCCGCAACTTCGTGGGCGCGCAGGACGGATCGTTCTTTGAGGTCAACAATGAGCTGTTGCCCTACATGCTGCACGGCACTGGTGACCTGTACTGCTCGTGCCTGCTCGCCGCCGTTATGGCTGGCCGCACTACGGAGGAGGCTGTGCGCTTTGCCGGCGACTTCGTGCACGACGCCATGATCGTGTCCTCCAAGCAGCCGCAGTTCCAGGACCGCGGCGTCAGCTTCGAGCCACTTCTGGGCAAGGTCGCCGCGCTTCTGGGCTAATCCAACAGCCTCACGCACTTGAAGCCGGGGGTGCCGCGCAGCCGTGCGGCACCCCCCCTCTCAAAAATGCACGATGTAAGTGGCCTCCGGCAGTCATGGAATCGAATACTCCATCTAGGTAAGGTTTTTACTGGGAAAACCCGACATGGGGGCCGTATGTCCTTCACTGACTCATCCCTTGTCGAAGGGGCCCACTTACATCGCATTTTTTTGCGAACCGTCACCAAACCGCACCCGGCCCGCAGCAGACTCTCCGTCACTGCTCTGAATATGCTCCACGTTAGATGCGAACAATCTGTGAACAGGCCTCGTTTCGCTAACAAGGCGTCTCCGTTTTGTCAAATGCGCTGGTAAATATGCCTGTTTTCTCTTGCCAGTCAGAAACGTGTCAGACATTGGTGAGAACGTGCACCAGAAATCTGAGATTGTTACCCTCCACCCCACTTCTCTCTCTTACCGTAATGCCATGGAGACGATTCTTTGTGACATATCGGCTTTTGAGTTCCTTCGCATCCCGCCCTGCGTGCTTCGCCTCTCGCTGGACACGCCGGACCTCTCAACGAGCCGTGGCAGGCAGTCCCTTTACCGCCGCGACAGGTTTCTTGGCTACGTGCGCGTCCCCTTGCACATCCTTGAATGCAACAGAACCCACATGCACCAGTCCGCCGCATTCATCAGGCATCTTTGGAAAGGCGATCTGCCGAGCGGTTCGCTTATCGAGATCGATGCATACCATTCCGTTACTTCTCCAGAGTTCACGCTGCTTCAACTCGCAAGGCATCTGCCCCTCCCGCAACTTGCACTCGCAATGTATGAGCTTACGGGAACCTATTCGGAGATCCACCTTACCGCCGAGCATCGTAATGAGCTGAAGAGGCGTATGTCCCAAACTGGATGGCGCGGCGAAGACGGCTGGAGGCCAGTAATTGACGTTAAGGGCGATATTACCGACCAGTGGTATCGCGAACCCCTTACAAGCAAGGAAAACCTGGAGCGCTTTGCCGATGCCGTTGGAAATGTGCGCGGCATCAGGCGCTTCCGTCAAGCCGTTGAGCTCCTTTGCGGTGTTGCCAGGTCGTCTTTCGAAGCGAAGGCGGCAATAACAATTGGCTGGGGACGACATCTTGGCGGCTGGGGCCTAGGACCAATGTCCCTCAATCGAACCGTACACTTTGACGCCGGCGCCCAGACCATCGCTGGACAGAGCTACGCCCGTGTCGACCTGTTCCTTGAAACAACAGATTCTCTTCCTGCTCTGGGGATTGAGTGTCAGGGACGCTCGGTTCATGGCCCGGGCGGCATCACGGAGCACGATGCAGACCGCCTGCTCGCGCTAGAGTCGACGGGGCTTCCCATGATTCTTGTGACGTATCAGCAGATTAATAATCAGAAGCGGTTCCAAGAGCTCATCCAATACATTGCCAAGAAAAGAGGGGTAAAACTGCGACCGAAAACGGCCCGGCAAACGGCAAAGGAAAGAGAGCTGAGGTATCAGGTATTGCACGCATGGAACCAACTATGGCGTCAACCTTAACATGATCCGCGCTGGGGCCGCCCCCGAAGGCGCAATCCCGGAGTGGAGGGCACAAAACATCGCCAAGTAAGTGGGCTCTTCCCGCTTTCTTCTTAATGCTTTATCTAAATAAAGCGCCCAACTGGGGAAACACGGATTCTCATAGTGAGCCTAGGAATGAGGAATCAGCGCTTCCCGATATGGCCACTTACAACGCGAGTTTTCTGGAGGTCCCAGCGGCAATTCGCTCTAATTGCAAGGCTACTCCTGCGGTCGCACGTCCTCCGGATACTTCTCGGCGGGGCCGCCCAGGTACTGCTCGCCGCCCAAAAGTTCGCGCTCCAGGTCAAGCTCGCTGCGCTGCGCGTCGAAGTCGTCTTGGTCAATGCCCGGCGTATCGATGAGTGACGACACGGAGTTGACCTGCTCCTGAATACGGCCCGCAATATCCTCGTCCATGCCGATGATGCGCAGCTCCCAGTCGATGTTGGCCGAGTCGCCGGAGCGATACTTGGTCCACACGAACGTAAAGATCACGCCCTCCTCGCCCTGTGCGGGCAGAAGGCCAAAGAGGTGGTCGTAGGTGATGTTGCCGTCCTCGTCGAGACGCGCGCTCACGTTGTAGACCACCTGGTTGATGTTGTCGTTCAAAAGCGCGTTTGTGGCAAGCGCGGCCGCTTGGATCTGGCTGTTAGAGAAGAGCTCCAGCTCGTTGGAGGATTCGGTGTCGACCACGGACACCTCCACGATGCCCGTGCGCTCGTCGGCCTCCTCGACCGTGAAGTCGTGCGGGAACTGCGTGAAGCCGTTGCCCCACTCCACGCCGCCCTCAAGCGCGAGGCTTACGGTCTGAGCATTGGCGGTGTCGGAGAGATTTGCGGTGTTGAGGCGGCGGCTGATGCCGTACCAAAGCTGCATGCCCAGCACGAGCAAAAGCACGCCGATGATAACCGCCATGGCCGCGCGCGAGATGGCGTGGTCGACGTTGGAGCCGGAGGGGTCCTCGTCGGAGAGCGGGTCGATGGTGCGGCGTGTGCGCTTGCGGTGCGGACCGCCGGGGTCGAGCACGCCCGAATCATCGAGCTGCGCAAAGAGCTCGGTGACTTCCTCGGGTGTAAGCGGGGTTTTCTTTGCCATGCGTCGACCTTGGGCAGCGGGTGATCTCCTTTGCGCGGCCGGGCGCAAGCCCTGCCGCATCGGCATTATACGCATACGTCGCAGGCACGCTGCCTACGCTGCGACAATCACCATGCAAGCTGCAGAGCGTCGCGTGCCCTCATGCAGGGCCCGGCCCTGCCGGCATCGCGGCACAAGCCCACACCCACCACGGGCCGCGCCCTACGCGAGCTCGTGCGCGCGGGCGCCCTCAAACTGCATGCGGTAATAGCGCGCGTAGGTGCCGCCGCGCGCCAGAAGCTCGTCGTGCGTGCCGCGCTCAACCACGCGGCCGTTCTCCACCGTGGCGATCTCGTCGGCGCCCTTAATGGTCGAGAGGCGGTGCGCGATGATGATCGTCGTGCGGTCCGCCGCGAGCCGCTCGAGCGACTCCTGCACGGCCTCTTCGCTCTCGTTATCAAGCGCCGAGGTCGCCTCGTCCAGAATGAGGATCTTGGGGTCCTTCAAGAACACGCGGGCGATGGCAACGCGCTGCTTCTGGCCACCAGAAAGACGGCTGCCGCGCTCGCCCACCACGGTGTCGTACCCCTCGGGCAGACTCGCGATGAAGTCGTGGATGTTCGCGCGACGCGCGGCCTCTTCGATCTCGGCCTGAGTCGCGCCGGGGCGACCGTAGGCGATGTTGTCGCGCAGGGTGCCGTCAAACAGGTAGACGTCCTGCTGTACGAGGCCGATGGCACGGCGCAGGCTCTCCTGCGTGACCGAGCGCACGTCCTGCCCGTCGATGCTAATCGAGCCGGAGGCCACGTCGTAGAAGCGCGGCAGCAGCGAGCAGGTGGTGGACTTGCCGCCGCCGGACGGACCCACAAGCGCAATGGTCTCGCCGGGCGCAATCTCAAGCGACAGGTGGTCGATCACCGGGCGCATGCGGTCGGCGCCGTCCTCGGTGAGCTCGGCGTCGTCGTAGCTAAAGCACACGTCGCGGTAGGCAATGGCGCCCGCGGTGACCTCAAGCGGACGCGCGTCGGGCGCGTCCACAATGTCGGGCATGCTCAGGATGACCTCGTCCATGCGCTTAAAGCCCGCGATGGCCTTCTGCACCGTCTCGGTCGAGTTGACGAGCGTCTCGATCGGCGTGGTAAAGAGGCTGATGTAGAGGGCAAAGGTCGCCATGTCGACGGCGGTCATCTGACCCTGGGCCACCAGGTAGCCACCCAAGACCACGATGATGGTAAAGAGAGCGCCCGTCATGAGCGCGCTTGTTGCCTGGTATGCGCCCATGGCGTGGTACTGGCTGACCTTGGAGTCGAGGTAGCGCGCGTTGGAGGTACGGAACTTGGCGCGCTCGGTCTCCTCGTTCGCAAAGGACTTGACCACGCGAATGCCCGAGAGCGAGTCCTGCAGCTGCGAGTTAACCTCAGAGATCTTGCGACGGTTGTCCGCAAAAACCTCGCGCATGCGGAAGTTCTGGCGCACCATAATCGCCACAAAGACCACGGTCACCAGCGCCATCACGCCGGCGAGCACGGGCGAGATGGTAAAGAGGATCACGTAGGCGCCCACAATCTCCACGCCGCAGATGATGATCCACTCCGGCACGTGGTGAGCGGCCTCGCAAATGTCAAACAGGTCGTTGACCACGCGGCTCATCATGTCGCCGGAGTTCACGCGGTCAAAATAGCTAAAGCAAAAACGCTCGTACTGGTCAAACAGGTCCTCGCGCATGCGCGACTCCATACGCGCGCCCATGATGTGGCCCTGCGCCGACACAAAGTAGCGGCAGCCCATGCGCACGAGGTAGAGCACCACAAGACCGAGGGCAATCATGCCCAGCGCGCCCAGAATGGCGTCGCGCCCCTCGGTAAAGAGGCCGCCCGTGAGCGAGCGCAGAATGCTCGGGAACGCAAGGTCAATGCCGGCAATCACCAGCGCGCAGACGGTGTCGGCAATAAAGAGGCCGCGCTCCGGCCCGTAGTAGGCAAGAAAGCGACGGAACATGCTGCGGTGCTTGGGTGCCGCGGTTGCGGTCGAAGAGTTAGCGGCCGAGGTGGTACTAGCGGTGCTCACGGTAGGACACTGCCTTTCGTGGTTGAGATGTAAGATGCCGAGGTCCGCGCTGCAAAAGGTGCCGCACAAACCGGCGCTTAGTATACGCCATGACGAGCGCCGGCCGCGCCGCGCAAACCCTTGCAGCATGGTTTATCGAGAACGCCCTTGCGGCACGGTTTTAGTTGCCGCCAAATCACATTCAGTTGCCTGAGAATCACAAACCGCACGCCCCTTCGGCTCGAGAGCGCTTACTCCGCGGCCTCCTCGGCCACGGCGGCATCCGCCAAGCGGCGGCTCATGACCTCGCAGGCAAGGGCGCCCACCACAGTCTTGGCGTCCTCGATCTTGCCGTCGAGCACGGCGTCCACCAGCTCCTCCACCGGCACCAGGTCGACGTTGAGGAACTCGTCGTCATCGGGGCGCGCCCCCTCAAATGAGAGCTGCGTGGCCAGGTAGATGTGGATGAGCTCGTCGGCAAATCCGCAGCTCGTGGCAATGGTGGTGAGGTAGGCAATGCGCCCGGCCACAAAGCCGGTCTCCTCCTTGAGCTCGCGCTTAGCGCACTCGAGCGGGTCCTCGCCGGGGTAATCGAGCTTGCCGGCGGGGATCTCCACCGTCACGCGGCCGAGCGAGGTGCGGTACTGGCGCACGAGCGCGATCTTACCCGAGGTGGTAAGCGCAACCACGGCCGCCGCGCCGCGATGGCGCACCACGTCGCGGACCGAGGTGTGACCGTTGGGCAGGCGCACGTTCAGGCGCTCGACGTCAAAAATCTTGCCGCGCCAGGCAATCTCGCTGTCGATGACCTCCTCGTGCAGGTCGGCATCGTGCTCAGCCTCGTCGCCCAGCACGAGCGCGGGCAAATCCTCCATCTCGGGCTCGGGCGAGGCGTTCTCCTCGGTGCGGTCGCCGTCGTTAACCTCAACCGCAGCCTCGTCGACCGTGTTGCGCTTCTCTTCTGCCATGGTTCCTCCCCCAAGCCAGCTACTGTTCCCTACAGGGTACCCGTTTTCTGCACGCGTGAGGCACGTTGGAGTACCGCACATGGCCATCTTTGCAAAGTGTCTTTTTCACCCCTAATTCAGCATTGCAAGTTGTCATTTTTAGGCCGATTTCTTACTTGCAAATTGCACTGAGATTCTTACCATGAGCTGCATCTACGGTACCGTCAAGAATCTTGCGCACTTTCCGGCAGCCCATAGGCCCGCCGTCCGGTGCGGCTACCCCTCCAGCAGAGTCACGTCCAGGTAGCGCCTCGAACCCCACTCGCTCTCGGCCACGTACTTGAGCCTGGCGGTCACGGGCATGAGGGCCGAGTTGCCGTCGGGAAAGGTGCCCACCACCCTCGTCCTGCGGCGGATCTCGCGGTTCAGGCGCTCTATTGCGTTGTCGGTGCGTACGCGCCGCCAGTGCTCGCGCGGGAACCTCGTGTAGGCCAGGGTCTCCGCGTAGCCGTCCCTCACGGCCTTGGCGGCCTCCCCGAGCTTCATGCCGCCGGGGCCGGCGGCCACCTCCAGCACCTTGGCCTCGGCGGCCTCGCGGGACTCCATGGCGCGGATCGCCCTGAGCATGGCCGCGACCCCGGATCGCCCGGATTTGGGCACCCCGGCGAGAACGTCGCGGTAGAAGTGCACGGCGCGGCGCCGGTGGGCGGCGCCGGGGAAGACCTCGGCGATGGACCCCACCATGCCGGCGGCCCTGTCGCCGGTGAACCCGCGCACGCCGCGGAGCCCCCTGGACTTCAGCCACGACAGGAGCTCCCGCCAGCACCCCGAGGACTCGGTGAACCCCTCGGCGGCGCCTATGACCTCGCGGTAGCCGTCGTCGTTGACGCCGATGGCGACCATCACGGCCACGTTCTCATAGCTCCCGCCCCAGCTGCGCTTGAGGTAGATCCCGTCGACGCAGGCGTAGGGGTAGGCGCGCTCGAGGGGGCGGTTGCGCCGCTCCTCGACCGAGGCGAACGCCTTCTCGTTGAGGTTCGAGACGGTGGCAGCCGAGACGCTGGAGCCCCAGAGGATCTCGGAGACGTCCTCTATCCTGCGGGTCGAGACCCCGGCGAGGCACATCTCGATCATGGCCTCCTCGACGCTCGCCTCGCGGCGCCGGTAGCGCTCGATGATCGCCGCGGTGAACCTCATGCCCTTGAGCTTGGGCATATGGATCGTTACCTCGCCGGACGACGTGGCCAGGCTGCGCTCGTAGTGGCCGGAGCGGTACACCTCGCGCCCGGCGGCGCGCTCGTACCGCTCGGCGCCGACGAGGTCCCCCGCCTCCTCCTCGAGAAGGCCGTTCAGGGTGTCCTCGACGGTCCTCCTCACCAGCTCGCGCAGATCAGTCTTCAGCGAATCCTCGTTCAATGTCACGATGGGCCCGGACATGGCCTGCCTCCAGCATGTTTCCTGTCTCGACAACTCGAATCATACCGGGGCGGGCAGTGCCCCCCTTCCTATCCGGACGCTATTCCGCTGTCAAAGTGCGCAAGAAATTGTACGTTACCAGCACCTTCTGCATCGCGCCGCCAGGAGCGCTCACCGTGAAGGAGCCTCTGCACTATATATAAGTACACCGTCGGACCTGAGCTTCCTGCGCTGTCGAGCAAATAGCAAGCAAATACGAGAGGCACTCAAGCCCAAGCCGGCACGTAACGCTTATTCTTCTTCGACGCGTCCGCGTCCACTGCGCGAATCAGCCCGCGGTCAATACAGGTATGAATCAAACGGGAAATCTGCGCAGACGCCGATGAAGGCAACCCAAAACGTGCCCTGAGAGACTGGTTAGTCGCTGCCGTACGGTTCGCATAACAGATGCATGTGTGCCAATAACAGGCAAGCTCGCGCTCCTCTGGCGTAAGGGCGCGATATGCGATAGCCGCAAACAATGTTACGCGCGTGCTATCCTGCGGCGTCTCGATGCGTGGTGCGGGCAGGGTGTAATACTCGCACGCTTCAACAACCTTGTCCCAACCGGAGCCCGCCTCCTCACAGAAACCTAAACGACGCATAAGAGCAGCGGTTTTCTCATTACGAGCACGCGGCGGATCGTTCACGATACGCATAACGTCTACAAGGGGCGCACCCGCATTGGTAACCTCAAGCCTGTCTGCAAATACTTCAATCAGCGGACCGGTTCCCGTAATAGAAAAATCTTGATGGATGAGGGCGTTTGCCACAATCTCACGAACTGCCAGCGCAGGTAGTTGTGTTTGCGTGCTTCGCGTTGCGTGCACAATGACCTCACGTGACGGCAGGAGCGCCATGATGTAATCGACAAGTTCATCTAAACAGATGGCATATCCCGAGGCAAACGTCCTGCTCCGAAGCATCGATATGCGTCCGCGCCCCTCGTACTGAATAACACGTGGCGCCTTGCGCATAACCACAGGAAACTCTTCGAGGTTACGCGCGAATAGAAGGGCACCCATGTTGGTAACCGCAAACATGCCGTCATCCTCGGCAACAGCCAGGCCTTCGTCGATTAGGTAATGAATGATAGTCTGGCTACTTTCGGGCGTTGGCATTCCCTGCCTGTTAAAGTAGGCTTCGCAGTCCAGAAGAGATCGCAACTCTTCCGCAGTGCACGACGTGCGCGCAATCTGTGATTCATAATCTTCCTGCTGCACCTTGCGCCATAACTCAGATTCCAAAGCCGATCCGCCTCTTCTCGCTTCGCATCGATTGTGCCCACGCTCGACTCGCAAAAGCAAATAGCAAGCAAATACGGAGCAAATAAGAAGCAAATAAAACTCGATAGTGGTTCCAAGCTGTTTGCGCAGGTAGATAGCTTATCTGATTTCTTTAGGCCACTTTTTTGCCGCCATTTGATAATTGCAAAGCAAATACGAAGCAAATAAAAGTGGAGGACCTGAAGCCGTCCCCACCCTGTACCCTCATGTCCGTTTTTCGCAATCTATGGGACTGCGGACGTTTTCCTGTACATCCTACACCGCGTAGCCGAGCAGCCTGCGGTTCTCGTCCGGCGTCCTCCAGCCCAGCGCCGCCGACGCCCGCTCCGACCGGA
>NZ_NFIP01000001.1 GCF_002161805.1 Collinsella sp. An307 | reverse complement strand
CATTTTGTCCAGGCGGGCAGTTGGGGCGGGGCAACTTTCCGAGGTTATTTATGCCGGTTGAGCTGGAAGAACACGGGCGTTACGGACACACATTTTGTCCTATAAGCCGCATATCACACGGGAATGTGGTAACTGCATGTGACAAACTCGCAGTGACTTTTAATAAACGGAGGGTCGGCTCGATGGGAACCGACCCTCCGTTCTAACTACCTACAGGTAACGAGGTGTTGTTATGCCTCGTGGTGGCGGCGGGGAACGCGACCGTTGCCGCCGTTGTCACCGGGACGGCGAGGACGGTCGCCGTGACCGCGGCGCTCGCGGTCCTTGGAATCACGACGCGGACGGCCACCGAAACCACGGCCGTCGTCGTGAGAGGCACCGTTGCCGGAACCGGCGGGAGCCTCGGGCTTATCGAGACGGTCGAGCGAAATCTTGCCGCGCTCGTCAACCTCGATAACCTTGACCTTCACCTCATCGCCGATGTTGAGGACATCCTCGACCTTCTCAACGCGGCCCTGGGCGACGCGGCTGATGTGCAAGAGACCGTCCTTGGAGGGCGTAAGCGAGACGAAGGCACCAAACGGCTGGATCGAAACGACGCGGCCGCAGAACTCCTCACCCACCTCGGGCTCGTGCACGATGAGCTTGATGCGCTCGATGGCCTCCTCGACCGAGGTACCCACACCGCCAACATAGACGGTGCCGTCCTCCTGGATGTCCACGGAGGCACCGGTCTCATCCTGGATACCGCGGATGGTCTCGCCACCCTTGCCGATGACCTCACGAATCTTGTCGGTCGGAACGGTGATGGAGGTGATGCGCGGCGCGGTCTCGCGCGTGGACTCGCGCGGACCGGGTACGACCTCGAGCATCTTGCCGAGGATGAAGGCGCGACCCTCCTTGGCCTGCTGAAGGGCGGCCTTGAGGATCTCGAAGGTGAGGCCGGTGGCCTTGTTGTCCATCTGAAGCGCCGTGATGCCGCGCTCGGTACCGGTCACCTTGAAGTCCATATCACCGAGGAAGTCCTCGATGCCCTGGATGTCGGAGAGGACGACGGTCTTGCCCTCCTCCTGAATGAGACCCATGGCGATGCCGGAGACGGGCCGCGTGATGGGCACGCCGCCATCCATGAGGGCAAGGCAGCTCGCACAGGTCGACGCCATGGACGAGGAGCCGTTGGACTCCATGACCTCGGAGACGACGCGGATGGCGTAGGGGAACTCCTTCTCGTCGGGAAGGACGGGCAGAAGGGCGCGCTCGGCCAGGTTGCCGTGGCCGATCTCGCGGCGCTTGGGGCTGCCGATACGGCCGGTCTCGCCGGTGCAGAACGGCGGGAAGTTGTACTGGTGCATGTAGCGCTTGCCGTCGACGGGCTCGATGGTGTCGAGGCGCTGTCCCTCGTTCAGCATACCAAGCGAGAGCACGGAAAGCACCTGGGTCTGACCGCGCTGGAAGAGGCCGGAACCGTGGACGAGCGGCAGGTAGCTGCCCTTCACCATGATGGGACGGATCTCGTCGGCGCGGCGGCCGTCAACGCGCTCGCCCGTCTCGACGACCATGGTGCGCATGGCCTTCTTCTCGAGCTTCTTGAGGTTGACGGGGATCTCACGCTCCCACGCGAGCTGCTCCTCCTCGGAGAACTCAGCGCGGATGCGCTCCTTCAGGGCCTCGACCTTGGCGATGCGAGAGAGCTTGTCGGCATCCGCGAGCGCGGCGGCCATCTCGTCGTAATGGGCGAAGACGCGCTCCTCGACCTCGGGGACGGGCTGGTCGAGGATGTACTCCTTGGCGACGATGGGACCGTTGACGCGCTCCCACTCCTCGACGAACTCGCGCTGCGCCTGGCAGAAGGCACCGATGGCCTCCTGGCCGAACTGCATGGCGGCGAGCATGTCGTCCTCGGTGACCTCGTCGGCGCCGGCCTCCACCATGGAGATGAAGTCGGCGGTGCCAGCGAGCTCAAGGTCGAGGTCGGACGCCTCGCGCTCCTCGTAGGTGGGGTTCACGATGAACTCACCGGTCTCGGTATTGCGGCCGATGCGCACGCAGGCGAGCGGG
The DNA here is from genome assembly GCF_002161805.1 of Collinsella sp. An307. Taxonomy (GTDB): domain Bacteria; phylum Actinomycetota; class Coriobacteriia; order Coriobacteriales; family Coriobacteriaceae; genus Coprousia. Next base: position 434,075 of record NZ_NFIP01000001.1, on the reverse strand, counting down.
CCCTCGAACGGCACGCCGCCAAGCGTGAGGCCAAGCGACGCGGCCATGGTGCAGATCACGTCGATGGGGTTCTTCTGATCGGCGACAAGCGAGGTCGCGACGATCTGGACCTCGTTGCGGAAGCCGTCGGGAAAGCTCGGACGGATGGGGCGGTCGATCATGCGCGCGGTGAGCGTCGCCTTCTCGGTGGGACGCCCCTCACGCTTGAGGTAGCCACCCGGGATGCGGCCCGCGGCGTAGAGCTTCTCGTTGAAGTCAACCGTGAGCGGGAAGAAGTCGTAGTTCTTACGCTCCTTGGAGACCACCACGGTCACGAGCGCCGTGGTGTCGCCCTGCTTGACGAGGACGGCGCCGGTGGCCTGCTTGGCAAGCTCGCCGCTCTCGAGGGTGTAGGTCTTGCCGTACAGTTCGAAGGTTTTGGATACAAGTGCCATTTTTCCTCTTTCATCCCCCGGCAGCCCTTCTGCCGGGACCTCTCATGCCGGGACTCCCCCCGGCGGTGTAGGACCGACCTTTCGGCCCCTACATGAAAAGGAGCCCCCGAAGGGGCTCCCGCATGCACAACTTACTGGATGTTGTCGCGGATGCCGAGCTTCGCGATGAGTTCACGGTACTCGACGATGTCGTTCTTCTTGATGTAGGAGAGAAGACGACGACGGCGACCAACGATCATGAGCAGACCGCGGCGGGTGTGGAAGTCCTTCGGGTGGGTCTTCATGTGCTCGGTGAGCTCACGGATGCGCTCGGTGGCGATGGCGACCTGAACCTTGGGGTTGCCGGTGTCCTGCGCGTTCTTGCCGAACTCGGCGGTGAGCTCAGTCTTGCGCTCCTTAGAAACAGTCATGTTTCACCTTTCTCTTGGCAGGGTCTCCCCTGCAATCCGCCCGATCCGAGGGGCCGCCGGTGAAGCGAACCGCTAGGAACGGGTAATCCAACAGCCCGATATACTACCACAAGCTGCGCATATGCATGAAACGCACACGTAAGCGACGGCGGGGCGCGTGCTAAAACGTGCCGGCCTCAGCAAGCATCTCGCGCGCATGCGCAATTGAGGCTTCACCGGTATCGCCCGAGAGCATGCGAGCCACCTCACGGACGCGCTCGTCCCCGGTAACCTTACTCAGGCGTGTCTCGGGGATATCGCCATCAGACTTGGATACGACGTAGTGCTCAGCCGCAACGACGGCAACCTGCGCCACATGCGTGACGACGATAACCTGGTGGGTGCGCGCAAGGTCGGCGAGCACCGCAGCGAGAGACCGAGCGACAGCTCCGCCCACACCGGCATCGACCTCGTCGAACACAAGCGTGTCGACACCGTCCGCCTCGCCAAGCACCACCATCGAGGCAAGCATGACGCGCGAAAGCTCGCCGCCCGATGCGATGCGGCGAAGAGGCCGTGGTGTGAGACCCGGGCCGCTGCGATAGAGAAGCTCGTAGGAATCGGGGCCGGCCTCGGTCCAGCGCTCACGGGGAAGCTTACGAGCCTCCCAGACGAGCTCCGCACGCCCCATCTCCAGGCGCGCCATCTGACGCGTGACCTCACGACAGAAGCGTGGACCCGCAGCGTTGCGTGCGCGGCGCAGCTCCTTTGCGGATTGGGCAAGTTTTGACTCGGCTTCCTCCAAGGCGCGACGGGCGCGCGCAATGCGCGCATCGCTATCGGATACAAGCGAAAGAAGCTCCTGAGCCTCATCCCGGCGTTGGAATACGTCCTCCATATGAGGACCGAACTGCCGAAGCAGCCCTTTAAGCGCGGCATAGCGCTCCTGGAGGCGCGCAAGTTCCGCAGGGTCGAAGTCGACCCCATCGCGATAGCGACGTAGGTCCTGTGCAACGTCCTCAAGCGTGATGGCAGCGCCCGCAAGCGCATCGGCGAACTCAGAGAGCTTACCGTCGACGCCGCCCATGCGGGAGAGCTCGGCGATGGCGCCGTTCAGCGGATCGAGCGCTCCCCCCTCGCCTGAGAGCGCCTCGGCCGCTTCATGGGCGCACGCTGCGAGTGCCTCGGCATGCTCTGCGCGTGGCAGCGTCTCCTCAAGCTCCTCAAGTTCACCCTCATGAGGGTCGACCTCGTCAATGCGGTCTACGGTATACCGTGCGTCCTCCAACCGGAATCCCTCGGTTCGTGCCGCCGCTTCCACGCGCTCGAGCTCACGAGCGGCCTCGCGAGCTACCAAAAGGTCGGCTCGATAGGCCTCGAGTGGCGCGGCGATGCTTCCATGCGCCCAAGCGTCGACCATGCCCACATGCGTTGAGGCGTCGAGGAGGCGCTGGTGCTCATGCTGCCCGCAGAGGTCCATCAAAGGCGCCACGCGTTCAGACAGCTCACGCACGCTCCCAAGCGATCCATCGATTCTCACACGGGAACGACCGTCAGCAGAGAGGCGACGCGAGACGGTAAAACCCTCGGTGTCCTTGGCGTCAGTGAAAATGCGACCCTCGACTTCAGCATATGGCTCGCCTTCACGAACCTGAGACGCATCGGCGCGCTCGCCCATAAGCAGCTTGAGCGCTGAGAGAAGCGCCGTTTTTCCGGCACCGGTCTCGCCGGTGAGCACCGTAAGACCGCTTGAAAGCGATAGCTCGGCCTCGCGAATGAGGGCTAAGTTGGAAACGCGAATCTCATCGATCATGGCGCACCCCGTAGAACACGCGGCTCACCGAGTTGTAGAAGCTCTCGGGACCGTAGTCAAGCAAAAGGACATCGCCCGGCCCCCGGCTCACCTCTACCCGCTCAACCGCTTCCTCCCCTTTGTAAAACTGGCCGTCGACGGCAACCGCAGGGATAGAGGGTCTGTCGTGCGACATGGCGATCTCGATAACATCGGAAGGCGACGTGAGAAACGCGCGCGCCTGGATGGTGTGCGGGGCAATGGGAACGCAGACCATGCCGGCGTAGTCGGGGCTTACGATAGGGCCTCCGGCCGAGAGCGCGTACCCGGTGGAGCCGGTTGCGGTCGAGATGACCACGCCATCTCCGCGCAAGCGATCGATGTGGTGGCCGGAAACGGTGATGTCGAACGAGACCATATCCGAGAGCGGCCCGCGTGTGAGGGCGAGGTCGTTTAAGGCAAAGGATTCGAGAACAGGCTCGGCATCAGAATCTTGCGACGAGAAGATGCGACAGGAGAGCGTCGCTCGTCTGCTCACATGGAGCTCGCCCGCGAGGGCATCTCCCACCACTTTGAGAATATCGGTGTCGTCGGGGCTCGCTGCAGTAAGGAACCCAACGTGACCGTATGAAAGGCCGAGGATGGGAATCTCGCGATAGGTTACGATGCGCGCTGCGCGAAGAAGCGTCCCGTCTCCGCCGAGGGAGATGACAAGCCCGCACCCTTCTATATCGGGCTCTGCGGCAATGCCGGAACGTGTATCCGGCGCCCAGACAACGTCCAGTCCCTGACGGGAAAGCCAGAGCTCGAGCATGAGACCGCTCTCTACAGCCTCAGCTTTATCGTAGTTGGGAACGAGCAGGATCTTCATAGACGCTCCACCTTCCCCAAAACGGCATCGACCTGCTCCGCGCATGTGCCGGAGCCCTTGGCGTCTAGGATACCCCGTTTACCCCAAAGGAAATACTCAACGTTTCCCTTGGCGCCTGTTATGGGCGAGACGCAAACGTCTTGGGGGACGAGCCCGTTTGCCGCAAATAGCCGAACGACATCGGCAAGGGTGCGTCGTCTGACAAGGGGATCGCGAACGATCCCGCCTTCTCCCACCTCATGCGCCTCGGCTTCGAATTGTGGCTTTACGAGCGTCACGAAGGAGCCGACCTCCGAAACGATCTCGAGCACCGCAGGGAGTACGCGGGAGATCCTTGTGAAGGAGACGTCGCAAACGGCAAGATCAGCTACGCCGCGATAACCCAAATCGGGAACATCGACGATATTTGTTCGCTCGAGAAGCGTCACACGAGAATCGTTTCTGAGCGACCAGTCGAATTGGGCGTGGCCTACATCAACGGAGATGACGCGCTCGGCGCCCCGCTTGAGAAGGCAATCGGTAAACCCGCCGGTGGAGCAGCCGACATCGAGGCAGGTAAGGCCCGCAGGATCGACCCCAAAGGAGTCGAGAGCGCCCTCAAGCTTAAGACCGCCGCGACCGACATAGGCACTATGGCCCTTAACATGAAGATCAAGCCCGGGCAGGACCTTCTGGCCGGGCGAAGAGAGCCGCTCGCCCCCGGAAGAGACGAGACCTGCCATCAAGAGCCGCAGGGCATCTGCGCGATCGGCACAGATGCCCTGCGAAATCATCTCATCATCAAGCCGGACCTTCTTCATGCCCGGCATCAAGCCCTCGCGTCCTCAGCGGAATCGTCAGAAGCCTCTGCGGGTTCATCTGAGTCGGCGTCTACGGGACTATCTTGAGCCTCCTCGAGCATGGCGGCCTCAGTGGGGCTCATATCGAAGCTGTCGACAAGCTCGACCGCCTTGGAGCCGAGCTTGATGGCCTCGTCAAACAGATCAAGGCTGCGCTCAAGGGAGGTGTCCTTGGAACGCACGGTCGCGATGATCTCGTCAAGGCGCGTAGTGATGTCCTCAAAGGTATGGACGGTCGACTCTGCCATAGGGCCTACGCCTCCGCCTCAACGGTATCGGCAGCCACATCGGAAGCAACGGCAGTCTCGTCGTCTCCGCCGGACAAGGCAGAATCGTCCGCATCGGCAGCGTTACGGCTGGGCAGCTCGCTCTCGTCCGTACGAGAGATGCGGCCCAGAACGCCGTTCACGAACTTAGCCGACTCATCGGTTCCATAGGCCTTGGCGATCTCGACCGCCTCGTTGATCACGACCGCGTCCTCAATGCGCTCATCGGCATAGCGCATCTCGTAGATGGCGATGCGCATAAGGTTGCGGTCGGTCCGCGGGAGGCGCGGCATGCTCCAGTTCTTAAGGGCCTGATCGAGGACCTCGTCAATGGTGTCCAGGTAGCGATAGCAGCCCTCGGCGAGTGTGCGCGCATAGTCCTCAAGAGGACCCTTGGACAGAAGATAATCGCCCTCAAGGACCTCCTCAAGGGGCACGTCTTTCGCTTCAGCCTGAAAGAGCAGCTGGACAGCCTGGCTGCGGGCGCGTGTGCGCCCGCGATCGACTTTTAAGCTCACGCGTTACTCCTTGGGGAAGACAAGGCCGTCGATGCAGACGTCCACACGCGCCACACCAACGCCCACCTGAGCGTCGATAGCGTGCACGACCGCCTCACGAACCACCTCGGCAAGCTTCTTGAAGGGGTAGCCAAAGAAGACGACGAGATGAACCGTAAGGGCGAGCTCGTCGTCGGCCGTAACCGTGGCCTCGACCGCAGGCGCCGTGGAGACGCTGCGCGTAGAGAACATGGAGACGAGGTTGCTGGCAAGGTTCTTATCCCCCACCGAAGCGATACCCTCGACTTCCTCGACAGCGCGAGAAACAATGGTGGCAAGCACCTCGGGCGCGATGCCGATGCCGGAAACGATAATCTCGTGAGACATGGACTCCCCCAATCTTTGGGTAGGGACGGTCTGAGACGTACTAGACGCGGCTGACAAACTTACCGTCACGCGTGTCGACCTTGATGATCTCACCCTGGTTGAGATACATAGGAACCTGGATGACGGCACCGGTCTCAATGGTGGCCGGCTTAGTGGAACCCTGAACGGTATCGCCCTTGAAGCCGGGGTCGGTCTGGGTGATCTCGACCTCGATGAACATCGGCGGGTTCACGCCCATAAGCTCGTCATCGGCGTAGAGGAGCTGGCAGATGTCATTCTCCTTCAGCCACTTGGCATTGTCACCGATGAAGTCAACGGGAACGGGCACCTGGTCGTAGGTCTCCATGTTCATAAAGTAGTAGTGGTCACCATCGTTGTAGAGATACTGCATCTCAGTGGTGGTGAGGGTGACGCTCTCAAACTTGGTACCGGCGTTGCAGGTCTGCTCGACCACGCGGCCCGTCTTGAGGTCCTTGGTCTTGTAGCGCACGAACGCGCCGCCCTTACCAGGCTTGACGTGCTGGAACTCGACAATAGTGCAAACCTTGTCCTTAATGCGCAGGCCGATGCCGTTCTTGAAATCAGCGGTGGTGATGGATGCCATGAAACGCCTTTCCATATCAGAGCGCCCGGGGGCGCCAACGTTGCATACAGACGTAGTATACAACCTCGCAGGAATCCTCGCTGCCTCGACAAGCGATTACACAAGCGAAAGATTACGGGCGAAGTCCAATCTCACTAGCACAAAAGAGGAGATAGGCAAGCGCGTCGAGCCAAGCTATTCGGCATTTTCGAGGGCGCGAATGGTCTCGGCGTTAGCAATCTCGGTAGACGAGAGCTCCACCTCGTCGTCGAACTCCTCAGGATCGTAAAGCGGCGTATACCAATCCTGCGCCTCAAAGTAGCCCTGAAGATCCTCGTTTTGAAACGTTCGACCATGGCGGGCGTAGATCTCGTTGCGAGCGATAGAGAGCTCCCAATTAGAAAGACCCTCAAGCTCAGAGGTGCTATAGAGATGCGTATCGGAATCGGGAAGAATAAAGCCCTCCGCACCGGGACCCGGCGAGGAAGCTTCGTCATCGGTCGCGACATCTTCACGTTCATCGAGGCCGTCTTGTCGTCCAGCTTCACGTATTGCCGAGGGTTTGTCCTCTCCCTCCTCATCTACGGAGACCTCACCTACACCACCAGGCACCGTGGAAACTCCGTCTGTTGGCGCAGAATCTAAGGAGCCCGAAGAGGCAGAGTTGAGTGCGAACCAGGTACCTCCGGCGGCAAGCACGGCAACAAGCGCGACACCGCAGACGATTGCGACGACCTTGCCGGCCCCCGTTCGCGCATGGGAGCCATCGTAGCGAATGTAGTCCTGCGGCATCGAGAGGGGTAGAGGCGCCATATTGGGCGCCGTGTCACCGCTCAAACCATTGGAATCTCGATACCTTGAGTCAGAAGCACGATTGACACGCGCACCGCAGACGTTGCAGAACTTCGCGCCCTCGTCCAGCTCGGCACCGCATTTCATGCAGAACACGGTCATACCCTCCCTTTACACTGAAGACGCGTTAGCAGTCGATAATCTGAAGGTCATGCGGGCTCGTGGTAAAGGGCTCAAAGCCGTCATCGGTGACCACGCCATAGTCCTCAAGACGCACGCCGCCCACACCGGGAAGGTAAACGCCCGGCTCGACGGTGATGACGGCGCCTGCCTCTACCACGTTGCTGCGACGACCGAAATTGGGCAGCTCATGGATATCGATACCGACGCCGTGGCCAAGCCCATGACCGTAATAGTCGCCGTAGCCGGCGTCAGAGATGATTTTGACCGAGAGCTCGTGAATGTCCTTACCATCGACGCCACCGTGGATAGCACGGACGCACTCCTCGTGCGTACGCTGGACGAGATCGTAGATCTTGCGCTGCTCCTCGGTCGGCTCGCCCAGAACGACGGTGCGTGTCATATCGGAATCGTAGTCACCAAGGCGCGCGCCGTAATCCATGAGAACGAAGTCGCCCTTCTCGACCACGCGGTCCGAAGGGATGGCGTGCGGATTGGCGGTGTTGGGACCGGAGGCGACGATGGTGCCGAACGCGAGCCCATCAGCGCCCTGGGCGTACATGTAGTTCTCAAGCTCAAGCTTGATCTCCTTCTCGGTAAGACCGGGCTTGATGAACTCGAGCATATGGGCAAACGCAGCATCGGTAATAGCCTGCGCACGACGCATGAGCTCAATCTCCTCGGCATCCTTGATGGCGCGCATCTGACGAAGGTCACCGTGCATTAGAGCTATACCGCAGCAAAGGGACGCGTCCTCGATCGCACGCGTGAGCCCGTTATAAAAGGCAAGCTCCATGGTGTCCTCGACCGCAATGACGCGACAGTGCTCAAGGCACGCGTGGTCGGCAACCCATTTGGGAATGTCGAAACCATCCATATCGAGCTTCCACTCATGACCCTCGGGCATATGCTCCTCAAAGCTGTTGAAATAACGAGAGTCAGTATGCAGATAAGCGCTCGCACGAGAGATGAAGGCGCAGTGCGGGAGCTCGCCGGTAAAGTCAAAAACGCCCTCGGCGCCCGTGAGCCAGCGGAGGTTTGCCTCGTCGCGAATGATCACGGCATCGTAGCCGCGCTCCTCCATAAGAGTGCGCACGCGAGCAACGCGACCAGCAGGCCCGTTCATAATTTCAGTCATATGATCTCCTCCAGATTACCGTCTCGGTTACAAGTTACTATTCAGCGTCATCTAACAGCTCGGCGCGGGATGCGAGGTACGCCTCGGCGTGACGACGAAGCACCTCGTCGTCCACGTTGACAAGGCGAATGGAGCCAAAGCCCTTGGGGAGCGCGAAGAACAGTCGGTTGGACCAGCGCGCATTCTCCTCCTCCAGAGCCTTGAGGAATTCTTCAACATCGATATCGAAAGCAAGCTCTTCAACACCGAGGTCCTCGAGCGCGTCATCGAGCGCAAAGACTTCCTCGACGGAAAACTTGCCCGCCTCGGTCGCGAGGCGCGCCTCAAAGCGCATGCCCTCGGCGAGAAGCTGCCACCAGGGTGCGGGGGCATCTCTGCGCGCAAGACACGCTCGAAGTGCGCGGGCGGTAGTCACACCAAAGGAGAGGGCGTGGCGAGCAGACGGATTTGCAGATGCAACGACGCTACGGCGGCAGGTCTGCGCATTGCAGACGGCATCAACGATAGCAACGGGGTCTCCCTCCCCAATCTTTGCCGCATGATCTTTGAGGCGGTCCCAGGAGCGCTTGCTGTCGGCGAGCGCCGCACCCAGAAGCAAGACGTTGCCGGCGGGCTCGGGATCACCGCTGAGCAGCGAGACGTCGCAGAACACCATGGACGGCTCCGGGCGGAGCAGCACGTGTCCGTCGGTGCCCGCCACATCGATCGGCTCGGATGCGGTAGCGGCGCAAACCATGCCCTCAAGGTCAGTGGGAACAAGCACGCAGGGGGTGGACCCGCACCAAAGGCGTGCAACATACGCACCAAGCGACGTCACGCGTACACCACCCGCCGCCACGATAACATCGTCTGCAGTGATCTGAGCTGAACCGAGCAGCGCCAGCACCTCGCTGATGACCTCAAACGTGATCGATGCGGCTTCAGGGGCTTGCCAGCGTTCGATCTTGAAGCCGGCATCGATGAGCTCGTGCGCAATGCGCGTGGAAACCTCTTGGGGAAGCGCGGGGTCTTCGACCACAAAAGCGCGGACGGGACGACCGACAACGCCGCGCGAGATACGACTGAACTCACCCAGCGCGTCAGGGCCGATACGAAAGTCAACGCACCGGCTACCAAAGTTCAACACGAGACGTTTTACCGTCATATAAGACCACGCTCCAAAAGCATCTCAGCACACAAGTACGAAACATCTTCGAACGTTTTGCCCCGAATGTCGAGCGTCAGGTCGGCAGCCCCCACATATAGTGGACGGCGATAGTCGAAGAGCCTCGCCGCATGGGCGCGCGACTTAAAATCGGGACGAGCGGCGACCGAACGAATCTGCCGCAAGGAGTCGGAAAAGTCACCCTCAAGATAGACCACCGTACCCATGGCATGCATGAGATCGATGTTCTCCGGTGTCTCGACGATACCGCCACCACAGGACACAAGCAGACTCTGCTCGCTCTTGAGACTTCTCAGCGCCGCAGTCTCACGCTTGCGAAACGATGCCTCGCCCTCCTCGCGAAAGATTCGCGCGATAGACCTGCCGCAGCGGCGTTCAACGAGTCGGTCGGTGTCGACAAAGGGGCGATGGAACATATCACCCAGGTTACGGGCCAAGGTGGACTTGCCGGCTCCCAAGAAGCCGATAAAGAAGATATGGTCGCAACCATGTTTGACGAACGAGCCCTCGCGTCCCTCAGGTGCTCGCTCGACCTCCGCGCACATCCCCTACTCCTCGCAGGGAACGTTCTTCAGCGCACGCCGCTCAAAGATGCGGAAAATATGCGTGTACCAGAGGTCGACCGTCGTCTGCGGCTTCACGAGGATGCTGTCGATACCGGCAAAGTTACCCGCCCACACATCGGTGTAGAGCTGGTCGCCGACCATGACGGCCTCATCACGCGCAACTCCAAGGTGCTTGAGTGCACGGTCGAGCGCAAAGGGAAGCGGCTTGCAGGCAAAGCAGATGGCCTTAAGGCCGAGCTCACGTGCGGAACGCTCTACCTGGTCCTTATGCCAGTTGTTGGAGACCATGTAGAGCGAAAATCCGCGCTTACGAGCGGCATCGAGCCAAGCGGCCACCGACTCCGGTGCATCGTGGCGGTCGCGAGGAACCAGCGTGTTGTCGCGGTCGAGCAGAATGGCACGCTTGCCAGAACCCCAGAGATCATCGAGGTCGATGAGCTCAACGCGCGCGACGTAACGATCGGGTGCGAACAGGGACATATCAGCGGTTCTCCTCGATGGCGGCAAGGTGCCCGTCATAGGTCTCCGAGAACCATTCGTCTTCGGTCGTGATGAAGAAGTAGAGGTAATCCGTCTCAGGCGGATTAAGCGTCGCCTCAATGGACTCGAGCGAGGGCGAGCAGATGGGCGTCGGCGGGAGCCCTTGGTTCTTATAGGAGTTGTACGAGCTCTCCTGGTCAAGGTCGTCCGCCGTTACGGCACCACCGGTGACATACATCATCGTTGCGTCGCTCTGAAGCGGCATACCCGCCTCGAAACGGTTGTAGAACGTAGAGGCTACCTTGCCGCGCTGCTCGGCGGTAAGACCCTCGCGCTCGACGATAGAGGCAAGGTTGATGAAGTCGTAATCGCTCATCTCCACCCCGTAGCGCTCCTGGATGGTCGCACGAGCGGAGTCGAAGTCAAGGGAAGCGACCTCAAGCTCGAACTGATCGAGCATAGCGCGGATAACCTGATCGGCCGTAGGCGTCGAGGTGAACGAATAGGTCTTAGGATAGAGGTAGCCCTCGAGCGAATCGTCAGCCACGCCCTCGAGGAACGGGTAATCCGCAACGTAGTTGGACGCCTTCGCCTGAGCGAGGAAGTCGTCAGAAGAGATACCGTAGGCTTCCTCGACGCGTGCGGCGGTTTGCGCAGTCGTCAGGCCCTCGGCGATAGTCACAGAAGTACCCTCGACATTGGGGCCCGCGACCAGCTGGGCGACGACGTCCGCAGGGTCCTCAAGCGTGGTGAAGAGATAATCGCCAGGCTTGAGAGAGGTGTCAGCGTTTTGAGCCTTCACCTCAGCGTAATACGTCTTGGGGTCGGGGATGACACCGGCCTCCGAGAGGATGCTTGCAATCTGATCGCCAGAGGCGCCCTCGGGAATGTTGACCTGAACCTCAATGCCGGCCTCGACCTGAGGCTCGTCAGACCCGCCCATAAACAGGTTGGTGATGGCGGGGAGAGCGAAGAGGAGGAAGGCCGCGACGATAGCGATTGCAACAACAACGGCAATGATCACCGGGACGGGCGAGGTCTTCTTAGGCGCGGCGGAACGACACGCATAGGCAGGCTGAACGCGCGAGGAGGAATGGCTCCCGCCCGTACGGGAATACGATGAGGAACGATAGTTAGAGCTAGGCGCAGTATTCTGGCTGTTACGGAAGCGCGTGCCCTGAGGGCGGCTTGCCGCAGGCCGGGCGTGGCGAGGGGTGTTCTGATTGTCGATGGGCACGGTCTCCCCTTTTGGTCGTATCGGATACGTACACGTTTTTCCAACGACCAGTGTAGCGTATATCCGGAATAACCTTAAACCTTTCATCGAACCTTGAGGGTTTCAACAAAGGTCAAGAACTGTGAGATACGAAGCGAGCTAATCCAAACAGCCTCACTTTGCAGAGCGGGCATCGAGCCAGGTCTGCAAAAAGAGGCTCGCCGCGACCATGTCGACCTTGCCGCGCATGGCCTTCTCGTTTAAACCCTGCTCACGCAAGATACGTTTGGCTTCCGATGAAGAGAGTCGCTCGTCTACAAACTCGACGGGAAGCCGAGCCGCGCGACCGATAGCGAGAGCCTGCACCTCAATACGCTCGGCTTGCGGGCCCCTCTCCCCCGCCAGAGTCATGGGCCTTCCGCAAACCAAGACCTCGGGCTCATAGTCCTCGATAAGAAGCCTGAAGGTCCGGGCGAAGGAAAGAACCTCCGAGGCGGGCAGCACTTTGACCGGCGAGGCGATGCGACCCGAGGAGTCCGAGACCGCGATCCCTACACGCTTCTCGCCAATATCGAGCGCCATGGCGACCATAATCGCACCTGAACCTTTCGAGAAGAAGAGGGCGGCCCACCGGACCGCCCCGTTACACCCTGTTACGCGCCAAGCTCGGCACGCGCCGCGGCAAGTGCGTCGGCAATACCCGCGGGGTTCTTGCCGCCGGCCTGCGCCATCGTGGGCCTGCCACCGCCACCGCCACCAACAAGCGGTGCGATCTTCTTGATGACGTCGCCCGCCTTGAAGCCAGCGGAAACGGCCTCATCGGTTGCGCCGGCAAGAAGCGCAGGCTGACCCTTGCTCGTCACCGTAGCAAGCACGCACGCGACAGGACCCGTGACCTTCTGGCGGATGGTATCCCAGACGTTGCGGAGATCTGCCGCCTCGAGCCCCTTGAGCTCAGCGATGACGAGCTTGTAAGCGCCCATATCCGCAGCGCTGTCGATTGCCTGCGAGATCGCATCAGAGGAACCGCCGGTAAGCGCCGCCTTGAGCTTCTGCTCGGTGGCGCGCAGCGTATCCTGAAGGGAGGAGAGACGTGCGGGAACCTCGTCGACGCGACACTTGAGCTCAAGCGCGGTATCCGCAAGGATGCGAGCGCGCTCATCGAGATAGGCAATAGCGCCCTCGCTTGCCACAGCCTCGATGCGACGCACGTTGGAGCCCGTCGACGACTCGGTAGTGATGCGGAACAGACCGATCTCGGCGGTGTTGCGCGCATGCGTGCCGCCGCAGAGCTCGCGGGAGAAGGGCTGCTCCTCCTCGCCCACCGAGACGACGCGCACGCGCTCGCCGTACTTCTCACCAAAGAGGGCAACGGCACCGGCGGCCTTGGCCTCGTCGATGCCCATCTCGATCGTCACCACGGGTTTGGCGGCAAAGATCTCACGGTTGACAAGGTCCTCGACGGCATGGAGCTGCTCGGCGGAGAGAGCGTCGAAATGCGTAAAATCAAAGCGCAGGTGGTCGGGAGTCACGAGCGAACCGGCCTGGTTCACGTGGTCGCCGAGCACCTCTTTAAGGGCAGCGTCGAGCAGGTGGGTCGCAGTGTGGTTGCGACGCAGCAGCTCACGGCGGTGATGGTCGACGCACGTGGTAACGACATCACCCTCGTGAAGCTCGCCCGTCTCAACGTGGGCGACATGAGCGTAGAGACCGCCCTTGCCCTTGGTGTCAGAGATCGAAACCTCAACACCGTCGGCGTGAAGCGAACCGGTATCGCCCACCTGACCGCCCATCTCTGCGTAGAAGGAAGTGCGGTCGAGAACGATCTCGACGTCCACACCGGCGTGCGCCGCGTTGACGCGCTCACCATCGCGCACAATCGCGAGCACGCGCGCACCCTCAAGGTCGTCAGCGTCGTAGCCGCAGAACTCAGTTGCAGGAAGGGTATCGGCAAGCTCGGACCAGATGTTGTTGAACGAGCCCCACGCATCGCCCTTAACGTTGGCACGTGCACGCTCTCGCTGGGCCTCCATCTCGCGGTTGAAACCGTCTATGTCGACCGCATGTCCCGTGCCCTCGGCAATCTCGACCGTAAGGTCAATGGGGAAACCAAAGGTGTCGTGGAGCATAAAGGCGGACGCACCGTCGAGCGTCTCGCCGTCGCCGAGCTTAGCGAGAGCCTCGTCCAGGTAAACACGGCCGTTGCCGAGCGTGTTGGAGAAGCGCTCCTCCTCAGCCGAAACGATGCCCTTGACGAGCGCTGCGTTCTTGACAAGCTCGGGGTACGCATCGCCCATGAGCTCGTTCACGCGATCGATGAATCGCGTGAGGAAAGCGCCCTCGATGCCAATGAGGCGACCGTGGAACACGGCGCGGCGCAGCAGGCGGCGGAGCACATAGCCGCGCCCCTCGTTGCCGGGCAGGATGCCATCGGAGATCATGAAGTCGACGGAACGCGCGTGGTCGGCGATGATGCGGAGGCTACGGCTCGGACCGGTGTAATCGTCACCCACATACGTGACGCCCGAAATCTCCTCACCCAGACGAATGAGCCCCTGCATGATGTCGCTGTCGTAGAAAGAGCTCTTGTGCTGCATGATGGCGCTCATGCGCTCGAGACCCATGCCGGTATCGAGGTTGCGGTGCGGCAGCTCCGGCATGGAGCCGTCCTCCTGGCGGTCGAACTGGGTGAACACGAGGTTCCAGTACTCGAGAAAGCGATCGCAATCGCAGCCGGGCGCGCAGTCAGGACGACCGCAGCCCACATCCTCACCCTGATCGTAGTAAATCTCGGAGCAGGGACCGCAGGGGCCGGTAGGGCCGGCAGCCCAGAAATTGTCATCCTCGCCGAGGCGCGAGATGTGGCTCTCCTCCACCCCGAGCTTGCGCCAGATCTCAAACGTCTCGTCATCGTCGGTAAAGACGGTGAAGTACAGACGCTCGATGGGAAGATGGAAGACCTCGGTGGAGAGCTCGAGGGCCCAGGCGCAGGCCTGCTCCTTGGAGACGCCGCCAAACGAGAAGTTGCCGAGCATCTCGAAGAACGAGGCGTGGCGACCGTCGGAGCCGATGATGTCGATGTCGTTGGTGCGGACGCACTTCTGGCAGGACGTGGCGCCGATCTCGCGCATGGTCTTACTGCCCTGGTAATACGCCTTGAACTGATTCATACCAGCGTTCGCAAGAAGGAGCGAGGGGTCATCGGGGATGAGCGACGAGCTCGGGAAGAGCTTGCATCCGCGGTCCTCGAAGAACTTGAGGAATGCGGAGCGAATCTCTGCCGTGGTCATCGTGGGAAAATCGGCTGCAGCCATGGAAAGCCTCTTCCTGGTAACGATAATGCTGTCAAACGAATGAATTATAACGAAAACCGAGGTCCGCTAGGACGTCTTTGTCCCATCTCCCGCGGAGTCGTCATTCTCGGAGGCGAAGGGGTTGCGAAACACGCTGGTACCCCGCGCCTGGAGGTTGTTGAGCGCCATAAGGTTTGCCCAGGGATTCTCGAGCTCTGGGGGTTTAGGCTCGGCCTCGGCAGAAGGTGCCGCCTCATCGGAGATAAGTTGCGAATCGCTCACGAAGGAGTCGTTGCCAAGCGCGTCATAGGCGGGAACCGGATCGCCCGCCTCATCATGAAACGGCTGGCCCTGGAACACGGCACCGTCCCAAGAGACGATCTGTCGCTTGGTCTGCTTCTCGAAATAGAAGATGAACAAGCCCTTGAGAGCGGCGCAAAGCGGAATGGCGACGACCATGCCGAGCGGGCCCATGAGGGCAGACCCCACAACGATGGCAACGAGGCTCATAGCAGGATGGACCGAAACCGCAGACTGCATGATGCGCGGAGACAGCACGTTGTCGGTAATGTTCTGCGCGACCATGCAGATAATGAGCGTCCAGATAGCAAGCGCCGGGCTGTAGAACAAGGCGACGAGCGTGGCGAAGGCCGAGGAAATCACAGGGCCGACCACCGGGATGAGGTGGAAGAGAGCCGTGAGCACACCCATAAGCAGGGCATACGGATGCCCAATCAAAAGAAAACCGACGAAGGAGAGGGCGCCATCGATCGCCGAGGTGATGATGGTGCCGCGCATGTACCCGCCGACCGAACGAGAGAGGATGGCCACCATGAAGCGGTAGCTCATCTCGTGACCCTCGCCCACGATGGTGCCAATCTCGCGATGAATACGCGGGTAATCGCAAACGAGCCAATAGGCAAGAACGAGCCCAAGAAAGACGATGAAGAGCTGAGACCCGACGGATGAGATGAACGGGATCACGCCGCGGCCCAAGTCTCCGGCAACCGTCGCGGCATAACGGGCAGCGTTGTCGGCAACCGTGTCGAAGACGGTGCCCAGCTGGGACGCCCAGGAATACTCGGCAAGAAACTTGAAATCACCGGCAAGCGTGCCCAGCCAATCTCCAAGGTCGCGAAGCTGCTGCGGCACACGGGAGAAGAGCTCGAGCAGCTGCGAGAAGATAAGCGGGGCAACGATCATCAAGATGAGTACGATGACCGCGATCACCACGGCGAGACCCACGAGTCCGCCGGCGCTGCGCGAGACGCCGCGCGCCTCCAGGCCGTTTACGATAGGAGCGGCAACAAAGGCGACGAGCGAACCGACGGCGAAGAACTCGATAACCGGCGCGAGCACGTCAAGAACGTTCAAAGCGGCGGTGCCGATGATGATGGCACCGACCACAATCCAAACGCGGAGCCCGATTCCAAAGGCAAAGTCATGACGGCCGAGGTTGATGCTGCGCTCACGGCGCATAGGACCCTGCTCCATCATGACCGCACCAGGCTTCCCGACGGATCGATCTTGTCCTGAATCTTCTTAAGCGTGCGACGCAGAAGGCGCGACACCTGGACCTGCGAGATACCGAGTCGCTCGGCCATCTCAATCTGCGTGAGCCCTTCTTTGAACCTGAGCTCGATGACCTCGCGCTCACGGGGCGACAGGTCATCGAGCGCATCCTCGATCATGATCCTATCGTCGGTGAGCTCAAGATCGGCATCGTCAGAGGCATAGCGGTCGATGATCGACGGGGCGTCGTCACTCTCCGAGGAACCGGTTCCCTCAAGGGGAACTGAGCTGTACGCAGAAGAAGACTCCATGGCCTCGAGCACCTCGTCCACCGAAGCGTCGAGGTACTCGGCGACCTCTTCGATCTTAGGCGAGCGCTGAAGCTGGACGGTCAGGACGTCGGTAGCCTGGTTAACCTTGGCAGAGAGCTCCTGCAGGCGCCTCGGCACGCGTACGGACCAACCCTTGTCGCGAAAATGTCGTTTGATCTCACCGAGGATTGTCGGCGTGGCGTAGGTGGTGAACTCAAGACCGCGCGAGGGATCGAAACCATCGATGGCCTTGAGGAGACCCAAGTACCCGACCTGCATAAGGTCGTCGATGGGCTCGCCTCGGTTCTTGAATTTATTGGCAAGGAATCTGACCAGATTGAGATGGGACATGACGAGCTTCTCGCGAGCGTCACGGTCGCCCTCTTCCTTATAGCGGCGGAAGAGCTCGTGCGTTTTCTCCTTATCCCAAGCGGTCTTTCCTGAAGAAGATCTCTGGGGCATATCAGGCATCCGTCCTGACTTCAAGTGAAAGCCTCACAGGCGAGGCGAGCTTTTGATAGGAATCGCAGACCGCACCCAAGATGAGGTCAGCGTAAGCTGCGGGATCCCCCTCTTCAAGCGTGGGGATCGAGTCGACTCCGGTCGTAAACACCATAGAGACACCATCAGCATCCACGTCAAAGGCGATGGAGAGGACGCCGTCCGGGTCGATGGATGAGGCAAAGATAAAAGCCTCCTCGGCGACCATGCGCATATCCTCGATGCGGTCGACCGACATGCCGGAGAGCGCGGCGACGTTCGCGGCAGTCATACGGACGAGGCGAGCGAGCTCCGGTGAAGATGCAACCTCGAGCTTAACGGTATTGGCGTTACTCATGAGCTGCCTCCCCAGCGGGCGCAGAGGACTCGTCTTCACCGTAGGTGAAGTACTGGCGCTCGACGGGCTTTTCCTCCTCGGGCTGGACGGCCGGCTCGGCAGCGCCCTCGGTAAGGACGCGGTCCGTATCGCCCTCCTCACCCTTGCGCTTGTTCAAGAAACGCTGCACAGCGCCGGTCGCAGAATTCGCCACGCCACGGGCAGCATGCTTGGCGTTAACGGCGGTACCGGTAAACGAGGAGACGTCGCGCACGACGGCCTCAACCTCAACGAGGTTAGCGGAAAGGGCGTCGACCGCCACGTTAGCGCTTGCAAGAAGCGGCTCAACGCGCTGAACGGCAGGCTGAAGCTCCTCGAGCGTGTCATCGAGCTTAGCGATGACGGGCTTGGCCTCTGCCAGCGTCTCGTTGATCTCGCTCACAGCAGAATCGAGCGTCTGGACGGACGCGCGTCCCTTACGGGCGAGGAGCGCTATCTCAATAAGCGCCCAAACAGCCGCAACGCAGACGACGATGAGAACGATTTGGAGGGGGTCCATGATGCCTCCCAGCATCTCGGGGCGACCTTACAGCCGCGCGGTACGTACAAACTCTAATACTACCCTTTATTTGAAAACCGCGTCGTCACGCCGCGCAATCAGACCAAACGGACAAGCGACGCTATCGAAAGACTACGCAGAAGTTTCTGGGGCTCGTCCCGAACGATCGCGAGCGCTCTGTTCCACGCGCCATTCCTCCCAGCCGCGACCGGCTGGCTTCCAAAAGGCGCCACGCTCAAGGCCCTCGGGCAGATAACGCTGCTCAACCCAGCCTTCAGGGTAATCGTGCGGATACAGGTAAGGGCCGTATTCATCGGAACCCGGACGGTGCCGATCGCGAAGATGATTGGGGACCTCTCGCTGCCCGCTTGTGTGCACGTCGGCAAGTGCGGCGTCAATCGCCGCTTCACAGGCGTTAGACTTAGGTGCAAGAGCGTTATAGATGGCCGCCTGGGCAAGGTTTATTCGACATTCCGGGTAGCCGATGACCTCTGCCGCTTTGAACGCCGCCTCGGCAACCAAGATGGCCTGCGGGTCGGCATTGCCGATATCCTCAGACGCGGCGATGAGGATGCGTCGGGCGATGAACTTGGGATCCTCCCCCGCATCGATCATGCGTGCAAGCCAATACACCGCGGCGTCGGGATCACTGCCGCGCATGGACTTGATGAAGGCGGAGATGATGTCGTAGTGCATATCGCCCGCTTTGTCGTAGGAAAGGCCGCGACGCGG
Source organism: Collinsella sp. An307 (assembly GCF_002161805.1). GTDB lineage: Bacteria > Actinomycetota > Coriobacteriia > Coriobacteriales > Coriobacteriaceae > Coprousia. The sequence continues at coordinate 415,256 of NZ_NFIP01000001.1, read as the reverse complement.
GTTCGCCATACGGACATCATCAAGCATTATCTCTATCGGCGTTGTGTCCCCGGCCTCTCGGCCAGCGTTATCATCGGAATCCGAACGGACGAGCGCCATCTCGCTAGCAAGCTCAAGCGTTGTGAGCGCGGAGCGAGCATCGCCTGCCGCGAGCATGCATATCGCATCGACAGCCTCATCTGAAGCGCTGTAGGCACCAGCGAGACCTTGCGGCGCCGTAAGCGCGCGCCGTATCAAAGAAGCGATATCGTCGTTACTCAGATGTTCGAGCTCAACGACGCGAGCTCGCGACAACAGAGCCGAGTTGACCTCGAAATACGGGTTTTCCGTCGTAGCGCCAATCATGATGACGGTACGGTTCTCGACCGCATGCAGAAGAGCGTCCTGCTGCGAGCGGTTGAAGCGGTGGATCTCATCGATAAAGAGGATGGTCCGTCGGTCGTATGCCATGAGGCGACGCTTTGCCTCATCAATCTCGTGGCGCAAGTCCTTCACCGTACCAGTGACGGCAGACACCTCGACAAACTCGCTACGCGTATGCGCCGCGATGATATGCGCGAGGGTAGTCTTGCCCGTACCCGCCGGTCCGTAGAGAATCACGCTTGAGAGCACGTCGTGCTCGATGGCGGAACGCAGCCACGACCCCGGTCCCACCGCCTTTGCCTGACCGACATAGTCGTCAAGCGTCTTTGGCCTCATGCGCACCGCAAGCGGAGCGTTCTTAAGGGTCCGCTCGGTCTCGCCTTGGCTGAAAAGCGTTTCCATACATCGTCCTATTCGTTGATATAGGTCCGCTGGGGGAAGCGAATCTCGGGGAAGTAACACGTAGCGAGCTCGGTAAAGTACCCGTCGGTCATACTCGCGATATAGTCCACGACCGTTTGATCTGGGTCATGCTTCCAGTCGTAATGCCTACCGTAATAGGACAGCGCCTGCTCGATGCGTGCGATATGGTGACGGAATATGTAGCTCGACTCATCCTCTTTCGCTAGGTCGGAAAGGGAGCGTTCGTACACGAGCTCGAAGGCGCGGGCGAGCTCCTCGGCGCGCTCCCCTTCTATTCCGCTTGAACGGTAGATCTTGGCATAGTTCTCCGCCTTGGCACGACGGATCTCCGCAAAGAGGTCCTCGCTCATCTCGATACGGTTCTTGCCGTAACTATGCTCGATGATGTCGGCAGAGGCGTGTGTCAGAATCCACGAGTTGTAACCGCCTCCAAGGCCATCCTCAAAAGCATCCTCGTGAAGAAGACCCGCAGCAATGGCATCCTGACGATCGCGCCCAACATAAGCGATAATATCCGAGATACGCACCACACAGCCCTCGAGCGTCATGGGTCTAAGATGGCCGACAGCAAGATCGCCCTCGGTATAGCAGCGCTCACGCACTATGTCGAACTCGTCGAACCCGGAAAGCCCGGAGAGCTCGAAAACCTGCTGCTCGTACTCACCGTTATGCGTGAGCGCACCGTCGAGCGTCTGAAGCGATAAGTTGCGTCCGTACAGGGTGTCGAGAACTCGAACCGAATGCACGTTATGGAAGAACCAGCGTCCGGTACGCGCATGGTAGACATCGTTCAGACAACGTTCGCCCGCGTGCCCGAAGGGCGTGTGGCCAAGGTCATGCCCAAGACCGATTGCCTCAATGAGGTCGCAGTTGAGGCCGAGGGCGAATCCGATGTCTCGTGCGATACGGGCGACGAGCTGGACATGGAGGCCGCGACGCGAGAGGTCGTCGTTGCTGCGGAAGCTGAAAACCTGGGTCTTGCCGGCATACCGGTTATAGGCGGGTGTGTGGATGATTTTCTCTACATCCCGAACGTAGGCGGGGCGCCAGATGCTCGCTTCGTCGCCTAAACGCTGCTCACGACGAATCACATCACGGTCATCGGCACGGTAGGGGTTCACCCATCCACGCGCCCGGTCTTCGGTCATGCGATTGATAAGCTCATCGGACAGCGAACCTTGGATGCGGTCCATGCGAGCCCGCACCAAATCTGTAGTACTCTCACAGGAAGCCATGGAAACCTCCCCTTCAATCCTCTTTGCATCATCTTCGCATATCACGCGGACAGATTCACTTACCGAATAGGATAGCCATCGAAACAAGCGCATAGGCCGCGGCGAAAAACGGAAGTAGCGGGAGTGCCTCTTTCTTCAATGCGACCCCGGCAACGGCAAGAGCGGCCATGGCGCAGGCATAGCAAAATCCCGCCACCACAGGGTTAATCATCCCCACAGCAAACAGCGCTTTGATATCCCCCATGCCCTGCCCGGACCTTCCGGTAAAACGCCGCCATAGAAGTTCGAATACCAGAACTACCGAGGTCAAGAGCAGAGAAACGCACGCGTTGTAAGCCAATAACTCAATCCCACCTAACAAGACGGCGGATATCGATGACGTAAGAAGAAGCGTACAGAACAGCACATGAGGGAACCGACGCGTACCTAGGTCGATCGCACCCGAAAGTAAAAGCACTGCAAGCGTTGCAACATAGCTCGCGTAGGAATACATGCTCCTCCTAAATACCAAAACATCGCCCGCAACGATTGCTGCGGGCGATGTCTCAAACGCCAAAAGTATGTGAAAGACGCGCTTAGTTCTCGACGTAATCACGCAGGCGCGTGGAGCGGGACGGATGACGAAGCTTCGCCAGCGTCTTGGACTCAATCTGGCGAATGCGCTCGCGCGTCACGCCAAACTCGCGACCAACCTCCTCGAGTGTGCGCGGGTGCCCATCAACAAGACCAAAGCGAAGCTCGATAACCTTGCGCTCGCGATCGGCAAGCGTATCAAGCACCTGACCGAGCTGCTCCTGAAGCATGGAGAACGTCGCAGCATCGGGCGGAACGACGGCATGGGAGTCCTCGATGAAGTCGCCGAGCTGCGAATCCTCCTCCTCGCCGATGGGCGTCTCGAGGGAAACGGGCTCCTGGCTGATCTTCTGGATCTCGCGCACGCGATCGGCAGACATATCCATCTCGGCGCCGATCTCCTCGGGAGTCGGGTCGCGGCCAAGATCTTGCAGAAGCTGGCGCTGCACGCGAATGAGCTTGTTGATGGTCTCCACCATGTGCACGGGGATGCGGATGGTGCGTGCCTGATCGGCGATGGCGCGCGTGATGGCCTGACGAATCCACCAGGTAGCGTACGTGGAGAACTTGAAGCCCTTCTCGTAGTCGAACTTCTCGACCGCGCGGATAAGGCCGAGGTTGCCCTCTTGGATAAGGTCGAGGAAGAGCATTCCGCGACCCACGTAGCGCTTGGCGATGGAAACGACCAAGCGGAGGTTTGCCGAGATGAGGGCCTGTTTGGCATCGAGACCAACCTGCTCGATGCGCATAAGGCGGCGCTTCTCGGCACGGGTGAGCTCGAGCTCGCCACGCTCCGCAGCCTCGAGCTTATCAGTTGCCTCAAGACCGGCCTCAATCTTCATAGCGAGATCGACCTCGTCGGAAGCGGTCAGAAGATCGACCTTACCGATCTCCTTCAGGTACATGCGCACCGGGTCGCCGGTGAGCATGACCGTCGACGCATCGATACCGCGCACGCGCGAGCGGGAGCGCGACGTGCGGACGCGGGATTTGCGCTTAGGCTTGGTGGATGCCATCTCAGCATCCGCGTTCTTGGCGGCGCGGATGTCCTCGTCCTCGAACTCATCATCAAGGTCGTCACCCAGAACGGTGTCATCGCTATCGAGAGGTGCCTCGGCATCATCATCGCCCTGAGAGACGATATCGACGCCGCGGTCGCGCAGCGTGCTGTAGATGCCGGTGAGTTCTGTATCGGAGACGTCGACGTCCTTGAGAACGATCTGAATCTCATCCTCGGTGACTGAGCCGGTCGTCGAAGCGCGTTCGAGCAGCTTGTCGACGTACGAATCGAGATCGTTTACCGTGTTCTCATTCGCTTTTGCCACAGAGTCTCCCTTCATGGTTCATAGGGTTCAATACTTTATCACAGCTTTCTATACCCAAGCGGTTCCAATTCGAAAACCTTTACGCCGGGTCTTCACGCGCCGGCATCTCTGGGGACTCCCCCGATGCGAGCTGTGACACCGTCTGCGCAAAGGGGTCGGCCACACCCTCAAGCTCGGCCTCGAGCGCTCGCATGCGGGCGGCTCCTTGCGAGGCGCTGATCGTGAGCTCACGACGCTCCTCACTCGTGAGACCGGACTCTTGCCTGAGCTTACCTTGAGCGGCTTTAAGGCGACGGCGGACGGTGAATAGCTCAAGTGTGTCAAGCAGAAATTTGATGTTGACATCGGTGGGGTGCGCGCTTGTGGCACCGATCCTGCCGGCGGAAACAAGCGAAGATGCCTCCTCGCAGACCGCTCTAGCCGCATCCATGGCAGCTGCGGGCGTGGTGCCCTCAGGGGTCGCAAGGACTGCCCAGGCGATGGCCTCATGCCGCGGATCCACCCAGTCGATATCGACGATGCGCTCCGCATAGGCACGGAAGGCATCCGGATGCGCGGTGAGAAGCGTGAGAAGCTCGCGCTCACTGGTAAGCGCGCGGCGCTCGAGCTCGGTCAAGACCACGGGTGAAGCGTGCATCTCAGCAGGAGGCGCAGGTTGAGCAGGGCTGTCGTAGGCGTCAAGGGGCACCTCATCGTAGGTTGCAGCGGGCGCCGCCTGCGGAGTCACCTGGGGAGCAACCGAAGCGGTATTTCCCCTCCCCTGCTGCGACTGATAACGCTCCCTCTCGGCACTTCGACGAGCTCGCTCAGCCTCTTCGCGCTCGACCTCCCGGAAGATCCGCGGCGCGTTTGAGCGCACGCTCTCGGCATCAAGACCCACACGGTCCGCTACCTGCTGGTAGTAGGCATCGATCATATAGCTCTTACGCAGAGGGAAGATGAGGCGCAGCGCGTCCTCGAGCGCGCGCGTACGGCCACCCGGTGTTGTGACGTCGCTTCGCTCGCCGAGCTTGCGGAACACAAAATCCATCAGAGGCTCAGAGGAATCCAACCGCTCGCAGAGGGCGTCGCCCCCGTGCGCAGTGATGAACTCCATGGGGTCGTTGCCCTCGGGCAACACAACGCAGCGTAGGTCGACGGCATCGTTCTCGATGAATTGAATTGCGCGCTCGGCGGCTTTCTGGCCGGCGGCGTCACCGTCGAAGAGATAGATGATCTTCTTGGCAAAGCGCGTGAGCGTCTTTACATGGTGCTCCGTTAAGGCGGTACCGAGAGTAGCGACGACGTTTTTGATACCCGCCTCGTAGCAGGCGATGGCATCGGTATAGCCCTCAACCACAATCGCCTCGGCGCGCGCAACGATCTCGTCCTTTGCCCAGTTGAAGCCATAAAGGTTCTTCTTCTTATGGAAGAGGCTTGTCTCGGCAGTGTTTAAATACTTAGGCTGGCCGTCTCCCATGATGCGCCCACCGAAGGCGATGCAGCGCCCGAGCTCATCGAAAATGGGAAACATGACGCGGTCGTAGAACCGGTCAGAGAGGTTACCGCGGTCACGCCGCACAGCGACGTTCGCATCGATCATCTCTTGCGCGGTGAAACCGAGGCCCGACAGATGCTGGACAAGAGACCCCCTGCCCGGCGCGAAACCGAGGCGATATCGTTTGCACACCGCACCGCCCATACCGCGCGAGGCAAAATAGGCACGCGGGCGATTGTCGCGTCCGCGCATGAGCATGGTGTGGAAGAACTCAGAGGAGGCCTCGCAGACCTCGATGATCCGTGAGCGTTTGGAGCCGCGCTTCTTGCCCTCGAAATCATCGTGAATCTCGATACCCGCACGGTCGGCAAGGTAGCGGATGGACTCGGGAAAGGACAGGTTCTCCCGCTTCATGATGTAGGTGAAGCAGTCACCGCCCTCACCGCAACCAAAGCAGTGCCACACCTGGGTGGCAGGGATGATGTGAAACGAGGGGGTCTTCTCACCATGGAAGGGGCAGCAGCCCCAGAACTCCTTGTTGCGGGGCTGCAGAGGGACGGTCTCCTGAACCAAAGCGACCAGATCGGTCGCCGCGCGGACGCGCTCGCGATCTTCATCCGAAATCATCGGTCAAACCTCACCCCGCCCTCTCCAAACGTCGCACGGATGTCTTCGATATTACCCAAAACGGTCGAGATGAGTTCCTCGGTTGAATCGAAGCGCATAGACGGTCGGATGCGCCGATCGAAGGCGAGGGCGCAATCGCGGCCGTAGAGCTCGCCGGTAAAACCGATGAGGTTTGCCTCGAGCCGGGCAGATTCGGGGTGGTCGGAAAACGTCGGCGGCAGACCGACGTTGATGGCCGCCGGCCACGCGGTGCCGTCGACCGCGGCTAGGCCCGCATACACGCCGTCAAGCGGCAACTGGATACCGTGAGACACCTCTATGTTTGCGGTGGGGAAGCCAAAGCCCGTTCCCTCGTGTCTGCCCGCGCAGACGGTACCGGACACCGCATAGCGACGACCGAGCTCCTGAGCTGCCGAGCGTACATCGCCCTGAGCAAGATAACGCCTGATGCGCGTGGCGGAAATGGGAGAGCCGGCATCGGTCACAAGATCATGGCCGAAAACGTTGATGCCGCGCTCTACACCCCAGGCGCGGATGACGGAGACATCAGATGCACCGCCCGCGCCGAGGCGAAAATCACTCCCTACATGGATCGCCTCAACCGTGCAAGCACCAAAAAGCACGTCTTCAAAAAAGGAGACATGGTTGAGCGCCGCAAGCTCACGCGTGAAGGGCACAACGATGACGCCGTCCGCGCCTGATGCCGAGAGCAGGCGCAGGCGGTCTTTCATGGGAAGGAGGTGATCCACTGGATGATGAGATACCACCTGATCGGGATCGGGATCGAAGGTCACCGCATAGGCGGCGCGTCCGCAGGAACGAGCCTCTGAGACGGTACGGTCGATGAGCTCGCGATGGCCCGCGTGAACGCCATCGAACGCGCCAATGGCAATCGATGCAGGACCGAGCGGACCCTGTGCGCGGGCCTCCTCGAGCGTAAAGATCGGTCGTTCGTTTGCCGTACACAAGAAATCGCGCCGGAGCTCATCTTTCGAGGGCATCATAGGTGGACGCCCCCGATCGGCTGCGGAAACACCATCTCGGGAACGACGAGGTCGTCCGAGCGCCGCGCAAGTGCCACAAGGGCATTACGATGCGTAAGACCGAGCAAACGACCAGAAGATATATCGCCACAGGTGAGAACGGAAGCCGTCGGAAGACGTCTGCCGTTTGCGATATCGCCTAGAACGTCCTCACCCACCGGGCAGACGAGCGCGCCGAGTACCGCCACGGGATCGAGCGCCGAAGCTTGCGCAGAGGCCTCGTTCACCTCGTCGAGCGCAAGGCATGAGGAGATACCGATGTTGCCTGAAGCAGTGCGCCGCAACGCGCTCAAATGCGCGGCGTTGTCGAGTGTTCGACCCAGATCACGTGCGAGGGCCCGAATGTAGGTCCCCTTGCTTACCGTGAAAGCAACGGTCCAAACGGCGTTTCCCTCTCGCTTTTCAACACCAAGCAACAGCGCATCGATGACCTCAATCGTGCGGGCGGGAAGCTCGACATCTTCACCGGAACGCGCACGCTTATAGGAGCGAACGCCGTTAACTGAGATAGCAGAATACGCGGGGGGAACCTGCTCTTGTACACCGATAACGTCAGAAACAGCCTTGGCCGCAAACTCTGGATTAAACAGCTCGGGTCGGGCGGAAGCCTCCCTCACGACCCTGCCCTCGACATCGTCGGTATCCGTCTCGGCGCCGAAGGTAATCTCTGCAATATAGGATTTCGTGTCAAGCGTAATGAGGCCAAGAAGCCTCGTCGCCTGCCCAACGCCAACCACCATGACACCGGTGGCCATGGGGTCGAGCGTGCCGGCGTGACCCACACGACGCTCGCCGAGAGCGCGACGAACGCGCGCGACGACGTCGTGAGAGGTCATGCCCGAAGGCTTGTCAATACCCAGCAGGAGGTTAATCCTGCTTTGAGAACGTTTTGCCATGATCACCTTAGAGCTTGATCTGGATAGACGAAGGGTCCACGCCTACGAGCGCGGCAAGTTGGGGAAGAGCCACGCTGAGCGCGTCCTCCACGCTGCCCTCAAAGGTAAACCCGGCGGCAGCGACATGTCCTCCCCCGCCAAAACTGGCGGCGACACCGGAGACGTCTATGTCCCCCTTAGAGCGAAGGTTGCCACGGATGCGACCGGGTTCGAACTCCTTCAGAAACAGGCACACCTCAACACCTTGTACGGAGCGCACAACGTCAACGAGGCCGTCGCACTCGTCTTGGCTCACGCGGCGCCGCGCAATATCCTCCACGCGCGCGTAACTGTAGGCAACACGCCCGTCTGCAACCGTTTTGATGCGCCCCATCACGAGCGATTCAAGGCGGAGGTATTCGATGCGCTGGCTCTGGTAGACCTCGAGCGAGATCTTGGCGGGATCCGCCCCGCACGAAACAAGGTGCGCCGCAACGGCAAATGCCACAGGGTCGGCGTTCTGGTACTGGAAGCGCCCCGTGTCGGTGACGATACCGCATAGAAGCGCGGTCGCCATACCGGGGTCGACCTCGATCTGGCAGAAGGCCAGGAACTTATCGATTAGCACCGCTGTCGCTGCGCACTTAACGTGCCTAGCCACCACCTCGGCAAATTCATGACGGCACGGATGATGGTCGAACGCAACAACATGATGTGCGCGCTGGGCGACCGCCGCGGCATCGGCCAAGCGGTCCAGCACCGGGCAGTCAACCGCAATAAAGAGGTCGGGGTCGACCGTATAGGACACGGCGCTCTTGAGCTCGTCTGCGCCCGAGAGGAACCGATAGATACGAGGGACGGGCGCGTCATCCGCCAGAAGGAAAGCAATCTCCTTCTCGGGATAGCGCGAACGCAACGCAAGGCCTAAACCCAAGACCGACCCCAGGGCATCACCGTCAGGCGAGGTGTGCCCCGAGATCGCAATGGTATGAGAGCCGTCAATAAGCTCGGCGATACGAGAAAACGGCTCACTAAGGTCGCACGCGTCCTCACGCGGAGGTTCAGCGAGCATCATCGTCCTCCTCAACGTCGGATGTATCGGGCTCAATGGGATAGCCCTCCTCATCCTTCTCGACGGCGAGCGTCTCGGGCACGTTCTCAAGCGCACGTGCGATACGCTCCGCCTCGTCAGTAGAGCGGTCGATACGAAACTCAAGCTCCGGCGTCACGCGCCAATCAAGTGAGCGCGCGAGCAGGCTCCTGATGCGCCCGCGGGCGGCGTCGAGCGCCTCCATGACCTCCTCGTAGCGCTCACCTTCGCAGGATACGAAGATGCGCGCGAACGAGCGATCCTGGGCAACCTCGACGCCGGTCAGAGTAATGAGGTCGAGCCGCGGGTCGGAGATCTCGAAGAGCAGGATGTAACCGAGCTTCTCACGCAGCTGTGCGGAGAGGCGCCGTGTCAAGCTGTTCTGCTTCACGTCCAGTCGCCTCCCCTACTCGGTGCGGGCAACCTCGACGACCTTGTAAGCCTCGAGAACGTCGCCCACCTTGATGTCCTGGAACTTCTCGATACCCAAACCGCACTCGTAGCCGGACTTGACGGTCTTGACGTCGTCCTTGAAACGGCGCATGGAACCAAAGACACCATCGAAGACCACAACGCCGTCGCGCACGACGCGCACCTTGTCGTCGCGACTGATCTCGCCTTCGGTGACCATGCAGCCCGCGATGAGGCCGGCCTTGGGAACGCGGAAGGTCTCGCGGACCTCGGCCTCGCCCGTACGGACCTCTTCCTCGGTGGGCTTGAGCATACCGATACGCGCGGCATCGATGTCCTCGATCGCCTTGTAGATGATCGAGTAGGTCTTGATCTGCACGTTCTCGCGCTCGGCGAGGTCGCGGGCCTTTGCCTGCGGACGCACGCCAAAGCCGACGATGATCGCGTTCGAGGCCGCGGCGAGGATGACGTCGGTCTCGGAGATGGCGCCGACGGCGGAGTGGATGATGTTGATGCGCACCTCGGACTGGTCCATCTTGCCGAGCGCATCGGCGAGCGCCTCGATGGAGCCCTGGACGTCTGCCTTGACGACGAGGTTAAGCTCCTTGAGCTCGCCCTGGTTCATCTCGTCGAACAGCGTCTCGAGCGTGACGTGCTTGACCTTGTTCTGCTCTTCGATGCGGGCCTTGAGGGAGCGCTCGTCAGCAAGCTTCTTGGCGTCGCGCTCGTCCTCAAAGACGCGGAACTCGTCACCGGCAACGGGCACAGAGTCGAGGCCGAGGATCTCGACGGCGTCGGAAGGACGCGCCTCGTCTTTGTTCTGACCGTGTTGGTCGAGCATGGCGCGGACGCGGCCGAAGCACATGCCGGCGACAATGGCATCGCCCACATGGAGCGTGCCGCGGTTGACGATGACCGTCGCAACCGGGCCGCGGCCGCGATCGAGCTTGCCCTCGAGGATATAGCCGGAGGCAAACGTATCCGGGTTGGCCTTGAGCTCGAGAACATCAGCCTGAAGCAAAATCGTCTCAAGCAGGTCATCAATACCCTCGCGCGTCTTGGCGGAGACGTTCACGAACATGTTCTGGCCACCCCACTCCTCGGGGATGACACCATGCTCGACGAGCTCCTGACGCACGCGGTCAGGGTTGGCGTCGGGCTTATCGCACTTGTTGACGGCAACGACAATGGGGACACCGGCAGCCTTGGAGTGGTTGATGGCCTCGACCGTCTGCGGCATGACACCGTCGTCGGCAGCGACCACGAGCACGACGACGTCGGTCACCTTAGCACCGCGGGCACGCATGGCGGTAAACGCCTCGTGACCCGGGGTGTCGACGAAGGTAATCTGACGGCCGCCGATCATGATCTCAGAAGCGCCGATGTGCTGGGTGATGCCGCCCGCCTCATGCGCGGCAACGCCAGTATGGCGGATGGCGTCGAGAAGGCTCGTCTTACCGTGGTCGACGTGGCCCATGACGGTGACCACGGGCGGACGCGGCTTGAGGTCCGCCGGATCATCGTAGAACGTGAAGGAGTTCTCCTCCTCCGGGCTGATAATCTTGATCTGACGGCCAAGGTCGTCGGCAACGAGTTCAACAAGGTCGTTGGACATGGACTGGGTCATCGTGAGCGGCGTACCGAGCAGGAACAGACGCTTGATGATGTCGTTGGCCGGAACATCAAGGGCCTCGGCAAGCTCCGCGACCGTCACGCCCTCAGAGACGCGCACGGCGTCGAGCTCCTCAACAGAGATGCCCTGAGCCTTTGCCTGCTCGATCTTCTGCTCCTCAGCAGCGCGGGCGGCCTCGCGCTCACGCTTCTCCTTGCGCTTCTTACGGCGACCGGTGGACTCGCGGGAAGCCTCCTCGACAGCGGCGCGGGCCTCCTCAAGCACGCGCTCGCGGCTGTACTCCTCAGCCTCACGCGCCATACGGCTGTAGCGGTCCTCCTCGGCAACATGGCCACCGCGGCGACGCTTGCCCTTACCCGCCTTATCCGGCGAGGGAACGTCCATGCCAGCGGGAACAGAGGGAGCAGACGCATTGCGACGGTGCGCGGTCGGAGCGGCGTCACGCGGCGCACTATCGCGCTTGGCACCGCGACGCTCGCCACGGCGACCACCGCGCTCGGCATCGTCGGCCTTCTTGGCGCTCTCCGTCTCCTTGCGCTCCTTCAGGACCTCCTCCTGAGCAGCGATCTGGTCAAGAAGCGAGCGGAAGCGCTGGCCGGAGTCACTCGCCGGGACCGCGCGACGCTTGGCCTCAAGCTCTGCCTCGCGCGCCTCGCGCTCGGCACGCTCGCGAGCCTCCTTCTCAGCAGCAGCGGCGGCGGCACGCGCGGCCTCCTCCGCGGCGGCAGCGGCAAGAGAGAGACGGCGCTCCTCCTCGCGGCGCGCCTCGGCGGCCAGACGGGCCTCCTCCTCCTTGGCGAGGCGCTCGCGCTCCTCAGCCTCGGCGGCCTCCTCCTCGGCCTTGCGCGCAGCCTCAATCTCGGCAGCGCGCGCCTCGAGCACGGGCGCAAGCTTCTTGCGCACCATGGAGACGTACGCATCCTCCAGGGCCGAAGACGGGGTCTTGGCCGGGATCTTCATATCTTCAAGGTAGCCGAGCAGCTCCTTGGAGGTCATTCCAAATTCTTTGGCGAGGCTTGAGACGCGAATCTTAGCCATACCCTTCACCTACCTCTCGTGCGCACGGGCGCACCACAGCGAAAACCAATCAAACGCGGGGCAGCGGTCGACGCGAAGGCGCCGGAGCCGCATCGCGCGCTAGATCAGGTCCTCCGCAGCGTCGATAGCGTCCTGCTCGTGAACTCCGCAGAAGCGGGAGCCGGGTCGAGCCTGGTTGCGGCAGCGGATGCCGTCCTCGCTCACATACTGGCAGCGCGCGGGCTCAGCGTCGTCAAGGAGGTCCTCCTCCGGCTCCGGACGCGCGGGGATGTTCCGCAGGATGTCGGCGGCGAGCGTCTCGCTCTTGATGTCGATGTGCCAGCCGGTCAGGCGCGCGGCGAGGCGGGCGTTCTGACCCTCCTTGCCGATGGCGAGCGACAGCTGATCATCGGGAACAATCACGCCAGCGTAATTCTTCTCCTCGTCAATGAGGACGCGAGTGACCTTCGCAGGCGAAAGGGCGTTAGCAACGTAGCGCGCAGGATCGCCGTCCCAAAGGATGACGTCGACACGCTCACCGCGCAGCTCGGAGACGACGGCGCGCACGCGGCTGCCCTTGGGGCCAACGCAGGCGCCCACCGGGTCGAGGCGGGAATCAAGCGAGCGGACAGCCACCTTGGAGCGCTGGCCGGGCTCGCGGGCGACGCTCATGACCTCGACGGTGCCCTCGTAGACCTCAGGCACCTCGTTCTCAAAGAGACGACGGATGAGCATGGGGTGCGTGCGTGAGATGACGATGGGCGGACGGGAGTGCTCGCCACGAACCGGCGCCACGGTGTTGTTGGGATCGCGCACGTCGATGATAACGGCCTTGATGCGCTGGTTGTGCAGATAGCGCTCGCCCGCCGGGCGCTCGTTGCGCTCGGTGGGGTTGCCGTCCTCATCGTGGTAGCGGCGCTGGTCAAAGTGCGGCAGCTCCGCCTCAACACCCTCGCGAATCTTCACGATGGTGAAGTCGGGCGTGGACTGCAGCACAGTACCGGTGATGATGTCGCCTATGCGGTCGGAGAACTCCTCATAGATCTGCTCGCGCGCGGAGTTGCGCACGATGGCGTTGATCTCGTCCTTGGCGTGCTTGGCGGCGATGCGGCTCGTGTCCTTGGGCGTAACGTCGCGCTTCTCAAACTCGGCGTACTCGTCGGTCTCCTCGTTATAGGAGCTCTCGACGGGCACGAGCTCGTAAACGTAGACCTTGCCGGTAGCGCGGTCGATGGTGACCTCGGCGCCAAACGGCAGGTGCAGGATGTCGGTATAGCTCTTAGCGAGCGACTCCTCCAGGCGGTCGATCAGGTAAAGCTGGTCGATGTGCTTCTCCTGGCAGAGCTCCATGAGCGCTTCCATCATCTGGGATGCCATGTTAGTTCTTCCCTTCCTTCTTGCCCTTGAAGTCGTAGACCGGCTTTAAGGTGCACTTCTTAACCTCGTCATAGGAGATGCTGACGGACTCGCCGTCCTCGAGCGCAAGCGTCACGGCGCTTTCATCTGCAGCGTCGATGCGGCCCTTGAACTTGCGACGACCCTCGGTCGCCGTGGTCTGGAGCTCAACGTCGCTGCCGACAAAGCGGATGAAGTCGCTCGGGCGGCGCAGCGGGCGCGCCATACCGGGGCTCGAGACCTCGAGCGTGTAGCTGCTGCTCACCGGGTCGATGGCCTCGACAACGTCGCCCACCCACTTGGTGTGAGCGGCAATATCGTCAAGCGAGAGGGACTCACCACTAGCCCCCTCAAGACGCACGCGCACGCAGGGCGCTTTGGTAGCGCCGGCAAGCTCGACATCGACGATGTCGACCCCGTGCTCTGCGGCAACGTCCTCGAGCGCATCGATGATGCGCTGCTCAGTCGCGCTCTTGACCAAAAGGCACCTCCTCATACAAGAAGGGAACAGGGCCGAAGCCCCGCTCCCTTCTCAACTACAACATCAATTACCAGCTACAGAGCTTATCACAAGCTCAACCAGGTGTAAAACCGCAGATTTCTCCACGATTCCCACACGCTGGGGCAACGGCAAATTGAGTATCCGCCTACTTGGTGACGATGTTCACCAGTTTGCCGGGGACAACGATGATCTTGGCGACCGTCTTGCCCTCGACCCACTTCTCCACTGCCTCGAGCGCGGCACGCTCGATGTCGTCTTTCGTAGCGCTGACGGGCACCTGGATGCGACCGCGAACCTTGCCAAGCACCTGCACCGCGATCTCAACCGTGTCGCTCGCAGCCTCTGCGAGGTCAAACTCGGGCCACGGGGCGGTGTAGACGCTCCCCTCGTTGCCGAGGGCCTCATGCCAAAGCTCGTCCGCCCAGAAGGGGCAGATAGGAGCAAGCGCGCTCACAATATCGGTCGCAACAAGACGGCAGAGGGCCGCATCACGCGCGGTGGGATCGGACTCTGTGGCGTTCAGGTAGGTGCTCGCAGCGTTCACAAGCTCCATGACAGCGGAGATGGCTGTGTTGAACTGCTGACGGTCAAAATCCTCGGTGCACTTGGCAAGGGTACGGTGACGCTCGCGGTAGAGCTTCTTCGCATCCTCACCGAGCGCGCCCTTGGTAAGGACGGACTCTGCGCTACCGGAGTTCGCAAGCTGCCAGACGATGCGCCAAGCACGGCGGATGAATCGGTTGGCACCGGCGACGGCGTCCTCATCCCAGTCAAAGTCCTTCTCGGGCGGGGCGATGAAGAGGATCGCCAGGCGCATCGTGTCCGCACCGAAGGGCTCGATTACCGAGCTCGGCGGAACGACGTTGCCCTTGGACTTAGACATGGTGTCACCGTTCTCGTCCTTCACCATGCCCTGGCAGAGCAGGTTCGTGAAGGGCTCATCTACATCCAGAAGACCGAGGTCACGAAGCGCCTTAGTGAAGAAGCGCGAATAGAGCAGGTGAAGAATAGCGTGCTCGATGCCGCCGATGTAGTTGTCGACGGGCATCCAGCGGTCCGCCGCCTCGCGGCTGAACGGCAGATTCTCGTTGTGCGGATCGCAATAGCGCAGATAGTACCAGCTGGAGCACGTAAAGGTGTCCATGGTGTCTGTCTCGCGGCGAGCGGGGCGACCGCAGACAGGGCACGTCGTCTCATAGAACTCGCGGCACTCTGCAAGCGTCTCGCCCGCGCCGAGGTCGAGGTTCTGCGGGAGTGTGACCGGCAGCTGGTCCTCGGGGACGGGCACGATGCCGCAGTGCTCGCAGTGCACGGCGGGAATGGGGTTGCCCCAATAGCGCTGGCGTGAGATGAGCCAGTCGCGCAGACGGAACTGTACGCTGCGGCGCCCGGCGCCGGCGGCCTCGAGGTCGGCGACGATGGCAGCCTCGCCCTCGGAGTGCTTGCCGCCGCGCATGCCGGTGTACTTGCCGGACTGCACGAGCGTTCCCTCGGCAATGTGCGCCTCGTTCCAGTCGACGGTCTCGGCATGATAGGTGTCGATGGACTCCCCCGCTTCCTCGAGAGCGGCGCGCTCGTCATCCATAAGGATGATGGGGACGATAGGAAGGTTGTACTTACGAGCGAACTCAAAGTCGCGCTGGTCGCCACAGGGAACGGCCATAACGGCGCCCGTACCGTAATCGGAAACCACGTAGTCAGCAACCCAGACGGGCACTTTCTCGCCGTTGACGGGGTTCACTACATACCGGCCGGTGAAGGCACCGTGCTTCTCGAGGTTGCCCTGCGCGCGCTCGACGGCAGAGACCTTCTCTGCACCCGCGATGACCGCGCGCACGTCCGCCTCCCACTCCGTACCGGCGACGAGGTCGATAAGCCCCTCGTACTCAGGCGCAAGCAAGAAGAAGGTGCAACCAAAGAGCGTGTCCGCACGCGTGGTAAAGACGGTGATCTTAGTGTCAGTGGGCCCGCCCTCAGCATCGCACAGCGTAAAGTCAATCTCGGCACCCTCAGAGCGACCGATCCAGTTCGCCTGCATCTGCTTCACGCGCTCGGGCCAGCCGGGGAGCTTCTCAAGGTCATCGAGCAGCTCCTGGGCATAGTCGGTGATCTTGAAGTACCACTGCTCAAGATCGCGCTTCTCGGGCTCAGAACCGCAGCGCCAGCACTTGCCCTCGGTCACCTGCTCGTTGGCAAGAACGGTCTTGCACGTTGGGCACCAATTGACCGGGCTCTTCTTGCGGTAAACAAGACCGCGCTCCCAGAGCTTCTCGAAAATCCACTGACCCCAACGGTAATAATCGGCATCGCACGTCTTGACCAAGCGGTCCATGTCGTAGGAGAAGCCCATGCGCTTCATGGTCGCAAGCGCCTGGTCCATGTTCTTGTAGGTCCATTCGGCAGCCTGCGTGTTGTGCTTGATGGCGGCGTTCTCCGCCGGAAGACCGAAGGCGTCGAAGCCAATGGGATGCAGCACGTCAAAACCGCGCATGCGCGCTTGACGCGCCATGGCGTCACCGATGGTGTAGTTGCGGGCATGTCCCATATGCAGGTCGCCCGAGGGGTACGGGAACATCTCGAGAACGTACTTCTTGGGCTTGGAGGGGTCGGTGTCCACGGCAAAGAGATTTGCCTCATCCCAGGCGCGCATCCATTTTGCCTCGATGGCCTGCGCATCGTAGGCGGGGATCTCACCGGGCTCGTGCTTGTGGTCGGCACAGTCACACATGTGCTTGCTCCTTTATCTATCTGCGTGGGCAGCGAGAATCTCGCCTAGCCTGAAAAATCAGCTGGCAGCGCAACCATTGTTCAAGACAATCAAGAACAATGAAACAACGCCCCACGCACAAGCGGTAACGTTCCTGATTCTAGCAAATCAATTGCTCATAGCGCCCTAAAAGGCACAGGGAAACGAAAAGCGCCCTTAGCCGCGCTCAACCGAGAGAATGGTATTGACGTTAGCTATCTCTATCTCGTTCAGCGGTGTGCGCATGCTGTCAAACTCCTCGGCCGAATACCGAGGCTCATACCAAGATTTCCCCTCAAAGTACCGCTGTAGATAGGAGTCACCGAACATGCGCCCATGCCGAGCGAAAATCTCATTACGGGCTATGAACAAATCATCCTTGGAGTAGCCAGAAAGCTCTGCAGCAGTATACCGATGAGTGTCACTATCGGGCAGCATCCACTCACCCGAGTCCTGCGCCACCTCTCCCTCAGAAGGAATGAGTGCGTGATAAGACATGGAAGCTCCGCCAGAATATCCGCTCGACTTCTTAAGATCGATGCGAACCGTGCGGTCAGCTGTTACGGTATCGGTATTGGCAGAGTACACAAGCTGACATGAGCCAGTCGAAGGGTCGAACGTAAAACCTGAGATAGCAACATCTGCCTCACCGTCCTCGGCATCACGTTCCACAACCGAAACGCTATCGGCAGAAAGCTCCGGAAGCGGAGACCCATCGGGCATTGAAAGGGCAAGATTGGCAGAGACCTCAGGGAACGAACCATCGGAAAGGGAAAGGAACTGCATCGAAATGCGAGGAAGCTGCTCGATTCGGCCGCGCTCCTCATCTGCGAGACGCTCCTCGGCGCGAGCAGCAATATCCGCATCAATGTGGGCAACAACGGCACTCGCACCGATTGCGAAACCGCCAGTGATTATCACAAGGGCAACGCAGGTCCCAATCGCAACGGAAGCCCCCTGATGTCCAGAGCACCAAACGCGCGTGCGTCTCAAAGCAACTTTACTCTTTTCAAAGACAGCCGATGCGGAGGCCTTTGCTTGTTCCACAACCGACCCCTGCGGCGCGACCTCCTCACTATCAGAGCCGGCCTCGTCCTGCCCGCTCTGCTCAGAAGCATCCGCAAACTCCCCGCTGTCAGCGATCGGATCTTCTGAATGGTCAGCGATCGGCTCTTTAGAGGTAGCAGCAAGCTCGTCTTCAAGAGAGGCGGCCTTATCCTCGGCTTCCTCCTTATCGAGAGCCTCCCCATCGCCAGATGGACCAGTGCCATCGTGAGAGCCTTCGTCATCAGAAGGCGTCTCATCGCCATCGCTTTCAGACGATTCTGCTTTCCGTAAAGGCTCGGGTTGCTCATTCACGTGGTCGTCATCAGAATCAACTGGAAGGGAACCGGCATCCTCGAGCTCGGCAACATCAAGGTCCTTAGGATCTTTCTGCCCCTCGTGGTCCACGCCCATCATCCTTCCCGCAACTCAGGGACAAAACCCGTATTTCATGAGTATACGTGGAATTGATGTGGATTTGCTCGTCATTTTTGTGTTTGAACAATAGGTTGAACACAACAGAGGAGTCCAGCTCAGCATTTCTTCCCGATCTTTCGAATTGTCGCAGGTATCACTGCCAATCCTGCGCTAAAAAGTATGAGCGCGATTGCAATCGGCCAGGCCTCCCCATCTCCGGTAGCAGGAAGATCATCGGCGTGGGAAACCCCCGAACCACTCTCTGCTTCCTGCTCACGCCCATGCGTCCCAGAAGCGCTGACTTCCCCGTCCGGTTGGGTCAGGTTATCACCATAACCAGCTTCACCAGCCTCTTCACCGGCATCTTCACCTGGCTCTTCAATAGGCTCGTTTGGATCCGGCGCAGTATCGTCGTCAACCGAGCCGCCGGATCCGCCCGACCCTCCATCTTCACCGAGCTCGCCCTTAGCAAACGATACCGTGAGACCGTAATACGCGACATCACCGTTCTCGGCCACAACATCGAATGTCCAGGCCCTACCCTCATCATCGCTCTCAAGGTTCTCGACTTTTGATGTAGGGTCGCTTAGCTCAATCATGATGTCGGCCTGTGAGGGTGGCGTGGCATCGCTCGGAAGCTCGACCTCAAACTCATCCTCAGTAAGCCTGTTCGCCAGAATACGTTGCACCGTAACGTTCGTAACGGCGGTATCTCCTGAAGGCGGAGTGATTATGCTCGTTCCACCCGCCCCGGAAGCAGAAGCATCCTCTGAGATCATTGACCCCGTCGGCGTAGCCCGCTCGGTCCCCTGCCGAAGAACATCATCGTTCATCGTAATTCCCTTTGCCGCCAGGAGCTCTGCCGCCTGCTTGCCTCCGTTCGCGTTGAGGTGCACCGTGCTCGCATCGAATACCGTATGATCGGCACTGCAGACCGCATAGACATGTGGCACCGCACCGTTCTCTGAGGAGACCTCGATATTCACGGTGCTGTCGCTGAATATGCAGGAACCGTCGCTGAGCAACCCGTTCGTTCCTCTTAAAGAGAGCATCCCGCTCGACGCATCTCCCTCAGGCGGGAGGGGATCATCGATTGTGATATTCACCTTAGACTGCTGGATGAGTATCTGTCCCGCAAGGTCTGAGGGAGAGTAATCAGTCGCATACAGCGCAGCAATACCGTCGGTCATCTGAATAGCAAAGGTTGAGTTTCGAACCAAAAGCCAACCAGAGGTGCTCAGCAGCCACCAGCGCGGAGCGTCGAAGGAATATCCGTTGAGAACGGACTCCCCTGCCGTGAGCGACGCTCTCTCAAACACCAGATTGGCATCGGAGAATATTGCGGCCTCGCGCCCGGTGAGGGTAATGGCGATGTCATGAATGGTGGTGGCTCCCATCATGTGGCAGATGGACCCGTATGAATTAACCTGAGTTTTGCCCGGCGGCCAGCTGGAGGCAAGCGTGAGCGACGCAGTCGCTGCCCCCTTAGCAGGGCCGATGTCGAGCGTAGAGGTCTCCTGGTAGGTGGAGTTTGCGTCAAAGGCGACAGAGCGCTCGCCGCTCGAAGGATCCTCGCTCGCTCCGGTCACGATTGTGCATGGACCGTCAACCTCTATTGAGCTATTCTCGGGCAATACAAATCCACTTCCCGAAAACCACAGGTCACAGTTGTGTAGAGAGAGCACCCGCGAGGTCCCATCCCAATGCCAACCTTCGCCTTGCGCAACCCCATCCTCCTGGGAGAGGTCGATTGGGGCGAGAACCGCGCCTACCCCTGCGCTCTCCGCCCCCAGTCCTTCCGCGCGCACCGGAGTGAGAGATGTGATACCGCTCACAAGGAAGAAGAAAAGAAGAACGGTGAGGATGTGAATCCGGCGCAACACGTAGGGCTCCTTTCGCAAGACGCCGCACTAAGGCGGCGCGGGTGTGGCCCTATCTTGCGCTCACCTTGAAAGATCCACCTCGGCGTTTGAGAAATCTAAGGCCCTCTTAGACGACTTTTGCGAATCTTAACGAAGCTGCGCAGCAGACATAACGCAAAGGGCCGGCGCGCTTGATGCGCACCGGCCCAAAGGAAGCCATCGTATGACAGGGCTCGTACGGTTATAGCTTACTGGTAGCTCACCGTCTGGTGGTTGCGATCCTTCACGACGACGTCGTGCGCACCGCCCTCGACAATGGAAGTGGATGAGACGAGTGTCAGGCGAGCCTTCTGCTGCAGCTCCTTGATGCTCTTAGCACCGCAGTTGCACATCGTGGACTTGATCTTGTAGAGCGTAGCGTTGACGCCCTCCTTAAGCGAGCCCGCGTAGGGAACGTAGGAGTCGACGCCCTCCTCGAAGGCGAGCTTGCTCGCACCGCCGAGGTCGTAGCGCTGCCAGTTGCGGGCACGAGCGGAACCCTCGCCCCAGTACTCCTTCATGTACTGGCCGTTAACGTTGACGCGAGAGGTCGGGCTCTCGTCAAAGCGGGCAAAGTAACGGCCGAGCATCATGAAGTCGGCACCCATGGCGAGCGCAAGCGTCATGTGGTAGTCGTAAACGATGCCACCATCGGAGCACACGGGCACGTAGATGCCGGTCTCCTCAAAATACTCGTCACGCGCACGGCACACGTCGATAAGCGCCGTGGCCTGACCGCGGCCGATGCCCTTGGTCTCACGCGTGATGCAGATGGAGCCACCGCCGATACCGACCTTGATGAAGTCGGCACCGCAGTCGGCGAGGAAGCGGAAGCCGTCGGCGTCGACCACGTTGCCGGCACCAACCTTGACAGAGTCACCATAGTTCTCGCGGATCCAGTCGATGGTGAGCTTCTGCCACTCGCTGAAGCCCTCGGAGGAGTCGATGCAGAGCACGTCGGCGCCCGCCTCGATAAGCAGCGGCACGCGCTCGGCGTAGTCGCGCGTGTTGATGCCAGCGCCGACCATGTAACGCTTGTTGGCGTCGAGCATCTCGTTGGGGTTGGACTTGTGCGAATCGTAGTCCTTGCGGAAGACGATGCCCACGAGGCAGTCATCGTCATCGACCACGGGGAGGGCGTTCAACTTGTTGTCCCAGATGACGTCGTTGGCGCGCTTGAGCGTGATGTCTTTATCGCCCACGATGAGTTTCTCGCGCGGGGTCATGAAGGTCTTGACCTTGGCGTTGTGGTCGTCGCGGCTGGGACGATAGTCGCGGCTTGTGACGATACCCAGAAGCTTGCCGTGCGGGGTACCGTCGGCGGTGACAGGCATGGTGGAGTGACCGGTCTTCTCCTTAAGATCCATGACCTCTGCCATCGTCATATCAGGCGTAAGGGTGGAATCGGAGACAACGAAACCTGCCTTGTAGTCCTTGACCGCCTTGACCATGGCGGCCTCCTGCTCGGGCGTCTGCGAGCCGTAGATGAAGGCCATACCGCCCTCGGTAGCAAGCGCAATGCCCATCTGCTCGCCGGAAACCGACTGCATAATCGAGGAGACCATGGGGATGTTAAGGGAGATTGCCGACTCCTCGCCGCGGCGGAAACGCACGAGCGGGGTCTTCAGCGAGACGTTTGCCGGGATGTGCTCATGAGACGAGTAGCCAGGCACCAACAGGTACTCGGAAAACGTATGCGACTCGCCGGGGAAGAACATTGCCATGGGTACTCCTTCTCATGTAGGGCGTCGTTGCGCCCGTGCTCAGCGGCTCCGGCGCGCCCGACGCGATTGCGTGGACAAACCGCCCGGCAAGGCGGTTCTCGGTGGGGTATTGTAGCGCATGCGAGGCTGATACAATCAGGTGCAAAGACACAAGAACACGAAGTCAACGCGTTGGAGGAAACATGGAGGTTCGCGCACATGCCCGATTGGTTATCCAAGGGCAAGACGAGACCCTGCCTGGCGCGTTTGGACCGGGCTGCGTCCAGCTCCTCGAGGGCATCGACCGAGAGAAATCGCTCAACCGCGCAGCAAAGGCACTTGGCATGGCGTACTCCAAGGCATGGCGCATCGTCAACGAGGCCGAGGCCCAGCTGGGCTGCCCCCTTATTGAGCGCAACGGCGCCAAGGGATCCACGTTGACTGATGATGGGCGACGCGTGTTGGACGCCTACCTGACGCTCCAAGAGGAAATCGACGCCCTTGTTTCGCACAGAACGCCCGAATTGTTCTTCTGATGCTCCGCTCATCGCGGAAATGGGCATCAAATTGCCACCTCGGCGATAAGAGGGCCCCGTTGGCTACGTGCGACATGCGCTTTTCCAGGCTGTCGGCGGCACCTATGCGGCGCAATTCAAATTTGATGCCCAGAAACGTATCAAACTTACCCACGACCTACGCAATGGCGCGAATTGTCGAAGTTTAACCCACGATGCATCGACAATTCGCAATTACAGCTGGTTCATGTTCGAGAAGACCATAACGAATAGCCTCGTTTTGAAGCCGAGCGCTCTAGCGAGATCGCGGGCAATCACGGACGCAAGATCGCTTAAGCAAGCTAGTTAATGGCCACGGGTAGAACATCTTCTCACGTTTGCTTGGGATTCTGCGGCATAGCAACCTCTTCGCCGGCCTTAAGGAAAGAAGTGTTTCTCATAATCTTTTTTTGTGACGTACATCTGCGACATCCTGGACAGCAAGAATTACCTTCACATCGTCTATATATTTTAAAAAAATAATTAGTACCCTGATGTTGTTCACAGATAACATTGCTCTGACGCGGGTCTTACGTGATGCCCCTCCCGCGGAGTCAGTGATTGCTGCCCAAGCCTTCGAAATCTGGAATAGACGCCATTATGTTTTGAACGATGAAAAAGGTAAATGACCAACCTCAAACCAAACGCTGACTGAGTCGAATGAGGCGTCCCACATGTATGGTGGAAAACGGCAGCGCACAGCCCTTCATATGGAACAATCCTCATCCAATCCACGGAAGAAACCGTATAAGGTGTCGTCATGAAGACGCTGTGTGACATATCTGCTCTGCGGTATCACCGTATGCCGCCCGTGATCCACGAGGTAATCGACGAACGCCTTGACCAAGCGCTTGGCCCCGGCAACTGGTCCTTCGAGGGTGTGGCCGAACTCCTTGGACTCCCCAAGCAGCCGGTTCATCTGCTTTGCACCAATCAAGCTGCGCGACGACACACCGTCCACCAGAAGACGCAACTTATCAGCGCTGCGCTGCCGTTCGGAAGCAGATGGGATTTTGGCTCTTACTCGTCTGTAACTTCGCCTGCTTTGACATTGTTCACGCTCGCATCGCACCTGTCCGTCGTCCAACTGGCCATGCTCATGCATGAGTTCTGCGGAAACTTCAGCGTCTATAGACCCACAAAACAGGAGCGTGCATACCTCCAGGAGCTTTGCAGTCAGGAAGCCTCTGGTGATCATGGAGGCTGGAAGCCAGTTCTTGATGCAAACGGCAAGATCACGGACCTGTGGCAGCGCCCTGCGATTTCGAACATCAACGAGCTTGAGAAACTCGCAAACGACCTTGCCCGCGCCAAAGGGCGCGCAACATTTATCCAAGCGTTGCGGCTGACCAGAGAAGGGGCGGCCTCTCCTTTTGAGGCACGCACCGGCATACGGTTAAGCACGCCTAGGCGCCTTGGAGGCGAAGGGCTTAGCGACCTGACATTCAACGCACGCATTGAGCTGACAGATCAAGCGCAGCTCGTCGCAGGGCAAGCAAAAGCTTATATAGACATCGTGCTACGCAATCCCGCCTCGGGAGATGAGGTAGGCATAGAATGCCAGAGCAAACTCATCCACGATCGTGAGGAAAAGGCCATCGCAGACGCTAACCGCATCACGGCTTTGCAATCGATGGGCCACACCATCGTGCAGCTGTCCTACAGAAACCTCGAAGACCAAGCCGCTTTTGAAAGCGTGCTTTCTTTCATCTTCAAGAAGCTGAAAATCAATCGCATCCCAAAAAGCCCATCGCTTCTTAGGAAAGAACGACAGCTATGCTATGAGCTCTTTGAGAATGGAGGCGCAATCGATTGGTAGCTCGCACCAAAAATGGGCATCAAAATGAAAACTGCTTTCCTAATCCGGAAACTTGCGCATGAATATGTGCTCGTATTCACTAGAAAACATGAGCCTGCTCAGCCGAATCATAATTTGATGCCCATTTCACGCGTGAGATCCTTATAGAGGCTGTTACGACAGGAACGCACGGAGACCGATGATGATGAGGACGATTCCGCCTGCAATCTCAGCGCGCGGACCAAAGTGCGCACCAAGCTTACGTCCAACCAGCAGCATCGCGACGCAGCAGATAAACGTCATGACACCAATCGCCCCGCCGTAAAGAGCGATATTTGCCCCACTAGCAGCAAGGGACACACCAACGATGAAGGCATCGATTGAAGTGGCAATAGCCTCGAAGAAAATCGTAGGGTACGACAGGCGCGTCGTGGGGCACTCCTCGGGCTCGCGAAGCTCCCCTTCTGCCTCGACGATCATCTTGCCGCCCACAAAGGCAAGAATCACAAGGGAAACGATACCCGCATACGCCTCAATAAGTGGGGCTACGAGCGTGCCTCCAAAGAATCCAGCGATGGGCATGGCCATCTGAAACAGGGCGAACATGATAGGCATGGCAAGTTTCTTGCCGCGCGACATATCGGGCTCGCATAAAGAATTTGACAGCGTGACGGCCATTGCGTCCATAGCGAGAGCCACGCCCAAAGCAAGCGCCTCTACGAGGTTGGCGAAATCAAACGTTCCCAAAACATCCTCCCCGATGCTTACTGAAAGGAACATATTTGTGATTGTGTGGTCTACCCCTTTGAACGGCACCCATAGTAGTGCCGCTCACCAAAAAACGTTTTCTATAGAGGCGAGATTACAAGGGCTCGGGTGGATTGCAGAAGAGGCGAAGCGCCTGATCGAGACTGTCGGCAACATAGAGAGGGTCATCGGTACCAGCGAAGATGCGCAGATAGCTGACATCACGCATCGTGACCACACTCATGCGCGTCGCGCAGCCGCCCGCACGCTTGGAGCGATTCGCAACAGGACACATCTCGAGGAAGCGGCGGTTGCGCTCGTCTGCGGTTTCATCCGCGGAACCCGTCAGACAGAAGTCCACGGCAGGACCGAAGCCATGCTCGAGCACCGTTGAGGCAAGACCGCAATCGGGATGGGTCTTGAGCCCGGGATACGCCACGCGCCCGATACGCGGGTGGCAGCGCAGGTACTCGGCGATAGCGCGCGCGTTATCGAAATGGCGCTGCATGCGCTCCGGTAGCGTAGCAATTCCCTCCTGGAGAACGAGGAGTTCATGCTCTGGAAGAAGGTCGGACGCGCTCGGTGAGGCAGGGTCGCCGAGACCGAAGGCGAGCAGGCGATAGGCATCCTCCGCCTCGGGCCGCACGATACGATGGCGCCCGCGTCCGGAGAGCGATCGGGCAACGGAAACGGCGACGAGCTTTTGCCCGAGACGCCCCGCGCCAACACGGTCGAGAGCCTCGAGCGCAATGGTCGCGCCGAGAGAAAGAGGCTTGCAGCCAAAGGCAGAGGCGACCGTGTTATCCACAATAAGCAAGGCGCCACAAGCCGCAGCGGCGCGCGAAAGCTCCCTCAAGTCAGGCACACGAAGGCCAATGCCGCCAATTGAGCCGACAAACCAGAAGGTGCGATTGGACGTCCTGCCAGCAGGATAAGCGTAGGAAGCCGGCGAGCCGGTAACGGCAAGCTGCGCGCTCCCCCATCCAATGGGAGCTTCCTCATCTTGAGCGCCCCAACCGGAGGCGGCGAGGAAGGCATCGGGCGCGGGATCAGCAATAAGCTGCACATCCTTACCAGGGAACTTGGACTCAAAGGAATCGGCAAAATCATCGGAGAAGGCAACGAGACGGTCCTCGGGACCAAGAAGACCAATCTTGGCTATGACATCGACCGTATGGGCGGCGGGAACGAGCCAGGTGGCACGCGCCCCCTGCAACTCCGCGAACCGATCCGCAAGCGCGGTCTGCGACACAGCCATGGTCTCCCCTCTCGTAGGCAACTTGTAAAAGTATACGGGAAAATGCGCCGCATGCATGGGCAAGCGGCGCATTGCAACCGTAATTTGTCGTGGGTGGGACACGTGAGGTCAAGTGCTGCTATCAGTCAAGATCCTCGCCATTTGAGCTGAATGCTTGCCTGAACCACGCGAAGCTCTTTTTGGGCATGCGCTTGAGATGGTCCGCACCCTGAGCAGCGTAATCGACATAGACCGCCCCATAGCGCTTCTCTATGTCGCCGCTGGATGAAGGGATGTCGATAAGACCCCAGCCGAGATACCCGATGACCTCTGCCCCATCGAGCTCGACGGAGTCCTTCAGAGCTTGGATATGGTCCCTATGGTAGGAGATACGGTAATCGTCCGCGATGGCGGAGCCGTCCTCGGGCAGCTTCTCGCGCCAACCGATACCGTTCTCGAGCGAGAACACCGGCAGGCCGCAGCGCTCCCAAATCACGGTGATGGCACGCCGATAGCCGGTCGCATCGATGTTCCAACCCCACTCGTTCGCCTCAACATGAGGGTTCTTGCAGCCGCCAACCCAACCGAGCGCACAAGCCGGCACATCATCAGAAAGGTTACCGGCCGATACACAGGACGATTGGTAGTAGCTGATAGCAGAGAAGTCGTTGCGCATGCACCCGATTTGAGCGATCTCCTCGGCACTCATGTCTAGCGTGATACCGCGATGGCGCAGATAGGCAGTGTAGTACGACGGATAGGCTCCGCGAGCGCAGGTGTCGAGCACAATCCAACTACCAAACCGTTCTGCCTGAGTCGCAGCCAGGACATCCGCAGGCGCGGGCGTTGCCGGATAGACCGGCGTGAAGGCGCACATGCCGCCGATCTTGCAATCGGGGTAGTTCCCATGCAGGTAATTCACCACGCGCGCGTGGGCGACCATGACGTTGTGCGCAATCTGGTACACCTCGGCCTCGTGCTCGGGTGCGGTAGGATCCGCGGGCACGGGTGCGCCGGCGATGTCGAACGCCATCGGAAGGCCGTAGAGGTTCTGCTCGTTGAACGTAATCCACCATTTCACCTTGGGCGCAAGGGCGTCGATCACGACCTTCGCGTAGTCCACAAAGGCATCCACCACATGCTTGGAAGCAAACCCGTGATACTTCTCGGCGAGCGCAAGCGGCATATCAAAGTGATAGAGGCACACCATGGGTGCGATGCCGTTGGCGAGAAGGTCGTCGGCAAGGTTTTCGTAATATAGAAGCCCCTCTTGGTTCACCTCGCCCTCACCCTCGGGCATGATGCGCGACCATGAGGTCTGAAAACGCAGGCAGTTCATGCCCATCTCCGCCATGAGCTCGTTGTCCTCGCGAAAGCGATGGTAGCCGTCGATAGCCTCCTCCCAGGCACCGGGCTTGTGCTCGTAGACGCTCGGCCCCTTACCGCCCTCATGCTGAGCGCCGTCGTACTGCATGCTGGAGACGGAGTTCCCCCAGAGAAAACCCTTTGGCAGCGACACGGTCATCTCCCCTTTCTGGAGCATATGGAAAAAGCGGGCATCGCCATGATGCCCGCTCCTGCACGTTCCTATAACTATATGGCGACACGGGCCGCCAAACGGTGCGACCGGTTACTACCGGCGCTCGGCGATTTCGGCCTTTACGTCGGCAATGAAGTCGTCGAGCTCGCGTGCGTGCGTCTCGTTCGAGCGGTCGCGCACCGAGATGTTGCCGGCCTCGACCTCCTGCTCGCCGATGATAAGCATGTACGGCGGGCGGTCGATGTTGCGCGCCTCGCGAATCTTGTAGCCGATCTTCTCGTCGCGTTCGTCGAGCACGGCGCGAATGCCGGCAGCCTCGAGCTTCTCGGTAACGGAGCGAGCGTAATCGCGGCTCTTCTCGGAGACGGGCAGCACCTTCACCTGGCAGGGCGCGAGCCAGGTGGGGAACTTGCCCTCGAAGTGCTCGATCAGGATGCCGATGAACCGCTCGATAGAGCCAAAGCACACGCGATGAAGCATGATGGGGCGGCGCTTCTCGCCGTCGGCGTCGGTGTACTCGAGATCGAAGTTGAGCGGCATCTGGAAGTCGAGCTGGACCGTACCGCACTGCCAGGTGCGACCGAGCGAGTCCTCCAGATGGAAGTCGATCTTGGGGCCGTAGAAGGCACCGTCACCCTCGTTCACCACGTAATCCTTACCCAAGCGGTCCAGTGCCTCGCGAAGGCCTGCCTCAGCGCGCTCCCAATCCTCGTCGGAACCCATGGAGTCCTCAGGACGGGTGGAGAGCTCGAGGTGGTAGGTGAAGCCGAACTTCTGGTACACGGAGTCGATCAGATTCACCACACCCACGATCTCGTCGGTAAGTTGGTCAGGACGGACAAACAGATGGGCGTCGTCCTGGTTGAAGCAGCGCACGCGGAAAAGACCGTGGAGCGCGCCGCGCATCTCATGACGGTGGACAAGGCCGATCTCGCCAGCGCGAATGGGCAGCTCGCGGTAGCTGTGCGGGCGGCTCTTGTAGACGAGCACACCGCCCGGGCAGTTCATGGGCTTGATGCAGTACTCCTCGTCGTCGATGACAGTCGAGTACATGTTGTCCTTGTAGTGGTCCCAGTGACCAGAGGTCTCCCACAGATGCTTGCTCATGATCTGCGGCGTCGAGATCTCCACATAGCCGGCATCGTGGTGAATCTCACGCCAGTAGCTCAGAAGCTCGTTCTTCAAGATCATGCCGTTGGGCAGGAAGAACGGGAAGCCGGGCGCCTCGTCACGCATCATGAAGATGTCCATCTCGCGACCGATCTTGCGGTGATCGCGCTTCTTGGCCTCCTCGATGAGGCGCAGATGCTCGTCGAGCTCGTCCTTGGTGGCAAACGCGGTGCCGTTCACGCGGGTGAGCATCTTGTTGGCCTTGTCGCCCTTCCAATAGGCGCCGGAGACGCCGGTGAGCTTGAAGGCCTTGAGCGCCTTGGTGTAGGTGAGGTGCGGGCCAACGCACATGTCGATGTACTCACCCTGCTGGTAGAAGGTGATGCGAGCGTCCGCGTCGAGGTCGCCGATGTGCTCAACCTTATACTTCTCGCCGCGCTCCTCCATAAGCGCAATGGCCTCTGCACGCGGCAGTTCGAAGACGGTGAACTTGAGATTCTCCTTAACGATCTTCTTCATCTCCGCCTCAATCGCGGGGAAATCGTCCTCAGAAATCTTCTGTCCTTCGGGAAGGTCGATATCGTAATAGAAGCCGTTGTCGGTGGCCGGACCGTAAGCAAAGTCAGCCTCGGGATAGAGGCGCTTGATAGCCTGGGCCATGATGTGCGCAGCGGAGTGGCGGATAACGTGCGTTACCTCGTCAGCCGGGCACTCGTCCACATGACCGTCGTTGTAGAGAACCTTCATGATGCGCTCCTTAAGCGAGTTGATGAATAACGTGCTGACAGAACAAGAAAAACGCCCGGGGCCCTCTTGCGAGGGCCCACGAGCGCAAGGCAGCACGCAACGGTGCCGGATGTGCCGGCAGAGAGTCGCGCGCTATTGGATGTGCGTTCGGCAGTAAGGGCAGACCTTCCAGTGCGCCTCGAGGGGCTTGTGGCAGCTCGGGCAGACATTACGGACCTGCGTGTTGCAAACCGGGCAGACGACAAAGTCGCGCTCGATGGGGGTCCCGCAGTTGGGGCAGGTGCCGTAGTGCGAGAGCTGACGCTCGCGCAGGGCCATGTCGAGCTCCTGCTCCTCACGATCCGCCAGGTAGGTGTGCGGACGCAGCGCGAGGTAAGCGATAAGGCCGATGAACGGGATGAGCGAGACGATGCCCCACGCCCAGAACGCCTGAATGCCACGACGGCGCGCGTCAACGAACACGTAGATGACGGAAAGCACGTACAGAGCGGCGATGAAGGCGACGAACAGATAAATCGCCATCATGAGCTCGGGCGTGAGAAGCTCAGAGAGGATCGACATGGATGAAAACCTTTCGTCAAGGCGGATATCGGGCTCATTGTATACCAAACGAGCAGACAACCCCACCAGACACGCCAACTGCATAGAAGCCTGTTAACATATTACCGGGCGAGCACGTCCTCGTCAGCGACGGCGAGGTCCTCTCCCCGGGCGAAGTCGAAGCTCGTAATCTTGCCTGTTAGCAAGGCGCGTATAGGCGGTAAGCGCAAGCCAAAGACCCGTTGCCACCATATAGAGGCACACGATGCCTCCCGTTGCGCCCTCGGCAAGGTTGCGCGTAAAGATGGCCGGCAGATCGTCCCACACGATATGGGAGATGATGACGGTCTGCAGCGCAAAAATCGAGACAAGGGCGCTCGCCAGATTGAATAGGCGCACACCCGTGATGGCGAGGACGTTGAGCCGCCGCGAGCGAATGAGATTCACAACAGCAAGAACGATGGAAACGAGGGCGTAAGCGGCGTAGGCATATATAAGTAATCCGGGGTAGGTTCTACCAAAGCCCTGGAGCACAAGGTTCGCAATGATGCCAGAAAACGCGAGCGTTATGACCACAAGGGTAACGCCTGCCCTGCCGCATCTGGTAAGCGAAGTCCTACTCTCCGTCCGCCCGTCCGCCGCTACGCTCATGAGCGCACCCGACGCAAGATAAGATTTTCCAGAGTTAAGCGTCGCGACCACAACACCCACCGAGAACGTCCAGGGAGAGCGTGTGAGAAGGCCGACAATGATGTTGACGAGTGCAAAGGCAACATGGACGCTACCGAACACGAGGTCGAGCGCCATCGCGCGAACGCGGTCGTCCTCAACCAGGCTACGCGGCACCACCGACCCCACAACCGAGCGGACGCGTGAGATCCGTCTAAAGGTGACCGAAGTTGCCTCGGGCGTTACGGGAACACCGGCGGCAGCACGCAGCACACGAGACACACGCCCCGTGAGGCGCCGTCGCATGCGGGCGCAGACACGGCCCTGTGTCTCGACGATAACCCGCACACCGCACCTCCCCGCCAGAGGGGCAACCAGATACCCTCATGATACCCGGCAATACTAGGTACGTTCAGGAAGCTCCTCAGCGAGGTGAAGCGAACTCGTCGTTAGGCTGTGCGACCGCCTGCCCCGTGCGATAGACGTCGTTGCGCAGCAGACGGTAGGCAGTCGCTGCAAGCGGAACGCCAACGAACATACCGAGAATGCCAAACGCTCCCCCGCCGACGGTAACCGCTGCAAGCACCCAGATTCCCGGCAGCTGGATGGACGAACCGACAACGTGCGGATAGATAAGGTCGCCCTCGAGCTGCTGCAGCACGATGATAAAGACGAGGAATACGAGCGCTTGAATGGGAGACTCCATAAGGATGAGGAAAGCGCCGATGACGCCCGAGAGAAGGGCACCGACGATCGGGATGAGCGCCATGAACGCGGTGAGGGCGCCGATCATCCAAGGATGCGGAAGGCCGAGCACGAGCATGCCGAGGGCACAGAGGACGCCGAGAATTGCCGCCTCGGCACACTGTCCCACCAGAAAACGGTGAAAGCAATCGTCCGCGACAGCGATCACATAGCGAAGCCGGGCAAGCGCATGGCCAGGCAGGTAGCGCTCCAGTACGAGATTAGCCTGACGGGAAAGCCGGTCCTTGCTGAGCAGGACGAAAAGGGCGAACACAAACGCAAGAACGAAGTTTGCCGTGCCGCTCGCGATGCCAGCAACCAGGTCCACAACTCCCGACATGATGACCGATGCGGCGCTACCCACACCTGTCTTCCAATCGAAGGCCTCGAGCGAGTCACCGATCGCATCTATGGTTTCCGGTGTGAGTATGCCGGTGTCCTCAAGCCATCGACCAAAGGACGTCAGCGCAACGGGCAGCTCATCGACAAGAAGACGAACGCAATCGATAAGCTGCGGCACAACGATTACCACTACGGCAGCGATAATCCCCACAAGAGAGGCGATAGCGGCAACAAGACTCACAATCGGCCTAAGGCGCAGAACAAGAGGTTGACCATCCTGAGGAAACAGGTGGCGCTCGTAAAAACTCATAAGGATGTTGAGAGGATATGCGAGAACGAACCCAAGAATAATGGGGACCAGCGAAGATAGGGCCACACGAATAACGCCCTCTATAGCCGGCCAGTAATAGATGCCGAGATACACCGCAAAGGCGGCCATCGCGATAGCGGCTATAGTCTTTGTCGAAGGTTGGCCCTGTTGCATAAAACTACCCCTGAGTGCGCAAGCGCTGGCGAGCACCAAGTCGATATGATGCCGCTAGCTTACCCCAAAGGGATACTCGCTAGTACGCTTCTGGATTTCAAGGTACAAGCAGCCTTAATCCCCTATTTCTCGAAGCAGTTCAGCTGGATCAATTTTAAATAGATGCGCTAGTTTGACGAGATTAGATGTCGAGGGTTCAGATTTGCCCTGCTCCCACTTGCTTACGGCCTGTCTGCTAACGCCGACATGTTGCGCCACGAACTCCTGCGTCATACGACAACGCTCGCGATGGCTCTTAAGCACTTCGCCCAAAGATCGCCGAACTGCAACCGATACCGGGTCCTTTGCCGCTCGCTCGTTCCTAAGTAACCAACGGATGGCAAGGACGGCAGCAACGATGAACAAAATGAGCGGCACCACATTAAACAACACGAAGGTAAGAAGAATAATGAACTCAGCACCAGATGGAAACAACATGGGACACCTCCGATCATCCGTTAGGACTTAAGGCAATTGTACGGTACGGCTCCGGTTGCTTCGACCAACTAGCGCGCAACGTTGGGTTGCTTTACGGTTGCGCGCTTCAGATAAGAGACCAGTTATCAAAACACCGCTCTTGCAACGCAGGCTAAGAGCTACCATCTAAAGCAAGCGAAAGGCAAAATCCTTGCTTTTGAAGGAGGTCCTGAGATGCATGCAGAGCAGGTCGAATATAGCCCGACATTTTCCGAAATACTCGCAAACAACCGCGCCTTCGTGGGGCAGGGCGGCGCAGGCGAGCGGCCCGAAACGGGGCGCCCTGCCAAACAGCTTGCAATCGTGACCTGTATGGACGCGCGCCTAACGGAGCTTCTGCCGCAGGCCCTTGGCATCCGGGACGGCGACGCCGCGCTTATCCAGGTCGCGGGCGCCACCATTGTGAACCCTTACGGCGAGGCGATGAGATCGCTCATTGTCGCAATCGCCGAGCTCGGTGTTACTGACGTCATGGTAATCGGTCACACAGACTGCGGAACCTGCGGCATGGAGGCGAAGCATCTGCTCGCTACCCTGGAGCAAGCGGGTGTGCCCCATGACGCTGTCGAAACGGAGCTCGCGCGCGAACCACGTGCGCGCGACGTCTTGACTGGATTCAATCGCTTGGAGGACGAGGTCGCCCGTAGCGTGCGGACCATTCGCTCACATCCTTTGGTACCTGGCTCCGTCGCCGTATCTGGTTTCACCATCAACATCCAAACCGGCGAGCTTGCGCCCGTAGACGTTTAGCCTCGCATCACATCAAGCAGGCTCGACGCCTTCCACGAGCGCGATACGTAGAACCTTAAGCTGAGTGCCGCCCTTCTTGTTGGCACACCCCATGAGCACCCACTCGTCGTCTACGTCTAGGATCGTACCGGCAAGGCGCATACCGCCCGCTGTGACGCCCGCCTCGGAAAGGACAAGCTCACAAGATAAGCCGATACGCTCCCGCAGCAGCCGTCCAAGCTCGACCTCGCGAGGTCGCGCGTCATCGACGAACTTCCGCAGATCTTTCTTAGTCGGCATAACCGCCATGATGTAGACGACCATAGCAAACGTCCCGCATGCCATCGCAAGAATCGTGTAATCCATCAGCGGTCACCATCCTCAATCGAGAACCCCGCGACATCGGCCAGGTCAACAAGCTTCAGGACACGATGTGGAGGCTCCTTCTCACCGAAAATCGGTGTTGGAAAGACGGCCTTAGGCGCGTCGCACTCCAAGCGAATCCATCCAGCACCAACGCCGCAAATGAGCGCATGCATAAGAGCCCCCTCGCCGTCGGAGAGCTCCACCGTCGTAACCTTGCCCACGAGCCCTTCGATAACATGGAGGTCACGGACGGACCCGCCCTTGCCCGAACTGACCACGTCGACCTCATCGTTCGCGAGGTCGTCGAGCGTCACCCCATAGAGCCGCGCGAGCTCGGCTGCCTTATCAAGCGCGGGCGAACCCTGCCCAAGCTCCCAGTTGCTGATTGTCTGCCTGGTCACGCCTATGGCGGCAGCGACTTCCTGTTGGCTCATGCCCACGCGCTTGCGAAGTGCGAGCAATTTGTCCGATATCATCGTCGACCTCTCCTTCAGGCGGGAGGCAAGGCTTTCCTTTCGAGGACCCCGCCTCCCCCATTCTCTCGAAGATGGTTCCGGCGCGCTAGCAAATCCGCTCGGCATCTTGTCCAATGCGCTTGCGCGATGACCTTACATGAGGAAGTTCATAACGAGCGAGACCATCGACTCTTTCTCCTCGGGACGCGACTCGGCAATCATGAGCGCCATTGCCACGAGCATGCTGTCCGACACCCGCTTCTCGATGCCGCGGAAGAGCGCCCCATTACGGTCGAGGAAGTACAGGAAGAGGCTGCACGCGATGCGCTTGTTGCCGTCGACAAATGAATGGTTCTTGATGACGAAGTACAAGAGGTTCGCCGCCTTCTCCTCGATCGAGGGATAAAGCTCCTCGCCACCGAACGACTGGTAGATTGCAGCGATGCTGCTGCGGAAGGAGTCGTCCTTCTCACGCCCGAAGATGTCACTCGCAAAGCGCGGCCGCATCTGCGAAATGAGCATGATGCATTCGTCATAGTCGAGCACATAGGTCGAGCGTTCCCCCTTCGGGCGCGGCACCGCCTCGCGATCGTAGGCGTCGAGGAGCTCGTATGCCTCCGTGTAGCTCTCCACGATATCAAGGATCTCGCGAGAAGCGAGCTCGCCGGGAATCCGCTCGATGATACGAACAACCTCACCCAGTTGACGCAGCCGCCCCTCATTCTCGGCATGACCTTTCAAGATATAGCGCTTGAGCACATCGGTCGCCCACCGGCGGAACTCCACGCCGCGTTGGGACTTCACGCGGTAACCCACCGAAATGATGACGTCGAGGCTGTAGATCGCGACCGGCCGAGCCGAAGAAGCAATATGCAAAAAATGCATATTACCCTCTTTGACCAGCTCTTTCTCCTTAAAGACATTCGAAATGTGTCGGGCAATAACAGGCTGCGTGCGATCAAACAGCTCTGCCATCTGGGCCTGTGTAAGCCAAACAGTCTCCTCTTCTACATTGACGGAGAGCTCAACCTGACCATCTATCGATTCAAACAATACGATTCGCTGTTCATCTGAAGAGCAGTCGTTGACGATATCGTTCATATGATGTTGGTTGTTGATAGCTTTCATAGCCATAAAGCATCCCCCGCTTCACAGATCGGCCTTCTAATCAATCGACTTGTGAGCCCCGGCATTAACGGGCGCCAGGAAGCGGGAGCGCTACTCCGCCCGAGGTCGAGCCAGTGCAGCCAGCCTCTTGGTGCCTTATCTGGCATACCCGCCGACACGTACCATTGGGGGCCTCCGTGCCGGCTCTTGCTCGTCCCCGTACCTTGGGAGCATTATAACATAGACAAGAACACTTGTTCGTTACTATTCAACAAAATTGTTTTGAAGCTGCACGGTTGTCACGAAACGTAGCGGGCTTTATCAAAGTGGCGCAAACCGTTTAGTTAATTCCGGTCCCAACAATCGTGTAGATCAGCTTTAGTAGTAGGATTGGCGGAGCCCGCACCGGAAGGAACACACATGAGAGCCCACTCCGTCCTCGCCACCCTGCTCGTTGCAACCATGGTCCTGCCCCTCACGGGATGCTTTGGCATGCCTTCTCCTAGCGACATCGCCAATCAGGCTGAGGATTTCGCCTCGCAGGCGCAGGAGCTCGCCGACACGCTCTCAAACGTCGATTGGGGCAAGGTGTGCCGTCTTGTCGTAAAGGACGCCCAAACCGGCGCGGTTATTCGCGAGGTGACCGACCAGACGGAAATCGAGGACGCCTTTGAGCCATTCTCCGGAGAGGGCGGCATTGCTACGGAGCCGGAAGAGCCGGCGGAGTATATCTTCGAGCTGTGGGAGCCGGAAACGCAGAAACTCGGACAGAGTGCCGACGACCTCAAGGAGTACAAGGGTCTTGAGGTTACCACCTATGAGGGCTCCCCCGTTGTGGGGCTCGAGGTGAGCCCCATCGGACTTAAGCTCTATCTCACGTCAGAGGCAGCCGCGGACGCACTGCGCGCACTCGCGATATAGCGCACGACGAGTAGTGGTGCAGGACGGAAGGTCTTACACCCGAAGCATAATCACGCACACGCGTGGATAGCATCCCGCAGGAACTGCGCGGCACCAGGGGCAACTTTCTCGTAGTAGGCGCGGAACCGATCGTCTGCGACGTAGCCGTCGGCCAGGCCCTTGTGGGCCTCGGGCGTGTAGAGCCCGTCCGGCCAGTACATGCGCAGCCAGCGGGCGTGCATGGCCACGAGCTTGCGTGCCTCCGGGCCGGCCGGATCTCCTGTCTCCATCGCACGGCGCAGCTGCTCGTTGATGGCAAGCGCCAGCTCGTCGGCCTGCAGGTGCGCCGCCTCCCCCATCGCCACGTACTTCTCGTTCGCCGCGTCCACCACCTCGTCGCCGTAGGCAGCCCGGGCCTCCTGTCCGTAGGCATCCTCGTTCTCGGCGACCTCGCGCCAGCGGCGAAGCGTCGGCAGCACCGCACCCAAAAGCGACGCCGCTTCGTCCACAGTCCAGCCCATCGCCTCGGCCATACGCGGCGCGCAATCTTCAATCATCTCTTCCATCGAGGTCTCGTACGTGTAGACGCCGTTCTCGTAACACCAGCGGCAAAAATCCTCTGCCTCAGATCCATCTGCCTCATGGCCGTGCTGATCGGGAGCGGTGAACATCATGCCGCAGCTCTGACAGTAATGCTCAGGCATGTCGAGGAGCTCCGTCACAGAAACATCCAGCTCGCGAGCAACGAGCTTGAGCATGTCGATGCTGGGCTCGGTGGCGCCGGTCTCCCAGCGACTCACGGCCTGGCGGGTGATGTAAAGGCGACGCGCCAGCTCCTCCTGAGTAAGTCCACGCTCGCGGCGCAGGCGGGCGAGGGCATCCTTGAGCATGATCATCGGGGGGTCCTTTCGCTCGGGTTCTTCTCGCCCATTGTCCTCGAGCGCGGCGCGACCAGCAAGCAACAGGTTGTTGCGCCGCTACTCGTCGGTGAGCTGCCGCTGTACGCGCTTTGGCAGCTTGGAGAAGACAAGGTTGTAGCTCATGTCGCACAGATCGAGCACGAGATCCTCGGAAAGATGTGCATCAAGGTCGATGGAGACCCACGTGCGCCCGTCGGAGTAGTAGCCGGGCAGCACGGCCTCCGGGTGCCCGGCGCGCAGCTCGAGGATGCGGTCGGGGTCGCACTTGAGCGAGAGCAGGTGGCGCCCCGCGTAGGGCGGCTTCGCGTCGGGCGAGGCTACGAACTCGCAGGCGAACTGCCTGCCACCAACCCAGTACACCATCCAGCCCCACTTCTCGTGGAGGGCCTTCGTGGCGCCGGGGCGCGAGAGCAGGTGGGCGTCTATGCGCGAGAGATCCATGGTGCACTTCCTCGAGAGAGTATGTTTGAAGCGATTCTACCCGCAGGGGACACATGGATGCGCGAAGACGCAGGGCGCCCCGCAGGAGGCAACCACGGTCGCCTGGTGTCCTTATCGATTCCGGCGAGGACGCACTTACCCGCGGCGCTTCCCCCGGCCGATCGCCCAGAACGCGAGGAACGAGATTGCAACACCCGCGACGGCGATCCATCTGCGCGGCGTGACAGAGTTGCCCGTCGTAGCGCTGAGAATGACAACGAGCGCGACCCAAAGCGTCGGCAGGACGGCCGCCGTCCACACTGAGCGTGTGTACCGGCCCAGGATCTGCGCCGCCGCCAAAGCAGCAGCGCCGCCGACGGCTGCCGCAAGCCCCGTGAAATCCCGCACGTCAAGCAACAGGCCGCCCATCACCAGCACGCCGATGCCCACGACGAGCCCCACGAAGACCTGAAGCACCAGCCGCATAACGTTGGCAGAAGCGCTCTCCCGCGCCGCCTCCACGGGGTCGCCTGACGCCGCGCCCAGGAGCTCGGCCGCGCTCTTGGCCTCCCTGCCCTCCCCGCCGCGTCGCGCAACGAGGACTACCACGGCGAACGCCAGCACAAGCACCGACAGCAGCAGGCGCAGCGCCGAATCCAGGTAGTCTCTCCCTGCAACGGCCATAAAGGCGAGCACGGCGATGACGGTGACCTCGACCGCTCCCAGCGCTATCGCAAAGGCCTTCCTCTGCTGCGCGCTCTTCTCCACCATCTCGCGCATCTCGTCCACGTCCCCTCTCACCATCTCGTCGATCGTGGTGCCGAAGAGGTTCGCGAGGAGCAGCATGCTCTGGACGTCGGGCAGGGTCTTGTTCGTCTCCCAATGCGAGATCGTGACGCGGCTCACGTAGAGCCTCTGCGCGAGCTCGTCCTGGGAAAGCCCGAGCCGCTGCCGCCGCTCCCTGATCTGGTTGCCGATGTCCATGAGCGTTTCCGTTTCCTCGCCGCCTTTCCTTCACCCCCCCCAACGTAGCCGAGGGGCGCACAAAGTGCAGTAAAAAGTGGTTTACAAGCTGCATTACCTGCAATAATAAGCTACGACTATCCAAGCGCCTCAGAGGAGCTCACATGACCAAGACCCTGTACCTTATCGGCGGCCCCATGGGTGTGGGCAAGACCACCGTCTGCCGTGAACTCAATCGGATGCTGCCCGCCTCCGTCATGCTCGATGGGGATTGGTGCTGGTGCGCCGACCCGTTCCAAGTGACAGAAGAAACCAAACGCATGGTGCTCGATAACATCTGTCACCTGCTCAGCAACTTCCTGTGCTGCGGCGCATACGAGAACGTAATCCTCTGCTGGGTCATGCACGAGCGCACGATCATCGACGAGATCCTCGGGCGACTACCCATCGAGGAGTGCGACGCCGACGTCCGCACCGTCTCGCTAGTTGCGCACGAGGACGAGTTGTGCCACCGCATCGAGGGCGACGTGCGCGCGGGCACGCGTGACGAGGGGGCGGTGGCGCGGTCGCTCTCCTACCTCCCACGCTATCGCGACCTTGGCACTGAACTCGTGGACACCACCAGTCTCACGCCGCGTGAAGTCGCCGCGCGCATTGCCAAAACGCGCGGGTAAACGCCTCACCCTTGGGAGATTGAACGCGGAGGTCTATGCCGAGAGCGCGGCCTCCAGCTCGTCGACGGTCGCGAGCACCGAGCCGTAGCACTTCTCGCAATGCTCGAGCGCGCCCTCCTGCGTGCCGCAGAGGAAGGTCATGGCGGCATCGGTCACTACGATTGAGTCGTAGTTGTTGAAGTAAGCGTCGGCGAGCGTGTGCAGCACGCAGATGTTGGTGTCGGCACCGACGGCGATGACGCAGGTGACGCCCAGCTCGCGGAGCGTCAGGTCGAGGTCGGTCTGGAAAAAGCCCGAGTAACGGCGCTTGGGGATGACGATGTCCGAGTCGGCACGCTCGATCTCGGGGAAGATGCGCATGGCGCCGGCGATGCCGTGCTCGCCCCAGAGCTCCAGCTCGCGGTCGAGCCCGGGAACATGCGCGTCGTTGCAGAAGATGACGGGAATGCCGGCGGCGTGGCAGGCGGCGACCGAGCGCGCCACGGCGGCACGGTAAGCGCCGGTCGTGGTCTCAGGATCGTAGAGCGTGTCGTCACCCGTAGCCTCGATGGCATCGATAACCAGCAGCGCGGTCTTGTTCTTATCGATCTGCATGGTAGTTCCCTTCACCTGTCTTCACAGGGTCTTTCATTAACCTGAACGTCTATCCCAGCGCCACAAAGCAAACTGGAACAGCAACCATCATCTTAGCGTCCCATCAGCCCCTCGATGTCGTAAGCAATAAGCGATTCAGCCTTTTAACGGTACTATGGATGCAGATAGCTCTTGAAAGGGGCACCATGGCACGCAAACCCATCGCCGAGCTCTCGTTCTCGCAAATCTATCCGCTACTGGTGCAGAAAGCGGAGCGTAAAGGCCGCACGCGCGCGGAGGTCGACGCCGTCACCTGCTGGCTCACCGGTTACGACGAGGCGGAGCTCGCTCTTCAACTTGAGCGTGACCTCACCTACCGGGAATTCTTCGACGAAGCTCCGGCACTCAACCCCGCACGCACGCTCATCACGGGCAAGATTTGCGGTGTGGACGTGGCAGCAATTGAGGACCCCATAGAGCAGAATGCACGTTACTTGGACAAGCTCGTAGACGAGCTTGCACGCGGGCGAGCTCTGGAGAAGGTTCTCCGAAGCTGACAGTGCGCAACAATTAACCAGCGCACCTGCACTAAACTGCGACTCTACTGACGGTCGAGGGAACTCAACTGGCAGTCGGTTGAGTGTGCATGCAGCCCCCGGCACGATGAAGGCGTCGGAAACGCCCGCAACGAAAGGACGACCATGACCAAACAGACGTTCGGCGACACTATCTCCGCTCTCCGCAAGGAGAAAGGCATGACCCAGCTCGACCTCGCCCGGCAAATGGGCGTGACGGACAAAGCGGTGAGCAAGTGGGAGCGCAATCTGTCGTTTCCCGACGTGACGTCGCTGCCGAAGCTCGCGGAGGTGCTCGGCACCTCGGTGGACGAGTTGCTTGAGGTTAAGACCATAGGCCAAGAAGGCCCGACGGAATCCAAGGTACCCGAACTCGTGGAGCTCGTCCTCAAGGCGGTCGCGCTCGCCATGGGCGTCGGCGTCGTCGCACTCACCATCATGGACGAGGTGACCCCAAACGACGCGATTCGTCTGCTCAGCATCGGCCTCGCGTGTGTGGCGCTCGTTCAGCTGATGCACACGGGTGACGAGTAGCGTCCGCGACGTTCCGCCATTCTCAGCCGAGAGATCCGGACACGCTCATTGAACAGCATGATTACTGCAAAAGCTCCGCAAGGTTGCGACGAAAGCGCTCGCGGTCCTCGTTCGTAAAAGCGGCAGGACCGCGCGTGCGACCGCCCGCCCGGCGCACCTTCTTCTCCTCGTGGCGAATGAAGAGGTCCATGTCGATCGTGGCCTTCGAATAAACGCGCCCGCGCACACCGATCGCCGCCGCATCGCGGCCCAAGACCATACTCGCGAGACCGATGTCCTGCGTGACCACCACGTCGCCGGGCTGCAGGCGTTCCACGATGGCGAAGTCCGCGCTGTCGGCGCCCACGGACACGTCGAGCACCTCCACCCAGAAGCCGCCATGCGCGGCATCGCGTCCGCGGGCGTGCGCGACGTCGCGCGGATCATCCGGGCGGATGTGCCGCGCGAGATTCTGCGTGGTGTTGCCGACGATGACCACCGGCACCCGGGCACGGCGTGCACAGGCGAGCGCCTCACGCGTGACCGGGCATGCATCGGCATCTATATAGAGCATTTTCATCAATCCCATCACGCGACATCAGCACAGCGCACGTAATTTGCGAATGCCAGCCTCGAAGCAATCGGTCATATGCTCCTGCGATGCCTCCGAAATGCCATCCGCCCGTGCAAGTCCCCGCCAACGTGTAAGCACCCGCGTCATATTCAAAGCGATTTTCTGCGCATCTCCTTCGCTCAATCGGAAGAACTCAGCAACGGAAAATGCCTGTTCTGGTTCCGCTTCACGATTGTCAAACGAAAGCCCCGTGGCAAGGAACTTTGATTCAGCGCCCGGCGTGGGATTGACGTCGAAGGCAGGAGAGAGTCTCCAGCCGCGCCCATCCCGCAGAAAGCCATAATTCCGCAGATGATTGTCCGTGTTGCCAATCGCACAGGAGAAGAGTGCGCGACTCCAGAGCTCTCGGAGATCGGCGGATGGGTCAGCCCCTTCGGTCTCTATGAACTCGACCAGTTCCAGATACGAATAGCGCCCGCCGTCCTCACCCTGGACCGCGGTAAGTCCACTGATGTAGGGAAGCCTCCTTGATCCGCAGCGGTCAAAACGCCGCATGATCAGAACCGCACGGCCGCCCACGCGCACGAGTCTTGACGCGGGAACCGCGATGCCGCACTCCCCCATGAGTCTCAGCGCAACGTGC
Organism: Collinsella sp. An307; assembly: GCF_002161805.1. Lineage (GTDB taxonomy): Bacteria > Actinomycetota > Coriobacteriia > Coriobacteriales > Coriobacteriaceae > Coprousia. Next base: position 373,016 of record NZ_NFIP01000001.1, on the reverse strand, counting down.
TCCCATGCGCAGACATCATCGATCGCATCCTCATCCGCTTTGGGGAACTTCGCGATGCAGAGATAGCCCGCCTCGTCGCGCACCGAGGCCTTCGGCCGCGCACCCCCGAGACTGGAACCCGCAGCGAGCAAATCCCGCACGTCTGCATCCATGTCAGAAGCCGCAAGATCGGCCGAAGCGAGCAGTGAGGGAATGCTCGTCTCCCTTGGCACGCCCGACACTACCGGAGACAGCGCGCGCCCATCGGCATCCCAGAACCTGAGCGCCCCCTGCCGCGCGGCATCATCGACCCCGACAAGCATATCAATCTCGAAAAGCGTCCTCGGCGTACGCTTATCCTCCCGCGCGCGCTGTCGCTCTGCACGAAGCATCAGATTTCTTCCCCAGCGATCGGGCATGCAATCTTCAAAGGCGCGAAAGTTCCGCAAGCCAGACGAATGGAACGAGCCCGGCCCTAGCGGCATATCGGGCGCAAAGGAAAACGCCCGTGGGTCATCAAGGTACGGCGGCGCATATGAGAACGTCGCCGTCTCGTCTCCATGGCGGACATTCTGATACAACCGGCCCGCCAGCACATCCTTGTCGCCAAGGGTTACCGTGACATTGACCTCCATGTCAACTCCTCACCCGCAACGGCGTGTCTTCCTCCGCCCGGGCGCGACCGATAGGTGTGCGCAATGGATCCGTTGCCTCCTCGACGTTTTGCAGCATGCCGAGAATCCGGGCGACGCGTAGAAAGTTCTCAAGCGAGCCTGCGCCCTCGTTCATGAGACGGCGGACGGTAGGGACCGAGAGGTTGGCGCGCTCGGCAAGAAGATCAAGCGGAATGCGCTGCTGACGACGTGCAAGGTCGAGATTTGACGCGATGATTCGCATCGCTCGGGCTACTGGTATAGGCGTTCTTCCCGCCATAACGCTCCTAACGGTAAAGCTTTTTATGGTTTCCTAATTTAACAAAAACTATCCTTTCTGTTACATCCGATTCGGACGCATGAGTTGAAAAACCTTATTGCACTGTGTATAGGTGAGTATATACTGTAGCTATCGGGTATATACACTATGCCCGGCGGGAAGGGTCGCAGACGTCCGGCGCTTCCCGCGCCGCCAACGGGGACGCTCCGCGGCGGCACTCCCCTGCGGGGACGCCCAACGGGGCGAACAGGAAGGATATCGACTTGGACATCATCATCTCGACCTCGAGCGGCAAACCCATCTACGAGCAGATCGTCGAGCAGATCAAAACCGCCATCGTGACCGGCACGCTCGCCGAAGGCGAGCAGCTCCCCTCGATTCGCGCGCTCGCCAACAGCTTGCGCGTGAGCGCCATCACCACCAAGCGCGCCTACGCGGACCTGGAGGCAGCCGGCCTTATCGAAACGGTGCAGGGCAAGGGCAGCTTCGTCGCCGGCGGCAATGCCGAGCTCATTCGTGAAGAGCAACTCCGCCAGGTGGAGGCGCACATGCTCCGCGCCATCGAGAGCGGTCGCGCCATGGGTCTCACGAACGACGAGCTCTCCGAGATGTTCACGCTCGAGCTGGAGTAACAAGCAAGGCAAGCTGAGGGGCAACGCCAAAGGCGCCCCGCAGACGAAAGGACGTCGACCATGCACGCCATGGCATCGGATATCAAAACCACCAGCAGCCTTCTCATAGAGGCACACGGGCTCACCAAGCACTACGACGGCTTCTCGCTTCAAGGCGTTGACCTCACCGTCGCCGAGGGCGAGGTCGTGGGCTTCATCGGCCAGAACGGCGCCGGCAAGTCCACAACCATACGAGCGCTTCTGGGGCTCTTTCCCACCGACGGCGGCAACTCGCATGTACTGGGCTGTGAAAGTAGCAGGCTCTCACGTAGCGAAGGTGCACGAGTTAAGGAGGAAATCGGCGTTGTCTTTGACGCCATCTCGTTCCCCGAGCATCTGAAGGTCGCCGACATTGGACGCATCTACGCCCGCGCTTATTCAAATTGGGATGCACACCGCTTCGCACGCATGACGGCGGACCTTGGCCTCGACGCCAAGAAGACCGTAAAGAGCCTCTCGCGTGGCATGGGTATGAAGCTCTCCCTCGCCTGCGCGCTCAGCCATAACGCACGTCTCCTCATCCTGGACGAGGCCACGGCCGGCCTCGACCCCATGGCGCGCGACGAGATCTTAGACCAGCTGCGCGACTTCGTGGCCGAGCCGGGACACGCCATCCTCATGTCGAGCCACATCACCTCGGACCTCGAGCGCATCGCCGACCGCATCATCTGCATCGACAACGGACGCATCGTCTTCGACCTGCCGAAGGATGTCATCACCGACGAGATGGGGATCGCCCGCTGCCGCGTGGCAGATCTGGAGCGAATTGCCGATGCGGGCATCATCCCCGAGGCCGAGCTGCGCTACCTGCGCCATGACTACGGTTTCGACGTGCTCGTTCCCGACCGCTTCGCGTTTGCCGAGAACTTCCCCGACATCGCGGTCGACCGCATGACGATCGACGACTACATGACCCTCACCCTGAAAGGTGGTGTGCGATAGATGAAGAGCGCCTACTTGATTGAGATGACCATCTTTCGCGATTACGCCAAACAGCTGGTAGCGTTGGGTGCGCTCGTGAGCCTTTGCATTGGCGTGGGTATGCAAACTCCCCTTGCCATGCCCGCGACCCTCACCTGCATGTTCTTTATGATGAGCGCGATGGGGCTTGCCGCGTACGACCAGCTCAACCACTGGGAGCTCTTCCGGCTCACGCTGCCGCTCTCCCGCCGAGATATCGTGCTTGGCCGCTATGCCGCTATCGTGACCCTCGGCCTTATCGGCATGATCGTAGGGTTTGTAGGCGCGCTTGTCTCGATAGCAGCCATCGGCGCGATGGGGATTGACGGCGAGATTGGTGATGCCTTTGCCTTCGAGCCCGACATGCTCGCCGTTATGGCCGTGGTGTCCTGCTTCACCCTGCTTATTGGTTCTGTGGTGGCAAGCGTGGTGACGCCGATCTACTTCCGCCTCGGGCAGACGCGCGCCACGCAGATCCTGCCCACCATCATCGTGCTCATGTTCGTGATTCCCGTGGTCATCCTCGGTAACAGCGGCATGCTCGACGGCGGTATCCCTGGCATGGAGCTGCTCTCGAGTGCACTTGAGGCGCTGGATACGCCTGCGGGCATGGCTGCTGGCTGCGCGATCTTGGTCGCGCTCTCGGCAGTGGCGCTTTGCATCTCCGCCGCCATCTCGCTCAAGCTCTACGTGAAGCGCGAGCTGTAGGCATTCGCTCAACGACGCCGCGTGGATGACCGGAGAATGATGACGAGCTGTGCGTCAAATGGTCATGCTGGCGACACCTGCATCGCCAGCATGACCTCACGAGCGGTGGCGCAACATTGTTGAAGACTGGTCTGTGCGGCGTAGGCATTTCTTTGAATATACTTTTGCCATAGAGACTGCATCGGGCTATCGTTCTCAACTTCATCAAACACGCGCTCCCAGCGAAGCACGCGCCCCACACTACCCCTTTTCTCGCATGTCGCATCCAGTGCCGCGCGCAGAGTGTGCATGTTGCATTCCCCACCGTGAAGTCTCCATAGCACATGGATATCGTAGAAGTCACGAGGCCGTGTATTGGTGACGCCACGGGAAATCACCGTTTCCAGCTTCTCAGCCAACACCGTTTCTAAAGGATAGGCGAGCAGCCTGATGCTGCCATCATCAAACAACTTGGGATAGTCGTACTCGATGGGCGCCGGAGTAATCTTGTCACCCGTGGTCACATCAATGGTAAACGGCACCGACATCGGCGGAAAAACGGCTTTGAGATGAACGCGGATACCGGGATAATCATCCGTTTCCCGAATATCCACAGTACGATCGAACAGAAACGTCCAATCGTCATCACATGGAATGGACGCCACCTCTTGAAACACTTGTTGGGCAGTTTCATGACTAAGGGTGAAGCCCCTGATTGTCGTGTCAAGATCCATGGTGGTGCGCGATTCAACGCCAACGAGCGATGCGATGAGCACCCCTCCTTTGACCACCACGTCGTCGCGCCACCTTGATTGCGCAAGACGCTCGAGAAAGCGCTCTATAAGGTAGTTCTGCATAAGGGCCTGGGGGTTGATTCCCGCTGCCCGCGCCCTGTTGTTAATCAGCGCTTTCAGCTGCATCGCGTTCTTCGTTTTCACAGAAGCACCTCCAAATAGCTCCTGATCTTCGATTCGACGCCGAGTTTGCGTGCATATTCCAACAACTTCATGGGATCACGGTTTCTTAGAGCCGCATATTGCTTCATTGCGGGCACAACAACTTGGACGTCGACCACCTTCTGGCCTCGAACGATATCGCAGAGCGTTCTTTCTAGGTCATAAGCTCTGACCGTGTTGCCATACGGGGTCAACAACTCACATATTCCAAGACCGAGCACATCGTCAGCGCATGTTCGGCAGATGATTCCCGCTTCTTTGACAGGCCTGGTGTTATAGGAACGGGGAAACGTCATGGTGAGCGAGAGCGGCACACGATCTGTCATTCCAAGTAGGTACAGTGCCGTTTCATCGGAGAAGGTTCCTCTGCTAAATCGGTGCTGCGCGATAAAAAGAGGGTCCTCCCAGGTATCGGGCAAAGCATACAGTCCGCGATCAACCCTGACGAGCTCCCCTGATTCGACCGCCTCTGTTAGAGACCTACGGGGAATATGGGCGGCCGTTGCCTGAGCTACGGAGATATAACCATTGTTTTTTACAGCGATATCAACGAGACCCATGGCAACACCCCTCCCAGCGGTGAACACCTATGCTGAATTATATCGCAGATTCAGCATCATTGTAATTATAGGAGCCACGGAAATGACGGCGAGTGCCATCTAAACTCCGCTTAACCCGACTAACAGCACAAGGGGGCTTCCTACAGCGGACGAGAGCACGCCGCCGCCTCGAATGGCGACCGACTGCACCGACGCCATACCCGATCGTTCCTGCGATGAAACCGCGTTGTGTAGCAGCGTCTGCTCGATAACGCTGCGGGCACCGAGCAAAAGGTACATGAGCGTATAAAGTCCCACAAACATCGCCGCAGATGTCGCAAGTGCGAGCGCACCAAGCACGACGAGAATCGATGCGTGCAGGACGATGTACAGGCCACGCCTCCCCTGCCCCCTAAAGAATTCCTCGGCAAGACCACCGCAGCGCATAGCGCAGGCGCTGCCCACCGAAGCCATCACCATACCAAGGCAGCTCACGATCCCCAGCACCCATTCCCATGAGTCACCCATCAGCGCCAAGAGATCGAGCTGCCAATATGTCTCGAGCGTCACCATGGCGACACCGGCCGACACCGAGAGCGCGACCACGAGCCTGACATCGCCGGGGCGCTTCGCCATTGCAGCGATAGCGGCAAGCTCCGCGCGCAAACCCTCTCGCATTCCCGCCCCAACCCATCGCACATCTCTTGGAAAGACAATCACGGCCCCCGCAAGAGATGTTAGGGAGAGGAAAACAACAGACACAATAAGCAGCACGTAAGTGCCGTCGAGCGCCGCAATCATGCCGCCGAGCAATCCGCCTGTAGCGGTACCCGCCGTCTCCAGCAACGCAAGGCGCCCATTCAGGCCATCTAGGGCGGCAAGTCTCGCGCCCGCCCAAGACATCCGATATAACGCCACTTGGGACCTCAAACGCACAGGTGACGGCAAGCGTAATACCGATCGAGATGGGTAGCAATTCGACCGTCGCCCCGCGCGCGATCAGCATAAGCGACAGCACCGGAACCGAGAGGCCGCCTGCAACATACATCGTCAAAAACACGAGCACGTGACTCATCGGAAGAATCGATAAGGGCACATTATCAGCACGCTCCTTCAGATGACCATTTGACATAGCGATACCACCCTCCCCACAGCAGGCTTGCAACAGATCTATTCAGCTGTTCTCTAGCGATACCTAAGCCGATTCACTCCGGTGCGGATAGCAACCGATGCTAACCTCCCAGGGGACGGCACCTTCCGTGGGGGCATCGTGCGCATCGATGAACTCGTCAACCATCTGCCGGAATGCCCGGGCATCGTCTTCGGTAAGGTAGATGACGCCCGCCCGCAGCTCACCGCGCGCCCGCCCGAGCTCCTTATCGCGGGCCGCAGCGCCGGACGAGACGTAAGCTCGAAGCCCCTCGAACACGCGCTGGTTCAGATAGTCGACAACGAGCTCTTTCACTTCCCTAAGATCGTCACCGTCGTCCATACGCAGGTTCACCTGAGCGGGAACAGCCCGCCAATACCGCGCATTGATGCCGCGCACAACCTCGGTATGGTCGAGCTCAACCAACCCTAGCTCTTCCAACTTTTTCATATGGTGCGTGACGGATGAGGCGGAGATGCCCATGGCGTCTGCGAGCTCTTCGCACGTCGCAGGACGCACGATCAGCTGCATCTCGTGCAGAAGGCGCTGCCGCTGAGGGTTCACGTAGATATCCAGATGTTTACGGGTCGTGATATCAATCTCGCGTGTTGCCATACATCCTCCTCTTGTTACATGCCATAGTACGTTGCACACTTTGTAACGTCAGAGGAAGCTTGCACCGCGTTATCGAAGAAGGAGACTTACTCGTTCTGTCCGAAAGCCTCCCAGAGAAGCGTCACGATGCCACAAAGCATGCCGCCAATGGGCCAAGCAACCCAAAACCAAGCGGCGGACGTGCCCAACGGCTCAAACTCATCCGGATTTGCCGACGTGAGCACAGGGGCGAACAAGAGTCCCAATCCCACGATGGTAGACAGAATCATGATGGCACCGCAGACCGCCCCGAGCTTGCTACCGCGGCGCTTCTGCGTAAGCAGGGCTGCGCGCCGCTCCTCATCGACCTTGAGGCTCATGATTTCCTCTACCTCAAGGTCCTCGCCCACGCTTTTATTGTACTCAGCAACGTTTGTGCGACCGAGCAGCATGCCACCGCGGATAATCCACCACACGCCCAAAGCGATAAAGAACATGAGGAAGAAGAGCGCCCAGTTCTCAGCTGACTTCTCGAGCATAAGCAGCGCACCGATGCCCGCGATAATGAAGGCGACCCCCGCGATAAGCGAAGTCGAAAACGCCTTGCGGGCGGCTGCGCGATCCTCGTCGGTGTAGAAGTCCTCCACAAAGGGATGGGCTTTCTGGAACGCCGCATGATCCATCCCTGCCGGAACAAGGAAGGCAAGCCCGGCGAGGACGCCCAGAAGCACGATAATCACGAAAAGTCCATCGCGACCGCTCCATGAGGCGAGCTCGACCGAGCCCTCGAAGAGCAGTCCCAAAGCGATGCCCAAAAGGATTATCGCGACACCTGTGGGGACCTTCCACGCCAGTTTGAGCTGGTGTTCCTCATACCCGCAGATATCCTGCGGAGGACCTGCGGGCACTTGCGGCACTGCATGGGGAAACGCCTGTTCATCGGTGGTGTCCGAGGCAGCGGCGCGGGCAGTGAGATCTCCCGACACAAGGTCATCGAGCGTACAGCCGAAAATCTGACACATCTTAAGAAGCTTGTCGAGCTCCGGCGTCGTCCGCTCAGCCTCCCACTTCGTGACGCTTTGGCGAGATACGCCAAGAAGCATGGCCAGTTGCTCTTGAGTCATATTGCGCTCGGCGCGCAGATGTTGAAGGTTGTTGCGGAAACTCATAATGGTGCCTCTCTGTCGAGCCCGGGGCGCAGCGCCGCAGCGCCTCCGGATGTTCGTATCAATCTTGCCGGCACCAAAAAGTCTAGGGTGGCGCGCACTGCCATTCTACCAACCGCCGGTACGCAAATGAGCAAGATTCAGGCAACCAAAAAGCGCCCCACAGTTGCGAGGCGCAGGCAGATGGCTTGTTATCGTATGACAGCGACTAGGGACGAGCGTGCAGAACGTGCTTTGGCGTGGGCACGCGAAAGAGGCCGTGACGGTTGCAGCAAGCATAGATGACGCCCGACATCCCTATACGAAAGCGCGCGCCTGCCTCCTGCTCGGGATAGAGCTTCTTGATCGTGACGCCGTCTGGGGCGACATAGGCGAAGAACGTGAGGAAGTGGTCCTTCGTCATAGGATGGTCGAGCGTAACGTACCACTCGTCCTCTACACGCTCGACTTTGATGCAGTGCTCCCCATCGGGCTCTTCCGCCTCAAGCGGAACCAGATTAACACCACAGCACGAGAACGCTCCCTCTCCAAAGGCGTACACCACGTTGCCGCAGATGGGACAGACGTAGAACTTAGCGCGCAAGGGATTGCCCGCCCGATTGGCGTTCCGGCGCACCTCGCCGGTGAGAAGCTCAGCCACCGAGACACCAAGCGCAGCAGCAAGTGGCTCTACAAGTGAGATATCGGGAAGGCCGCGCCCCGACTCCCACTTCGATACCGCCTTATCCGTCACGCCGACTGCCTCGGCAAGAGCCCGCTGCGTAAGCGCGCGCTTCTCTCGCAGAACTTTGATGGTATCTGCCGTGATATAGGTTCCCATAGGCCCTCTACCGGTTGATCTGCGACGCATCGTTGCCGCCCTGCCGTCAGAGTATGCGGGACTCCCCCGCCGCACGCTACCTACGGACCGTAGGTACGCGTCCGCCCTAAGCGTCCTTTGCCGTTTTCTTCTGGACGATGAAGCCGGCAATGGTAAGAACGATTATGGCAATAAGGAGCGTCTGAGCGTTTGCCTCAGAGAAGGGGCCGGAAATGTAGGCGGACAGCTCCTCAAACGTCTCTGCAGGGTATCCGGGCATCGCAATATCAGCGAGCGCGACCCACTTGGTCAGCAGGGCAAGCCCATTGGTGGCCAAAAGGGTTGCTCCCGCGTAGGCGGTACCGAGCCGAATGAAAAGGTCGCACCAGCGCAGCGCCGCACACCCCACGAGCACAGCTGCGACAAGCATGATGACGATGAGATAGGACGACGCCTCCCCCGGCAGCAGCATGGAGATGAGAAAGCCAAGCGCCGCACCCGCGAAGGCGCCAATCAGAAACACGCCGGCCTTGTAGGCAAAACGCGAGAGAAGCGCCGCGCCGACGCCCAGGGCCGCCGCGATACCGAACGCGACCGGGGAGCCGTCACCTGCGGTAAGGGCAACGTTGAAGACACCCACAAACACAAGGATGCCGAGCACGACGTAGAACAGTCGCTTACCAAAGAAGCACGCAGCCGCACCGATTGCGACGTTCGCCGCGATATAGAGCAAAACGAGTTCCACAGCGGTTTCCCTTCCTACGTGACAGAACGCAACGATTATATAGGCTCCTAATACACCAGAACAGCTCCACAGGCGGTTTGAAACGCAAGTGGAACGGACGCAACCACTAGCATCGTTTAAAAACGCGACAGTACCGTACAATGGTCGTGACACTCGCCACGGGGAGAGGTGCGTCAATGGCTACAGATAACGCGCGCGACCAGATGCGCCGGCAGGACATGCTGAACGCGTTGGGAGAATTCCTCTTTGGATTTGCGGTCATCCTGATACTCAGCGCCGAGTTCCTTTTCCTGAACATGCTCGACGACCTCGTGTTCCATTCGGGCGCTCCGTTTACCCCGGGCTGGATCGTCTGGATTCTTCTCATTCTCGTTGTCACGGTGCTCGTTTGTCGCTTCATCTGGATATTCCGACACGGCAGCGATGCGCTCTCTCATCTTCGGGACGCCGCATCAAGAAAGCGCGCCAAACGAGACCGCATTCTGTTCGTACTTTGCCTGAGCATCGTCCTTATTGCGACCTACGGCGTGCGGTATGCAAGCAGGTCTGCAAGCATGCATGGCGAGCAGGAAAAAGCGCAGGAGACGATCGGGATTATCAGCAATGCGTTTGAGCAGGCAGGTTTTTATGTAATAGGAGCTGACGCTGCCGATGTCCACGATGCTCAGGGTTACACCGTATACTGCCAACTGTACGCCGACGATTGGGACAACAACTCAGAAGCCTGCATGAGCGTCGACAACGAGGGCGTTGTGTTTGAGGTCGACTACCACCTCGATATACAGCGCGACCTTACCTTGGAGGAGAATCTCGAGCAAGCACAGAGCGACCTCGACCGCATGCATGAGGTGGTGCAGAGCCTCGTCATCCCCCTCGAGGTCCCCGGCCTCGCTACCTATGCAGAGATTCCCGCGCCCCTTCGCCAAGCATTCCTCTCGGGTTCTGTGTATGAGGAGATCATCATGAACCCCGATGAGCTCGGCAGCTCAGACGGTGCCTATATTAGCGGTGCCTTCTGGACCTCTGACGAGGAGGACTGGAGCGACGCGACCGGCGCGCACCTGTCCGTTGACCTCACGAGTGACTGGTGACCGGGTATACACAAAGCATCTGCCAAGGACTCAAAAGGAAGAAGTTGCATGAGCATGAATCTCGATAACATCCGTGTCATCACGCACAGCGCCGTCCGCATCGCACTCCCCAACGGAGGCGCCCTCTATTTCGATCCCTTCGACCTTACAGATGCCGACGCCGCGCACGACGCACGCTACCTCTTCATTACGCACCCCCACTACGATCACCTCTCCCCCAAAGACGCCGAGCGCGTCATGAACGAGAAGACCGAGGTCATCGCCCCTGCCACAATCGCTGGGGAGGTCGCCGCCCTCGGCGCGGCAAAGACGCACCTCCTTGCCCCGGGCGATGAGCTCGAGCTTGACGGTGCCACCGTCCTCGCCGTCCCCTCCTACAATACCGATCCTGCGCGCTTGGAGAAGCACCCGCAGGAGCGCAACTGGCTCGGCTACGTTGTCACCATCGGCGGCGTTCGCTACTACGTTGCGGGCGACACGGACGAGAACGACGACATTGATCAGGTGAGCTGCGACGTCGCCATCATCCCCATCGGCGGTACGTATACCATGGACCCGCATCAGGCTGCCTCCTTTGTGAACGCCATTCGTCCGCAGGCCGCCATACCCACGCACTATGGCAACATCGTCGGCAGCTTTGAGGATGCTGAGGTGTTTGCCTCAAAGGTGGACCCCTCCATCAAAGTCGTCACAAAGATGGAGCGCTGACGCCGCGCGCCGCTCTGGCACTTCGCGCCGCCTCAGCAGAAAGCACACGTATAAAGGCATTGAGCACGGGCGATAATCGTCCGCGCCGCACGCGCACGCCAAAGACCACACCGGGAATGCCCTCCACCGGAATCGCGTAGATACCCTGGCCGGTCATGTCCGGTATGTTGGGGAGTACGGCAACGGCAACGCCTGCTGCTGTAAGGGCAACGGTAGGCTCCACGCCGGAGCACATGATGACGTCCTCCGGACTTCACGTGCCCGAGTACCTTGCGCTGGAGCGTATCGATTGCGGCAAGTGACGCATGAGGGCTGCAGATTGCAATACGTCCCGCGCGCTTGATCTCGTCAGCGTCAATCTTATCACGCTGGGCAAACGGATGATCATGCGTGCAGATAAGAGCTGCCGGCGACTCCGCGATTCGCTTGAAGACGGTGGCAGAGGCCGGTGCTCCCGCCGGGTCGCGGTACTCGAGCACCACATCGAGCGTGCCGCTCTCGAGCATGTTAAGCAATGCCGAGTGTGGGGCCACGCGCACATCGGGCGTCACATCGGGCTCCGCCTCGATAAGGCCACGCAGCACGGGCGCTAGGGCGATCGCCTCGATACCGCCGTGAACACCGATGCTCAATGTGCGCGTAGCCGACGCGTGGCTGCGGGAGACCAGACGCGACCCGCGTACCGCAAGGTAAAGAATGTCATTTGCGTAACTCAGTAATTGCAATCCCTCATCGGTTAGCGACACGGTTCGCGTCGACCGGGAGACAAGAGTCGCTCCAAGCTCGTCCTCCAGCGCCTTAATCTGATGGCTCACCGCCGGTTGCGAAACGCCAAGGTTCTTTGCCGCCTGAGAGAAGTTGAGCGTAGCGGCAACCTCGACAAAGCACGAGAGCTGAAACGTGTTCACAGCAGCACTTTTTATCTCTGATAAACAGGTTCTATCAATAATAGCAATATAGACGTTTTGATTATCGTTGTTCAGGGCCATACTACCAACGTATGAATTTCGAGCGAATGTAAACGAAGGAAGCATGCGAAAACTCTTTGCGCCGTTTGCGCTCTACAAGCGCGACGCCGTGCTGTCTGTCATAGGCACAGTCGGCGAGGTGGTCATGGAGGTATTCATCCCCTTCATCACCGCGCATCTCATCGACCGCGGTATCGAGGCGGGCGATATGGACGCTATCTTCTTCTATGGCGGGGTCATGCTCGTCATGGCGTTTTTGAGCCTCGGTTTCGGTCTTCTTGCGGGGTACTTCTCTGCCACGGCGGCGACCGGCTACGCCTGCAGCCTGCGCGAGGCCATCTTCGACAAGGTACAGACCTATTCGTTTGGCAACATCGACAAGTTCTCGACCGCCGGCCTCGTGACGCGCATGACCACAGACGTCACCAACATCCAGAACGCCGCGCTCATGCTTCTGCGCATCGCCGTGCGCACGCCGGTCATGCTCGTATCGAGCCTCGTGATGTTCCTCTCCATCTCGACCGAACTCTCCCCGGTCATCATCGTCGCGGCGATCTTCCTCGCCATCGCCTTCACCCTCATCGTCTCTAACGCCACGCGCACCTTCAACAAGGTCTTCGACACCTACGATGACCTCAATGCGAGCGTGCAGGAAAACGTCGGTGCTATCCGCGTCGTGAAGGCCTTTGTGCGCGAGGCGTACGAGAAGGAGCGCTTCCACAAGGCGGCCAACAAGCTCTATCGCCTCTTTGTGCGCGCCGAGGGCATCGTCGCGCTCAACAACCCTGTGATGATGATCGCCATCAACAGCTGCATCATCGCCGTATCGTGGCTGGATGCGCATTTCGTGGTTGGCGGCACCATGACCACAGGGCAGCTGACGAGCGACTTCTCTTACGCGTCGCAGATGCTCATGAGCCTCATGATGCTCTCCATGATCGCCGTCATGATCACCATGAGCATGGCGAGCGCGCACCGCATCGCGCAGGCACTCGACGAGGTGCCGGATATCCACGACCCGGCAGAGCCCGTCTCCCCGTCGCCAACGGGCAGATCGACTTCGACCATGTGAGCTTTGCCTATGCCACCGGCGACGGCGAGAACGTGCTCGAGGACATCGACCTGCTCATCGCCTCCGGCGAGACCATCGGCATCATCGGCGGCACGGGTTCGGGCAAGTCGAGCTTGGTTTCGCTGCTCAGCCGCCTGTACGATGCGACCGAGGGATAGGTCAAGGTCGGCGGCGTCGACATGCGCTCCTACGACCTCACCGAGCTTCGCGATGCGGTCTCGGTCGTTCTGCAGAAAAATGTGCTCTTCTCCGGCACGATTGCCGAGAACCTCCGGTGGGGCAACGAGAACGCCACTGACGAGGAGCTCATGGACGCCTGCCGAGCCGCCGGAGCTGACGAGTTTGTCGAGCGCCTGTCGGACGGCCTCAACGCCCGTGTGGAACGCGGCGGCGTCAATTTCTCGGGTGGGCAGAAGCAGCGCCTCTGCATCGCGCGCGCCCTGCTCAAGCGCCCGAAGGTGCTGATTCTCGACGACTCTACCTCTGCCGTGGACACCGCCACCGACGCGCGCATCCGCGCCGCCTTCACGACCTACATCCCCGACACCACCAAGATCATCATCGCCCAGCGCATCTCGAGCGTTGAGGACGCCGACCGCATCGTTGTCATGAGCGGCGGCCGCGTGAACGCCGTGGGTACGCATGACGAGCTCGTTGCGACGAACGAAATCTACCGCAGCGTCTTTGAGTCTCAGGCGGAAGGCACGGGCGACTTTGACGTCCACGCCGCCCAAGATGAAGACGTTGCCGCAGGAAAGGAGGCTTAAAACAACATGACTCAGAACGAATCCCGCGCACCCAAAATGACGTTTTCCTTTGATGCGCTCATGCGCGCTTTGCGCTACATGCTCAAGAACTATGGGGCGCTCTTCTGCTTCGTGGTGGTGTGCATCGCCTTCTCGACCTTTGCCATCAACCGCTCGATGCTCTTCACCTAGACCCTCATTGACGACTACATCGAGCCTATGCTCGTAAGCGGCTCCACGGATTTCTCCGGCCTTGCAGCCGAAATCATGAAGCTCGGCGTCATCCTCGTCATTGGCGTGCTCGCCTCCTGGGGCTTCAACCGCCTCATGGTGACCATCAGCCAAGGCACCATGCGCAATCTCCGCGAGGAGGTCTTCGACCACATGGAGTTGCCGCTGCGCTTCTTCGACACGCACCAGCACGGCGACATCATGTCCGTCTACACCAACGACATCGACACGCTCCGTCAGTTCTACGGCCAGACCCTTCCCCAGCTTGTGAACTCCACCATCACGCTCGTCGTGACCTTCACCAACATGGTGGCGCTCTCGGTGCCGCTCACGGCCATCTCGGTCGTTATGGTTGTGATCATGCTCGTGGTGATGGGCCGCGTCTCCGGTTTTGCCGGCTCCTTCTTCGCGCAGCAGCAGACCGACCTCGGTGCGGTGGACGGCTACATCGAGGAGATGATGGACGGACAGAAGGTCGTAAAGGTCTTCAACCACGAGGCGGACGCCAGCGCCGACTTCCGTCGCGTGAACGACCGCCTGCGCGAGAGCTCAAAGCGCGCGAACCTCATCTCGAACCTCATCATGCCGCTCAACGCCAACCTCGGCAATATCTCGTGCGTCATCATAAGTGTCGTGGGCGGCTGGATGGCGTTCTCTGGCGGCTGGGGCCTCACACTCGGCGCGCTCGCGAGCTTCATAACGCTCAACCGCAACTTCTCCCAGCCCGTCACGCAGGTCTCCCAGCAGATGAGCTTTGTCACGATGGCGGCTGCCGGCGCCAGGCGCGTATTCGAGCTTCTGGACGAGGAGCCTGAGGCCGACGAGGGTTACGTCACGCTCGTGAACGCGCGCGAGATGCCGGACGGCACCATCGAGCCGGTTGAGGAGCGCACGGGCACGTGGGCCTGGAAGTGGCCGCACCGCAAAAGCGGCGAGGTCGAGTACGTCAAGCAGGCCGGTGAGCTCGTGAGGGACCACGTTGACTTTGGCTATACGCCGGAGAAGACGGTGCTCCACGACATCACGCTTTTTGCCAAGCCAGGCCAGAAGATCGCCTTCGTCGGCTCCACCGGTGCCGGCAAGACAACAATCACTAACCTCATCAACCGTTTCTACGATATTGAGGACGGCAAGATCCGCTACGACGGCATCAACATCAACAAGATTCGTAAGGGCGACCTGCGCCGCTCGCTCGGCATCGTGCTGCAGGACACGCATCTCTTCACCGGCACCGTTATGGACAACATCCGCTACGGTCGCCTCGACGCCACGGACGAAGAGTGCATGGAGGCCGCGCGCCTTGTGCACGCAGACGGCTTCATCCGCCGCCTGCCGCAGGGCTACCAGACCCCCATCTCCGGCGACGGTGCGGAGCTTTCCCAAGGTCAGTGTCAGCTACTTGCGATCGCACGTGCCGCGGTGGCCGACCCGCCGGCTCTCATCTTGGACGAGGCGACGAGTTCCATCGATACGCGCACCGAGGAGATTGTGGCGCGCGGTATGGACGCCCTCATGGCGGGACGCACGACGCTTGTCATCGCGCACCGTCTCTCCACCGTCAAAAATGCTGACTGCATCATGGTTATGGAGCAGGGACGCATCATCGAGCGCGGCAACCATGACGAGCTCATGGAGCAGCGCGGCCGCTACTGGCAGCTCTACACCGGAGACAAGGTCGGCGAGTAGAAGCCGCTCAGATACACGAATAGCCTCAAGTTGACGTGAAACGGCGCCTCATGTACGCAACGTACGCGAGGCGCCGCATCATATCGACATCTAGACGCCGGATGCAGAATCCACCGTGCCGCGCTACGCGCAAACGTGTTCTGCGTTAGTTAGAGGTCGCGGGCAGATAGGGATGCAGGGTCTGGGCGAGGTTGGCGAGGTTGCGCGTCTGAACGTACACGCGCCCCGCACCATGGAACGTGTTGACAAGCCCCTCCCCTGTCGTGAAGCCAAATAGGCCGCTAGCGACCTCAATGTGATACTCGAGCGCGGAGTCCCAGGCAACCACATGCTCGTTATCAACCGTAAGCGGCTCGCCCGGCTCGACATCGAGCGCGAGGATATCGCCAAAGGCAGAAACGAGAAGCGAACCCGTTCCCGCCACCTCCATGACGAAGAGGCCGCCGGTGTTGCCAAAAAGCGCCTTGGAGATGCCCTGGCTCACCATTGTGTAATCGACGCTCTCGTCGCAGGCGAGAAACGCGCCGGTGTTCAGCCGATAGCGATGGTCACTGTCGATAGCGAGCTCTACAATCTTGCCTGGCACCGCCGGCGCGATGGCGATCTCGGCGTTTTGCGCGACGCCGGTCGCCGTGGTGATGAACAGGGACTCTCCGCTCGTGATGGAACGACCAATGGCGCCGAGCACACCGCCGAGGCCTTTCTTCCTCGAATTGAGACCGCCCTCGATCTCGACCCCGCGCGAGTACACCATGCTGCCGCTTTCCGTGCGCACAGACTCCCCTTGCGCAAGCGCGATACGAGCGATAGGGCAATCGGAGTCCCCCGTAAGCACAAACCTCACTGCATCCTCCAATCAACGTGTGGCGCGTCACCGTATCTTTTTACTATACCCTGTAATCCCCATCGAACCTAAACGGTGTCCTGAAGCAGCGTAGACGGGTCGAGGGTCTCTCCGCGTATGATCTCGCCCACATGGTCGATAACGGCACCGCGCATGCGCGAGAGCCCGCCTATAACAGCCGCCTCATCGCCAAGCCTCGCCGCATGCAAGCTCGTCACACCCGGAACGCCAAGAGAGGTAAAGCCGTTATCCACCGCAAGGATGTCGTCCAGGTGCGCGGCCATGTAGCCGCCGATGATGACGCAATCGGCAACAAGCAGGGTGAGCGCGTTCTCGATAGCGATACGCACATAGCGGACCGCGCGTTCGAGCGTCTCGCGCGCGGGCTCCTCCCCCATCTCGGCTCGGCGCTCAAGCTCGGCAAGGGCGAAATCTGACCCGGATGCGTTGGCAACTTCCGTAAGGCCGCTACGGCCGATCACGGCCTCCCGGCTTGCGTACAGCGTGAGGCACCCACGCTTTCCGCACAGGCAGCGCTCGCCCTCGGCATTGATCTGAATATGGCCGATACCCATTGCCGTGCCGAGGGCGCCGTTGTACACCTTACCGTCGAATATGAACGAGCCGCCCATCGGATCATCGGTGTCAATGAAGATGACACCGTGCGGGTCTTCTGCACCCTCCTGCACCAGCGCGCGATACTCCGCCCAACCGGCGCAGTTGGCATCGTTCATCATGACGGCTGTGGCATGGCCTCCCTTGCGTGCGATTTCGGAGCGGATAGATGCACCGATATCCAGCATCGGCCAGCCAAAGTCGGCGTTAGGGAGCGTCCCTGTCTGATGAGCGAGAACCGATATAGGAGAAACGACGCCGACAACCTCAAGCGTGAGCCCATGGTCGGTCGAGAGGCGCTGCTCGAGTTCGAGAATAAGGCCCGCAGCGAAGGATACGAAGTCCTCCACCGGGCGCCCCCTGAAGTCGCGTTCATACACCTCGTCAACGAGGCGCTCACCAGAGAAGGACTCGCAAACGAGCCGCACCGACTCGTGCCGGAGCAAAAGCACGGCGACTGGGTAGGTCCGCCCCGACAAGACGAGCTGCTTCTTACGGCGGCCACCCTCGGCCTCCAACATACCGCCCGTCTCGATAAAGCCCGCTTTCATGAGCTCGTTCACGAGCAGCGTGACGGCCCCAGGTGTGAGGCCCGTCGCCGAACAGATGAGCGAGCGAGAGCCGCTGAAGCGACGATGTAGCTCGTGCAGGACAAGAGACAGGTTATGATCGCGCACGGACCGGCTGTTTAGGCGGCCTGCGGCATGCATACTCGTCTGAGGCATCGATAATCCCCCAACTGATTTGCAGAAGCACCGGCTCCCGCATATCCCCAACGAGTTCCCATCATACTCCTACCAAATGCTGGACCCAACTCCAAGTATGAGCGTTGGGGCCTCAGATTCAGGCGATCTCAAAGGCGAGCGCGCCGTCGATACGCACGTCGGCGGCAAAGAACGCCTCGAGCGCGCGGCGCGCAAGCGACACGTCTCGCACGCCCGCGGTCTCATAGGTAGCATGCATCGCCCACTGTGCGCAGCCCACATCGACCCCGTGCATGCTCGCTTGGATATTGGAGAGGTTGCCGAGGGTGGAGCCGCCGGCCATATCGCTTCTGTTGGCGAAGGTCTGGTACGGGACGCCGGCGCGCTCACACACCTCGGTGAAAATGGCACGGCTGAAGGCATCGGTGCAGTAGTGCTGATTCGCCGCCTCTTTAATGACGATGCCGCCGTTCACGCGACAACGATTGAGCTCGTCATACTTGTCGGGTCGATTGGGATGAACGGCATGGGCATTGTCGCAGCTCACAAGCATCGAACGAGAAAGGGCGCGGCGATAGGCCTCGTCATCGCCGTCGAGTGCGGTCACAATGCGCTGCAACGTGTCCTTGAGCAACGTCGACATCGCACCCTGCTTGGTGTTGGAGCCGACCTCCTCGTTATCGAAAAGCGCGTAGACGTTAATGGACGAGGGCGCAGATGCGCCGAGGAAGCCTTCGAGCGCGGTGTAGGCACACATGAGGTCGTCGAGGCGAGGTGCGGAGACAAACTCTCGGGCAGCACCCCAGATGCGCGGTGCATCGACGTTCACGAGGTAGAGGTCAGACGCGACGATATCTTGCGCCGAAACGCCGGCGGATGCGGCGAGCGCACCCATCAACCCATGTGCGTCAAGAGCGCCCGCCGTGACAACGGGGCGCACATCGCGAGCACGGTCAGGCGCAAAGCCGTCGTTGACCCCACGGTTGAGATGAACAGCGAGACTCGGAATAAGGGCGACGGGCCCTTCCATCTTGACTAGCTTGCTCTCCACCCGAGAACCCGACCGCACGAGCAAGCGCCCGGCGATACCGAGCGGACGGTCGAACCAGGTGTAGTCGATCATGCCGCCGTACGGCTCCACGTCAAGGCAGAGAGCACCTCCCGCGCCCTCCACCACCGCGGACGACTTAAGGCGGAAGGTGGGCGAATCACTGTGCGCAGCGGCAATCTGAAAATGAAGGCCGCGCGTATCCTCAAGAGCGTTCTCGGCGATACACCATGCGATGACGCTCGAGCCATTGCGGCAGGTGTAATAGCTCCCGCCCGGAATCATGTGCCAAGCGTCGCCTTCGGGAAGATAGGTAAAGCCCGAAGCATCGAGGCGTGCGCAAACAGCAGCCGCCGCGTGGAAGGCTGTGGAGCTCTCCTCGATAAAGGCGAGAAGCCCCTCCGCCTCGGCGACCTCTTTCTCGCTCGGATTCAAAGCCATGTCGTTCAATACGCTCATGGAACCACCCCTCATGATGGCGCAGAATTATTGTCTTCAGCCGTGTCAGCATAGCACTTCACACTCAAGGCAACTCGCGCCCTCAAAATGCCGCAAACGGCATTAACGAACCGATTAACGACGCTTTATGGACCGCTTGCCGAGCAAAACAACAGACTCTTAGCAAAGTTTGTATGATGCATTTATCGATTAATGAAAATCGATTAACGAAGCAAAGGAGCTGGTCGCATGGTGGAGAAGCGCGTAACCGGACGTGATGTCGCCCGCGCTGCCGGCGTTACTACTGCGACAGTTTCCAATGTCTTAAATGGAAAACGCAACGTTGGCGAAGCAACGCGTGAACGCGTGCTCGCTGCTGTACGCAAGCTCGGCTATCTCCCCGACCAGAATGGGCGCTCCCTGCGCCAACGAAACGGACACGCCATTGGAGTCGTGGTAGGTAAAAGTCTCTCTAACTCCCGCTACGGCCGAACCGTCGAAGGAATGCTTCAGGAGGCGAGCGATCGCGGTTATCGCCTCTCTCTTTGCCGCAATCGCATAATGCCCAATGGCATGCGCGACTATCTTGCAGCGTATTATCAATGCAACATCGACGGCGTCATTTTTATGAGTCACGACACCGAAGGACCAGACAGCGAGAGCCTCCAAACAGTCATTGATGGGAACATCCCTTTCGTCGCGCTTGACTGTCAGATCCCATCAACGAAATACAGCGCTGTCGACTTCGATTACCGAGGTGGCGCCGCAGATGCAACCTGCAACGCACTGTCGTACGGCCACAAGAGGCTGCTCTATATCCGCCCTTCGGTGAACAATGCACAGGAGACACTTCGCGAGGAAGGCGTCAGGCAGGCGTGCGCCGAGGCAAATGCAACGGAGAACCTTATCGTCATCGATGTCGACGTACAGATTCAACTTGATGATGAGTTCGCCGACACCCGCCTCGAGATGTCCGAAGATCCCACACATAGCTACGCGTTCTACCTTGATACGACGTTCCGTAAACTCCTTAGCGGGCGCATCCGGCCTGGGGATGCCATCGTATGCAGCTGGCCAGGTTGGTCCGCAATTATCCGTAGCGCGTTCCCTTTGCCGAACGTAATGTTTACCGATCTTGCCAGCGAGTCTCTTAGCATGAGCGGTACTGATGCTTTCTGCGTAATGCCAAATGCTCAGGCAGGAAAAGTTTGCGTCGATACGCTCGTCTCCCTCATCGAAGGAAACGCGCCCCAAAGCCATCTGCTTCCCATTCGCTGTTTCGACGTGCATCGCAAGCAGATTGTCAACGAGCGCCCAACAGTAGAAAGCTAATAAACAACACCCAAACAAATAGCGAGCAAAAGAATGGATCAGGAAAGGGGGTTACTAGCCGACTAGTTAATCGTTTTACTAGTGCTAAGGATACCAGAAAGGAACAGGTTCATGGCACAACAGCAATCAACAAACCTGCGAAAGGCAACATTTGTAGAGATGCTCGGCTTCGGCTTCGTGGGCATCGGGTCAAACATCCCCTTCTTATTCATGGGCTCGTACCTCAGCTTCTTCTACACCGACATTTTTGGACTTGCGCCGGCGATCGCATCCGCCCTCATGCTTGCCTCAAAGATCATCGATGCCATTGTCGACCCGGTAATCGGCGTGATTGCAGACCACGTGAACACTAAATTCGGAAGGTACCGTCCGTTCCTCATCGTTATGGCACCGTTTTGGGGTGTATGCATCTGGGCGGTATTCTCAACCCCAGCGCTCGACCCCACGATGAAGGTCGTATACGCTTGCGCCGCCTACATCCTCTACGTTGTCATTTCCTCGCTTGTCATCATTCCCGCGAACTCTCTCGCAAGCATCATCACTGAGGTCCCCAAGCAGCGCTCAACGGTCCAGGCAATCCGTAATGGCTGCGCGGTCATCCCACAGCTCATGAGCGCATTCGCCCTCCCGCTTGTCGAACTCTGCGGTGGAGGCCAGCAAGGTTGGTCCAACTACGGCATCATCATGGGCGCTCTTGTCTGCCTCTGCTACTGGGCGGTCGCTTGGACGGCGCGCACGTATGACACCCCGCAGCTCGCTCAGATTGAGGCTATTGAAGCTGCAAAGGAAGAAGGAGTTGCGACGCCGCAGAAGGAAACGCTTGGCGATGTCGTCCGCTCCACCATCGACGCTTTCAAGAACCGTGAGCTTTTGCTTCTCTCCGGCATTTTCTTCGCAGCTCTTGCCTCCGCAGGCATCAGCGGTGCCATCAACATGTATTACTTTACCTACGTATTGGGACATCAGGATTGGATTGTTGCCACCACGGCCTTTAGTGTTGCCACGGCGCTCCTTGGTCCTGTGCTCACGCCCGTTGTGACACATATTTGGGGCAAGCGCCGCTCCTTGATGATTTTCGCTGCTGCAGCCATGGTTCCCAATCTCATCGTTATGTTTATCCCCAATCCCTCTGTTGGCGTTCTCACCTTCTTCATCTCGGTGTTCAACCTGCTTAACGGCGTGGTTGGCACGCTCATGTGGGCAATGATTCCCGATGTGGTCGACTGGGGCGAGTACAACACCGGCAAGCGCGCAAACGGCCTTGCACAAGCCGCCGTTCAGCTTATGAACCAGTTTGGTCAGGCGCTCGGCCAGTCCCTGCCTATCGCGGTCATCGGAGCGCTTGGCTACGTCGCTAACCAGGCGCAGACCCCTGTGGTCAATAGCGCAATTGTCATCCTTCGCTGGGCGGCTCCCTGCGTCCTTATGGCCGTCGTGATCATCTGCGCAAAGATGTATCGGCTGACGGACGAGCGCTCTCTTGCCATCAGTGAAGAGCTGCGTCGTCGTCATGAGGCGGCCGAGGCAGAAGTCGATGCGAAAGAATAGTAGGGCATAGCCAATAACACAAGGAGGTAGCACTATGAAGGCCATCATGGTCATGTACGACACCTTAACCAGGAACTTCCTCGAGCCCTACGGCTGCGACTGGGTGCAGACGCCCAACTTCACGCGCCTGGCCGAGCACGCTGTCACGTTCGACTGCAGCTATGCGGGCTCCATGCCCTGTATGCCCGCCCGCCGCGAGCTTCACACGGGGCGCTACAACTTCCTGCACCGCAGCTGGGGACCGCTTGAGCCCTTCGACGACTCCACGCCCCAGATCCTGCGAGATAACGGCGTCTACACGCATCTTGTCTCCGACCACCAGCACTACTGGGAGGACGGTGGCGCAACCTACCACACGCGCTATGAGAGCTGGGAGTGCACACGCGGCCAGGAGGGCGACCCGTGGAAGGCCAAGATCGGCATGGAGCCCACCGAGACGCTGTTCTCAGCAAGTGCTGCGCCGCACCCCATCAAGCAGCGCCTTGAGCGTCACGACGCGATGAACCGCGCCTACATCGGGACCGACCAGCGCAAGATGCCCCAGGATGTGACGTTCACAGCTGGCCTCGACTTCATTGACGAAAACCACGATACGGACGACTGGTTCCTCCAGATCGAAACGTTCGACCCGCATGAGCCGTTCTTTGCACAGCAGGCGTTCCGCGACCTGTACCCCGACGACTACGAGGGACTACCCGCCGACTGGCCTCCCTACGACGCCGTGCTTCAGGACGATGATACGGTCGCTCACGTGCGCCGCCTCTATGCTGCCCTCATCACCATGTGCGACACCTACCTTGGCAAAGTGCTCGACAAGATGGACGAGTACGAGCTTTGGGACGACACCATGCTCATCGTCAACACCGACCACGGCTTCCTTCTTGGCGAGCACGGCTGGTGGGGCAAAACCATGATGCCGCTCTACAACGAGATCGTGAACACGCCGCTCTTTATCTGGGACCCGCGTAGCAAGGTGACAAATGTCCATCGCAGCTCACTCGTCCAGACCATCGACCTGCCGGCGACCATCCTCGACTACTTTGGCCTGCCCCTGCCCGCCGACATGGAGGGCCGTCCGCTCACGCCCGTCATCGAACGCGATGAGCCCGTGCGCGAGTACGGTCTTTACGGCATGCACGCGAGCTACACCTGCATCACCGACGGTCACTACACCTATATGCGCGGGCCTGTCACCATGGACAACGGGGAGAACTACGAGTACACGCTCATGCCCACGCACATGCGTGCCATCTTCAGCCCGGCAGAGATGCGCGAAGCCAAGCTCGTCGACCCCTTCCGCTTCACCAAAGACTGCCCGGTTCTCCAGATTCCGGTGGGCGGAACCGAATGCAACGGCGGCTATTACGGCACGAAGCTCTACGACGTTAAGACGGACCCCGGCCAAACGCTGGTCATCGACGACCCTGAGACTGAGCTTCGCCTCGCTCGTGCCATGGTGCGTCTCATGAACGAGAACGATGCCCCTGCCGAGCAGTACGCCCGCATGGGCCTTTCGAAGAACCCGGATGAGGTCACACTTGAGACCCTTGCTGCAGGACGCGCCCAGCTCGAGGCCGATGTCGAGCCGGGCATCCTCGAGGACCTGCCCTGGGACCGTGAGGCTAAGAACATCCTCTGGACCATGATGGGATCGGTGCCTGCCGAGAAGCGAGACGAGACGCGCGAGGCGTTCGCCACATGGATGCGTGAGCGCGGGTCTGAGCGCGTCACTGCCGATGATGTGCGCGCCTACCTTAAGAGCACGCTCGATGCCGACACCTGGCAGATGATGGACTACTTCACGCGCCTTATCGGTCGCGATTATCTGTAACTGCCCATCGACTGCGCGGAGCGTCTCCCCTCCTCGCCTCCCCTATAGGAGCGCGCCTCTGCGCGCAAGAAAGGCGGGCGGGCTGCGCTATAGTAGGTGCAGCCCGCCCTTGCCTTGAAAGGAACGCCGTGAAACGCATCAGCTTCCTCATCAAGCCCGCCTCAGCGCTCTGCAACATGCGCTGCCGCTACTGCTTCTATGCCGACGTGTCCGAGCACCGCGAGGTAAAGACACACGGCATCATGAATGATGAGACAATGCGCGCCCTCATCGACCGCGCACTCGGCCTTGGAGAGGACGCCGAGATAACCTTTGCGTTCCAAGGCGGAGAGCCAACCTGTGCCGGCCTCGATTACTTCGAGCGGTTTGTCGCCTACGTGCAGGACCGTCGAGCGCGCCAGACGGTGCACTTCGCCCTGCAGACGAACGGATATCTTGTCGATGATGCATGGGCGGCGTTTTTCGCAGAGCACGACTTTCTGGTTGGGGTGTCGCTCGACGGCTACCGCGACCTCCATGACTGGCTTCGCCCCGATGCAGAGGGTAAGGGAACCTATCGCCGTGTCATGAATGCCATCAGGAAGCTCCGCGATCACGGGGCGGCTTTCAACATCCTCACCGTGCTGACGGCACAACTCGCCAAGCATCCTCAGAAGCTCTACAAGTTCTACCAGCGCGAGCACCTCGACTACGTGCAGCTCATCCCCTGCCTCCCTGGCCTTGATGACGCAGAGGACGAGTTCTCGCTCACGCCAGAGCTCCTTTCCTCGTTCTACAAGACGTTTTTCCGCCTGTGGGCAGAGGAGTTCCAGCACGGTACCTATCGTTCGGTAACGCTTTTCGACAACCTCATCCCCATGTTCGCCGGCGTGCATCCTCAGCAGTGCGGAATGCTCGGATCATGCTCGCCGCAGTTTGTGGTGGAGAGCACAGGAGACGTCTACCCGTGCGATTTCTACGTCCTCGATCAGTACCTGTTGGGCAACGTGAAGACAAACTCCCTGGAGGAGCTGGCTGCGTCCCCGGCGCTCAAAACGTTTCTCACTGAGCCACGCAGGCCCTGTTCTGCCTGCTCCGATTGTCCCTTCGAAGGCATCTGTCACCGGAACTGCAAGCGGCTGAACATCGCCTACTATCGCAGCGACTGGTGCGGCTATCGCGACTTCCTCGAAGACGCCGCCCCCGCCATGGAGCGCATCGCCCGAGCCCTCGCGCGCAGGCGGTAGAGGGGCGCCTCCCGAACAACACTGTCGACAAAGCGCAGAAAGCTACACCACGCCGTCGCGATGCCGCTCGATGACCTGCTCGACCGTATCGCCCGCATCTTCGCCCAAAGAGCGCCATTTAGGCGTGACGATGCGCTGTGCGGGGTAGACGCCCCGGTGCCCGGCAATGAGGTAGCCCACGAACGACACGATGACAAAATAAGGCGCGGCGTGTCCGCCGAAGAGGTCGATGCCGAGCATGATGGTGGTAATGGGAACGTTGAGCGCACTGCCAAAGAGGCCCACCATGCCGAGCGCCGCCATAAAAGACGGGGCGACCCCGCAAACGCCGCCCAGCCATCCGCCGAGCGCCGCGCCGATGCCAAAGAGGGGCGTTACCTCGCCACCCTGAAAGCCTGCCCCGAGAGTGAGCGCGGTCATTACAAGCTTGCATGCGGCGTCGACAGGTGTGGTCTCCCCCGCAAAGCCAGCCTCCACAAGCCAAGAAGACAGACCGGCATAGCGCCAGAGCCCAAACACCGCGTACGTCGCCAGCAACACGACTGCGCCCGCGAGCGCCGCCTGAAGGTACCTCGTGATATGCGCTGCGTAGAAATGGCGCACAAAACGTATGGCACCAGAAAACAGGCGCGCGGCAACCCCAAAGGCAATGCCGGCGCCCACGGCAAGAGCGATGGTCGCAGGAGCTATCTCGGGAATGCGGCCGATGAGGTAGGCCTCGCGCGGCGTGCCAAGCAAGGTGGCGACCGTATCTCCCACAAAGGAGGCAACAAGGCAGTAGATGCCCGCAGCATAGTGGAGCTTGCCTACATAGCACATCTCCATACCAAAGAACGCCCCCGCAAGCGGCGTGCCGAACACCCCGCCGAAGGCAGCGGAGATGCCCGCCATCATAAGATCGCGGTGATCATACTCCTTGAGTTTGAACGCGCGAGAGACCGCATCGGCGATAGTCCCGCCAATCTGCACCGCCGTACCTTCGCGCCCTGCCGAGCCGCCTGCAAGATGCGTTGCCACCGAGCACACAAACGTGAAGGGCGCCATACGCCGCGGAATGTCACGACCGGTAACGGCGCAATCAATCACCAGGTTGTTGCCGCGCGCAGCGTCCTTGCCGTGGACGCGGTAAAGCCAGGCCGTAAAGACACCAACCACAGGAAGGAGCAGGAACACGGGCCATCCGTACGTCTCACGAAGCGCGGTGACCGCGTCGAGCGCAGCGAGAAACGCCCAGGCCGCCACACCCATGGGTACGGAGACCAACAGTACGAGCAGCATCAGCCGCGTGGAGTCCCTGAGGTTTCTAAGGCCACGCTCGGCATCCATCCTAAAGATGCGCTCCTGCAAGCGCATGCCCTCGATGTTCAGCGCATCGCCGAGTCGGCTCGCACCGGCTCGCGTGACCTTGCCCGATTCGTTCTCCTCCATCTGCAAACGCCTCCGAATGCGCCTAGCCGATGAGGTGCTTTGCAGCGTTGTAGATGCACACAAGGACGATAACGACCATGAGGCCGCTAAAGAGCTTGTCGACATGCTTCTCGTCAATGCGCTTATTGATGATGCGCCCGCAGACACCGCCCATGATGCCGCAGAAGATCATGCCGATGATAAGCGTCATGTCGATAACGCTGAAGTCCACCGTCGGCAGGCTCGTGATGGTGCTCGTTGCCTGCGAGCAGAGGATGATGAACAGCGAGTTCTGTGCCGCCTGCTTGGTGCCCATGCTGAAGAAGAAGTAGAGTACCACGAGGTTGATGGGGCCGCCGCCGATGCCCAAGAAGGAGGACATGACGCCGAGCGCGAAACCGATGACGACGCATGCCGCGGCGCCGGCGATCTGAAGCGTCTTGATGCGGTCCTTGTTGAGGTTGTAGGCAAGGGTGCCGAGCGTGATGATGCCGAGCGCTATGGCCTGCACTGCACCGGCAAGCGCCGGGTCGGGGAACAGTCCCTCGACAACATCGAAGAGCTGCTTGCCGGCGAGGCCGCCCACCGCCGCGCCAACCGCGAGGGGAAGCGCCGTCTTACCGTCGATAGAGGTCGCCCCCGAAAGGCGGTTGCGGAGGACCGAGTAGCACGTCATGGCGAGCACCGTGCAGCCCGAAAGGAAGTTGATGGTACCGGGAAGGAGCGTCCCGCTCGCATCGAGCACCGGCTTGATGATCACGCCACCGCCGATGCCGCAGATGGCACCGATGATGGAAGCGCCGAAGCTGATGAGGAAAAACAATACGTACACGAGCGTGAACCTCTCTATCGAAACCAGACGGGACCGGCATCCGTCCAACAGCGCTGTTAAGTATACGCCCGAGGCGCAAGCCGCAACGCTATCGCAAGGCTCTTTTCAGATATGCGCCTTACCGGAACAGGCCAGCCACCTCACCGGCAAGCGTGATGGTGCCAGCGGCGACCACTGAGCGTCCTTGGCTCGTGAGGACATCAAGCGCAGCTTCAACCGTGGGGTGCACCCCAACCAGATCTGTTTCAGGGCGCCCTGCAGCCTGCAGCTTTCCCCCAACGATGGCGGCGAGGTCTGCGGCCGCCATCGCGCGCTCCGAGGCGGTTTGCGTGACCGCGACGCACGGGAACGCCGGAACGAGCACATCGACGATACCGGCAACGTCCTTGTCCGTCAGAGCGGCAATGAGAAGCGTCGGGCGGTCGGCGACGGCGGGCGCAATCTCGTCGAGCGCCGAGACGAACGCCTCGCAGGACTGCGGGTTGTGGCAGGCGTCGATAAGCACCAGCGGGTCGCGGCGGACCGTGTCAAAGCGACCGGGCGTCGGGCAATCAATAAGACTGGCCTCAAGCACCGCTTCATCCAACGGCCGGTTGAGGTAGTCCTCGGCAAGCTGAATGGCGCACGCGGCGTTCTGAGCCTGGTATACGGGCTTGCGCAGACGAGGCGTGTAGATAGCGCGCCGGGTTGTGGTGGAGAACTCAAACGCGTCCCCCAGATGCGTCGGCGTCGTGAGCAGCACATGATTCACGACTGCCGGCACCACGTCGCAGGCGCGACACTGCTCATCCATCACGCACTGCACACTCGGCTCATGCGTGCCCTCGCCGAGTGTGACGGAGCGTCCCGGCTTGATGACAGCCGCCTTCTCGCCGGCAATGGCCGCAAGCGTGTTCCCAAGGATTCTCATATGGTCGAGCCCGATGCCCGTGATGGCGACGGCAACGGGATCTGTGGCGCTCGTGGCATCCCACCGGCCGCCCATACCCACCTCGAGCACCGCCACGTCTACGCGCGCCTCCGCAAAGATGACGAGTGCGGCAACCGTAAGCAGGTCGAACGGCGTGATGGTATAGGCGCTCTCCCCCGCCTCGGTGCGGCGCGCGCTCACGCGCTCGCCCGCCGCGCGAGCGGCAGATACACCGTGGGCAAACGCCTCGTCAGAAACCACACGGCCCGCAATCTCCATGCGCTCGGGATAGCGCACGAGCTGGGGCGACGTATAGAGGGCAGAGCGGAGGCCCTCTCCGGCGAGGATAGCGGCGCAGAAACGCGCGGTAGATGTTTTGCCGTTGGTGCCCGCAACCTGCAGACAATCGAAATAGCGATCAGGGCGACCGAGCTCGTCGAGCATATCGATAACGGTTTCCAAAAGCGGGCCGGCATCGCCCGAGATGGTCCCGGTGTCTGCCGCGAGCGCAACTGCCTCTTCAAATGTAAGCTCCTCGATGCCAAACGGCACCTGGTAGACCTGCTCGTCCCTAGCTTGCTCGCCCATCGTGTGAGCCCCCTTGGTATCAATTCGCTATCGCGACCTTTAGCCGCAAGATATGCGAAGAATCGCGATTTGGACACGGCGGTCCCCCGTACCGCCAAGCATTACGGCACCGTACAGCTTAACGAGGCATCTCGGTGGACGCAACCCGCCCTAACGCACGACGCCCTCGTCGGTCACTAGGATATCCACGGCGCGGTCCCACAGGTCGAGACATCCGTCGCGGCCCAGATCGTCGTGCACGCCGTCTGAGAAACAAATCCCTATTGAGGTGCCGCGAAAAGCTGCGAGAAAGCGGTCGTAATAGCCCCCGCCGTACCCCAACCGAAAACCGCGACGGTCGAACGCGATGCCCGGAACGATGGCGACCGCTCCCTCGAGCTCCATCATGGTGGAGGGAGGACAGGTTGGGTGCACCCCCAGTACTGGTTCGAAAATGCCAAAGGCACTGCGCACAAGACGGGAGAAATCGTTCACGTAATGCCATGTGAGCACCGGGGAATCGGGCACAACACGCGGAAGGAGCACGCGCTTGCCCTCGTGCCACGCACGCTCAATCAACGGGCGCGTCTCTGGCTCCGACCCCATCGAAAGGTAGCAGAACAGCACCTGTGCGTCGTGCCAGCATGGGAGGGAGCGGACGTGCCCGGCTATACGCTCGTCTAGCTCACATCGCTTTGCTGCCGACATAGCATCGCGCGCGGTGCGGAGCTGCCGCCGGAGCATGTCCTTTTCGCTAGCCATTGAGCCCGATCAGACGCAGGGCCTCCTCGCGCGTCTTGATATCGTTCTTGAAGCCGCCGCGGACCGCCGAGGTGACGGTGAGAGCGCCTGCAGCGCGTACCCCGCGCATGGTCATGCAGGTGTGTTCCGCCTCAAGCACCACGAGCACGCCGAGCGGCTCGAGCTCCGCCATAAGGGCGTCGGCAATCTGGGCGGTCAGGCGCTCCTGCAGCTGCATGCGGTGCGCAAACCCCGAGACGCAGCGAGCAATCTTGGAAAGACCGGTGATGCGGCCGGCGCGCGGGATATAGACGACATGCGCCTTGCCCGTGAACGGCAGGATATGGTGCTCGCACATCGAGGAGAAGGGAATATCACGCACGATGACCATCTCCTCGTTATCACTCTCGTGGAACTGCTTGCGCAGGTGCACAGCAGGATCCTCATCGTAGCCGCCGAAGAGCTCGGCGGCAGCCCGCGCGACCCGGTCGGGCGTCTCAACAAGACCCGGGCGATCGGGGTCCTCACCTACCGCCAGCAAAAACTCCCGTACGGCGGCCTGCGCGCGCTCTAGATCTACTGCCATGGCTATCCCTTCTGGACCGCGCGCTCGGCGGCCTCGACAACATGCTTCATGAGGACGGCCGTGGTGACCGCCCCAACCCCTCCCGGCACGGGCGTGATAGCGCGCACAAGGGGCTCGACCTCGTCGAATGCAACATCGCCCACAAGGGCGCCGGTTTCATCTACGTTGATGCCCACATCGACGACGACCTGTCCGTCGCACACGGCAGATGCCCCCACTGTGGCGGCGTGGCCCGCAGCGACGACCAGGATGTCCGCACGCGCGCACTCGGAGGCGAGGTCGCGCGTCTTGGTATGGCAGATGGTGACGGTGGCGTTCTTACCCATGAGCAGCATGGCGACGGGTCTGCCGATAACAAGCGAACGTCCGACGACGGTCACACGCGAGCCGGCGATCTCGACGCCCGAACGCTCGAGCAACTCAACGACCGCCTCCGCCGTGCACGGGGCAAACCCGGTTTCCTCCCCGGCAAAGACGCCAAAGAGGGAACCGGGCGTGATGCCGTCAACATCTTTCTCGGGTGCAAGGGCCGCACATACGGCAGGCTCGTCCATGTGCACTGGCAAGGGGCGCAAAAAAAGACAGCCGTGAATAGAGCAGTCGGCATTAATGCGGGAAATCTCGCCCAAAAGCTCATCTTGCGAGATCGTGTCGGGCAGAGAGACGAGCTCGGTCGCGACGCCGGCACGCTCGGCGCGTTTGAGCGCACCGCGCACATAGGCGCCGTCACTCGGGTTATCTCCCACGCGCACAATGGCGAACTTGGGCGTGACACCGGCGGCAGCGAGGAGCGCGGCGCGCTCGGCAACCTCCTCGGTCATACTCTTGGCCACCGGGGCACCGCGCAAAAGCTCCGCCATTCTTACGCCTCCTCGCGAATCGCCGCAGCAATACCCGCGGCGAGTGTATCGGCGCGCGGGATATAGGATGAGAGCAGCTCGTCCGCCTCGTCCTCAAAGGCGCGCGCAACGGGGTCGCCCGCGAGCGATGTTGTGTTGACGAGCACCGTCAGATGCGCAGCGCGAAGGGCACCGGCGGCGAGCGCCGCACCGCAGCCCACATCCGAGCGCATCATGCGGCTCCCCTTCTCCCCCATCTCCTCAAGCAGATCGAGAGCGTGCGCGCAGGCGCGCATGATATCGAGCGGGACCGCGCAGGCACCGTGCAGCGCCGTCTCGAGCGCACGCGTCTTACCCGGGTCGTCCGCGGGAATCTTATAGGCCTGGGCCAAGGGCTCAAAGGCATGGGCATCGGCCTCAACGAGGGCGAGCAAGTCTGCGCGAAGCGACTCCGCCTCGTTGAGAATGCGCTGCATATCGTCCTCGACCGCAGCATAGCGTGCCTTACCGGCCGTGAAGTTTCCCGCCATGGAGCAGAGTGCCACCGCGAGGGCGCCCGCCATCGCCGCCGCTCCGCCACCGCCGGGCGCGGGCACCTTGGCGGCAAGCAGCCCGGCAAACTCGGCACAGCTCAAGTCACACAAGTTCTCGGCCACAGACGGCTCCTTTCAGATGAATGAGAACGGGTTCTGGCAACATGGAGAATTGTAAGTTTGCGTCACGAGGGCGCTCGGAGGACCCGCAGGGCGTTTCCCGCAGGCCTACTGCACCATTGGTGCAGTAGGCCGAGGACCACGCCCGAAGGGTCCTCCGTGTGCCTCGTCAACCATAGCCTTAGAAGAGCCCCACGATCGTGCCGTCCTCGAGGACGTCGATCTTCTCGGCAGCAGGCACCTTGGGCAGACCCGGCATCGTCATGATGTCGCCCGTGAGTGCAACGACAAAGCCGGCGCCAGCGGAAACCTTGAGGTTGCGCACCGTGATGCGGAAGTTCTCGGGCGCGCCCAGCAGATGCTGATCGTCGGTGAAGGAGTACTGGGTCTTCGCGACGCACACGGGAAGGTTGCCAAAACCGGTGTCATGAAGCTGCTTCAGCTGCTTTTTCGCACCGGGGGTGTAGTCGACGCCGTCGGCGTGGTAGATCTTGGTCGCCACCGCTTCGAGCGCCTCCTCGATCGTGGCACCGGTCTCATAGGAGAAATGGAACTCGTGCGGCTGCTCGGTAAGGCGCATAACCTCTTGGGCGAGCGCCTCGCCACCCTCGCCGCCCTTGGCCCAAACCTCGGAGAGGGCAACGTTCACGCCGAGCTCGCGGCACTTCTCCTCCACGAGCGCCAGCTCCGCCTTGGTGTCCGTGGGGAAAGCGTTGATGGCCACCACCACGGGAAGGCCGTAGACGTTCTGGATGTTCGACACATGGCGCAGGAGGTTGGGAAGGCCCGCCTCAAGAGCCTCGAGATTCTCGGTCGTAAGTTCGGCCTTGGGCACGCCGCCGTTGTACTTGAGGGCGCGCACCGTCGCCACCACGACCACGGCATCCGGATCGAGCTCGGCCATGCGGCACTTGATGTCGAGGAACTTCTCCGCACCGAGGTCCGCACCAAAGCCCGCCTCGGTCACCACGTAGTCGCCGAGCTTGAGGGCGGTCTCGGTTGCCTGGACCGAGTTGCAGCCGTGGGCGATGTTTGCGAAGGGACCGCCGTGGACAAACGCGGGCGTATGCTCGAGCGTCTGGACGAGATTGGGCTTGATGGCATCCTTCAGAAGGGCCGTCATAGCGCCCTCGGCATGGAGGTCGGCAGCGGTAACGGGCTCGCCGGCATAGGTGTAGGCAACAACCATGCGACCGAGACGGCGTTTGAGGTCCATGAGGTCGGATGCGAGGCAGAAGGCCGCCATGACCTCGGACGCAACGGTGATGTCAAACCCATCCTCACGCGGCACGCCCTGCATGCGGCCGCCGAGGCCATCCACGATATGGCGAAGCTGTCGGTCGTTCATGTCGACAGCGCGCTTCCACACAATCTGCTTCGGGTCGATGCCAAGCGCGTTGCCCTGCTGGATATGGTTATCGAGCATAGCGGCAAGCAGATTGTTAGCCGCACCGATGGCGTGGAAGTCACCGGTGAAATGGAGGTTGATGTCCTCCATAGGAACGACCTGCGCATAGCCGCCGCCCGCGGCTCCGCCCTTGATACCAAAGACCGGGCCGAGGGACGGCTCGCGAAGCGCAAGCACCGCCTTCTTGCCAAGACGATTAAGCGCGTCTGCAAGACCGACCGAGGTGGTGGTCTTGCCCTCACCCGCCGGCGTGGGGTTGATGGCGGTCACCAGCACGAGCTTTGCCTTGCGAGGCAGGTCCTTGAGCGCGTGGATGTCAACCTTTGCCTTGTACTTCCCGTAATGGTCGAGCTGGTCCTCGGAAAGGCCAACCTTTGCGGCGACCTCCGAGATAGGTAGCACCTCCGCTGCCTGCGCGATCTCGATATCGCTCTTGTACTCCGCCATAAACGCAACCCCTCTCATGCGCTCGGACAATGTCCTTCCACTATAGACGTTCCGCCGGAGCTTGAGGAGAGAAACGCCGTCACTGCTCGTCCCCAGTACGCGCACGACCACGTCGGTATCCGCACGTTTCTGACGATGCGCACAACAAATCCGTACGTTCCTGACACTGAGGGGCTCCCAAACGTCAGAAGTGTACGGATTCGTCAACGACGGGCGCCACATACGAAAACGGGGTCGTTCTGCGCCATTCCCCCAGAATGCACAAAACGACCCCGTCCCCAAATGCGACAACGGTACGGGCGCCCGGATCCGTTACGCTAAATCTTCGCCGTTGGTGGCGATGACCTTCTTATACCAGTCGAAGCTCTTCTTCTTGAAACGCGCAAGCGTGCCGTTGCCGGCGTCGTCGCGGTCGACGTAGATGAAGCCATAGCGCTTGGACATCTCACCAGTGGAGGCAGAGACGAGGTCGATCGGGCCCCACGTGGTGTAGCCGAGCATCTCGACGCCGTCCTCGGTGATGGCATCGCGCATGGCCTCGATGTGCTGACGCAGGTAATCGATGCGGTAATCGTCATCGATCGTGCCGTCGGCGTTGAGCTCATCCTTGGCGCCGAGACCGTTCTCCACCACGAAGAGCGGCTTCTGGTAGCGGTCCCACAGGTCGTTGATGGTGATGCGGAAGCCGAGCGGGTCGATGGCCCAGCCCCACTCGCTCACCTTGAGGTAGGGGTTCTTGGCACCCTTGAAGGCGTTGCCCTCGGTCTGCTCGGCATCGCTTCCCTCGCCTGCGACGCAACGCGTGGAGTAGTAGGAGAACGAGATGAAGTCGACGGTGTTCTCGGCAAGCACCTGACGGTCCTCGTCGGTCATACCGATGTCGATACCCTTGCGCTCGAGCTGCTTGAGCGCGTAGGCCGGATAGTAACCGCGGCTCTGGACGTCCACGAAGAAGTAGTTCTCCTGGTTGGCGAGCTGCGCGGCGCGCACGTCTTCGGGGTTGCAGCTGTAGGGGTAGTAGGTACCGGCGGCGAGCATGCAACCGACCTTCATCTCGGGGTCGATCTCGTGCGCGATCTTGGTCGCCCAGGCGCTCGCCACAAGCTCGTTGTGTGCGGCGAGGTACTCGACGGCCTCGCGGTCCTCGCCTTCCTCAAAGACCAGGCCCGCACCCATGAACGGCAGGTGCAAGATCATGTTGATCTCGTTGAAGGTGAGCCAGTACTTAACGAGCCCCTTGTAGCGCGTGAAGAGAACCGTCACGAGCTTCTTATAGAGGTCAATGAGCTTGCGGTTGCGCCAGCCACCGTACTCCTTGATGAGGTGAATGGGGCAATCGAAGTGCGTGATGGTAACGAGCGGCTCGATGCCGTGCTTCTGGCACTCGCGGAACAGGTCCTCGTAGAAGGCGAGGCCCTCTTCGTTGGGCTCGCCCTCGTCGCCGTTGGGGAAGATGCGCGTCCAGCCGATGGAGAGGCGATAGGTCTTAAAGCCCATCTCCGCAAAGAGCGCGATGTCCTCCTTGTAGTGGTGGTACATGTCGATACCGACCTGAGCGGGATAGTAGTAGCCGTCCTCGAAGTCGAGCATCTTGCGCAGGCCCGCCATCACGGGACCGCGGTCTGCGCCGTGCGGGATCACGTCAACGTTGGCAAGGCCGCGCCCGCCCTCGTTGTAGCCGCCCTCGCACTGGTTGGCAGCAGTCGCGCCGCCCCACAGGAACCCTCCGGGAAATGCCATGGTGCCTCCTTGCAGAAGATGGTTGGATTGGGCTTTTGCCCTTCTTTCATTCTCTCATGCGAGGGCACGTAATTGCATCAGGACTCGGTAAACGGGGAACGGAAAGCCCGTGCAGTTTACGCCTCGCCGTCGGCATCCGCCTTGGCGAGAAGCTCGAGCGCACGCGCGGTGTCAGCGGCGTCTCCCCGCTCCATGAGAGCGAGAATGTCCTCGGCGCGGTCCCACCACCGCTTGCCAAAGGGGTCGTGTGACTCGAGCCAGACCTCCTCGCTCGCGCGCGCGTTCAAGGCGTGCTCGATCTCATGCGACAGGCGGACGAGGTACTCCCCCATCCAACTGCTAAGAAGAGCCCATTCGCACTCCTGAGCGGCTCGGTACGCCTCGTCGAAGGGAAGCTCCGCTAGCATGCCCGCAGTATACGCGGTATCACGTTTTGCAAGATCGGCGTCCAGGGCATCGATGATATCCCGCTCGATATGGACGCACTCCTCGATGAGGTTGGCGCGCGGGGCGAGAAACGGATTCTCGAGCTCGGTCTTTCTGTCATCGGCCTCTTGCGCCCGTGCCTCGAGCTCCTCTGTGCGCAACGCAACGCGCGCATCGATATCGGCAAGCGTCCGCTTCAGACGGTCCTGTTCGTCAGCCAGCTTGCTGCGCCTGCGCACCGCTGCCACGAAGCCTTGCGGAACACGGAGCGCCACCATCACGCACGCAAGGGCAACGAGGACCGTCAACACGATGCGCGTGGGGGCATCCAGCGCATCGGGCGCAAGCGACCAAAGAGCCGCACCGCACGCAAGCATCACAGCGGCAGCCACAGCAAGGCGCCGCACGAGGCTCGAAGTGGAACCCTTCCGCCGCTTAGCAGGCGGCTCTGCTGCATCGGCAAGATTCTCAAGGCGGCGCGCGAGGTCAACGCGCATGGCGGCATCCTCAGCATTCGACGCCCGGTAGGTCTCAACCGCGCCCGCCGCCTCACGATAGGCATCGTCGGCATCAATCGCTTCACGGCGCTCCGCATCGATGGCGGCAACCGCGTCCAGCTTCCGCGCGCGCTCGGCAAGCATCTCCTTGGTCGAGGCGTAGATGTGCCAATCCTCTTCTTCCAGCCACCAGCCCCAGAGCGAGTTCGCAGGAGTTACGGAGACATTGGCTCCCGTCAAAACACCGGTAAGCACGCTGGCAAACGTCTCATCGCAGTATGCAACGGATTCTGGAGCAGAGAACAGGTCATATCCCCGATCGCTCTCCGTAAGTTTGGCTGTATCCACCGGGACGCGGCCGCAAAGATTCGACAGGTGCTCGTCCTCGGTGCAAAACGCGCGCCAGTGCCGCGTGAACTCACGCATCTCTTCGAGATTCGCCATGGTAATCCCCCATCGCGCAGGCGGTCTCTTTTGTACGAATGTCTTGCTCGACCGCCCCTCCATAGTAACCCCGACAGACGCATGCAAGACAAATAAACGCAAAACGGGCGCCCGCCGTGTTCTGGCGAGCGCCCGTGCGGATTCGCACATGCGCCGATTACGCTGACGGAACGCCGCCCTTACGCAAAGTCGGCGAGCTGAGCGGTGAGCGCTGTGATCTCGGCGCGCAGCTCCTCGGCGCGCTCGCGCTTCTTGGCCACGACATCAGGCGCCGCCTTTGCGACGAAGCCCTCGTTGGCAAGGGTCTTCTCCGCACCGGCAAGCTCCTTCTCGGCCTTGGCGACGGCTTTCTCGATACGCGCGCGCTCAGCGGCGAAGTCCACAAGATCGCCCACCACCACGTAGGCGTCAAAGTCAGACCCGGCGAGCGCGATGGAGCCCTC
Organism: Collinsella sp. An307; assembly: GCF_002161805.1. GTDB lineage: Bacteria > Actinomycetota > Coriobacteriia > Coriobacteriales > Coriobacteriaceae > Coprousia. Next base: position 335,809 of record NZ_NFIP01000001.1, on the reverse strand, counting down.
GGGCTTTGCCGCACCCTCGGCAACCTCGACGGCAGACGCGTTAGCAAGACTCGCCGCAAATGCCGCCATGGGCGCCATGGCGTCTGCTACCTCGGCAGAATGGGCGCAAACCACCACACGGAGCTGCTCCTTGGGGCTGATGCGGTAGCGGGCGCGCGTGGAGCGAACGTCGGTCACCACAGCGCGGGTGAGCTCGAAGGCGCGCTCGGCGGGCTCATCGACCCAGCGCTCGTAATCCGCAGGCTCGGGCCATGCGGCGACCATAAGGGCGTCTGCGCGCTCCCCCGCCATATCGAGGGCGCTCGCGGGCATCTGGTCCCAAATGGCCTCGGTCACAAACGGCATGAACGGATGCATGAGGCGAAGCGAGGTGTCGAGCACAAAGATGAGGTTGCGCTGCGCCTGCAGACGCGCCGCGTCGTCCTTCAGGCGCGCCTTGGTGACCTCGACGTACCAGTCGCAGACCTCGTTCCAGAAGAACGTCTGCACGCCGCGGACGGTCTCGCCAAAGTTGTAGCTCTCAATACCCTCGGTGACGACCTTGACCTGCTTGGCCAGACGGCTGAACATCCAGGCATCAGCCGCGGTCTCGGCCACCGGCTCACCGGGCTCGTAGCCCTCCATGTTCATGAGAAGGAAGCGGCTCGCGTTCCAAATCTTGGTGACGAAGGCCTTCGCCTGCTCGGTGCGGGGGCTGCCCAAAAACTCGTGCGTCTTTTTGTCGATGTCCGCATCGAACTTGACGTCCTGGTTGTTGGTGAACAGCGACAGCAGGTTGAAGCGCATCGCGTCGGCACCGTACTTGGCGATGAGGTCCATGGGGTCGACGCCGTTGCCCTTGGACTTGGACATACGGCTGCCGTCCTTGGCGAGAATAGTCGGGTAGATGACCACATCGTGGAACGGCTCCTCGTGCAGGAAGTACTCGGAACTCATGATCATGCGTGCAACCCACAGTGCGATGATGTCGCGCGCGGTGACCAGCGCCGTGGTGGGATGATGCCCCTCGAGCGCCGCGGGATCTTGCGGCCAGCCCTGCGTGGCGAAGGTCCACAGCTGCGAGCTGAACCAGGTATCGAGCACGTTCTCGTCCTGATGAACGTGATGGCCGCCGCACTTGGGGCACACGTGCACGTCCTCCATGAGGGCGTCCTCCCAGCCGCAGTCCTCGCAGTAGAAGACCGGGATGCGGTGGCCCCACCACAGCTGGCGCGAGATGCACCAGTCCTTAAGATTCTCCATCCAGGTGAGGTAGGACTGCTTCCAGCGCTCGGCGTTGAAACGCACGCGCCCACCCTCAACGGCCTCGATCGCCGGCCCCTTGAGCTTGTCGACCGCGACGAACCATTGCTCGGAGAGCCAAGGCTCGAGCGTGGTGTCGCAACGATAGCAGTGCATGACGGAGTGCTCATGCTCCTCGATGTGGTCGAGCAGGCCATGCTCCTCAAACCACGCGACGACGGCCTCGCGGCACTCGTCGCGCGTCATGCCGGAGAACTCGCCGTAGCCGTCCACAACAACCGCGTGCTCGTCGAAGATATTGATCTTCTCGAGGCCGTGGGCCTCGCCCATAGCGTAGTCGTTGGGGTCGTGCGCGGGCGTAACCTTGACAAAGCCCGAACCAAAGCCGGCATCCACATGCCAGTCCTCAAAGATGGGAATCTCGCGGTTCACGATGGGGAGCATCACGGTCTTGCCCACAAAGGCGGCCTTTTCGGGGTCCTTCGGCGAGACGGCAACGCCCGTGTCGCCGAGCATGGTCTCGGGGCGCGTCGTGGCGACCACGATGTAATCCTGGCCGTTCACCGGCTCGGTCAAGGGATAGCGGAGGTGCCAGAGGTGACCCGCCTCCTGCTTATACTCCGCCTCGTCGTCGGAGATGGCCGTCGTGCAGCTGGGGCACCAGTTGACGATGCGCTTGCCGCGGTAGATGAGGCCGTCGTGATACCAGTCGCAGAAGACGCGGCGCACCGCCTCGGCATAATCGTCGTCCATCGTGAAGCGCTCATGCTCAAAGTCAACCGAGCAGCCCATGCGCTTGATCTGCTCCTTGATGGTGCCGCCGTACTCATGCGTCCAGTCCCAGCAGGCATCGATGAAGGCATCGCGGCCCATCTCGAGGCGGTTCTTGCCCTCCTCCTTGAGCTTCTTGTCGACCTTGGTCTGCGTGGCGATGCCCGCATGGTCGGTGCCCAGAATCCACTGGGTAGAGCGGCCGCGCATGCGCGCCTCGCGCACGATGGCGTCCTGGATGGAGTCGTCGAGCGCATGGCCCATATGGAGCACGCCCGTGACGTTGGGCGGCGGGATGGTGACCGTGCAGTCTCCCACGCCGGGGCGACGCTGGTAGTACCCGCCGGCAAGCCACTTCTCGAGGATCTCGGGCTCGCGGGCAGCGGGGTCGTAGTTCTTGGGCATCGACTCGATATCCATGGGTGTATCCATTTCAGCACCTCTATGCTCGTTGTTCACGTATTGCAAGAGGATAGCACAGGCAGCGAAGCAAGCCGTGCCTAAGGAGGCGAGCAAGCGACGTTGTCAGAATTCCCCATAGTTCACCCCGGCAAAGGCAGGGCGCGTCGTGTTTGCCCACCCCGCGCAATCGGGCGGAACCGCCATCACTGCTACCAAGACGCGCTGCATCTTTCCAAAAGCAAGACGCCCACCCCCTCCCCGAATCACTATTATAAAATGTTGGGGAGAGAACCGCATTTTGTTCTAGAATAGTCGGTTGGGAGGAGGGAGTGATATGGCTGAGTACGTGGTAATCGAATCAGGTTCAGCAGCAAAAGCACCCACGAACTCGTCCGAAAAGATCTCCCGTCCTGCTCCGATGGAAGATGCGCCCTCAACCGCTAATTCTATGACCCCCCCCCATCAGTTATCTGAATCAGAATTCTGCTCAACATCCCGGGCTGAGTCTGCAAACGCGCAGGAAAACTCTGAAGCGCCTCGCGTAGATACATCGGTCGTCGAAGAAGACAACTCTGGTAGCGTCCATCAGCCTGATCAACAACCCCATGACCCTGCTTCCGAAGCGCAGCTCCAACAGCGAAGAGAGCATCGGCGGCGCCTGCGGCAGACGGTTGCCAGCACGGTAGGCGTTCTTCTGTGTGTCGCGGCAGCGGCCTCGCTCATCGCCATGTATATCGCGCCGGTAATGCGCATCGATGGCTCCTCCATGGAGCCCACGCTTTCCGACGGCCAGTTAGTCGTGACGCTGCGCCCCGCCCAGCCAGATACCGGCGATGTGGTGGCGTTCTATCTGAACAACAGCATCTTGGTCAAACGCGTCATCGCACGCGCGGGCGACTGGGTGGATATCGACCAGCGGGGCAACGTCTCCGTCAACGGGCAGCTCCTTGACGAGCCCTACCTTGCGCAATCGAGTCGAGGCACCTGCGACATCCCGCTTCCCTATCAAGTGCCCGAAGGCCGCATCTTCGTGATGGGAGACGACCGGGCCACGTCCCTTGACAGCCGGACGCGCGCCATCGGATGCATCGACCTCGACCAGGTTATCGGCGTGGTCAGCTTCCGTGTGTGGCCGCTGAACACCGTCAGCATCGTTTAGCGAGCGAAAGGAACAGCATGCAGCACCCGCGCATTCGCGAACACCTCACATCCTTGCGCCACCGCCTAATCCGCTCGGGCCGGGTAGTCGCGCTTTCCGTCATGTGCATGGCGGTTGCCCTTGCCACCTCTGCGGCACTCGAGCTGCCCGCCACCGCAGCCGAGCAGGATGACCTTGTAAACGTGACCGGCTTCGAGCAGGTTGCGGATAGCGAGGCTTCCGCAACGGAGGGCACAGACGGCGAGGCGACATCAACGGGTGATACAGAAGACGAGACGCCGGAAACCGACGCCGGTGACACCCCTGTTGATGGAACTGGAAACAAGGAGCAGACCAATCCGGAATCCAACGGAAACCCCTCTGGCGGCGCAACGCAAGGCGATCAGACTCCGGAAGATGCATCGGACGGCACCGAGAATAACGCGGCGACCAACCCCTCAACCCAAAGTGAGCCTTCTGATGCCGCAGCGAAGCAGCCCACCGCCGAAACCGAGACAAGCGATGCCGCGACCGAGGAAAGCACCGCCGCACGCGCCGGAGTGGATGACACACATATCGACGGCGGCGATATCCCCGATTCCAACCTCACTTGGGAAGTAACCGAGAACGACGCCGGCGACCGCACGCTCATTATTGCAGGCGAGGGAGAGATTCCCAACCTTGCGAATCTAAGTGTTCAGCCCCCGTATTACTCATATATCACTAACAGCAGTTCCCCCATTAAGCTCGTAATTGAGGATGGCATTACGCGCATTGGTAACAACGCGTTCCATAACGGCTGCTTCACTTCCATAGATTTTGGAACGACCGTGTCCGAAATCGGTACCTATGCGTTCAGCAGAATCACCCTCACCGAGCGCGAGTTGATAATCCCCGGTAATGTCAAAACCTTAAAGAGAAATGCTTTTGAGCTGTCGCATTTAGGGAAAATCACCTTCATGGAGGGTGTCGAGACACTTGGGCAGCAAGTGTTCAATGATGCAGGCATCGATTCAAAAACCGCGGAGGAAGGCGTGGTCAACATACCCGCCTCCCTTGTAAACTTTGGAGCCCAGCCATTTTACACCGTGTACTCCTTCGAAGTTGATCCCGACAACCCCGTACTGTGCGATATCGACGGAGTCCTCTATTCCAAAGATGGCTCTACGCTCATCGACTATCCGAACTTCCATGCTGGAGACAGCTACACGCCTCCCGAGAGCGTGCGCAAGGTCGCCCAGTCAGCATTAAAAAATACGCGATATCTCAAGCGTGTAACCATCCCTTCGACAGTTAAAACTATGACCTATGATGTGTTTCGAGACAGCAGCGTTGAAGAAGTTTATATCGCTGACGGAGTGAGCATCGATGGCGGGGACCTCAATATGGTGTTTTACGGAGCCAGCTCGCTGCGGACCATCAGATTTCCCGAAGACGTACCCCTGCGCTTCGATAAGGGCCCGTTTTCCGGCAACACATCACTGACCAGCTTGGACATCCCTCGCGGCACCGTCAGTATGAACGATCCCTTCTTTGCGGATACAGGCCTCTTCCCCTCCCTGGTGACCCTTAGGTACAACGCGAGTAACTCCACGATTGGGTCCGGCTTTGTATTCAGGGACACACAGCCCACGTTCGATCTCGTTATTGGTGAGGATGTGGACGTGCTCCCGGCTAACTTCGATGCCATCGTGAAGTTCCAGCATTCCATCTATTTCGAACCGAACAATCAAATTACCGTCGAGGCAGGTGCCTTCGCAAGCGCGGAAGAGCCCCTTGCCTCGCTTGAGGGCACCATCTACGTTGACGACCAAGGCATCCTGTATAGCTACGACGCCAAAACGGGCACAGCAACCCTCGTCAATATCCCCAACAACGTGGTAGATGCGGCCATCCCGGCCGCCTTCTCGCCCGAAGACGGCGTTACCTGCACCGTTACCGGCGTCGCCCAAGGCGTGGCCAAGCATGCCGAGCGACTAAAAAGCGTCACGTTCGAAGAGCCAGAAAAAATCGAAAGCATCTCGCACTACGCCTTTGCCAATTGTCCGTCACTGAATAAGGTGAACGGTGCAACCACCGTTGAGGAGGCACTCGCGTCCTTCACCGAAGCAACATCCGTAGGCACCAACCCGTTCTACAATACGGGGCTTGAAGGCGCCAGCGGAAGCGGCGGCTTTGCTTCAAACATGCATGGCAAGGAAAACCTCACCGTCACCGGCGATGACGTGGACAGCATGGATATCAGGCTGAGCTCGGAGGGCGACACCATACAGTGGCAATCGTCCGAAGGCGGCAGCGGCGGTGGTTACCGCCTTCTCACGGGCGATACCCTCAACATTACCGCTAGCCTTCAGAATACCACGGGCACAAATGACGCCCGCTACCGCGTATATCTACGCCTAGCAGGCGAGGATGCCACCCTGAGCATCACTCCGGGCAGTCACTTCGACATAACGGACAGCAACGGCTCGACCGTAGCTTCCGCCAGCGTCTTTGCCACCGACGACCCTTACACCGTTTACCTTGAGTTCGCGCCACACACAGGTTCTACGATCTCAATTCCCATGACGGCGCTCTATCCCTCGCCCACTTCGAGCGGAGGCGGCATCACCATCTGGGGCGTTGCGGGCGTGAAGCCCACATCGGAAGGAAGCGAACAAGGTGAGCTCATCGAGCCCACCAGCGACGATATGATCCAGGCTTACTGGACAACCCAGCCCGATAGCTTCAGCCTTAGGAAAACAGGAACTAATGGCCCCCGTATATGGGGCGACGGCGAAGGAGGTGCCGCTCTCTCCCAAGACATGAGATGGGATGTAAGCCTGCCGCGCGACGACACGAACAGCTCGTCCTACGGCAAGGACTTTGCCAGGTCCATCGACTTCGTCGACACCCTCCATCTACCTCAAGGCGTTATCTGGGCACCCGATGTGGTGGAAGCGGTAAAGCAAGGGACTATCCGTGTCCAGGGAAGTAACATCTATGCTGGCGATATCCTTATTGCGCAACTTTCAGCAACCGGCATTTCCGGACGCAACGTCACATGGAATGAAGAAGAGCAAGGGCTTGAACTTAGCTGGCGCTACGTGAACGGGAACCGAAACCAAGAGGCAGCTCCTCCCAATGTATCAATTTACTTAAAACCCGAGGCCTTCGAAATTGACCTTAACGCGTTTCATGCGGCACAGGATAAGCATCAAGTCATCAATGAAATTCGCGCAACCGTCCATTACACGCACAGCGTTGACGATGAGCCCAAGCCCGCAATAGCGCAGATAACGCTCTCAGAAGCAACTGCCAACCTCACCTTTACCAAGGGTTCAAGCGAACCTACCTACTTTGGCGAAGACATCGACTACCCACTTACGCTCACCAACACAGGAACAAGCTCGTACCCAACTTCGCCTATGGAAGGCGTGTATCGGGTGAGCGATCCTCTAAGCACCGACCTCTACATCACGCCTCAGAATATGGAGCGGATGTTTGCTGAAGCTCCAGCAGGCACCAAGCTCACCATAACCATTAAGCATGCACAACTGGGTACGTGGGAAGCCGTTACCAATATTGATGGCACCGAAAATGCCGCTTGGCGTACCCCTCGTAATAGCAGCATGGATACCACAGATACCACGCTCACCATAACAGCCGCCTTCAATGACGGAGCAGCGAGCTATACCGTGCAGACTGCCAAAGGGGCAAGCTATATCGCATCAAGCGTAGCCGAGGCGCTTTATCGCGCAGGATACGCTCCCACCTCGAAAGCTGTCTATACCTGTGACTGGGCGCTCAATAGCGAGGATAGCAACTTCTCACTCGGAGGTGGAGCCTCCCTCGAGATGACCGTGCACGCCACCATCAAGACGACGTTCGAGCTGCTAGAGCACGATCGACCGAGCCAATATCCCAATGAGAACCCGCGCACAATCTCCAACACCGCGTATGTTTACAACCCAAATGGCGGTGAGGTAAAAAGAGCACCTGGTACTACACGCACCGTACGGCGAGAAGCCGTCATCGATAAATCGGTTTCTCGCGACGGAGTGCTGCTGGACGAAGCACCGCAGCTCAACGACGATGATGTCTTGGACTACCGCCTCAACTTCACACACTACGGCACAGGCGCCTACGAAAACCTTCCAATGGTCGACGACCTCTATGGCGCGCAATACCTGCTGGTTCCCGCAGATGAAAACCCGCAGCTCGAGGGTCAAGATCTTGAGCAGATGACCGTAGAGGGGAAGGCCTACTACCTGCTCAAGGCGGGCACCTACAAGAACGTGCGCGTGGGAATCGACGATTCCGGCAAGCTCTTAACCGCGGCGAGCATCACCGTAGCTGAGGACGAAGGCGACGTAGAACTCCCCAACGGCGAGGGCGGCGGTGATACCGAACATTACAAAGGTCTACATACGCATATCGAGTGGTACTTCGACGAACTGCCCGGCGAGGAATATCGCATTGAGTTGAACTACCACGCCGTGGTCGACGCGCAGCTTGCCCAGGATACCGGCTCCTATTCCGTAGGAAACATGGTTTGGATGAACGATAAGCCCGGCAACCGCATCTTCGCGGGGCTCTGGGGTGGCGGCACCATCCTGCAATTCGAAAAGCACATTGTCGAGGGAGAACGCGACGGTAATCCGGACCACGACATCCTCGTCGACCACTCCACGGTAGGCTCGGGCGAAGCGGTCACCTATAGACTTGACCTTCAAAACGCGGCAGGCGGCCCCTTCACGCTCACGGGCGATCAACTGGGCGACGCACTCCCCCAGACTTTCGGCGCATTCAAATGGGTAGCTGACGACATCAAAATAAAGGCCGTCGCTGGAGGCACGGGCAACGTAGTAGGCGTCGATGATCTTAACAATTGGTCTGTCTCCCCAGACTTCCCCTCGCTGGGCGTGGCACATGAAGACGGCCAGTACTATATTGTCTGGCCCGACGAAGCGCGCATCACATTTGAGTCCGATAGCACGCTCTATCTCTACGTAACCCTTACCTTCCCTAGCAACGTTGCCGACGATGCTGTTTGGGACCGCTATACGGCAGCCGCTGGCACACAGCAGTTGCAAAACACGCTCTGGCTGTACGGCTTGCCCTCCACGGTAACGCATGATCTGGAGCAGAGCGGCAGCGCCTTCCTACAGAAGGGTGTCTATGGGCTCTATAGAGAAAATAATCAAAATAGAATTGACGACGCCCCGTCCACCTCTGAGCGCGTCGTCTACAACAACCGCGACACCCGTGAGAGCTGGGTGCAATATTACACAGTAATCATGAACACCGGCAATCCGCGACTCTACCTGAATGACCTTATCGATCAGCTGCCCGAAGGCTTTACGTACGGCTACATGCGCTCAACTCCGATCGGAGCGAATGGGCCTCGCACCATCGTGACCAACGGCGGCGCAAACGAGCAGGCAGCGTTCGGTAACGAACCATTTGTAAACCTCGCTTATACGGAAGGCGGGGCCACGAGCGACATCCACTTCATGAGCGCGCAGGTACAGGCAGAGGTGCAAGGTGACGGTACGCTGCGCTTTACATTTGGTAGCGGCGAAGGCGATTACGCCGTTCACTACGACGCAGTGCGCGGTCAGTATTACCTTGACCGCAACGAGGCGATCGTCTTCGGCTATTTCTGCCAGATTGGCTTCTATTCTCAAACAGAAGACGTCTCGCAGAACACGCTCGCGATGCCCTACGAGGACTATCTGGACACCGGCGTGATTGTAACGGGCGAAATCGCATCCGATGTTAACGTCTCCGCCACAGGCGCGCCCATCGGAGAAGGATCCACCTACAATGACGGAACCCGATTAGGGCTCTCAGCTGAAGAAGTACAAGAACGCTACGGGATCACCGATCCCAGCGGAAAACATGCGCGCTGGCTCGTGTCGGACGTCACGCTTCGGCGGACCTACAGTGTCCCCGGAGTTTCCAAACGAGCAGTTTCGTATACGCCGATAAATGGTGAAACTATCGACTACACGGGCAGCGCCGCACCGGCAGCAACCATTAACTGGCAAACCACGCTTCGCAACGACGGTCCAACCCAGATCGTTGACTATATGGTGCAGGACACCATGGAGGCGCCCTACACCTTCGTAGGCGACGTGACGCTCCAGCGCTTCCTTGCGGACGGCAGCTCCGTGGGCAACAGCACCACCCTTTTCACCATTGCAGACCACAGCGCAGATGACGCCACCGTTAACATCGGAGGACAGCCTGTGCCGGTTGGGAACTCGGAATGGACCGTACTTCCCGACCGTGGCGGTACAATTTCCGTTAAGCTTGATCGAGCGGCGGATGGCTCGGAATCACTTTCCATCCGTCTCCAGGGCAGCCAAACCACCGTCTATAACTATGCCTGGATGATGATCCCCGAAAACGGCGGCACCGCAGTACTGAGCTACTCCACCCGCAACACCTCGGAGACCATCTCGTCGCGTCCGTATATCAACGACGTGCTCTTCGAGCCCGACTGCACCTTTAGCAGCGTGTCGGAGGGCACCATGGTGCGCGATGAAAACGGCGACCCCTCCGGCGTGCGCAACTCGGCGGCGGTCAACGTGGCCTTCGGATACGTCACGAGCTCTAACAAGCACGTCACCGAGGTAAACAACCGCGACAACACGGCGAGTGCCACCGGAACACCCACGAGCATCCTGCTGGGAAGCTCAGGCAGCGCCTTTACCTACGAGCTCGAGGTAAGCAACCAGTCCGAAAGCCCCCTCAACAAGCTCGTGGTGATCGACAACCTGCCCGAGCCGGACGACGGCAGTCCCTTTGACCCGGATGCCTCCCGCAACAGTGCCTTCAAGGTGCGATTCGCGGACGATCCGCAGGTATCGGTACGCCTGCGCGATCCCGATGGCACGGTGCAAACAGTTGATCCGAACAGCTACCGCGTTGAGTACACCGCGGCAACAAGCTTTACCGACGCCGATTGGGCGGGCGAAACGGGAGGCGCTGGCTGGAACGCTGCTCCAGCCAGTGCACGCTCCCTCCGCGTGGTGCTCGGCAATGGAACCGCCGACGTGGTACCGGCTGGCGCCACGGTGCTCGTAAGCTTCACGGCGAACATTGACGGCGCGGCGGACCCCGGCACGATTGCCTGGAACAACTTTGGCTACCGTTACGAGGTGAACACCGGCGGAAGCACGCTAGCGCTTTCCGCGGTCTCACTCCCCGTGGGCGTGCGCGTACCCGCGGTGCCCACGCTTGAAAAGGTAACGGTTGATGGCGAGGGCAATCCAGTTGCCATCGCCGAGGAAGCCACGTTCACCTTTGCCGTCTACGAAGGCAGCGCGCTGGAAGGGAGGTTCGACTCGGTCGATGCGGTGCGCAAGGCGCTCGGCGAGGCCGATCGCCCGAACGATCAGGTTCGTGAAGTAACCCTTACGGTCAACGCCGGCGAGAGCTCGAGTAACCCAAACGGCACCACCCCCTGCCGCTTGGACTTTGGCGATGGCTGGACCTGGACCGATGGCGCACGATACACCATCACTGAGATCACCCCTAGCGATAGTTTCAGCTACCGCGACTTCAATACCGACCCCGCGCCGCACTACGGCTTTACCTACCGCCCGGGCACAGAGCTTGCTATCACTTGCCGCAACACCTATAGGCTCTGGGACGTGACGCTCACCAAGGTTGACGGCGATGACCTGAAGGCGGGCACCGTAAGCCCGCTTGCGGGTGCGGTCTTCGCCCTCTATAGCCCCGAAGCGGGAGATCAACGCTACGTGAGCGACATAGCGAATGCCACCAATCATCCTGAGTACCAGAACATAGGCATCGACGAAGTCCTAGACATCGGCGAGGGCGCCTCGCGAACGGCCTACCTCACCGACATCGTGACGCTCGGCGCCAGCGGCTCCCATACTTGGGAGAACCTCCCGCGCGACCGTTACTACCTGTTGGAAGTCAAGGCCCCAAATGGTTATAGCCTGCCGGATGAGCCGGGACGCATCCTGTACCGCGACAGCGCCCAAGACGGTGAGCTGAACCTGCAGGTACCCAATTACCGCGATTACACGCTGCCATCGACCGGCGGCTCGGGAACGAGGCAGATTCGCCTGGCGGGCCTCGTGCTTGCCGTGGGCGCCATCGCCCTGGTGAGCCGCCGCGGCTTAAGACCGAAGGGCGGTGGTAGCAACGCGCGAAAAACGCCCTAGCGCTTGGCGCGCGCAAACGCGCGAAGGACCTCCATGACTCTGCGCGTCCACGACGCACCCGCCAACAGCCCAACAACGGAACGATCCGAAACGCATAGAACAATTTGAAAAGGAAGGAAAACGATGAAGCACACGAACCGGATACTGCGCGCGCTTGCCGCCGGGTTCTGCGCCCTGGTGCTGGCCCTTACAACGGTCGCGCCGGCCTTTGCCGCTGGCAGCCACACGCTCACCATCACGGCCGATACGTCCGGACATACCTATGAGGCGTATCAGGTCTTCAGCGGCGATTACTACAAGAAGGACGACTCGAGCGACCCCACGCTCTCCAATGTGGAATGGGGATCTGGCGTGAAAGGCGAGAATTTGCTCGTCGCGTTGAAAGATACAAGGTGGTCGCTGCACGCGCTCTTCACGGACTGCAAAACTGCGGCAGATGTGGCCGAAGTGCTTACCAGCAACCCCTTCGCCAACAACTCCGCCGATCTTGATGCAGTGGCAACCGTCATCGGCAATCATCTCACCAACACTCACTCTAGTTCCACCTCTGGCACAGGAACTCAGGCTCCATTCACCTACACCATCAGCGGCCTCGATGATGGCTATTATTTCGTGAGGGATAACACCGACGTCGTCATCGGCAACGACGACGCATACTCCAAATTCATGCTGCAGCTGCTCGGCGATGTGAGTGTTGAGGCCAAGTCCGACGTCCCCACGCTCGAGAAGGAAGTCGAGGACGTCAACGATTCCACCGGCGAGGCCGCCTGGGGTCCCAGCGCCGACCAAGACATCAGCGACCACGTGAACTTCCGCCTAACCGCCACCGTCGCAACTGACCTTACCTCGTATGACACGTATCAGTTCATCATGCACGACCATCTGGGCGACGGCCTCGACTTCGACGGCGCAGGCAGCGTCGCCGTAACGGTTGACGGCGCTCTGCTCGGCGCCAATCAATACACAGTTGTCTCCAATCCGGAAGACAATTGCACCTTCCATATCAAGTTCAATGACCTCAGGACGATAAAGAACGTCGAGGATGGCTGCAAGATCGTTGCGACCTACTCCGCAACGTTGAACGAGCACGCCGTGATTGGGGAACCTGGCAACCCCAACACCGCGCACCTGGAGTACTCCAACAACCCCAATGGCAGCGGCACCGGCACGACCACGCCCGACAACGCGGTGGTCTTCACCTACAAGACCATCATCAATAAGGTCGATGGCAACAATCAGCCGCTCGCGGGCGCTGCCTTCACCCTTGAGAAGCTGTATAAGGGTGAATCCAATGAATGGCGCACTGTGAAGACGTTTACCGCTGACGGCTCCACCACCTTCGAGTTCACCGGTCTCGATGACGGACACTACCGCCTGTCCGAGAGCACGACGCCTGGAGGCTACAACACCATCACGCCCATTGAGTTCGATATCACGGCGACACATGATGGAGGCTCGCAGATCACCAACCTCACCGGCGCTTCGACCAAAGGAGGTACCATCGAGTTCACATCCAACCCTGACGATGGCAGCCTGAGCGCCACCGTGGTGAACCAAGCCGGCGCCACCCTGCCCTCCACGGGCGGCATGGGCACAACGGTGCTCTATATCGTGGGCGGCACGCTCGTTGTAGTTGCCGGCGTGGCACTCGTGGTGAAGCGCCGCATGGCACAGAAGCAGTAGCCGAAGGATCGGCATCGGAGGGCACCCAGCGCGCTGATGCCACCAACCTTGGAGCAGCAGGAACCCCATGTCTAACCGCAAGCACATATCGGTCTCGACCGGATTGTTGGTCGCCGCGTTCGCGGTGGGGATCCTGCTGCTTCTGTATCCCAGCGTGAGTGACTGGTGGAACTCCTTTCATCAAAGCCAGCTCATCGCTAGCTACGACGATGAGGTCGCCGCGGCGAGCTCCGCCGAGCGAGACCAGATGCTCGCGGAAGCACGCGCCTATAACGAGGCGCTCTTGGAGCAGCACGATCGCTACCACCCCACCGACGCCTTCCATCGCCGCTATGCGAGCACGCTCGATGTCTCGGGCACCGGCATGCTCTGCTACGTGGAGGTGCCGTCGGTAAACATCATGCTTCCCGTGTACCACGGCATCGATGACGATGTTCTGCAGGTGGCCGCGGGGCATATCGAGGGGAGCTCGCTGCCGGTGGGCGGGGCATCCACCCACACGGTCCTCTCGGGGCACCGCGGACTGCCGAGCGCGCGCCTGTTCAGCGATATCGACCAGCTTGTCGAGGGCGACGTCTTCTTGATTCACGTACTGGGCGAGACCCTCACCTACGAGGTGGACCAGATCCGCATCGTGGAACCCAACGAGCTCGACGACCTGGAGATCGAAGAGAGGCGCGACTTGGCGACGCTCGTCACCTGCACGCCCTATGGCGTGAACACGCACCGCCTGTTGGTGCGCGGGCACCGAATCGCCAACGATGCCGTGCCCGCAGGCGCCGGCGAGGCGACGCGAATCGATCCTGCGCAGGTAGCGCCCGTCATTGCCGCACCGATCCTACTTATCCTGCTGGTTATCGTGTTGGTGAGAACGCGAACGCGCCGCAACGAAGACGGGGGCGACAATCCCGCACCCGAGCCCTCGCCACATGCAAATAGGGGCGCCCAACAGAACGACGCAGTTCCGGATGGAGCCGCGCGCCTCGGCGAGCCCGAGGCTCCATCCCCCTCCGATACTGTGCCTTCTGCCGATCCCAGCCCCTCCGCAGACTCCGAATCCTCTGCCCCATTTGAAGGTGATGACCTATGCTAGAAGCCCTTTCGCAGCGCACGCATCTTCGCCGACTGGTGTGCGTCCTAGCTACACTCTCTTTGCTGCTTTGCATGGCTCCCCGCTTCGCCTTCGCAGAGGAGCGTACCTCGGGTTACGCCATCGAGGCGAGCGCCCAAGATGGGAGCGCCGCGCTTTCTGGGGTCGACATCTCCCTCTACCGCGTGGGTGAGCTCTCCCCTTCTGGAAGCTGGAAGCTCACGGGGAGCTTCGCCGATTACCCAGTTGACCTTAATGGGCTGGATGCCAGCGGATGGGGCGCCGCAGCGCAAACGCTCGCAGCTTATGTCTCAGCAGACGCGGTGCCGGCCCTTGCAGCAGGCGCAACCGATGCACGCGGCCTGCTGCGCTTTGAAGACCTCGAGCACGGGCTATACCTGGTATGCGCCGGCGAGCTCGATTACCACGACGCGCGGTATCGCTTCTCGCCGATACTTACAGCGCTCCCCAGCGTAGATGATTCCGGGACGGAGCTCTCCGAGATGCGCTGCGACCTGAAATTCGAGCGTGTCGAGCTCACGAATCTCACGGTAGTCAAGCGCTGGGATGACGGGGGTGCCGCAAACCGCCCCAGGCAAATCAGCGTGCAGCTGCTCTGCGATGGCGAGGTCGCCGACACGATCCAGCTTGACGCCGCAGCAGGATGGCAGCATACCTGGACCGGATTGAGCCTGGGCCACAGCTGGCAGGTCGTTGAGGCAAACGTGCCCGACGGCTACACCGTCACCATCGAACGGAGCGGGGGCACGGTAGCAATCATCAACACGGGAGACATCACGCCTCCCGAGAAGCGGCTTCCTCAAACGGGCACGCTCTGGCACCTTGTGCCTCCGCTCGCATTCGCCGGCATGGCGCTTCTTATCGTAAGCGCGTATCGGAGGCGCCGTGTGCGATAACGAAGCCACCGAACATAGCCGGGCTCATCGCGGTGACAAGCGTCGCGATGAGCGTTGCCGGGCCCGACGCGGATTTATATCGGGAGCCCTAGGGTGCATCCTACTTGCAGCCGCGCTCGCCCTTGCCATCTATTGCGCATGGGATGAGACACGTGCCGGCAGCGATAGCTCTCGTGCGCTCGATTCACTTGGCGCCGCCATTGCCGGAGGCAGCAGCACCTCTCCCCTCGCCGGTCCGTTACCGGAACTTGAAATCGATGGGACATCATACGTGGGCATCATCGAGCTTCCCACGCTCGGACTCCGCCTGCCGGTTGGCGCCACCGCAGATGACGCCGCGCTGGCCCACTCGCCGGGACGCTATACCGGTTCGGCCTACGACGGCAACTTGGTCATCGCTGGCCACAGCTATCGCTCGCACTTCGGGCGGCTTACATCGCTGCAACCAGGCGACCTGGTTGTGTTCACCGATATCCTGGGCAACAGCTTTCGATACGAAGTTGCCATGACCGAGGTGCTCGGCCCTACCGATGTAAGCGGTATGACGGAAAGCGGCTATCCGCTCACCCTTTTCACCTGCACCTGGGACAGCTCCCGTCGCTTCACCGTCCGTTGCAGCTCCGCAAGCCCCGAGAGCATCGTTTGACCCGCATGGGGGTGTCTGCGCGAGAATGACAGCGTGGAGTCGCAGGGGCACAGGAGCCCCGATCATCGCGACGGAGCCCGCTCGAACTTTCTCCAGAGCGCAACATGCGGCGCAGCGCCCCCATTCAGCGCAGGCGAGCGCCGCTTCACACGGCCACAGAGACCATTAAACGTGCTCGCCACCCCCATCGCGCACGCCCGCGTCGTGGTGTTCGATGGTGTCCGCCATCGTGAAGCCCTGGTCATCGCCGAGTGAGCGCCACTTCGGCGTCACGATGCGCTGCGCCGGGTACACGCCTCGGTGCCCGGCGACAAGGTAGCCCACGAAGGACACGATCACGTAGTACAGGGCCGCGTAGCCGCCGAACACATTGATACCCAGCATGATGGTGGTGATGGGCACGTTGAGCGCCGCGCCGAAGATGCCGATCATGCCGAGCCCCGCCATGAACGAGGGCTGCACCTGCAGAAGCGGTCCCAACCAGCCACGACGAAAGGCCGCCGTAGCGGTACAGGTCAAACACCACGTACACCGCCAGAAGCACGAGCGAGCTCACGAGCGCGGAAACCAGGTGGCCCGTGATGTGCCCCGCATGGAAGCGCTTGACCATGCGAATCGCGGCGGAGAACAGCCGCGCCGCGTTGCCGAAGACGAGGTCCGCTACCACCGCGACTGCGATGCCCTGCAGCGTGAAATCAGGCACAAGTCCAAACGGATGCGTCTCGCGACCCGCGCCCAGAAGTGTCGCCACGGCATCGCCCACAAACGACGCGACCAGGCAATAGATGCTGGCTCCGTAGTGCAACTTGCCGACATAGCACATCTCTCCATGCCGAAGAACGCG
This sequence comes from Collinsella sp. An307, assembly GCF_002161805.1. GTDB lineage: Bacteria > Actinomycetota > Coriobacteriia > Coriobacteriales > Coriobacteriaceae > Coprousia. The sequence goes on along the minus strand of NZ_NFIP01000001.1, from coordinate 318,893 downwards.
CCAGTAAGCGACGTGCCGAACACGCCGCTGAACGCGGCGGAGATGCCCGGCATCAGCAAATCCTGGTGGTCATGGGGCTCCAGCTTGGATAGGCGCGATGCAGCATCCGCGATGGCACCGCCGATCTGCACCGCCGTTCCCTCGCGGCCCGCAGAGCTGCCGGCCAGATGCGTTGCGAGATGGCACCGATGATCGACGCCCCGAAGCTGATGATGAAGAACAGCGCGTACACGAAACCTCCTGCTACCCGAGCCATACGGTAACCCCAGTATTGCGCGGATAACGGGAGGTTCTAAAATCTTCGCCCCACGTAAAAACAGGACAGAGGGAGTTTTACTTTACCTTAGGCGGCGCGGTACACGCGCCGGGGCTCCTCCTCGCCGCGGACAGCGGCGGCGGTCACCACGACCCTCTCGACGCCCTCCTCGCTGGGAAGGTCGAACATGGTCTTCTGGAGAAGCTGCTCGCAGATGGAGCGCAGGCCGCGGGCGCCGGTCTTGCGGGCAAGCGCGAGCTTAGCGATCTCATGGAGCGCCTCGTCGTCAAACGCAAGGTCAACACCCTCGAGCTGGAACATACGACGGTACTGCTTGACGATGGCGTTGCGCGGCTCGGTGAGGATGGACACGAGGTCATCCTCGTCAAGAGCGCAGGTCTGCGTGATCACCGGCGTACGGCCGATGAACTCGGGAATCATGCCAAAGGCGTTGAGGTCCTGCGGGAGCACCTGACGGAGCAGATCGTTCTCGTCAGTGGAGGTGGGGCCGGCGATCTCGGAGTTGAAACCGATACCCTTGTTGCCTACGCGATCGGCGATGATCTTGTCGAGCCCCACGAAGGCGCCGCCGCAGATGAAGAGGATATTGGTCGTGTCGATCTGCAGAAGCTCCTGCTGGGGATGCTTGCGGCCGCCCTGGGGCGGAACGCTCGCAACAGTGCCCTCGAGAATCTTGAGGAGCGCCTGCTGCACGCCCTCGCCGGAGACGTCGCGCGTGATGGAAAGGTTCTCCGCCTTGCGCGCCACCTTGTCGATCTCGTCGATGTAGATGATGCCCACCTGGGCACGCTCGATGTCGCCGTCGGCAGCGGTAATGAGCTTGAGGAGGATGTTCTCCACGTCCTCGCCCACGTAGCCCGCCTCGGTGAGCGCGGTGGCATCGGCGATGGCAAACGGCACCTCGAGGATGCGCGCGAGCGTCTGCGCCAAAAGCGTCTTACCCGTGCCCGTGGGACCAAGAAGCAGGATGTTTGACTTGGCGAGCTCCACATCCGCAAGGTCGTCAACACCAGCGGCGTGCTTACCGATGGGCGCGCTGGGACGCCCGGCACTCTCGTCGAGTGCCGCCTCGGCAGCGCCACCCTCGATGACACGGCGGTAATGGTTGTAGACGGCGACGGACATGGCGCGCTTGGCGTCCTCCTGCCCCATCACGTACTGAGAAAGCTCGTCGTAGATCTCGTGCGGCGTGGGAACGCGGCGGATGACCTGCTTAGAGGCCTCCGGCTCGGGCTCTGCCTCCTCGGCCTCGACCTCGGGCGTCATGAAGCCGAGGTCGCCGAGGCCGTTGTAGCCGCCCTGCGACATGATGTCGCGCGCGATGGACTCCTCCAGAATGGCGGAGCACTCAGAGACGCACTCGTCGCAGATAAAGATGTTATGCGGACCGCGCACGAGCTTGCGGACCTGATCTTGGGTCTTGCCGCAGAAAGAGCAGCGGATGGGCTCGGCGGGCGTACCGTCGTAGCCGATGTTGTCATGCGTGTCGCGCGGCATTATGCGTCGCCTTTCGCTGCGTCGGTACGGGAGGAGATGATGCGGTCCACCAGACCGTACTCAAGAGCAGCCTGAGCGCGCATGTAATGATCGCGCTCGGTGTCCTGAGAAACCTTCTCAATAGGCTGGCCCGTGGCGTCGGCGAGAATCTGGTTAAGGTTGCGCCTCGTTTCCTTGATCTCCTGGGCCACGATCTCGATCTCGGTCTGCTGGCCCTGGGCGCCGCCGCTCGGCTGGTGGATCATCACCATCGAGTTGGGCAGGCAGAAGCGCTTGCCGCGTGCGCCGTTGGCAAGAAGCACCGCAGCCATGGAGGCGGCCATGCCCACGCAGATGGTCGACACGTCGGGCTTGATGAAGTTCATGGTGTCGAGAATCGCGAGACCGGAGTAGACCTCACCGCCCGGGGAGTTGATGTAGAGCGAGATGTCCTTCTCGGCATCCTGGCTCTCCAGGTGCAGAAGCTGCGCGATCACGAGGTTCGCCGTGACCGAGTTGATCTCCTCGCCCAAAAAGACGATGCGATCGTTCAGCAGGCGCGAGTAGATATCGTAGCTTCGCTCACCCCGCGGGGTCTGCTCGATCACATAGGGCACGAGCGCGTTGTTGATATGCGAGATCATGCGTATTTCCTTCTTTCGCTTCGCGTCAATGCGAACACGGTGCCAGAGCCCGCCAGCGGACCCGGCACCGTGTCAAAACGGTCACGAGCTATGATACCCCACCGTGCGGGTGGGTTTCACGGCGCAGAGTATACGCTACTCGGCGTCCTTGGCGGTCTCGTCCACCTCGGTGACCTTGGCGTTCTCGACGAGCCAGTTCACGGCCTTGGAACGGCGAATGGAGTCACGGACGGCGGGCATGCGGCCCTCGGCGACGAAGCGCTCCTTCGTGGCCTCGGGATCATCGACGCCGGCGCTCTTGAACTCGTTGTCAACGTCCCCGTCGGTAACCTCGACCTTGAGCTCGCGGGCAAGCGCGTCGAGCGCGAGGGACTCGCGGGCGACGTCGTCGGCCTGGTGATGGAGGTCGGCGATGAACTGGTCGCCGGTCATGCCGTTGGCCTGGAGCCAGGCGTCGAGCGACATGCCGCGGGCAGCGAGGCTCTGGAGGAAGTTCTGGCCGAGCTCCTGGAAGACGGACTGCTCGTAGTCCTTGTCCATCTCGTCGAGCTCAAGACGCTCGGCGAGCTTGGCGACGCAGCGGTTCTCCTTGAGCTGAGGGAGACGGGACTCCTTGTCAGCGGCGATCTCCTCCTTGACGGCGTCGCGCATGGTGGCGATGTCGTCAAAACCAAAGCCGGTCTTGGCGAACTCGTCGGTGAGCTCGGGGAGCTTGCGGGCCTTGATGCCGTTCACGGTAACGTTAACGGCGGCTTCCTCGGCGCCCTCGGTCTCGGGCGTCCAGCTGATCTCCTTGGTCTCGCCGACCTTCATGCCCATGAGGCCCTCGTCGAAGGCGTTGGGCAGGTTACCGGAGCCCATGGCGATCATGCGGGAGTCGCCAGCGAGCGCCTCGGCGTTCTTGATGTTCTCAACCTTGGCGGTGACGAAGTCGGTGTCCTCGATGCCGCGGTCCTCAACATCCTCAAAGGTGGCGTGATAGCCGAGGAGCATCTCGATCTGAGCGTCGATCTCGGACTCGGTGACCTCCGCGGGAGGCATCTCGATCTCGACGGCGTCATAGGAGCTGAGCGAGGGCGTGGGACGCAGAGCGAAGGTGATGGCGTAGGTGTAGTCCTCATGGTCCTTGACCATCTCGAGGCTCTCCTCGTCGATGTCGCCGTGCTCCTTCACCGGCACGATGTCGAGCTCGTTGATGATGGCGGGCTCGGCGTCGTTGATGATGCGGTTGGTGGCGTCGACGAGACCAAAGCCCTTGCCGAGCATGTTGTCGACGACCGCGCGGGGCGCATGGCCGGGGCGGAAGCCCGGGAAGCGGTACTTATGCGCGGCGTCCTTGTACGCCTTCTTGATGGCGGCGTCAACGTCGGCGGCGGGGATGGTCACCGTAGCGGTAAGCTTACCGTCCTGCACCTCGGATTGCGTGATGTTCAACGTTCCTCCTCTTGCGTGGCCCAGCCGATCTTTGGGCGCTGGGTACCCCTGTATGACGGTTGCCGGCGCGCAGGGTATCCCCCGGCGCGGCCGTGCGCCATGGTGCGGGCGAAAGGACTCGAACCTTCACGGGAATCCCACTGGAACCTAAATCCAGCGCGTCTACCAATTCCGCCACGCCCGCATACGCGACGCACAGACTAAGCATGATAGCAGAAAGCTCCTGCTTGTATACGCCAAGGCTGCGGTCCTCAAATGCGGTCCACACCAAGGTAGCCACGGCGGGTGGATCGAGGTGCCGCAGGAGCGCTTAATTCGAGCTCGCGATAGCCGCAGCAGTTCAGAATCTCCGTGTCCGCAGGGTGAACGCACCCACGCGCGATACGCCCGTATTCCGGGTGGATGTGCCCGTGCAACAGATAGCGCGGCGAGAGCATTTCAAGGCACGTGTTGAAGGCGTCAAATCCCTGATGAGGAAGATCGTCGAGGTCACCGTACCCGCGCGGCGGCGTATGGGTCACGAGCACATCAACACCGCCCTGAGCCTTGGCGGCAAGCGAGAGGCGCAGCATCCGCCAGTACATATCACGCTCGGTGAACCCAAAGACACGGTCGTTATAGCGTACAGAACCGCCGAGCCCCATGAAGCGCACGCCGCGGTACTCGGCGATGCGGCCCTCGATCGAGCGGCAGCCCTCGGGCGTGTGCAGACGGTACGCTGTGTCGTGGTTGCCCCACACGTAGAGCAGAGGAACGTTTGCCATCGTCACGATATGCTCGAGGTAGCGCGCGTCGAGGTCTCCGCACGACACGATGAGGTCGTACCCCTGCAGGCACTCTCGCGCGCTCGCCGCGGTAAGCCAGCGCTCCTCCACGTCGGCTATGGCGAGCACCCTCATGAAAGGGTCCCCTTGTGCGGAAGCTTCGTGGGGTCGAGCGGAATCACGCCGGAGACCTCCACCTGCTCGAGACCCTCCTGCGACAGCTCGCGCTGCTCAGGCAAGCGCCCGACGATGTTCTCGTTCAGCCACCGCATGCGCACGATCTCCTCGCTCGAGAGGCGGTCGGGCCCGGTATGGACGAGTGTGCCGCCCTGGCTGACGAGCTCCCCGGCAAAGGGGTTGATGCGGCGCGTGAGCATCGACTGGCGGATACCCTCCACGAGCACCCGCTGGCCGTAGGGCACCTCGTCGGAAAGACGGACGTCGAGCACGCCCGCAGACATCCCCCACCAGTAGTTGAGAGCCTCGCCGCGGCGCGTCGCCCCCTCCTTTTTCCACGAGTCGTTTCTGATGGAGCGGACGATGAGCGCATAGTAGCGCCCCCACTTCCAGATGGGCTCGGCCAGGTGGCGGCAGGTGCCGTCGTCCATAATCTCGTAAAGGCCCCAGGGCTCGTCGGGGTCGCTCGGATCGAGGTAGTCGCGGGCGGAGACCACGCGCACATCGCTCTCGGCGAGCTCGCGCTTCCAGTCGTAGTCCTTGGCGGAGAACCATTTGAGATAGACCGTCACATACGGGTCGATCATGCGCGCGCCGATGGCAAAAGCGTTGATCTCTGCCACGGTGCCATAGACCGGGTTCTCGGCCACGTAGCCCACGCGATGGTTCTTGGCCATGCTCGCCGCAAGGGCGCCGAGCAAAAACTTTGCCTCATACAGCCGTCCCGCAAACGTGCGCACGGCGCTGTGCGAAAGCGAGACCGAACAGTTGATGATAGGAAGCTCCGGGTGCGCCACCGCCGCACGCAGGCAGGAGCGCATCTGCGTGGGCGAGACCGTGACGATGAGGTCGGCGCGGCGACGCGTGGCGTCGGCAACAGCGGCGTCGAAGGCGGCATCGTTGTTGCAATCGAAATATGCCTGGGACATGACGGTCGGCCCGACCTTCTCAACGAGCTTCATCCGACCCTTCTCATGAAGCGCCGTCCAGCCGTCGACCTCGGGCGAAGACTCGTAGATAAACGCCGCGAAAAACGGCCGCGACCCCATGGTCTCTTTGGCGAGCGATTTGATCTCGGGAATGATATTGGTGCGCTTGCCGCTTGGGTCTTCGAGGTAGGCCACCTTGCCGCCGTCGCGCGAGACCACAAACTCGTCCCAGATGCGCGCGACGCGTGCATCGACCTCGGCGGGAAACGCGTGCACCGCCTCGTCATACCCAAACACCTTAAGATAGATGAGAAACGCGCTGCCGGCGCTCATGCCGAGGGTCTCGCCGTGACGCGCCCGGAAGGCGGCGGCAAACGCATCGAAGGCCGAGCGCAGGTCGCGCACGGCGTCATCGGGCCAGGGCTCGTCCAGGTCACGCCCGGCAAACGCGGCGAGGCGCGCGTAATCGCCCTCCTCCGCGAGCACGATGCCAAAGACGGGGGCGACGCGGTAGAAGCGCATGAACTCCTGGTAAACGCGGTAGGCCTTGCTGTCACTCGGCATAGGCACGACGCGCGTGATCTTGGCGAGCACCGTCGGCTGCCCCAGATAGCGCAGGACCGAGACGCGCTTGTTGCCCTCCTGCACGTAGAAGCGCTGGAGGTACTCGTAGACCACGATGGGCTCGTGGATGCCCTCGGCGCGCTGCGAGTCGATGAGGTCGCTCCACTTGCTCGCGAACTCCGTCGATGCCTCCTGCAGGGGCATGAAGCCCGACGAGAAGCTGTTCTGGCGCCCGCGCGTGCGCGTGCCTGCGATGAGCGAAAGGTCAATCTCGGCAAGACCGAGGGGAATCTCGCCTTGGTAGCCCTCACCCTTGAGGATGTCGTCGAGCGCGGGCGGATAGGGGTACCTGCCCGCGGCGACATCGGCCTGGAACTCCTTGGTTGCGCGCTTGCGGGCGCGGCGGTAATCCTCGAGCATGCGCTTCCCCTTTCTATAGGGCAGATGTCCTGCGACGGGAAGGGCCGGCCCCACAGGGCCCAGGCAAACGACGCGCCGGGGACGGGCCCCGGCGCTACCACTTCCCTACAGGCGCTCGAATCGGTAGGTGCGACCCATGTACGGCTCGGCGTTGATGGGCAGCGGGAACCCCTCGTCCATAAGGGCGTCCGCAGCAAAAACATTGCCCGTGGTGAGCTCACGGTAGAAGGCGCCCGGCGTGAGCCCGCGCGGGGTGACGTAGCGTGCCACACCGTAGCCCTCGATGAGCAGAAGCACCGTACCGAGCACAGCCTTGCTGCCGTCTTCTGCCACAAACTCCCAGGCGCAGACCTCGTCCGCGGGACCCGAGAGGCGGAAGTAGCGACCCTCGCGCACCACGTCCTCAATCTCGCGATGGAGCGCAACCTGCGCCTTGACGTGCTCGCAGGCGCGCTCGGGAAGATCGTTCAGGTCAAGCTCGTAGCCAAAGCCGCCCCCTGCGAGCGCAACGGTGCCGCGGGCGGAGATGGGGGTCGTGCGCCAGTTGATCTCGTTGGGGCAAGCCGAGACGTGCGCGCCCATGGTGGACGCCGGGTAGCCAAACGAGGTGCCGTACTGGATGGCGAGCCGGTTGACGGCGTCGGTGTTGTCGCTCGTCCAGATCTGCGGCGTGTAGTAGAGCATGCCGGCGTCAAAGCGGCACCCGCCCGCAGAGCAACCCTCGAACAGGATGTGCGGATAGCGCTGCACCAAGCGCTCGAGGAGCTCGTAGAGGCCGCGCGTGTAGTCGTAGAGCACCTTGCCCTGGTCGGTGGCGGTGGCGGAGTAGAGGTCCACGATGTTGCGGTTGCAGTCCCACTTGACGTACTCGATGTTTGCCTGGTCAAAGACGGCGCACAGCTGCTCGTAGATGTTGTCGCGCACCTCTTTGCGCGAGAAGTCGAGCACGAGCTGGTCGCGGCCGAGCACGGGATCCTTGCCGGGTATGGCGAGCGCCCAGTCGGGATGCGCGCGGTAAAGGTCACTGTCCTCAGAGACCATCTCCGGCTCGACCCAGATGCCAAACTTGAGTCCGAGCGCGTTCACGCGGTCGACGAGCTCAGCGAGGGTGCCGCCGAGCTTCTCCTCGTTGACGTACCAGTCACCGAGCGCTCGGAAGTCATCGTTGCGCTTGCCAAACCAGCCGTCGTCCATAACGAGCATCTCTATGCCGAGCTCTGCCGCCTTCTTGGCAAGGTCCACGAGCGTGTCGCCCGTGAAGTCAAAGTAGCAGGCCTCCCAGCTGTTGAGGAGCACCGGGCGCGGACGATCGCGCCAGGTCCCTCGCACCACGTGCGTGCGGATGCAACGGTGAAGGTTCTGCGAAAGGGCGCTCAAGCCGTGCGCCGAGTAGCTCATGATGACCTCGGGGGCCACAAGCTCCTCGCCCGGCGCGAGCGGATAGGAGAAACGGTCGTCGGCAAGGCCCATCTGCATACGCGTCTGGGCGTACTGGCAGCGCTCGACCTCCGCCTCAAAGCCGCCGCTCCACACGAAGCTCATCGACCAGGCGCGGCCAGAGGTCTCGGTGGTCGCGCGGTCGCAGAGAATCATGAGCGGGTTGTACTGGCCAGAGGACATGCCGCGGCGGCTCCCCACATGGAAGCTGCCGTGATCGACAAAGTGGCGGTCGACGCGGCGCTCCATGGCGTGGCGACCGCTGAAGGTGATGACGTCAAAGCTGCCGTGGGTGAAGTCGAGGCACGCCGTCTGCAGGCGGTCGATGGTAAGGGCAGCCTCGCCGGCGTTGCGCACGATGGCGGCGCGGCAGATGACGTCGAGGTACGGCATGACGCCGTAGAGGAGCTCGACCTCAAGGCCCAGGCGAGGGTCGGCAAGTGTCACCGAGAGCGTCTCCGCCCCGTCGCCCTCCCCCTCGTCGTACACCGCGGGAAGGCCCGGCAGCGCGTACTTGCCCGAGCGCACCTCATGGCGCGCATAGCGCAGGTCACAGCCGTACACGCCGGCGGCGTCGCGCACGCGCAACAGGGGCGCGCGCATATCGCCCGCGCCGTCAAAGGGAAACTCCTGCGGCAGCACGTCGAGAGAATAGGTACGGTCGTGCACGTCGTGCGGACAGACGCACAAACCGCTGCGGTCCGCATAGGTGACAAGATAGTCCATGGTCCCCTCGGAGCGTGTACCGTAGTACAGATGCAGCAGGTAACCCGGCTCATCGACACGCATCTGGTACGTCGTATTGTCGGTGTGGAGGGTGAAGGTGCGGCTCGTCTCGTCCACGATGATAGGCATGGGTCCCCAATCCAGGTCAGATGATTCGGTCGGCTCTCCCCCGCTTGCGCCCTGCGCCTGCGCATCGCCCGCACCCCAAACGAGGTGCGGGCGATGCCGGTCAGCCCGGCACGTCAACGGGCAGAACCACAAAGTATGGGTATGTTACTTTACCGCGCCGTTGGTAACGCCGCCGATGATCTGCTTCTGCGCAAAGATATAGAAGATTATCATCGGAAGCATGGCGAGCAGGTACGAAGCAAAGGCGAGCGGATAGTCCGTGCCAAACGCCGTCTGGAAGCTCATCTGAGCAAGCGGCAGGGTGTAGACGCCCGAACCACCCATGATAACGAGCGGGGTCATGACGTCGTTCCACACCGCAAGGCCGGTGAGCACCGCCACGGTGGCGTGCATGGGCTTCATGATCGGGAAGATGACCTTCCAGAACGTGGTCCAGGTGGAGGCACCGTCCACACGCGCCGCCTCTTCGAGCGCAATGGGGATGTTACGCAGGTAACCGGTGTAGAGCATCACGTTCATGGGCATGTAGAAGACGATGTAGAGAAGCATCACGCCGACCATGTTGTCGAGGTGCAGGATCGCCGTCTGCTTGACGAGCGGCATCATGAGGATCGCAAAGGGCACGTACATGCCGGCAATGATGAACAGATAGCTCCACTTGAAGGCACGACGCTCCATGTTGCGGCCGATGGCGTAGGCGGCAAGCGAATGGATAAGAATCGACACCACCACCGCCACGACCGTGATGATGAGCGAGTTCATGAAGGACGTGAAGAACTGCGTCGCCTCCATGGCCTCAAGGAAGTTTGCAAAGTCCCAGGTTTCGGGCAGCGAGAAGATCTCGAGACCCGTTGGCATCTTGTCCGCGATAGCGATGCGCACCGTCATGTAGAGCGGGAACACGATAACAATGAGCGCAAGCAGGATGAGACCTGCGGTGATGGGCCAGTTCACCCGTTCCTTAACCTTGGCCCCAAATGCATCTTTAGCCATTAGAGCTGCTCCTCCTTACTGCTCAGGAAGTTCGTCTGCAGGATCGAGATGACGGCGATCAAGATGAAGAACATCACGGCGTTGGCGCACTGGAAGCCAAACTGGCCGCCCGAGAGGCCGTTGTTGTAGATGAGGTAGGAAATGGACTCGGTAGACTGCGACGGGCCGCCCGAGGTCATAGCCACGATCTGGTCGAAGACCATGAGCATGTTCTTCATCACGAGCACCATATTGGTGGTAACGCTTGGCATGATGAGCGGGAACGTGATGTAGCGGAACTTGTTCCAGCCCGTGGCGCCGTCGAGGCTGCCCGCCTCGTAGACATCCTCCGGCACGCTGGAAAGACCGGTGATGTAGATGATGGTCGTCTGGGCGCAGGACTGCCACACAAGTACCACCACGATGGCGATCCAGGCGAGGTCGGGCGAGGCCAGAATGGACTCGGTGCCGGTGAGCGCCGGGATAATCCAAGTGAAGAGGTAGCTAAAGACGTAGCCCACCACGAGCGCACCCAGGATCTGGGGAACGAAGAACAGACCGCGCAGCGCGCTCTTGAACTTGATCTTGCTCGACAGGGCGATGGCCAGAAGCAAACTGATCACGTTGGTGAGAATCGTTGCCACCACGGCCACCTTGAACGTGAACAGGTAGGAGTTTCCCACGCGCGCATCGCTAAAGAGGTCGAGGTAGTTCTGGAGACCCACGATGTCAAAGGCACCGTAGCCCTTGGAGTTGGTGAAGCTGTAGAACACACCCGTGAGAAGCGGGAAGGTGTTGAACGCCACAAACAGCACGAGCACGGGGATGAGGATCGCGTAGAACGTCTTCATGCGGCCCGAGCCGACTTTGCTCTTGCTAAGACTTGCCATTGCTTATCCCCCTTACTGCTGGCTCTCGTACTCTTGGACCTTGCGGATGACCTCGCGGTTGTAGCGCAGCCAGTCGGTGTCGAACTTCTCGAGGAAAGCGGCGATGGCGGTGTCGTCATCGCGCTCGTCGAGCAGCATCGTCTGCAGCTGGGCGTCGACCGCCATGGCGGACTGGTAGGAATGGTCGAGGTAGTCGAGCACGCGCCCCTCGTCCAAAAACTCCTGGATACCGTCGAAGAGCGGATCGAGCTCAAAGTCGCCCTCCGCGCAGGGAATGGCGCGCTGATCGGAGATGTAGGTCTGTAGGTTCTCTGGCTCGGCGAGGTAACTCAGCACCTCAAAGACCTCGTCCTTATGCGGGCAGGTCTCGGCAACGCACCACTGCAGGTCCACGCCGGACACCACGATGCGGTCCGCCGGGTTATCGGCCGAGGGCATGGCAAACATGCCAACGTTAATGGCGTCGTTGCCCGTCATAATCTGCGGCACGGCAAAGCTGCCGCAGGGGTACATTGCGCTCTTGCCATTGGCAAAGCTCGTGCAAGCATCGTTATAGCTCGCCGCAAACGGTCCGGGCTCGCCGGGCAGGCACGCCTGGCTGTACTGAAGCATCTGGCGCATGCGGCGCGCAGGCTCGCCGTAGTAGTCGGCAAACTTGGCGCTGCCAGCGTTTACCTCGCGCGCAAGGTCTGAGGGCACCATGTTGACGGTAATGGAGTTCCAGGGACTCAGGATGGTCCAGGTGTCGAGGTAGCCGAGGTAAAACGGTGCGACTTCGCCCTCGGCCTTAATCTCTTCGCAAAGGTCGATAAGCTCGTCCCAGGTCTCGGGAATCTGCCAACCGTGCTCCTCGAACATATCGACGTTGTAGAGCATGCCCGCGGCGTTCGCCACATACGGCACGCCGTAGATGCCATCCATCGGCACGTAGGTGACGCTCTTTAAGATATCGGTGTAGGACTGCTTGACGTTGGTCAGGCTCTCGTAACCCGAGACATCGGCGAGGATGTTCGAGTCGACGAAGTTGGCGTAATCGCCATCGCCGCCGATGCCGATAACGTCCGGGTAGTTCTCGCGCACAAAGCGCGTCTTCATGATGGTGACGGCGTCCGCTGGACTGTCAATTTTGAGCACGATGTTGTCGTGCGAAGCGTTGAAGTCGGCTTGAATCTGGTCAAAGAGGGCCTTGGCCTCCTGCTTGTAGGAGACGATCTCCACCTCGACCTTGCCGTCCGCGGTCTCGCTCGTGCAGCCGGCGAACAGAAGCGACGAGAGCGCCGCTGCCGAGAGGCCGAGCGCGGAGCGCCTGGTGATTGGCTTGGATACCATACGCGTATCAGCTCCCCTCTCGGACTAGTGGACGATGGCGAGCTCGGTGTCCTTGTCGAACACATGCAGCTTGTCGACGTCGAAGGCGACCTTGATGCGATTGCCCGTGCGGACGGGGTTGGTGGCCGAGATGTGCGCGGAGATGGCGCCGCCGTCCACGTCGCCGTAGATCATGGCTTCGGAGCCCAAGAGCTCGTAGACCGTGACGACCGCCTCGATGGGCTCGGAGAGCTTCTTATTCTCGGCGTACTCATGCTCCTCGACAACGTCCTCCGGACGGATGCCGGCGATAACGACCTTGCCCACGTAGGGCTTGAGCGCCGCTGCCTTGGAATCGGGCACCGTGATGGTGTTCTTGCCAAAGGTAAGGGTCAGATGACCCGCGGCCTCGCCCACCGTAGCGTCGATGAAGTTCATCTGAGGGCTGCCGATAAAGCCTGCGACAAAGAGGTTGCACGGCTCGCTGTAGAGCTTAGCGGGCGTATCGACCTGCTGCATGACGCCATCCTTCATGACGACGATGCGCGTGCCGAGCGTCATGGCCTCAGTCTGGTCGTGCGTGACGTAGATGATGGTGGCACCGAGGCGCTGATGGAGCTTGGAAATCTCGGCGCGCATCTGGACGCGGAGTTTGGCGTCGAGGTTGGAGAGCGGCTCGTCCATGAGGAAGACCTTGGGCTGGCGCGCGATGGCGCGACCCATGGCGACACGCTGGCGCTGACCGCCGGAGAGCGCCGAGGGCTTGCGGTCGAGCAGCTTCTCGAGGTCGAGGATGCGTGCGGCGTCGTGCACAATCTTATCGATCTGGTCCTGCGGGGCTTTGCGCAGGCGCAGCGGGAACGCCATGTTCTCGTAAACCGTCATGTGCGGGTAGAGCGCGTAGTTCTGGAACACCATTGCGATGTCGCGGTCCTTGGGCTCCACGTCGTTCACAACGCGACCGTCAATCTTGAGCGTGCCCGAGGTGATGTCCTCCAGGCCCGCAATCATGCGCAGCGTAGTCGATTTACCGCAACCCGAAGGCCCGACAAAGATGATGAACTCCTTGTCGGCAATCTCGAGGTTGAAATCCTTCACCCCCTCGTAGCCGTTCGGGTACTTCTTGCCCACGTGTTCGAGCGTAAGTCCGGCCATTGAACTTCCCCTTCCGTAGCGGGTCCCTCTGCTTTGCAAAAATGACTGGCAAAGCGTATCGGGGATGATGGTAGCACCTACCTTTTTGCACGATATATCTAGTATTACGTTATGTTCTATTCAGTTGTTCGCTATTGCGCAGGTATTTGACTTGCTATTCCTGCATGTTCGTAAGATTCTTTTCGCCAAACGGTCGATTTTTGGGTGGCAACGGTTGGATAAACCAACACGTGCCAGACTTGCGCTGCGTATCGTAAACCGCTATCTTAGCTGGTAATCTAATGTGTGAAACGAACGATTAGCGATGTTTATACCACGATGCGTCTTATATAGCGAGACTTTATACCACTATTAGTTACAGTTCGCATTATAGTATATTCAAATCAGAAACTCGCATAGAGAGGATTTGCGTATGCGCCCGCACGAGATTGACTTCTCCACCTTCGAAGGAGGGGTCTTTACCGACCTCATGCCCTACCAATACGGCCGCGAGGTCTGCACGCCAGCCCATGCCTTCGGTCCGGCGCGGCGCAGCCACTACCTGTTCCACTACATCCTCTCGGGGGCAGGCGTGTTCACCACCACCTCCGAGAACGGGGAGCGCACGGACTATCCCCTTCGCGCCGGCGAGGGATTCTTGATCTTCCCGACCGAGATCACCACCTACGTTGCCGATATGGACGACCCCTGGGAGTACATTTGGGTGGAGTTCGATGGCGCTCAGGTAAAGTCGGCACTCGACAGTCTCGGCATGAGCGCTGCCAACCCCGTCTATCACTCGCAAAACGACGAGGCGCGCAACACCATGGTCTCGTCCATGCGCGCCCTCATCGAACACCGCGACGCCTCGCCGTTCGAGCACGTGGCAGATACGTATCGCTTCCTCGATGGCCTCGTCCGTTCTGCCGTCCCCTACCGCACCTCCGCCGCCGGTAAGCTCCACGGGTACTACGTGGACGCCGCGCTCGAGTTCATCGCCGAGCGGTACCGCACCAACATCGGCGTCGAGGACATCGCGCGGCACATCGGCCTCAACCGCAGCTACTTTGGCAAGGTGTTCAAGGAGTCCATGGGGGTATCGCCTCAGCAGTTCTTGATTGGCTACCGCATGGAAAAGGCGGCGGACCTCCTCAAACTCTCGGCCCTCTCGGTTGCCGAGGTCGGAAGGTCCGTCGGATACCCCAATCAGCTTCACTTCTCGCGCGCGTTCAAAAGCGTGCACGGCGTCTCCCCACGCGCTTGGCGCCGCGAGCACGCGGGGAACGTCGCAGAGGGCGCGGAGATCACGCCCGTTTCATCCAGATAAAGTCCCAGCCAGAAAGCTCGACCGTCTCCACTTCCTCGGAAACGCCCGTCACAAGATTGGTGTAGACGGCACGCTCGGGCATCCAGATGGTCTTTGTCTCGTCGCTAAAGTTGAACACGGCGTGCAGCACCTCGTCACCCGCGCGGCGCACGATCCAAAGTATCGAAGTGTCGTCGTAGTCTTTGGTCGAGACCTCGGCATCCGCATCAAAAACGGGCTCGCTGCGACGGATCCCTTCAAGTTCGCCGAGCGCCTCGAAGATGCGGTGCGCCACCGTGGTGTCGTCGTCGATCTTGTCAACGAGCTCCCACGGGAACTTGCCGCGATGGATGTAACGCGAGTCCTCCGCGCGCTCCGGATCCTCCGTATAGGAGTAGTCGTTCACCTGGCCGACCTCATCGCCGCTGTAGATGATAGGAAGGCCCGACTGGGTAAACATGTAGGCGTGGAGCATGACGTCTTTCTGGATCGCCTGCGACATCTTCTCGTCGTCACCCTCAAAACCTGCCGCCTCGATGCCGCACATAGACGCCGTGGTCGCGCAGAAGCGCGCGTCGCCGGTCACGGGATCGGCATTGTAAAGAGTGCCGCGCGAGACGCTGCCCGGCGTGTGACCGAGGAAGTAATCGTTGAGGTAGCGCTTGTGCGGGACCTCCTCCATCCCCCAACCGGAAAGCGTAGCGTAGTCAAGGCCCCAGCCGATGTCATCGTGGCAGCGCAGGTAGTTCAGGAAGGTGTACTCGCGCGGCAGGTCGCAGACGATATCCATCTGACGGCGAAGCAGCCGCGTGTCGCGCGTTGCCACGGTGTGCCAGGTGGTCGCCATGGTGGTGACGTTATAGAGCATGTGGCACTCGGGCTTCTCGACCGTGCCAAAGTAGGGCGCGACCTCTTTGGGCTCCATGACGACCTCGCCCAGAAGAACGATGCCCGGACAGACGATCTCGCCGATCATGCGCATCATGCGCACGATGGTGTGGACCTGCGGGAGGTTGCGGCAGTTGGTGCCGAGCTGCTTCCAGATGTAGGGAACGGCGTCGATGCGGATGAAGTCGAGCCCGCGGTTCGCGAGGAAAAGGAAGTTGTACATCATCTCGTTGAAGACGCGCGGGTTGCGATAGTTGAGGTCCCACTGATAAGGGTAGAACTGCGTCATAACCGACTGGCCGAGCTCGGGCAGGTAGGTAAAGTGCCCCGGGGCCGTCGTGGGGAACACCTGGGGGACGTCGCGCGTGTACTGGTCAATGACCGCCTGGTTGCTTTCGAAGAAGTAGCGGCTCATGTACTCGCCCTCGCCCGCGCGAGCGCGCCGCGCCCACTCATGGTCCTCCGAGGTATGGTTCATCACGAAGTCCATGCAGAGGCTGATACCCTTCTCGTGGCACTTCTCCGCCAGATGCGAGAGGTCGTCCATCGTGCCGAGCGCAGGCATGACGCGACGGAAATCAGACACCGCGTAGCCGCCATCGGAACGGCTCTTGTCTGCGGGCGTGTCCAAAAACGGCATGAGGTGGATGTAGTTGACGTGGCAGCGCTCGATATACGGCAGCTTCTCCTCCACGCCCTTGATCGTGCCCGCAAAGTTGTCGATGTACATCTGCATGCCGAGCATGTTGCGGTTGCGGTACCAAGCGCCCTCCGCCTCGCGTGCCGCGTCCAGCTTTTTCAGCTCAGAGGCGCGCTCGTGGAAGAAGCGCTCCATCTCCTGCACGAACTCGGCAAACATGTCGCCGTTGTCGTACAGCTCCATGTAAAGCCAGCGGAGCTCGTCATGATGACGCGCGAGCCGCTCTTGGAATACGGCATCGTCCTTCGCCTTGGTCGAGCGGCGGGCAGGCGCCTTTTTAAGGGCGGCCTTCTTGACCGCAGGCTTGGCGGCGGGCTTCTTAGCAGCGGTCTTTTTGACAGCGGGCTTCTTGGCAGCAGAACCGTTGGAATTATTGGCCGGCATGCGCACTCCTAACCTTTTTACTTTGGCATGAACAACAGAATGGCGTTGCTCACAATCGCGAGCACGGGCGCGAGCAGACAGAGGAACACGCCAACTCCGGAGCTGATCATGCCAATCACGCACGTGAAGTCGCGACGGTAGTCCTCACGCCGCGCACGTCGCCCCAACATGAAGCCTCCGACTCCGGCAACCGCTCCCACCAGCTGCAAGGGAATGACCGGAACAAACGATACGAGCATCGACAGGACGCCGAGCGCGATCGAGATGTAATCCTTGGGCATGGCTCCTCCCCGCTCGGTATGACACGCGCTCATTATAAGGGAGCCGTGTACGCGGCTGACGCCGATCCCCAAACCCCTAGCATCAGGGTCGGAAAACTAGAAAAATCGCGCCTTCCCATCTGCCTGGGCGCACGAGAAGCCGCTGTCCGCCTTCGCCCGACCCTCCGACACAACTGGCAAGAACCTGACAGGAATCTAACCGCACAAACCAATATCTGACCAGCTAGATGACCGTTTACCGAACGCGAACGGCAATCCTCGTCAAATGCTGACAAAGCCTTGCAGTGCGGCATTTCAAGCGCTACCTTCTGCCCATGAAGACTGTACCCGCCCCTGTCATAGTGGTATCCCACGCCTCCGCCCTCCGTGGCATCCGCAGTGCCCGCCGCCGCTATGGCAGGCTGCCGTGGCGCGCGCTCGATGAGGATGAGCAGGCAAAGGTTCTGGGCTCTCGAACCACCCATGGAGATGGCTTGGACCGCTCGCTCCTCCTTCGCGAGGGTTTCACCGACGGAGACGACGCCATCGAGGCCCTTGTCAGCGGCGATAACCTGCGACCGCACACCGAGGAGCTTTCCTTACACGTGATAAGCGCCGACCTGCCACCAGGATCGGTCATGGAGGTTGCTCCAGGCGTCTATTCGGTATGCCCGGCGCTTGCAGCCATCCAGTATGCTCAGTCCCACGACCTGTATCAGACCATTGCTCTGCTCATGGAGCTCCGCGGCTCGTTTTCCCTTCCAGAAGACCATGCGCCCGTCGCGGCAACGGCGACACCGATTCGCCCGGATGAGGACGAGCCGTCTCTGTCCTACTACGAAGGGGACCCCGTACTTACCGGCTACGACATGGAAGCCCTGCTAAAGAGCGTGCACGGCATCAACGGGATGGGCATCGCTGCGCGCGCAAATGCAATCGCACTTGACGGAGCACGCTCTCCTATGGAGGCTATCATGGCGGCAGTCTTTCACGCCCCGCGCGGCGCCGGGGGGTTCGGCTTATCTAAGATGCTGCTCAACCACACCATTGAATTCAACGAAGAGGCCACGAAAGTATCCGGTATGCGAAAAGCGGTGTGCGACGCTTACATCTTCCCTGCCCTATCGACACTTGAATACAACGGGTCGTTCCATGACGCAACCACGAGGCGTCAACACGATGAGAAGCGCGACATGGGGCTCAGCGCCATGGGTATCAAGACCTTTCCCCTCAATGACCAGCAGCTTCGCAACATAGAGGCAATGGAGGTCATTGCAAAGATGGTTCACCGCAGGGCGGGAGGCCGCTACAACAACAGAACGAAGGGCTATCGCGTAAAACAGATTGCTCTCTTGAATGGATTGCGCTGCGCGCTTGGCCTCAGACCCTGTTAAAAGAACCCCCTGCTGCGCAAAAATCCGTTTGCTGACCTCAATTGCGTCGCAAGCTGATACTGAGTAAATACACCAACTGGGAAAACGACGGCGGCTACCGTTCCCGCTTCGACCTTCATAGAGAAACGCCAGCTTAGCAGAGGTCAGCAAACGGATTTTTGCGCAAGAGGGGGTTCTTAATATCAAGAAAGCCTGCCCATTATGGCTATGCCAACTCCCGGGTCGAGTGCAAAAGAGGGGCCTTGCGGCCCCTCCCCACATTCCGAGCATCACCCGGATATCAATCGCTGGATAACCGAGGCGCGGATTAGCACACGCCCTGCGCCATCATGGCATCAGCGACCTTAAGGAATCCAGCGATGTTGGCACCCATGACAAAGTCGCCCTCATGCCCATAGGCACGCGCAGTGTCATCCACGTTGTGGAACATGCCGCGCATGAGCGTCTCGAGCTTGCCGTCAACCTCCTCGAAGGTCCAGGAGAGATGCTCGGCGTTCTGGCTCATCTCAAGACCGGACACGAGTACGCCACCGGCGTTGGCAGCCTTGCCGGGCATGAAAGCTACGCCGTGCTCCTGCAGATAGGCAGTGGCGTCGAGCGTGGTGGGCATGTTGGCACCCTCGCCCACGACCTTGCAGCCACCCGCCACGAGCGCCTCGGCATCCTCGAGAAGAAGCGTGTTCTCACGGGCGCAGGGCAGCGCGATGTCGCATGCGAGCTTCCAGACGCCGCGGCCGTCCTCGGCGTGCCAGACGGCGCCGGGGCGCTCGTCAACATACATCGCGAGGCTCACGCCGCGGTCGTTGCCGGAGCGCTTCTTGTTATAGATATGCTCGAGCACCTGGTAGTCGATGCCCTCGGCGTCCTCGACCCAGCCCTTGGTGTCGGAGCAGGCGATAACGGTACCGCCGAGCTCGGTGACCTTCTGGATGGCGTAGATGGCAACGTTGCCGGAGCCGTGAACAACGACCTTCTTGCCCTCGAAGGAGTCGCCGTTGCTCTTAAGATACTCGTCGACGAAGTAGACAAGGCCGTAGCCGGTCGCCTCGGTGCGGGCAAGCGAACCGCCGAAGGTGAGGCCCTTGCCGGTAAGGACGCCCGACCACTCGTTGCGCAGGCGCTTGTACTGGCCAAACAGGTAACCGATCTCACGGCCGCCCACGCCGAGGTCGCCGGCCGGAACATCGGTGTTGGGGCCGATGTGACGGCAGAGCTCGGTCATGAAGCTCTGGCAGAAGGCCATGATCTCGCGGTTGGACTTGCCCTTGGGGTCAAAGTCCGAGCCGCCCTTGCCGCCGCCCATGGGAAGCGTGGTGAGGGCGTTCTTGAAGATCTGCTCGAAACCGAGGAACTTCAGCATGCCCAGGGTGACCGTGGGGTTGAAACGAAGGCCGCCCTTGTAGGGCCCGATCGCGGAGTTGAACTCAACGCGGTAGCCACGGTTAACCTGGATCTTGCCCTCGTCGTCGACCCAGGGCACACGGAACATGATGACGCGCTCAGGCTCCACGAGGCGCTCGAGCAGCGAGGCCTCCTCGAACTCGGGATGCGCCTCGACGGCGGGCTCGAGCGACTCGAGCACCTCCGTGGCTGCCTGCAGGAACTCGGACTGGTCCGCGTAGCGCTCCTTCAGCTCATCGATAACCCTCTGGGTATAGCTCATGAAAGTCTCCCCTCAAATACAACGGCCGCGATGGGCGGCCGGCACGCCAAAGTGGCGCGCATTTTTTGCCACGAAGTAGTGTAGCGTCAAGACGACACACCGCCACGGGTACTCGCAACGGAAACGTTCGCGCAACAGCTTGGAAACGAAACGAGCGAAATCAACCCATGCGCTGTGAGATGAATGTGAACATGGCCTGCGTCAAAACGGAATCAGCGGCAGGGAGTGGCACCCGCCATCTCCACAGCTCACACATGATATTGAGTTGACGTTTTGTTTCCTTCCGTCATTGGGATATCCTACCCTGCGGTCGCGTGCGGCCAGGTTGGAGGAATGAGTGCATCCCGTTCGCAAGCTCTGGTGCCGCATCTATCAAACGGCATTTCGCATCGCGCTTCCCGTCCTTCCCTACCGGGAGCCCAAGCCTTTGAAAACCTTCGGCGAGGCGGCGGACCTTCTTGTCCGCAAGAAGATCGCCCGCGTGCTCATCGTAACCGACCGCAACATCACGCAGCTCGGCCTTGCGCGCGAGCTTGAGCAGGACCTCACGGAGCGCGGCGTGGCGTACACCATCTTTGATGAGGTCGTGCCCAACCCCACCATCTCTAACGTAGAGGCGGCGCGCGAGCGCTATCTGGCAGACGGCTGCGGCGCCATCATCGCCTTTGGCGGCGGGTCGGCCATGGACTGCGCCAAGGTCACGGGAGCGCGCATCGTCCGCCCCAAAAAGCCCGTCACCAAGATGCGCGGCATCCTGCGCGTCCTGCGTCCGCTTCCCTTGCTTATCGCCGTACCCACCACAGCGGGCACGGGGTCCGAGACCACGCTCGCCGCGGTCATCACCGATGACAAGACCCATTACAAGTACCCCATCAACGACTTCTGCCTGATTCCGCACTACGCGGTGCTCGACTACCGCACCACGCTCGGACTCCCGGCGCACATCACGGCAACGACCGGCATGGACGCGCTCGTGCACGCCACCGAGGCTTATATCGGCCGCTCCACCACGCGCGAGACCCGCGAGCGCGCCATCGAGGCCGTCTCGCTCATCCGCAGCTACCTCCTGCGCGCCTATCGCGACGGCAGCGATGCCGAGGCACGCGCGCAGATGCTCCATGCCGCCTACTGCGCGGGCATCGCCTTCACCAAGAGCTACGTGGGATACGTGCACGCCGTCGCGCACTCGCTTGGCGGCCAGTATGGCATCGCGCACGGCCTTGCCAACGCGGTGCTGCTTCCCTATTTCCTCGATGAGTACGGCGAGGCTTGCGAGAAGCGCCTGGCCGAGCTCGCGCGCCGCTCGGGCGTGGCCGCGGCGGACGCAGAAGACGCCGAGGCCGCCCGCACCTTCATCACTTGGACGCGCGATATGAACGAGCAGATGGGCATCCCCACCACGCTCCCCGGCATCCGCAACGAGGACATCCCCGCCATGGCTGCACACGCCGACGCCGAGGGCAACCCGCTCTACCCCGTCCCCCGCCTTATGGACGCGCACGAGCTCGAGCGCATGTACCATGTAGTGCAGGACCCCGCAGATGCCGACGGCGATGCCGAGGGAACGCACGAAACCGTGGGCGAAACGGTGGCGGCAGCGGCGCCCGCAGCACCCGGCATCGTCGCCCGCATGAAGCGTGCCGTCCGCGCCGCCGGCCGCCGGGCCAGGCGCGCCGCACGCCGTGCCCGAACCACCATCCGACATAACCGCTAGGAGACACCGTGTCCATCGTCGATACCGTCAACGCCTGCCGTGACCACTTCGCAAGCGGAGCCACCATCCCTATAGAGGCGCGCATCCGGGCGCTTCGTGCCCTCGAGCGCGCCATCGTGGAGAACGACGACGCCATCAACGCCGCCCTCAAAAGCGATCTGGGCAAGTCCGCGACCGAGAGCTACATGTGCGAGGTCGGCCTTACCCTGGCCGAGCTCCGCTATCAGATTCACCACGTGCGCCGTTGGGCACGTCGTCATCGTAAGCACACCGGCCTCGCGAACTTCCACGCCAAGAGCTTTACCGTGGCCGAGCCTTACGGCTGCGTCCTCATTATGAGCCCGTGGAACTATCCGTTCATGCTCACGATGGAACCTCTTGCAGGCGCGCTCGCCGCAGGCAACACGTGCGTGCTCAAGCCGAGCGCCTATTCGCCGGCAACCTCGGCCATCATGCGCAAGATCGTGTCCGAGGCACTTCCGCCCGAGCTCGTCGCCGTCGTGGAGGGCGGCCGTGCCGAGAACACGGAGCTTCTCGACCAAACCTTTGACTACATCTTCTTCACCGGCGGCGTTACCGTGGGCAAGCTTGTCATGAGCAAGGCGTCCGAGCACCTCACCCCCGTCACGCTCGAGCTCGGTGGCAAAAGCCCCTGCATCATCGCCGCGGACGCAAACCTCAAGATCGCGGCGGCGCGCACCGTCTTTGGCAAGTACCTCAACTGCGGCCAGACCTGCGTGGCACCCGACTACATCTTGGTGGACGAGCGCGTGCATGATGCGTTTTTGGCCGAGGTGAAAACGCAGATCGCGCGCATGCTCGGCGAGCACCCGCTCGAGAATCCCAACTGGGGCAAGATCGTCAACCAGAAGCATTTCGACCGCCTGCTGGGCCTTATCGACCCGGCCAAGGTCATCTGGGGCGGCGGCTCCAACGCCGAGACGCTCCAGATCGAGCCTACGGTCATGGATGGCGTCACCGCCGAGGACGCCGTCATGGGCGAGGAGATCTTTGGCCCCATCATGCCCATCATCACGTACAAGACGATCGAGGAGGCCGAGGCCTTCATCAAGGAGCGCCCAAAGCCGCTCGCGCTCTACCTCTTCACCAAGAGCAGCGCGCTCGAGGACCGCTTCCTCGCGCACGTACCCTTTGGCGGCGGCTGCATCAACGACACGGTGCTTCACCTCGCCACGAGCGAGATGGGCTTTGGCGGCGTGGGAGCATCGGGTATGGGGAGCTACCACGGCAAGTACAGCTTCAACACCTTCAGTCACGAGAAGTCGATCTTGAAGAAGTACAACTGGATCGATATGCCCATGCGCTACCAGCCCTACACCGGCTGGAAGGACAAGGTCATCCGGCTCTTCTTGCGGTAAGACCCGCACAGATAGATATGACAAGAGGCTTGGGTGCCGCCGTCACGAGACAGCGGCGCCCAAGCCTCACAAACAGCTAGCTACTCACTAAACGTCGAGAACAGATTAACGCTCACGCTAAGCGGCTTTTCCTGATCGGGAAGCGAGCCATTGCTTTGCTTCACGATCATGATGAGGTACTCGGTCTCGTTACCTAAGAACGTAGTGGGACCTGAGTAGTTACCGAGCATCCTCGTCTCATCAAATAGCGAGGGCTCTGTGCTCGAGCTCGTCATGGGTTCCAAACCAAGCGCGTCGATTACTTGCTGAGCGATCCCCTCGTATGCGGACGGATCTGCATCTGTATGGTAGAAGTCGAGGTAGCAAGATGTGGGTGTGGTGCCCTCCACAAGCGAGGAGAGGTTCTGCTCTTCCGCCCCCTCGGCAAATTGAGCATACTCAACCGTAAGCTGGACAAAGACGGTGTCCGCAACATCGGGCACAGGGATATCCGAAGGGGTCCCCGTAAAACCGGCGATATAGTACGAGTAACCCGACTCCTCCTCAACGAAGTTCTCGTCAGCCTCCATCTCAAAGCCGAGCAACTCGAGGTCTGCGGTGATATCCGTCACGGGGCGCTCGTAGAACGAGGTCTCCGTCCAGTTAGACATAACGGGCTCGGGCGTCTTCTCCTCCGACGCGACAGGTGCGGAGCCTTGCGCCGGCGCAGAACCGGCGGGCGTGCCCTGCTGACTGCAGCCCGCAAGAAGCGCTGCAGACAGGCACAGCGCCGGTACAAGTGCGCGAACAATCTTCATGAATCTCCCCTTCCTTCCATCCACTACTTACAATGCGGCAGCTGCATCCATGGTACGGGAACGGCGCCGCGCAAGACGTCCGCCCGTCGGCAAGCGGTCGGAGAATGTAATAAGTAATGCTCTACAGGTCATGAACGCATGCGAGAAAAGAAAGTGGCAGCAAGAGAAAAGAGGCCGGGGCAATTATGAGCTCCGACCTCGTGTCTGCCTGGAGCGGGCGACGGGAGTCGAACCCGCCTCATCAGCTTGGAAGGCTGAGGTTCTACCGATGAACTACGCCCGCGTATATGGTCGGGACGACAGGATTCGAACCTGCGACATCCTGCTCCCAAAGCAGGCGCGCTACCAAACTGCGCCACGTCCCGACGTCCTGAAGCGATAGTATACGCGATTTTGCGCGTCCGCTGCCTCACAATCCCAAAGTGTGGAGACAGGCAGGAGTGACGGCGCCGCCGCCAACACCCTGCTGAAGAGAATGGGTAGAAGCCGAGTATACCGCCCGTTCACGTTGGAGACCCATGCATCGTCGACGCCTTATAACCTTTATCTGCGCCCTCGTTGCCGCGCTCTTTCTTGGAGGAGCCGTCGCACTCGTCACCACGGGCAACCTCTGCATCACGTCTGCCGCGCGGCCCGATGACGCGTACGAGGGAGCCTTTTCGCACTACACCGCCTCAACCGACGCAGACGGAGACGGCATCGATGACCAGACCGACATCCTCGAGGGTGCACGCGCCTACGTAAAGACGCGACCCCGCTACCGGAGCGCCTATTACACGGCGGGCCACCCCGATGACGGCTGCGGCGTCTGCACCGACGTCGTGGCGCAAGCCCTTCTCGCGGCGGGCTACGACCTCAAAGCCCTTATGGCGCGCGACATCGCACGCAACCCCCAGGCGTACGGCATCACTGAACCCGACCCCGCCATCGACTTCAGGCGCGTCGTTAACCAGCGTACGTTCTTAGAGCGGTATGCGGTATCGCTTACCTGCGATATCGAGGATCTTGCCGCATGGCAGGGCGGCGACATCGCGGTATTCAGCGACCATGTGGGCATCGTCTCCAACAGGCGCGATACAGACGGCATCCCCTACCTCATCCATCACGAGGGACCCTTCCAGCTTGCTTATGAGGACGACGGCCTCGCAAGGCGGGCGAACGATATTGTTGGGCACTACCGCATCGACGCGTGCATCGCCAACTGATCCTGTCTACAGAAGCCCCGCGCGGTCCGCCTCGGTAATCTTGCGAACAGGCCGGCACGGGTTGCCGACGGCGAGCATGCCCGCGGGGATGTCACGCGTAACGATGCTGCCGGCACCGATGACGCACCCACGCCCGATCGTCACTCCAGGCATGATCTTCACATCGCCGCCAAGCCAGCAATCGTCCTCGATGGTAATGGGCAGCGCCCGCTCGACGCCGAGGTTACGCTCCGCGGCCACAAGCGGGTGCTGAGCGGTGTACGCCCCGAGGTTCGGCCCAATAAACACGTCGTTGCCAATGGTGATGGGCGCGCAATCCATAAGGTAGGCACCGTGGTTTATAAACGACCGATCGCCCAGCGAAACGTTGTATCCGTAATCGACCTGCAACGGAGACAGGACGTTTGCATGGTCGCCCACGTACCCAAAGAGCTCGCGCAGAATAGCGAGGTGCCCCGCGCGATCGCTCGGCAGCATCTGGTTGAACGTATGGCAGAGGTCGGAAGCCCGATGCCGCGCCGCACGCAACTCCGCATCCGCGCCAGGGTCATACCAATCCCCTCGCTCCATTTTCTCCCGCTCGGTCATCATCGCGTCACCCCTTATACCGCCGCATTCCGGCGGCGCATGACGGCGTTGAGCTTCTCGGCCGCGATGACCATCACAATGAGGAGCGCCGCGAGGTACACCGGATAGAGCTCAATGGCGATATTCTCGGCTATCACGCCAAAGAGCGGCGACATGGCGAGCGACCCCACGTAGGCAAAGGCCATCTGCATGCCCGTGAGCTCGAGCGCAACGTCATCGCCAAAGCGCGCCGGCGTGGCATGGATGATCGAGGGATAGATGGGCGCGCAACCGAGACCGACTAGGACAAGACCGGCGAGCACCATGGCATCGCCCAGCGGAAACAGCACGGCAAGCACGCCGAGGGCAACGATTGCCTGGCCTAAGCGGATCATGTTGTGGTCGGATACCTTGAGGGAGATAAAACCGCTGAGCAAGCGTCCCACCGTGATGCCGATGTAGAAAAGCGACGCCCAGCTTGCCGCCGTGCCGGCGTCGATGCCGCGGGCGAGATTGCAGTAGGTCGCCGCCCAGTTGCCGCACGTGCCCTCGAGCGCGCAATAGCAGAAGAAGCAGATGAGGACGGCGAGCACGCCGTCGCGGCGCAGGAGATCGCGTCGGGAGATGTGCGTGGACGCGCCCTGAGAGGCACTCCCCTCCTCGGCGGGCTTGGGGAGCTTCTTCTCTCGCCAAAGCGGAAGCGACAACGTGAGCACCACGCAGATGGCGAGCTGGATGCCGCCGAGCACGAAGAAGCCGAGCGACCAAGACCCTCCCGAGATGCACTGCGCCATGATCATAGGGCCGCCGCTTGCCCCCACGCCCCACATGCAATGGAGCCAGCTCATATGCTGCGATTCGTAATGGACCGCCACGTATGCATTGAGCGCCGCGTCGACCGCGCCCGCGCCAAGACCATAGGGGATCGCAATGAGGCAGAGCTGCCAGAACGCGTCGGACACTGAGAAGCCCACGAGTGCGAGCGCCGTGAGAAGTACGCTCACCAGAGTCACCTTGCCCGTACCGAAGCGATCGACCACGCGCACCGACATGAGACTCGACACAATGGTGCCCGCCGAGATGATCATGGTGACGGCACCGACCCAGGACACCCCCGCGCCAAGGTCGGGCGCCATGGTGGGCCAAGCGGACCCGATAGCGGAATCGGGCAAGCCAAGGCTGATGAACGCAAGGTATATGATTGGCAGAAGTCCCGCAGGCATATGTCTCCTCCAATTGGGTGAAACTAACGCGGCCTCGTCGCGCACGCCTGCTAGGGTATCTCCTTCAAGCTGTTCGAACAAGTTGGAAACGCAATCCTGATACGAGGATGTCAGAATCGTGATACCGCGTGTACCGTTCTGATATGTTTTGATGCAGGGGTGGCACGACGCGCCCGGAAACGCCCAGCAAGAAAGAAGGTGCCATGGCAGCACTCCTCATCGTACTTGGCATCGCGAGCGCCGCCTACGGTGCATCCATCATGCTCGTGAACTCGGGCACATCGTTATTTGCCATCTGGTACGTCATAGCCGCCCTCTGCCTTTTCCCGGGCATCGCGCACACCCTTTTGCCCACGAACGCTCTTGCAGGCGGTTTCTGCCTGGCCGCTTTCATCTTGCTCGCCGTCGTCGCCCTCGTCTTTCTCTGCATGAGCGCCCGTATCATGAGGGCAACATCCGCCACTCCTCCCGCCGGCCTCGACTACCTGCTGGTGCTCGGCGCTCAGGTGCGCCCCGATGGCAACCCCTCTGTAGTGCTCCGCAACCGACTCGAAGCCGCCTTGGCCTATCTCGCCGAGAACCCGACGACGCACACAATCGTTTGCGGCGGCAAGGGGTCGAATGAGCCCATAAGCGAGGCGGCATGCATGGCGCATTGGTTGGAAGAACGCGGGGTCGCTCCGAGCCGCATCTCACGCGAGGACCGCTCGACCACCACAGCGGAGAACATCCGCTTCGCACAGCGCTTCTTCGATGCCGCGCACGCCCGTGTGGGCATTGTTACCAATAACTTCCACGTGTACCGCGCCATGCGCATCGCGGCAGCGGCGGACGTTTCCCATGCCTGGGGTGTATCCGCTCACTCCATCGCGTGGTATCTCCCCAACAACTTGCTACGCGAGTGCTTCGGCATCATCAAGAACACCTGGCGCGGCACGATGTAACCGCGCCCTAAGCCGCAGGGCGTCCGGGAGGAACGGGATTGTTTAGGCGGTCCCTGACGCTGCGCAGATAGACGTGATATACACGAGCCGCTTGCCCTCGGGTGGATTGCAGTCCAGTGAAGGCAGCGGAAGGGGCCTTCCGTTATCCACATATGACTCCACGACAAGCTCCATGGCCTCCGAGGCCATCTCGATAACATCCTCAAACGAATCGCCATCGGTGTAGCACTCGGGAAGATCTGGGAAGTGGATGCTGTAACCACCCAACTCATTCTTCTCGAAGATTGCAGGATGGGTGCACCTCATTTCGATTTCCCTTCGTTTCCTGGGTATCCCAAATCTCTCTTAAGCCTCTCACGCGTGCCGCGGGCAAGCTCTGTTCGATGGTAAGGGGTGACCACGACCTTGCCGAACCTTTCGAGCTTTCGATGCGAGCTTTTTTCGCGCGGTGTTTACCGCGCAGCGATGGCCTCGATCTCTACGAGGGCGCCCTTGGGAAGAGCCGCGACGGCAAAGCAGCTGCGTGCCGGGAACGGCTCCGGGAACACCTCGGCATAAACTTCGTTCACGCAGGCGAAATCATCGATATTCACCAGAAGGACGGTCGTCTTGACAACATCGGCATAGCCGAGCCCCGCCGCCTCAAGAAGCGCCCCGATGTTGGCGAGCGACTGGCGCGCCTGCGCCTCGACGCCCGCGGCGAGCACGCCCGTCGCCGGGTCAAGCCCGAGCTGACCGGAGAGGTAGACCGTAGAGCCCGCGTCGATACCTGCCGAATACGGCCCGACCGCTGCAGGTGCGTTGTTGGATGCGATGACCTTCTTGCTCATGGGTTCTCCTTCGGACGAGGACCGCAGGGGCGGCCCGCTCTGTTTGCATACCGATAACCTAGCACATCACCTGCCGCTCGTCGCAGCGGCCCTTACCGGGAAACGAGATGGATGCGTTTTGCATCGAAGTGCATGCGCAGCACATCGCCGCGTTCGGGAAGTTCGTCTGCAGAGGCGCTCCTCAGGTCGATCTTCCATTGCAGGCGGCTCGGCGAGTCTGCGCGCGGCGGGTCGAGCAGAACCAAGCGCTCAAAGCGCGAGTCGCTTACGCGGGCAACGGTAAGGTCGTAGCTGTTGCGCCCGCGGGCGGCACGGTTGTCGCGATGGAAGTACGACGCGCGAACACCCAGATAGGCAACGTCGTCGGGCACGGGGGCACCCGCATCGAAGGTCATCCCCCAGTCGATCGCCTCTACCACCGTATCC
The DNA here is from genome assembly GCF_002161805.1 of Collinsella sp. An307. Lineage (GTDB taxonomy): Bacteria > Actinomycetota > Coriobacteriia > Coriobacteriales > Coriobacteriaceae > Coprousia. Next base: position 289,932 of record NZ_NFIP01000001.1, on the reverse strand, counting down.
GATACCTTGCGCGCAGGGCTCGTGTTCTTGCAGCCCGTAAGGCGAAGCGCCGCGAGCGTTTTGGGGGCGCGTAGGAGCTCGGCGGGGGTACCGGACTCGACCGCTCGCCCACCGTGCATGACAACGATGCGATCGCACAGGCGGCATGCCTCGTCGATGTCGTGGCTTACGTAGAGAACGGTGGCGTCGAGTGCGCCGAAGAGGTCAAGCAGGTTTTGTTCGAGCGCGCTTTTGAGGTAGGAGTCGAGCGCGCTCATGGGCTCGTCGAACATGTAGATGCCCGGGTGCGCCGCGATCATGCGCGCAAGCGCTACGCGCTGCTGCTGCCCACCCGAGAGGCGCGCCGGATAGCGGTCGGCAAAGGTCGACATGCCAAAGATGGCGAGACAACGGCGCGCAAGGTCCTCCTGCGCTGCGGCGTCGAGGGCGCGGTCCATCCCCGCGCGCACGTTCTCCTCCACCGTAAGGTTGGGAAAGAGCTGGTAGTTCTGAAAGAGCAGGGCGCATTTGCGCTGCTGGGGCGTCAAATTGATGTGCGCCTTGGAGTCGAAGAACGTGACGCCGTTGACTACGATGCGCCCCTCGTCGGGTGTCTCGACACCGGCGATGCAGCGCAGGGTGCAGCTCTTGCCGCAACCGGAGGCGCCAAGCAGCGCCACGCGCTCCTCGCCCGCTTCGAGCTCAATGTCGAGGGTAAACCCGGGGTACGCCTTCTTGATGGCAAGGGAAAGCGACATCTACCTGCTCCTTTCCCGCGGCGAGGCTGCAGCGGCGTCTTTGATGAGCGAGCGGAGCGCGGCGCGGTCGATACGCAGGACGTCGCCCGCAGGCTCCTCGGCACGCGCCAGGTCATCGTGCCGCGCGGACCGGGCGCGCCGAGCGGTGCCACCACGCTCGCGGTAACGGAGGCTCCGCGCCGTATAGAGGTTGATAAAGAGCACCACCACAAAGCTGAAAAGAATCACCACGACAACCCAGAAGAGCGCCACATCGGTGTTTCCGCTCATCCATTCGAAGTAGATAGCGATGGGAATCGTTTGCGTCACGCCCGCGTAGTTGCCCGCAAAAAAGAGGGTGCAGCCGAACTCGCCCATCGCGCGTGCAAAAGCAAGCACCGTGCCCGCCGCGATCGACGGCCAGGCGAGGGGCATCATGAGACGGCGGAAGATGCGCGTCTCCGACCAGCCGAGCGTACGCGCCGCATCGAGCATCGAGGCATCAAGCGACTCAAAGGCGCCGAGCGCCGTGCGATACATGAGCGGAAAACTCACCACCACCGCGGCAATGACGGCCGCCTCCCACGTGAAAACGAGGGACACGCCGTGAGCGATAAGCCAGCGGCCGAGGGGCGTGGCGTTACCAAAGATGAGCAGCAGAAGAAAGCCGCACACCGTGGGGGGCAACACCATGGGGATAGTAAAGACAGAGTCGAGCACGCCCTTAAGGCGGCTTGAGGTGCCCATCGTCTTCCAAGCGGCGAACAGCCCCAAGATAAAGGTGATGACGAGCGCGACCGCACTGGTTTTAAGCGACACCCAAAACGGACGCATATCGAGCTCAGAGAAGAAGTTTGCCGCCTGCTCGCCAAGCGTCACCTCCGTAGCGCCGGCAACAGCGGATACCGGCACAAGACGGGCGGTATCCACCCAACTGAGCACCTCGGAAAGGTCGAGCCCTTGTTGCTCCGCAGCGGCTGCGGGCGTGCTTCCCGTCGGCATCTCGGTGGGGACTACCGAAACATAGCGCCTGCCGCCTGCCGCGACGCCCACCCGCACCCGATAGGGACCGACGATGGCCTCCGACGCCGTGGAGGTCGTCCACTCGCGACCGGGGTTGTCCGCAAGGGTCTCGCCGCCTTTTGCGACGCGCTCATCGAGCTCTTCGGCAAGTTCGCGGAAGGCATCGGCGTCGTCTGCGCCCTCCGCAGCAAAGCCTGCCTCGGTGCTCGCTTCCTCGTCCACGAAGACGAGCGCCTTCCCCTCCGCGGTCACCGCAATCACCACATCGGCATCATCGTCAAGAGGATAGCGATACCCAATATCCTCCCCCTCTACCGGGCGACTATTGCCTGTCTGATAGCGCGTGAAGTCCGTAAGGCCAAAACCGGCGTCTGTATCTGCAAGAGCGTTTTGCTCCGCGCGATCGTCCTTGGAGTCCGCCCACGCGGTGACGGGCGTCGCGCACCAAACAAAACCAATAACGAGGGCCGTCATGACAAAAAGAACCAACGGAATGCGAGCAGCTCCTCGAGCGCCAACCTCCCGCGGGGCAAGCAGGCAGCAGCCGCCCCGCACGCAACGTGCGGGGCGACTAGGGGGGAACATGCTATGTTGGCGAGCGTTCATCATGCGACGAGTATACCTGAGCCGTCGGGGCGCGCACCCCAACCGGGCAAGACGCGCTAGGCGAGCTCGAAGCCGTACTCGGCCCAGATGGCGAGCGCGTCCTCGTTATCCATGCAAAACGCGAGGAAGTCAGCTGCGGCGTCGGCGTTCTCGGAGCTTGTCGCCACCGCGCCCGGGTAGACGATCGCCTTGTGGCTCTCGGCAGGGCACGTATAGGCGACCTCGATACCGTCATAGCGGTATACGTCCGAGGTGTAGACGAATCCGATGACGCAGTCACCGGTCGAGACGTACTGTGCGGCGGTACCGACCTTGTCTGCCTGGACCACCTTATCGGCGATGGAGGCATCGTACTCGCCGCCCTCGCCCTCGTCCTCGGTGTAGAGGCCCACACTCGCGAGTGCCTGGTTGGCGTACTTGCCCGCCGGCACCGCGCCGGGCTCGCCGATTGCGATGTTGCCGTCGACGGAGGCAACGTCCTTGAGCGAGGAAATCTCGATATCCGACCCCTCCGCACGCACGATGACGAGGTCGTTCACGAACATGTCCTCACGCGTGTCCGCATCGACGAGTCCCGCCTCCTCGGCATCGTCCATGGTGCCCGCCGAGGCGGTAATGAGGATGTCGACGGGGGCACCGCCGCGCATCTGCTCGACGAGGTCACCCGAGCCCTTGTACTGGGTGTCCGCAAAGGTCACGCCGGTCTGCTCCGTGTAGAGCGCCTCGACCTCGGGCATGGCCTTCTCAAGTGAGTTGGCGGCGAAGACCTGGAGCTGGACGGAGCCGTCAGACGACTCGGCGGATGCGGACCCCGCCGCCGGCGCGCTGCCCTCTGCAGCGGTGTTACCGCAAGCGGTGAGCGCCACTGCGGCCGCCGCCACGCCAAAACCAGCGATGCTACGACGCGAAACAAGCAGGTCCTTCATAGATGCCCCTTTCCCCGTGCCCTATCAGGCACATCTAACCTGCTCATCATTATACTCATTTGAGGATAATAGAGAAGCGCAAGTTTAGTGGGGAGGAAGCCCACTTACATCGCGAGTTTTTCGCCTCAACGGCAAAACCGGCCTCTGCCTCGGGCGACCTTGAATTATCCCAGATAGCAAAACGGCGCAATAATCACCTCAAGTTGGTGGGCAGCCCCTAATGACCGCCACCGGCACTCATCTTGACGGCGTGCTCAAACTGGTCGGCAATGCCCTCCCAGCTCTCGCGTGCCGCCTTGGTCGAGCCGGGAAAGTTCACCACGAGGGCACGCCCGCGCTGCATGCAGCGAGCGCGCGAGAGCATGGCACGCCGCGTCTTGGTCATAGAGTAGGCACGCACAGCCTCGGCAATACCGGGCACGTCGCGCTCGCAGACCCGCGCGGTCGCCTCGGGCGTGACGTCACGCAACGACAGTCCCGTCCCGCCGCACGTGATGACGATGTCTGCGGCGGCAACGTCGGTTGCATCCACAATGGCGCGCGAGATCTCGTCCTCGTCGTCTCGCACCACGGTATGGCAGGCACAGGTCCAGCCGGCCTCGGCGATAAGCGACTCGAGGGCAGCTCCCGCCTCATCGGCAGCAAGATCGCGCGTGTCCGAGCAGGTGATGATGGCGATTCTGATATCCATAATCTAGAGCTCAACCCCTTCCGGAAGGTCGATGCGCACCACATCCGCCATGTCGCCGGCCTCAAGCCCCTGCATGCCCTCGGGAACGACGAGCAGGCAGTTCGCGCGGTGGAGCGTCCCCAGAAGAGCAGAGTTCTGCGAGAAGGAGTGATCGACGGCAAGCGCGCCGGTCACAGGGTCGCGCACTACGCGCGCGCGATCGTAGAAGCGTCGCGCCTGGCGCTTGGTGATGGGTGCGTCTACGCGCGCGCTCTGAACGGGGCGGTCGAGCGCGGTGTGGCCGCGCATAGCGCGGATGGCCGGGCGAGCGAGCATCTCGAAGCCAACACACGCCGCCGCCGGATTCCCGGAGAGTCCAAGAAACGGCTTTCCGCCCAGGATGCCGAAGGTGATGGCCTTACCCGGGCGCATCGAGATGCGGTCGAAGAGCACCTCTCCCTCGCGGCGCACGAGCTCTTCGATAAAGTCATAGTCTCCCGCGGACGCCCCGCCGCTCGTGATGACGAAGTCGCACGACGCGACCATCTCGTGGACGCTCGCGGCGATTGCCGCCTCGTCGTCGCAGGCGATGCCGAAGAAACGGGGCTCGGCCCCCGCCTCCAGTGCCGCGGCGAGCAGCGCGGTCGCGTTGGCGTCGCGGATCTGCCCGCGCGCAGGAACGTCCGTCACGCCGACAAGCTCGGTGCCGACGGAGAGCACGCCTACCACAGGGGCACGGTGCACGCGCACCTTCTCATGGCCCGCCGACGCGGCGAGCCCCGCACCTGCGGACGTGAGCACCTCGCCCGCCGCGAGGACGCGCTCGCCCGCATGCGCCTCGAGACCGGCCTCGCGAATGTTCTCCCCCACTTTGGCGGGGCGCGTGAACGCGATGCGCGAGCCCTCGTTGCCGTCGCCATCCAACACGTCGACGATCTCGTACTTCACAACGGCGTCAAGCCCTTCGGGCACGGGCGCGCCCGTCATGATGCGCACGGCCTGACCGGCCCCCACCGAGCCGGTATATACATGACCCGCCGCCTCATGACCCACAACGTCGAGGATGACGGGCGCGTCAGACGTGGCGGCGGCCAGGTCCTCGCTGTGCACGGCGTAACCGTCCATGGCGCTGTTAGCAAAGGGAGAGAGGTCAATATCGGTCGTAATATCCTCCGCAAGCGGCAACCCCACCGCGCGCCATGTCTCAACCTCAATAGCATCGGTCGGTGTAATGTGCGCGAGCACGATGGCGCGCGCCTCTTCAACAGAAATCATCTGCTCTGCCATCAGAACCTCCTTGGTACATACCGTTTCTTTATTCTCGCATAACTATAAAGAGACGCGAAGCCCATCTTCTCTCGACAATTGAAGCGTTCCAAATAAATGAAACGTTTTAATCTGCCGTTTACCGGAAATCAGCCGCTTACCGAACACATACTTGCTAAAATTTGGACTGTAGGGTAAGTCACCAGTCGACAGGAGAGACACATGGTGAAAAAAAACGCGGTAGCCGCCGCACCGGAGGTCATCGACTCCGTTGATGCCCTCGAGGCAAAGCTCGCGCACATGCGCGAGGCCCAAAAGGTCTTCGCCACCTACACGCAGGAGCAGGTCGACAAGATCTTCTACGAGGCCGCCATGGCTGCCAACAAGCAGCGTATCCCACTGGCCAAGCTCGCGGTCGAGGACACCGGCCGCGGCATCGTCGAGGACAAGGTCATCAAGAACCACTACGCCGCCGAGTACATCTACAACGCGTACAAGAACACCAAGACCTGCGGTGTCATCGAGCGTGACGATGCGTACGGCATCACCAAGGTTGCCGAGCCCATCGGCATCGTGGGCGCGGTCATCCCGACCACCAACCCCACCTCGACCGCGATCTTCAAGTGCCTCATCTGCCTGAAGACCCGCAACGCCATCATCATCTCCCCGCACCCCGCAGCGGCCAAGTGCACCATCGCCGCCGCTAAGGTCGTGCTCGAGGCCGCCGTCAAGGCCGGCGCTCCCGAGGGCATCATCGGCTGGATCGACCAGCCCTCCCTCGAGCTCACCAACAAGCTCATGAGCGATGTTGACATCATCCTCGCCACCGGTGGCCCCGGCATGGTGAAGGCCGCTTACTCCTCCGGCAAGCCCGCCCTCGGCGTCGGCGCCGGCAACACCCCCGTCGTCATCGACGACACGGCCGACATCAAGCTCGCCGTCAACTCCATCATCCACTCCAAGACCTTCGACAACGGCATGATCTGCGCCTCCGAGCAGTCCGTGACCGCTCTTGACTCCATCTACGATGAGGTCAAGGCCGAGTTCCAGTACCGCGGCTGCTACTTTGTCAAGAAGGGCAAGGAGGTCGAGGCCCTGCGTGCCGCCATGTTCAAGAACGGCGCCCTCGATCACCGCATCCCCGGTATGCCTGCTCCCCAGATCGCCGAGCTCGCCGGCATCAAGGTCCCGGCCAAGACCAAGATCCTGATTGTCGAGTGCACCTCCACCGATCCGCTCAAGGAGGAGTTCTCCCACGAGAAGCTCTCGCCGGTGCTCGCTATGTACCACGCGAAGGACTTCCAGGAGGCCGTCGACAAGGCCGAGCACCTCGTGCTCGCCGGTGGCCCGGGCCACACCGCCTCGCTCTACGTCCACCCGGCCGAGAAGGAGAAGATCTCCCTCTTTGAGGAGACCATGGCCGCCTGCCGTATCGTCATCAACACGCCCTCCAGCCAGGGTGGCATCGGCGACCTCTACAACTTCGCCATGAAGCCGTCCCTCACGCTGGGCTGCGGCTCCTGGGGTGGTAACTCCGTCTCCGAGAACGTTGGGGTGAAGCACTTGCTGAACATCAAGACCGTGGCGGAGCGCCGCGAGAACATGCTCTGGTTCCGCGCTCCCGAGAAGATTTACTTCAAGAAGGGCTGCACGCCCGTCGCCATCGAGGAGCTCGGCCGCGTCATGGGCAAGAAGCGCGCCTTCATCGTGACCGACCAGTTCCTGTACAAGAACGGCAACTGCCGTGCCATCGAGGAGAAGCTCGACGAGCTGGGCATCGCGCACGACGCGTTCTACGACATCCAGCCCGACCCGCGCCTGCAGGACGCCATGAAGGGCGTCGAGCGCATGAAGCTCTTTGAGCCCGACCTCATCATCGCTATCGGCGGCGGCTCCGCTATGGACGCCGGCAAGATCATGTGGCTGCTCTACGAGCACCCCGAGGCGAACTTCGAGGACATGGCCATGGACTTCATGGACATCCGCAAGCGCGTCTACACCTTCCCCGAGATGGGTAACAAGGCCTACTTCGTCGCCGTCCCGACCTCTTCGGGCACCGGCTCCGAGGTGACGCCGTTCGCCATCATCACCGACGCCGAGACCGGCCTCAAGTGGCCCATCACCGACTACCAGCTCCTGCCGAACATGGCCATCGTCGACGTTGACAACGCCATGACCGCTCCCAAGGGCCTCACCTGCGCCTCTGGTATCGACGTTATGACCCACGCCATCGAGTCCTACGTCTCGATCATGAGCTCCGACTACACGCGCGGTCTGTCCATGCGCGCCGTCAAGCTCGTCTTCGAGAACCTGCCCGCGGCTTACGAGAAGGGTGCTGCCGACCCGCACGCCCGCGAGGAGATGCACAACGCCTCCTGCCTCGCCGGCATGGCCTTCGCCAACGCCTTCCTCGGCCTCAACCACTCCATGGCCCACAAGCTCGGTGCCTACCATCACCTGCCGCACGGCCTGGCCAACGCGGTGCTGCTCACCCGCGTCATGCGCTACAACGCTGCCGAGAAGCCCGTCAAGATGGGCACCTTCTCGCAGTACCAGTATCCGCACGCGCTGCATGACTACGCCGAGCTCGGCCGCTACGCCGGCTGCACCGGTGCTGACGACCGTGAGGTCTTTGAGAACTTCATCGCCAAGCTCGAGCAGCTCATGGAGACCATCGGCATCAAGAAGACCATCGCCGAGTACGGTGTGGACGAGAAGTACTTCCTCGAGACTCTCGACGAGATGACCGAGAACGCCTTCAACGACCAGTGCACCGGCGCCAACCCGCGCTACCCGCTCATGAGCGAGATCAAGGAGCTCTTCCTTGATGCGTACTATGGTCGCGAGCCGCAGTCCTACGAGGACTAAGGCCCAGATGCGCCTATAATGGTATCGGGGCGGCAACGTCCGCCCCGACCTCTCGTCCTGTTCTCCCCTTCTAGAAAGGACACACCATGATCCTTCCCGACTCCAAGACCGAGATCGTCCATCGCGGCAACAAGACCGTCTACGATCTGGGCGACAAGATCGCCAAGGTGTTCAACGAGAACAAGCCCGTCTCCGACATCTTCAACGAGGCCCTCAACCTCGCGCGCATCAACGAGACCGGCATCCGCAGCCCCAAGGCTCTTGAGGTCACTCAGCTCGACAACGGCGGCTGGGCCCTCATCACCAGCAAGATCCCGGGTGTCACCCTCGCCGAGAAGATGGACGCCGAGCCCCAGCGCTTTGGTGAGTACCTCGAGCAGTTTGTCGATCTTCAGATCGAGATCAACGGTTACACCTGTACGCAGCTGAACCGTCAGTTCGACAAGTACACCCGCATGATCAACTCCCTCGACCAGATCAATGCGACCACCCGCTACAACCTGCTCGAGCGCCTGAACGGCCTTAAGAGCAAGGGCTATGTCTGCCACGGCGACTTCAACCCCACCAACGTCATCGTCGGTGAGGACGGTCAGCTCTACGTCTGCGACTGGGCTCACGCCACCCAGGGCTCCCCTGCCGCCGACGCCGCTATGACCTACCTGCTGTTTGCCCTCCACTCCAAGGAGCAGGCCGACGCCTACCTCGAGCTCTACTGCGAGCGCGCCGACATGCCGATGCAGGTCGTCCGCCAGTGGATGAGCATCGTAGCCGCCTCCGAGCTCGCGCGCAAGCGCAAGGTTGACGAGGAGTTCCTCATGAGCTGGGTCGACGTCGTCGATTACCAGGGCTAAGGACTGCTAAAGGTTAGTTGACGTCTATTCGCCAGCAAGCTATGCGTCTTACGGGCTCCTTCCTCCGGGAAGGAGCCCTTTTTAGTGCCGATGGCTAGTGTCGATAGACGGTACCGGTAAATGATAGAAAGCGCGAGAACGCCCCCTAGAACTCGGCAAAATGCTGAGCCCCCACCTCGGGCGCAAGTGTCGCGTTGAAGCGCTCACGCACCGCGGCAAGAAACGCCTCCTGCTCCCCTGCTCGGTAGGTGAGCTCAAGTGCCACGGCATCGGTATACGTGGTCTCGCCGATCTTTCCGCCCGTGCGTTCCACCATATCGCGCACCTGGTCATACTGAGCGTAGGAGACGGCAAGGGAAACCGGGACGACGCTCGTCATCTCGACGATAAGACCCTCGTCCTCAGCGGATGCCACCGCTGCCTGAGCCGCCGCTGTATAGGCACGCACGAGACCGCCAGGACCCAAAAGGGTGCCGCCAAAGTAACGGGTGGTGACGCAGCACACGTCGCGCAAGCCGGCCCCGCGGAGCACCTCGAGCGTGGGCATGCCGCTCGTACGCTGGGGCTCACCGTCGTCGCTTGCACGCTCCGTGCCGTCGGCGAGGATCCATGCGGGGACGTTGTGACGGGCATCGTAGTGACGGGCGCGCACGGCAGCCTGATGGGCATCGGCCTCCGCCGGGCTCTCCACATGCACGAGCTGGGCGATAAACCGACTGCGACGGTCCTCGAACTCCCCTTGCGCACAAGCTCCCGCGCGCAACGTCCTATAGCTCTCCACAGCCCCTCCTACATGCCCCACAATGCACGGGCACCTCCGCTCGTATCGCTGCCATTGTAGCGGAACGCTTGTCGCAACGTCAGGAGGCCCCGATTTCTCCTGTGAGGTTTTGGAAGCGTACCTCACAGGAGAAAACGGGGCCTCCCGCGTGCGTATGAAGCGATCCGCTACGAGTTCTTCATCACGATGCTGCTGACCGTATCGGCAACATGCTCGCAGCTGTCGACGCAGTACTCGAGGAACGTGTAGACCTCGTGCCAGCCAAAGACCTTGAGGGCGTCGGTCTCGGTCGTGTGGAGGGTACGCATGGCGCGGATGTAGGCGTGGTCCGCCTCCTCCTCGGTATCGTTGATGGCAATGACGTGCTTGCGCAGCGTCTTAGAGCGCTTGAACTGAGGCAGGTCCTCGAGCAGCGCGCACATCTCGGTGCATGCGCGCTCGATCATCTCGACGAGCTCGAGCGCGTCGGGGCGAATCTCGGTGATGTTATCGAAGTACAGACGGTGCATCACGCCCTCGATACGGTCGGTAACGGTGTCGAGGTTCTCGGAGAGCATCGCGATGTCCTCGCGCTCGATGGGAGTGACAAACGCGGTCACGAGTGCGTCGTTGATCTCGTGCTTGATCTCGTCCGCAGCCTGCTCGATCTCGTGCATCTTGTCGACCGCGCCCTTGAACTCCTCGATGTTATAGGAGCGCATGACCTCGCCGAGCAGCGCCGCCGCCTGGCAAGAGAGCTCCGCGTGCTTGCGGAACGAGTCGAAGTAGAACGCGTCGTTTTTCCTAGCCATGTGGATACATCCTCCCAAATGAACGTTTCCGTGCAATATCGAGCGCGGGCGCGCCGCGCGAGCCGTAACAGAGAAACCTAGAAGACCATGAGGAAGATCTTCGCCATCAAGAAGCTGATAAGACCGCAACCCGGGAAGGTGAAGATCCAGGTGAGCACCATGTCGCGCACGACAGTAAAGTTAATGGCCGAGAGGCGCTTCACCGCGCCCACACCCATGATGGCGCTCGTCTTGGTGTGCGTGGTGGAAACCGGGATACCAAAGACGGTGGAGAGCAGGATGCAGATGGCGCCGGCGAGGTCGGCCGAGAAGCCCTGATACTTCTCGAGCTTGACCATGTCCATACCGACGGACTTGATGATCTTCTCGCCGCCTACGGACGTACCCACGCCCATGACCGTGGAGCAGAGGATCATGAGCCAAACCGGGATGACGGCGCCGGAGACGTTGGGCTCGCCATTGCAGAAGGCCACGCCGAGCAGAAGGACGCCGATGAACTTCTGTCCGTCCTGAGCGCCGTGCATGAAGCTCATGGCCGCAGCGCCAAAAATCTGGGCGCCAGTGAAGAAGCCGTTGGCTCGACGACGGTCGATGTTGTGGCAGATGACGGTGAGGCCCTTGCAGATGCCCCAGCCGAGCGCAAAGCCGATGGCGAGGCTCAGCACGAGGCCGTAGAGAACCTTGACCCATTCGTCCATATTCACGCCGTCAAGGCCGCCCTGCGTGGCGAGTGCCGCGCCCGTAAGGCCGGCGATAAGCGAGTGGCTCTCGCTCGTGGGGATGCCAAAGATGGAGGCGCCCACGCTGTAGACAACGATGGAGAAAAGAGCGGCGCAAAGCGCCACGAGGGCCATCTGCGTATTGGTGCCAAAGTCAACCATATTAGAGATGGTGGAGGCAACCGAGGCATTCAGGTGCGTCATGATGAGGACGCCGAGGAAGTTGAAGATGGCGCTCATGATGATTGCGGGGCGCGCATTCATGCAGCGCGTGGTGACACAGGTTGCAATGGAGTTAGGGGCGTCGGTCCAACCGTTGACGAAGATGACGCCGAGCGTGAGCAGGACGGTGATGGCAAGAATGGGATTTGCCACAACCTCCTGCAAAAACAGCGCTAGTGAGAAATCCACGTATGCTCTTTTCCCTCAGGACATGCGCCACGTGGCGCATCGTTGGAACAACCTGCACCATTTTAGCGGTTCTTGACCGTCTACTAACGCAGAGCTGACATTTTAGATGGGCAAACGTGACCTATAGCGCGCCGAGCGGTTCTCCTAGCTGCAGATATTCCGTGAACGGCAACGGCAGCTTACGATTCCCTTACATTGCGCTTACCGAGAGAAGACCTCATGGAGACGAAATCAGCCATACAAAGAGGATGCGAAGCGGGCCGATAAGCCGGGTTCTGTCGCGGACGGTCATTTATCTTGGCACGCACGTTACCGTGCGGCTCTTCGCACGCTACCCGAGCGCGGACCGGGCCGGCCCATGGCGCTCCTATTCGCGCTTGCTCCGAATGGGGTTTACCCAGCCGCCGCGTCGCCGCGACGCTGGTGGTCTCTTACACCACCGTTTCAGCTTTTCCCTTTACGCTCGCGCGCAGGTGGGAGTCTTCTTTTCTGCGGCACTTTCCGTCGGGTCGCCCCGCCTGGCCGTTAGCCAGCATTCTGCCCTGTGGAGCCCGGACTTTCCTCACGCCGGCATGCACCGGCGCGCGACCGTCTGGCCCGCTTCGCGGCTCACGATTGTAGCACGATATAGCACGGCGCCCGCCGACCGAAGCCGACGGGCGCCGAATCTACGCGAACCCTATTGGTAGAGGGACCTAGAGGCCCATCTCCTCCTTGAGCTTGGCGAGCTCCTCGTCCACCGCGGCGGTGGAGCCAGCCTCGGCGTACTTGCGCTCGAGGTCGGCAGCCGGGTCGGTGGGGTCGGCGTTGAGCTCGGTCATAGCGTTGGAGCGGTCGAGCATCTCGTCGGCCTTGGCCTCCATACGGTCGAAGGCGCTCATAGCGGCGGCAGCGCTGTCACCGGCAGAAGAGACCTTGTTGACCTGATCTTGCGTCTTGGCGACGGCGACCTTGGCCTTGATGGCCTCACGGCGGCCGCGCAGGGTCTCGATGTCATTCACGAGCTTGTCGTGGATGGCGCGCATCTTCTCGGCGTTGTCGCGCGCAGCCTCCGCCGCGGCGGCAAGGCTCTCGCCCTGGGCCTCGAGCTGCTGCTTCTTGGCAAGGAAGGTGCGGGCATCGCCCTCGTTGCCGGCCTGGAGGGCGCGGCGGGCAAGGCCGTCGTACTTCTCGACTTCCTTGTTGTTCTCGGAGACCATGCGGGCGGTACGGGCCTCCTCGGCCATGACGCCGGCGGTCTCCTCCTTCACCTCGGCGAGCGACTCGGTGAGGTCGCGCAGGTACTGATCGACCATCTTGGCGGGATCCTCCGCGCGGTCGAGCAGATCGTTAACATTTGCCTTGATGATGTCGGCAAAACGGTCGAGCATTCCCATGGTGGAACTCCTCCTCTAGGCGGACCCATCCGCTTCAGGCGCGCTCAACCCCCGAGCGCGCGGTTAGCCTACCTTGTACCCTTGCGAGAACTTGCGCAAGCGCCTCAATCGTCGTTTGACGGCGAACGGTACTTCTCCTCAAGGTCGTCGAGCTTTGCATCGCCGAAGGTCTCAAGCGGCGTGTTGAGAACCTCCTCGAGGTGCTCCTGCTCGCTCTGGCGTGCCTCGGCGCGCTTGCGCACGACGAAGACGATGCCGCCCACAACGGCGACCACCGCAACCGCACCTGCAACGTAGACGATAGGCGATGTGGTAACGGTCATGATGCGCTCGGCGGTATCGGCGAAGGCGCGCGAGAAGATCTCCTCCTGGTCGATGGAGAGGTCCTGGTAATAGCGGTCGAGGTAGTCGGAGAGGATACCTATCGCCTCGTCATCCATCACCGACTTCGCTTGGGAGCCAGCAGCGTATCCGCAGGTGAACGAGCCCTGTCCGTCGTCGCAGAACACCAGCACAAAGTGCGCCTCGTCGTCAAAGAGCTCGTCATAGAGCTGAAGCGCCACTTGACCGAGCTCGGTAGCAGAGGTCGAGGTGCCGTTGGGAAGGATATAGAGGAAGGGGCGGACGCCCGTCAGGTCGTAGAACTCCTCAAGGCCCTGCTCGACCACAGCCGGGCTGTGAATCCAATCGCCATCCGCGTCGTCATAGAGCACCGTCTTCTCCGCCGCGCCCGCAGGAAGCGCCTCGCGCTCGTGCGTAGACGCCGTAATCTCCACCGTCGAGGTACTGCAGGACGTAACCGAGGTGAGCGCGGTCGATATCAAAGCGCAGACGAGCGCGACGATAACCACGACGATGCAGCCGCAGCCGCAGCCCCCGGACGCCGGCGCCGGCCCCTGCGGACCGGGGCCCGCAGGCCCTGCGGGCGACACGTTGTTGTTCATACTGCGACCGATACCCATACCGGCGAGAAACGGCCAGATGCCGCTCCCTCCCCCGCCGCCAAAGAAGCTGCGGGTGGGACGTGGGGCAAATCCCCCACCAAAGACCCCGGGACGGGGCGACCCAAAGCCACCGGGACGAGAACCGCCGCCAAAGCCGGAGCCAAAGCTCCGTCCACCGCTTCGTCTGCCGCCGGAAAACCCTCCAAAGCTGCGACCGCCGCCACGGAAGCCACCGCCTCCACCGGACCTGCCGCCCCCAAACGATCTGCCCATGGGCATCCCCTCTCACACGCATACACCGACGGCGCAAAGCCCTCGATGCCTAAGATTTCTTTCGAACATTATGCCCTTATGCGCACGTCCCGTGCGCGCTGGCTCGGTAGACGGCCCAGACGGACAGAAGAAACGTCCCCCTGTAAGGTGGAGCGTCATGAAAAAGCGCCCTGCACGGGGCAGGGCGCTTCAACAGACGGATAACGGACCCAACTAGTCGAGGTCGTCCGCGACGAAGTTGTCGATCGGAGCGAAGGGATCGGCAACCGGGGCGGGCTCAGGCGCGGGAGCGGGCGCCGGAGCAGGAGCCGCGGAGGAACCGACCGGAGCAGAGGAGAGCAGGTCGGACGGGAAGGAGTTCTGAGCGTCGTCCATGAAGTGCTGGATGAGCTTCAGGTACTCGTTCTTGAACTCCTCGCGGGAGGCCTTCAGGCGGTCGATCTCGGCGAGCTCGTTCTGCTTCTCCTGAAGCGCCTGACGGATGACGTCACGCGCCTTGGCGTCGGCCTCGTCGCAGATGCGCTGGGCGTTCTGCTGGGCGTCGGCAACGATGGTGTCAGCGGTCTGCTGGGCGGAGATGAGGGCAGCAGAGATCTGGCGCTCGGTGGCGGAGAAATCGTGCTGCGGCGCGGCGGCGACAACCGGAGCGGCCGCGGGCTGAGCCGCAAGTTGAGCCTGAGCGTCGGCGAGCTCGTGCTCGGTAGCGGTCAGGCGGTTCTTAAGATCGACGATCTTGGAGAGCATGGCGTCGACCTCGGAGGCGAGCTGCTCAAGGAAAACGTCGACCTCAGCGGGATCGTAACCGCGCTTGGCCTCGGAGAACGTCTGGGCCTGGATGTCTGCAGGTGTGATAGCCATAGGATAATCTCCTTCTCATCGCGAGGCCCGGGCCTACCGCGCCCGGGATTTGCGTCTAAACCAGTATACCTATTACCAAACGAGCGATGACGTTCAACGCAAGAACTGCAATAACCGGCGAGAAGTCAATGCCGCCCATGGGCGGGATGATGCGCCGGAAGATCGACAGGAACGGCTCGCAGAGGGAGCGGAGCACCATCGCCACGTCATAGGCGATGCCACCCTCGCGCAGCGGGAACCACATGAGGATGATGTACACGAGGATGAGCGTCTCGTAGAAGTTTACGAGTGTGCTGACAAGCTGTGCGATTTGATAAATGGTAATCAGCCCCTGCTACTTGAGGTATCCGTCAGCGCGGAGCTTGGCAAGGTCGGAATCAGTGACCTCGCAGCCCTGCGGCAGAACGACAAAGACACGGTCGCCCACCTCGCGGACCGTGGCGCCAAGACCGCAGGCAAAGCCGTAGCTAAAGTCGAGCACGCGCTTGGCGACCTCGGTGCGAACACCAACGAAGATGAGCGCCACCGGCTGCTTGGTGCGCACGCGACGCACCACCGTCTCGACGTCGTCATAGCTCTCAGGGCGAAGCTCATAAATCGGGAGCTGGGGCGTCGCGTTCAGAATCGATGCGGCGTGGCTCTCGGTCATCGAAGAGGCGGGAGTCGGGGTTGCAGCGGCGCGGGCACGGGTCTGCGCGGCATAGCTCGACGGCGTGTCATAGGCGCCGGGACGATAGTCCTCATGGGAGCGCGCAGGCGGGTTGTACGTGGTCGCATGACGGTCCGCATCGCCGACCAGCTGGCCGGAGCGCGTATAGACCGCTACCGACTCGGCCTCACCGCGGCGCGTCTGGCCGAGAACGCCGTTGGACGGGGTGTCCTGAGCGGCATAGCCCTGGCCGTAGGAGGCGTCCTGCGTGCCGTATTCGGCGTCGTAGCCCTCGCCGTCGTAATAGTCGTCCTCGTAGCCGTCGGCAGCGTAGTCATCCTGACCGAAGGGCAACTGCTGGCCGAACGGAAGGCGGCTCTTGATCTCGTCTAAGAATCCCACGTTTCTCAACTCCCCCAAACGGAGTGTATCTACAGAATCGGCTTCCGGCTATGCCAAAAGAAACCGCGTACCTGCTATTCTAGCTCAAAGGCGGGGTCAAAGACCACTCTGCCCAAACGCACCAGAGTCGAGCCCTCCTCGAGCGCCGCCTCAAAGTCCTCGCTCATGCCGCAGGAAAGCTCCTCAAGCGTAAGCTCCGGATAGCGGCCGGCCAGCTCGTCGCGCAGGTCGCGCAGGCCCGCGAACGTGCGGTGCGCCATCACGTTATCCCCTCTTGGGGCCATCGTCATAAGGCCGCGTATACGGATTCCACGAAGTCCCTGCAACTCCTCGATGGTGCGACGGAGCTCATCGGGCTCAAATCCCGATTTAGACTGCTCACCCGAGATGTTCACCTCGAGCAGCACGTCCTGGGGACGGGCGAGTGCGCCTTCCGCCAGGCGGCGCTTCGCGCGGTCGGAGATGGCCTGGGCAAGATGGAGCGAGCTCACCGAATGGATGAGGTCCACGCGGCCGAGCACGGCGTTGATCTTGTTCTTCTGGAGGTTGCCGATCATATCGAAGCGAACGGGCGCCAAGCCCTCGCGCGCCGCGAGCCCCTCCAGCTTGCGGATGAGCTCCTGAGGGCGGTTCTCGCCAAAGAAGCGGTAGCCAGCCTCTATGGCGGCGGCGACCTCGTCCACCCCTACCGTCTTGGAGACCGCCATGACGCGCGCGGCGTCCACCGCGCGGCCCGAGCGTGCAAGGGCCGCATCGACGCGCGCGAGAATCTCCTCGCGCCGACGGCGGATGCAATCGAGATATGCCTGGCCTGATGCCGTATCACCCATGGATTACCCTCTTTGCGCTAGCGGGCGCGGGTGCGCCCTCGACCATACTAGCAAAGGGGCGCACCCCCTTGTGGGAGGTGCGCCCTCAAGAGCAAAAGGTTTACGAAGACGGCACAAGGCAGCCCCCGGCGGGACTAGGCGAGGTCGTCCTCCTCGTCCTCATCCTCATCATCGTCCTCGTCCTCGGGATTCTCGATGAGCGTGACGACCGCCTGGGTGAGCTCGGAGGCGGGAATGCGCGCGATGCAGGCGGCGTCGGCCGCGGGACGCAGGATGACGCCCTCGCCGGAGGGGACGCGCATGCCCTCGAGCTCCTCCTCGTCGATGCCAGCGATGTCCGCGGCGCTCCAGCGCTGACCGGTGAGCAGGAAGGTGATGCGACCAGCGGCGTCGATGGCGTACTGGGCGCAGCGGTCGAGGTAGCGCGAGACCATGATGACGCGGCGGAGGTCGTCAAGCGAGCGGTCGTCATCGATCTGCATGGCGGCCATGCGGTTGTAGGCGCGGAAGAACTCCTCGTAGATGCCGTGCGTGTCCTCCTCCTGCGCGTTCAGGGTGCGCAGCAGTGCGAGGTCGTTGGTGACAAGCACAGAGGCCGAGGTGCCGAGCACCTTGTAGACGCTGCCGGCCTCCGCCTCGACGAGCTCGACGAGCTCAGCGGGCAGCTCGATGCCGGAGACGACCTTATGCTGGGCGGCGCGAGCGATGCGGCGCACCTTGTCGCACATGCGCTGCAGGCAGAAGTTGGTGTAGATGATGGTCTGGAGCAGGCGGAAGTCGGAGGCCACGGGACCCTGGGTGGCGATGAGGTTGTAGCAGACCGCCTCGAGGTTGGCGCAGCGCGCATCGATGCGGAGCGCCTGCTTTTTGGCCTTGCTCGCGAGCTTCTTGTCATCGGTCACAAAGGAGCGAACCGCGTCGTGGAGCGTAAGGTCGATGACCTCGTAGATGGAGAGCATCTCGTGACGCGCCTCGACGAGCTGACGGGAGAAGAGTTTGCGCATGTTCTAGACTCCAATCGGATGCCGGGCGGGATGCCGCCCCGAGCGTGGATGGCATACGGTTGCCAGTCTAGAGGTCGGGTGTCAGGGTTTTGTAAGCGCACGGTCACGGTAGCGCCGCAAAGGGCTTGGTCATGGCCACCCGTGCCACTGGCTGCACGATTTGACTCCGTCCCCAAGTGAGCTCCAAGTGAAGCAACGTGAAGGCGAGGGGAACTTTTTCGGAATGTGAAATAATTTGCACTTTCACAAATGTTCACGCCCTCATACGCGCCAAATGCACGGCGGAGAGGCGCCTACACCTCCCCCATCACCGCCAGGGCACCGTGACGCCCGCAGGTACCCTTCTCGGCACGATAGGAGAAGAACCGGTCGTTGTTGCCCACGGTGGAGAGACCCGGGTCGCAAACGCTATCTTCGGGCACACCCGCCTCGGCGAGTGCTACACGGATGCACGCGGCGAGGTCGAGCAGGCGCGAGGACCCCGCATGCACCGCCTGCGGGAACCGCGCGGCAAAGCGCTCGATGAGCTCCTCGGAGACCTCGTACTCCACCCCGGTGATATGCGGGCCTATGAAGGCAAAGATCTGCCCGGGCGCACATCCCGTGGTATCGGAAAGCATGCGCGCAGCCTTGCCGGCGATGGCCGCGATCGTTCCCTTCCAGCCGGAGTGGACCACGGCAAAGCCGCCTTCGCACGCAAGGATGACTGGAACGCAGTCGGCAAAGTTGAGCAACACCGGTACACCGGGCACGCAGCAGACGATGCCGTCGGCGCCGGCAGCGATCTCTTCTCTCACGCGGGCGAGCTCCGCCTCATCGGCCGACCGCACGACGGCGATATGGTCGCCGTGCACCTGGCTGGGCACGAGCAGGCGCTCAGCGCACGCCCCGCACCCGAGCGCCTCAAGCGCCCGGCGCCGGTTCTCAGCCACCGCGTCCGGGTCATCGCCCACATGCGCACCCAGGTTAAGGGAGGTAAAGGGCGGCATGGAGACGCCGCCTGTCCGCTCGGTGAACGCCAGATGCACCGCGCCCACGCGCGCCTCGTTCAAGACGACGCCCTCATGATCTTTGCGTTCAAGTGAACTCACGTTGTACCTCCTTATCAAAAGCGCCCCGGAACAAGCCGGGGCGCCTCAAAACCGCTGTGTTGGCCGTTGCCTTAGAAGTTGCCGCGCTTCAGGAAGTCGGGCAGCTCGAACTGGTCGTTGCCAAAGTTGTGGACCTGCTCGCCACCGATGGTGCGGCTGCTCGCGGCAGGGGCAGCGGGAGCGGCCGTGCGCGCGGGAGCCGCGTCAGAGGCCTTGGACGATGCGGAGAAGAGCTCGTCCTGACGGCTAACGTTGGCATCGGAGAAGCCGGTAGCGATAACGGTGATGCGCACCTGATCGCCCAGCGACTCGTCCACGACGGTACCGAAGATGATGTTGGCCTCGGGGTCGACGGCGCTGGCAACGAGGTCGGCGGCGTCGTTGATCTCCTGGATGCCGAGGTCCTTGGAGCCGGCGATGGAGAGCAGCACGCGGGTGGCGCCGTCGATGGAGCTCTCGAGAAGCGGGCTCGAGATGGCCTGCTGTGCGGCGTCGACCGCGCGGGTGTCACCGGAGGCGGTGCCGATGCCCATCATGGCGGTACCGGCCTGCTTCATGATCGTCTTGACGTCAGCGAAGTCGAGGTTGATGACGCCGGGGACGGTGATGAGGTCGGTGATGCCCTGGGTGCCCTGCGAGAGGACGGCGTCTGCCATGGAGAAGGCCTCGAGCATAGTGGTCTTCTTCTCGGCGATGTCGAGCAGCTTGTCGTTAGGGATGACGATCATGGTGTCCACGCTCTGAGCGAGGGTGTCGATGCCCTCCTCAGCGGACTTCTTGCGCTTGCGGCCCTCAAAGGTGAAGGGCTTGGTGACAACGGCGACGGTGAGCGCGCCGATGTCGTTCATGGCGATGTCGGCCACAATGGGGGCAGCGCCCGTACCGGTGCCGCCGCCCTCGCCCGCGGTGATGAACACCATGTCGGCACCAGCGAGCGCCTCCTTGATGTCGTCACGGCTCTCGTCTGCCGCCTTACGGCCGATCTCGGGGTTGGCGCCAGCGCCAAGGCCACGCGTGATGTCGGTGCCGATGTGCACCTTGATGTCGGCATCGGAGATGGCGAGAGCCTGGGCATCGGTGTTGATGGCAACGAACTCGACGCCGCGGATGCCCTCCTCGATCATGCGGTTGACCGCGTTGGTGCCGCCACCGCCCACGCCGACCACCTTGATGACGGCAAGATAGTTGTTGATCTCGTTCTCGTGCATGTGGTCCTCCGATGCGACGGGTTGAGCCATCTTGGCTGACGTAGATAACCTTAAAGCTCAAGTTTACATTAAAGGGCGAGGTAAACCCGCTTATCTTTGCACAAATTGCAGGTCACCGTCAAATGAAGAGGCCTAAATTGTGGAGTTACCAGAAGAAGCGCAGGTAGTTGCGGCAACCGTTCGCCGAATCACCCACCCTAGTCGGTCGGTGCGCTCCTAAACGTATAGTTGTCGGGCACACGAACGTTGATGTAGGTGACGCCCTGCTGCTGCTCTAGCAGGCGCGTGACGACCCGCTCCTTGGTCTCGATGTCGTCGGGTGCGCCAAGCGAGACCTCGATGCCGGAGTCGAGATAGGCGGTGATCGCATCAACCGAGGGCAGAGACAGGCTCTGGATCTGGGCGATGAACTCGGGCGAGAAGCCGTTCGCATAGGCAAGACCGGCGAGCACGACCTCAGAGGACACTTCACGTCCCGTAGAGGGCTCCACGTCGGTGGGAACATCCGTGAAGAGAATCGCACCGTCTTTGCGGGCAAGAGCGTGCGCCGCGTCTGCCCCCGTGAGCGTCTGTCCGCCCTCCACGGTGCCTTCGACCACGTTACCCTCGGCATCGGTCGAGACGGAGAGCGATACCGGCGCGATCCAGTTTCCGTCGCTGCCGATGGCCCAGGCGATATCGTCGGCGGGGATGTAGACGATGGCGGCGACCGTGCGCTCCTCGGGCTTGATACGCAGGGTATGCGGGAACTCGCGCTCGATGGAGACACCCGTCACCCACGGGTTCTCGGAAAGCGCCTCGGTGATGGCATCGGCGTTAACGTTGAAAAGCGTTGTGCCGCTGGGGATGGTGACCAAGCGCTGAGCCGCCTCGGTGGAGACGTGCTCGCTCCCCTCGATCACCACGTCGGTTGCGGCAAAGACAGGCGAGTTGACGAGCACCACGCCGCCGACGCCGAGCACGAGCGCGCAGGCGACGACGATGGCGATGACCTTGCCGGAGGCAAAGCTGCCTATCGCATGAGCGATTCCCGCGAACACCGCCCCGATGCGCCCGAGTAAGGAGGCGGCCTTGCCGGCGGGCGCCGGCTTGGCAGGAGCGGCGACCGTGGTAAGCGGCTTCATGCGGCGCTGGGGCTTCTTGAGTGCCGCAACGGCGGGAGTGGAGAGCTTGGAGCCGATGGGCTTTTGAGCAGCGGGCTTCTGCTTGAGGGGCTTGGCCGCAGGAGCACTCGCCCGCTTGCGCATAACCGGCTTGCCCACGCGCGTGCGGGCCGTATAGGAGGAAATGGGCTTTTTTGCCTGGCGCGGCA
This sequence comes from Collinsella sp. An307, assembly GCF_002161805.1. Classification (GTDB taxonomy): domain Bacteria; phylum Actinomycetota; class Coriobacteriia; order Coriobacteriales; family Coriobacteriaceae; genus Coprousia. The sequence goes on along the minus strand of NZ_NFIP01000001.1, from coordinate 268,357 downwards.
CAGGCGCGGGAGCTGCCTGCGGGCGCGGGGCGCTCGCCTTGGAACCGGCACGACGGAAGGTGGGCTTCGAGGCCTTAGAAACCGAGGAATTTGACTTCCGGTTGGAGCTCGACGCCATACGCCTTTCGTACCTCCTCATGCACCTTCTTTATGACCGCCGCGACATCCTCGGCGCGGGCGGTTCCCGTATTGACGATAAAATTACCGTGAATCGGCGACACCTCGGCCCCGCCCACGGAAAAACCCTTCAATCCACAGTCCTCAATCATCTTTCCCACACTCATGTCGGGCGGATTCTTGAAGACCGAGCCGCAGCAGGCACTGCCGAGCGGCTGCGATTTGCGACGGCGGTCGAGCGAGCGCTCCATGCGGGAGCGAATCTGCGCCTTGTCGCCGGGGGCGAGCTTGACCGTTGCCTCGAGGACGATCTCGTCGCGCGGGAGCGTGCAGGACCTATACCCCCAGAAGACATCGTCGTGGCTGTAATGACGCAGGCCCACGCCCGGCTTCAGGGTGAGCACGTCCTCGATGACCGACCCCATCCACTCGGTGCGGGTGCCCGCGTTCATGGAGACGGCACCGCCCACCGTGCCGGGGATGCCCACGGCAAACTCAAGGCCGGTGAGACCGCGGGATAGCGCCTCGTTCACCAGGCGCGCCAGGATAACGCCCGCGCCCACCGTGAGCGTGACGCCGTCGTCTGCGCAGATCATGCGCGAGAACTCACGGCCGAGGGTCACGACCGCGCCACGGTACCCCTCGTCTGCAACGAGCAGGTTGGACCCCTTGCCGATGATGACCCAGGGGACATCCTCCTCGGTGAGCACATCGAGCGCGCGGCGCAGCGCGTGGTAGCTGTGGCACACGAGGAACAGGTCGGCCTTGCCGCCGATACGGTAGCTCGTATGGCGCGCCAGGCTCTCTTGCTCGATAAGGTCGGTGTCAGCGGCACCCGAGAGCGCCATGACGGCGTTGAAGAGGCCCATCGTGCTTAGGCTTCCTTAGACGAGAGATAGGAGATGAACTCGGGTCCGACCGTGGTCACGTCGCCCGCGCCCATGGTGAGCAGCAGATCGCCCTCGTCGACGATGCGCGCGAGCTCCTCGGACACCGCCAGGCGGTCGGCGATGTAGTGGACCTCCTTGCCCGGATGGCGCTTCTCCACGAGGTCGGCGAGCATCTTGCTCGTCACACCGGGGATGGGCATCTCTCCGGCGGAGAACACGTCGATGAGCACCAGGCGGTCCGCGTCGGCAAAGGCATCGGCAAAATCGTCGGCAAACGCCTGAAGACGCGAGTAGCGGTGCGGCTGGAACACAACGTCGACATGGTTGTAGCCAAGAGACTTGGCGGCAGTAAGAGTTGCACGGATCTCGGTGGGATGGTGACCGTAGTCGTCCACCACGGTCACGCCGGCGACCTCGCCCACATGGGTGAAGCGGCGGCGGACGCCCTCAAAGCTCGAGAGGGCGCGGGCGGCGGAGGCGATGTCGAGGCCGAGTACGTCCGCCACGATAATCGAGGCGGTCGCGTTCAGCAGGTTGTGGCGACCGGGGTTGTTGCGGATCTCGATATCGACCGAGCGGTCGCCGGGAAGACGGACTGCGGCGGCGTTGGCAATGTTCTGTGCATGGGCGTGCGGCGTGCAGACGACGTCGTTGCCCTCCTCAAAGCCGTAGGTGACAACGCGGCGGCCTGTGCTGCGCGCAAGCTCGGCCAGATGCGGGGAATCGCCGCAGACGATCACGGTACCGTCCTCGCCCACGAGGCTCATGAAATCGGCAAAGGTGCGCTCAATCTCCTCAAGGGAATTGTAGTGGTCAAGATGGTCCGCCTCGACGTTGGTAACGACCGCAACGTTGGGGTTGAGGTAGAGGAAGGAGCTGTCGGACTCGTCCGCCTCCGCAACAAAGTAGCGACCGTGGCCGTTCTTGCCGTTGGTGTCAAAGCCCTCGACGATACCGCCGATGAGGAAGCTCGGGTCCTCCCCCATGCGATCGAGCATGGTGGCAACCATGGACGAGGTCGTGGTCTTGCCGTGCGTGCCCGCCACGGCGACGGTGGTGTAGCCCTGGCCGAGTGCAGAGAGCATCTTGGCGCGGGGCCACACGGGAATGCCGAGCTCGCGCGCACGGGCGAGCTCGGGGTTGGTCTCGGGGATAGCGGTGGAGACGACCACCACGTCGGGGCTCACCTCGTCGATGGTGGAGGCGGTGTGACCGATGTGGATATCGACGCCGGCGCGCGTGAGCTGGCGAATGTAGCGCGAGGTCTTGAGATCAGAACCAGAGACCGCAAAACCGCGCTCGTGCAGGACGAGCGCGATACCGCTCATGCCCGCACCGCCAATACCAATGAAATGGGCGCGCTTGAACGAGGGCGCTGCGGACGAGGTCGGGGTGTCTGCCATGCGTATGCTCCCTAAAGAGGCTGGTTGTATCAGCTTGTTACTTTAGCGCAATTGTAAAGGGTTGGCGAGGAGGGTCATGGAGGTTCAACGCGGGTTGTGTGGCACGGCGCAGCTCAAGACCATATGTCGCATTGAGTTGCCTAGGTACACACGATGCCTTCTCGTCAGCGGGCGATGCGCTCCAACTCGTCCGCCAGATGCTCGGCTGCCTCGGCTTGGTTGAGACCGCGGGCCGCCTCATGCATCTGCGCGCGGCGGGCAGGGTCAGCGATGAGGCCCAAAAGCTCGTCTGCAAAGGGACGCCCGTCGATGTCAGCGTCCTTGAACATAACGGCGGCGCCGGCGTCGGTAAGCAGATGCGCATTGGTGGTCTGATGGTCCGCCGTGGCAAAGGGATAGGGCACCAGCACCGATGGTACGGCGAGCGCCGCAATCTCGGCGATCGAGGACGCGCCGGCGCGGGAGAGGACAAGGTCTGCCGCAGCGAGCACATCTCCCATGCCCTCGATGTAGCTCTGGACGCGGTAGCGCCCTGCCTCCTCGGGCGTGAGGGCAAGTGCGTCGCGCGTTGCCTCGAAGTCGTCTGCGCCCGTGGAGTGCAGGATGTGAAGGTTAGGGATTGCGAGGAGCTCGTGCTTGAGCGATGCCATGCGCTCGTTCAGGTGGTGTGCCCCGAGCGAACCGCCAAAGACCACCAGAAGCGTCGCGTCCTCGGGTACGCCCAGGGCGGCACGACCGCGGGCACGGTCACCATCGAGCACCTGACGGCGCACCGGATTGCCCGTGAAGCGGATGGCATCCTCGTGGGCACCCGCACGGCAAAAGACGTCCGCCACGCTCGGTTGCGCGATGGCGATGAGCACCGCGTCGCGGGCCGTCTGTTTGTTGGCAAGGCCGGGCACCGAGTTCTGCTCGTGCAGGGCAATGGGGATATGCAGGCGCTTGGCCGCGCGCATGAGCGGGAGCTCCACGTAGGCACCAAAGCCTATGGCAACGTCGGGCTTAAGGGCAGGGTCGTCGCGAAACGCCTTGGCCAGGCGACGCTCCTCGTGTGCGAGGTGCGCAAGCGCCGTGGCGAGCGTCCAGGGCCGCTGGCGGTCAAAGCCCGTCACATGGACCGGGAAGAAGTCAAAACCAGCCTCCGGGACGAGCCTGCCCTCGAGCCGGCGCTCCTCGCCAAAGAAGCGGACCTCGTGCCCGCGTTCACGTAGGCACTCGGCAAGGGCGAGAGCGGGATTCACATGGCCTGCAGTGCCGCCGGCAGCAATCGCTACGCGCAGCTTATCTGTCATATCGACTCCTTCCGCGCTGCCCGCCTCCGCGCGGGCCCGGGTTGCGGTCCCGGTCGCGCGTACGCAGGCGCTCGGCCGGATCGTAGTCCAAGTTTATCCGTTCGTAGCCGCCCGCAGGCGCCTGAGAGCGGCCAAAGCCGCGAGCGGTCGAGCCAAAGCGCGTGCTCGGCGCCGGGCGCTCGGCACGGCCCGCAGGGTAGGACGCGCCGGCACTGCCGTCCACCACCGTAAACGCAGAGCTTCGCTCCGAGCGGCGGCGCGCGGGGCCGGCGGTGCTGCCCTCGATGCGCCCCGCGGGCGCAGCATACGCATCGGCGGGATACCCCTCGGCGGCAGAGCGGCCCTCCCCCACCACGCTCATGTGCGAGCGGCGCACGTCGTGCACGGTCACGGGGTTGCTCTCGAGCGAGACCCGCATGACAAGGCCCGCCACCGCGAGCATGGCGATCATGGACGAGCCGCCGTAGGAGATAAAGGGCATGGTCTTGCCCGTCATGGGCGTGACGCCGAGGATGCCGAGGGCGTTCACGAGGAACTGCAGGAAGATGATGACGCCGCAGCCGTAGGCGATAAGGCGTCCCTGCACCGTGGGCGACTGCTCGGCGATCTTGAAGATGGCGACGACCATGAGCGCGTAGACCGCAAAGAAGATGAGCATGCCAAAGAAGCCGAGCTCCTCGCCGATGATGGCGAGGATGTAGTCGTTGTGCGCCTCGGGGAGGTAGTTGTACTTCATGGTCGAGTTACCGATACCGCGGCCAAAAAGCCCGCCCGAAGCAAACGCCATGATAGCGAGCACGGCCTGATAGCCGGTGTCGTAGGGGTCCTCCCACGGGTCGCTCGCCATGCGCGCCATACGGTAGTCGGCAGACACGATGAAGATGATGGTCGCGAGCACGCCCACCACGAGCACGGCGCCGATTACCTTGTAGGAGAAGCCGGCGAAGTAGCACATCGCAAACACCGTGCCGGCGATGATAAGGCAGCTGCCGAGGTCGGGCTCGAGGATGATGAGCAGAAGCGGCCCCGCCACGCAAGCGCCGAGCAAGAGGAGGAAGGTGGCCGTGTCGAGAGCCTCCATCTCGTAATACTCGTGGAAGATCTTTGCCGCCGTGACGATGACGACCGGCTTGACAAACTCCGAGGGCTGGAACTGCTGGCCTGCTATGACGATCCAGCGGGTGGCGCCGCCGCGCTCCTCGCCTACCAAAAGCACGGCAAGCAAGAGCACGAGTGCACCGATCCAGACGATCCACATGACGCCGGAGCGCATGAACTGCAACGGCACGGTGAGGCTGATCACCGCCATGAGCGCAAGGCCGAGGCCAATGAAGATACCCTGGCGGAAGAGGAAGTACGTGGCGCTCTCGTACTCCTTGAGGGCCTCCACGGCAGAGGCTGAGTACACCATGAGCAGGCCGAACGCGAGGATGGCGAAGAGACAGGCCAAAAAGACGAGGCGCGGGCGCATGATGCGCGCCGGCACGCCGGCGATGAGCTTCTCGCCGAGCGCGGAGTGCTCCGACTCGTCGCGCTTGCGGCGACGGGCGCGGACCTTCTCGCGGATACGGGAGGAAACGGAGCCCTGCTGGTTCGTTTGGGGCGCGGAGGCGGTGTCCGCGCCGGCTCTGCGTGTATCGGGCATGGTTTCCCCTTAGCGAGCGTCTTCTGCCGCGGCGAGCTCGGCCACGTAGGAGCGGAAGCGGTCGCCGCGCTCCTCAAAGCCCGAGAACTCGTCAAACGAGGCGCAGGCGGGCGACAGCAGCACCACATCGCCCGCATCGGCGAGCGTGCGCGCCACGTCGACGGCATCGATGAGGCCGTCTGCCTCGGCAAGATCGACCTCAGAGGAGCCCTCGGCATCGCGGAAGGCCTCGAGGAAGCGCTCGCGTGCCTCGCCGAAGCACACGATGGCGTGCACCGTGGAGGACATGACCGTGCGCGCGAACTCCTCAAGGGGCGTCCCCTTGTCGCGCCCGCCGGCAAGCAGCACCACGCGGTCCGAGGGAAACGCCGTGAGCGCCTTCTCGACCGCATCGGTGTTGGTGGCCTTGGAGTCGTTGTAGAAGCGCACGCCGCGGACCTCGCCCACCGGCTCGATACGGTGCGGGAGCGCGCCGAAGTCGCGCAGCCCCGAGGCGATCGAGGCGGCGTCCGCCCCGCAGAAGAGGGCGAGCGACGCGGCGGCGAGGGCGTTTTGCACGTTGTGGGCGCCGGCGATCTTGAGCTCGTCGATGGTGACAAGCGCAGTCTCGGTACCCGCCAGGCGCACGGTGAGCATCCCGTCGCGCACGAAGGCGGCGTCACGCGCGCCCGAGTCCGCAAGGCCGAGCTCAAGCACGCGGCGGCTGCCGTCGTCGATGATGGCGCGCACGTCGCACACGCCCTCGTCCTCGACGTTGACGACGGCGAGGTCGTCCATACCCATGTTGCGGAACATGCGGCACTTGGCACGGGCGTACGCCTCGTGGCTGCGGTGCCAGGAGAGATGGTCGGGCGTGATGTTGAGCAGCACCGCGGCATGCGGATGGAGCTCGGAGGAGGTGGCGAGCTGGTAGCTCGAGAGCTCGGCCACAAACCAGGAGCCGGGCGCGCGATGGTCGATGCGGCTCACCGGTGCGTCACCGATGTTGCCCACCGCGTCGGCGTCCATGCCGGCGGACTCCAGCAGGTGCGCGGTGAGCGCAGTCGTGGTGGTCTTGCCGTTGGTGCCCGTGATGCCGATCCAGCGCTCGGGCGAGAGGCGGAAGGAGAACTCGGGCTCGCCCATGATCTGGGTCGCGTGCGCGCTCGCGCTCGCAAAAAACGGCGAGAACTCGGAGATGCCCGGGCTCGCGACGCAGACGTCATAAGAGCCCGCGACCTCCTCGGTCGCGTAGACGCACGTTACGCCGGCGGCCTCGAACTCAAGCGTCTCGGGCGTGGGCGAGCTCTTGGCGCCGCCGTAGAGCGTCACCTGGGACACGCGCTCGGGGTGCGCGAGCGCCCAGCGGACCACGTCCTGGCCCGAGGTGCCCTGACCGAGCACAAGAAGATTCATGGTATTTGGAAGCGGCATATAAAACCCCCGTTAGCCGAGCTGGAAGAAGAGCGCAAGACCGAGGGCGCCAAAGGCGGCGGACACGATCCAGAACCGGATCACGACCTTGGTCTCGGCCCAGCCGAGTCGCTCGAAATGATGATGGATGGGCGCCATGAGAAAGACGCGCTTGCCCGTGGCCTTGAAGCTCACGACCTGAATCATGACCGAGAGCGTCTCGGCGATGAAAAGGCCGCCGATGACGAGCGAGACCACCTCGGTGTTGGTCATGATGGCCATGCACGCAAAGGCAGAGCCCAGCGCGAGCGAGCCCGTATCGCCCATGAAGATGCTCGCAGGATAGCAGTTGAACCAGAGAAAACCGAGACACGCGCCACCGCAGGAAGCGGAGAAGATGGCGAGGTTGACGTCGTTGTGCAGAAACGCGATGGCCGCCATGATGAGCATCGCAATCATGGAGGTGCCGCCCGCGAGGCCGTCGAGGCCGTCGGTGAGGTTGACGGCGTTGGAGAGGCCCGCGATGAGCAGCCAGGTGAAGATGACGTAGAGCCACGGAATCTCAAAAGGCGCGCCGCCGATGGCGATAGTGGTGGTGAGCACGCCCAAATCGATGGCAAAGCCGCCCGGGAAGCGCACCTCGGGTGCCACGTCGCACCAGTTCACGGCAAACAGGCAGAAGGTGACGCAGATGAGCGTGAGGCCGATCATCTTGGCATGCGGCGTGAGGCCGAGCGAGCGGCCGTGCGTGACCGAGGTGACGTCGTCTATGAAGCCGAGGAGCCCCGTGGCGAGCGTCGCCAGAAGCGTGAGCACGAGCTCTGCGGTGAGCTTGCCCATAAGCAGGCAGGAGACGGTGATGGCGAGCAGGATCACCACGCCGCCCATGGTGGGCGTGCCCTGCTTGACAAGATGGCGCTTGGGGCCGTCGGCGCGCACCTGCTGGCCGATGTGCTCGTACTTGAGGATGCGGATCCACAGGGGCATGAGCACGAGCGCCACGAGCGCAGCGATACCAAAGGCGATAAACGTCTGATAGGTCGGATAGGCGGGATTACCGAGCACGAGCGACCACTCCCTCCACGAAGCGCTCGAGACCGACGGCGTGCGAGCCCTTCACGAGGACGAGGTCGCCCGCAGCAAGGGCGCTCCCCCAGCGCGCGAGCGCCGCCTCGGGGGTCGGGACGCAGAAGATGGATTCGGCGGGCATGCCCATGAGGCGCGCGGCGGCGGCGATAGCCTCCGCATGCGGGCCGCCCACGCAGATGAGCAGATCGAGCTTCTTGGCGGCAGCGTAGGAGCCCACAAGACCGTGCAGGCGGTCGCTCTCCTCACCGAGCTCGCCCATCTCGCCTAAAACCGCGATGCGCGAACCCGTGGCGTCGAGCTTGCCGAGCAAGTCGAGGCCGGCCGCCATGGACTCGGGGCTCGCGTTATAGCAGTCGTCGATGATGCGCGCGCCCGAGGCGGCGTCACGCACCTGCTGGCGATGCCCCGTGATGGCGAGCTCGTGGAAGGCCTCGTCGATCTCATACTGCGGGATACCCATGCGCTTGGCGATGGCCGCGGCAAACAGCGCGTTCTGCACCGCCGGAAGCCCCGGGATGGAGAGCCCCGTGCGGTACTGCGAGCCGTTCTCGAGCATGATGTCAAAGCTCGCGCAGCCCTCCTCGTCAAGCTCGACAGCGCGCGCCGAAACGTCGTCGTCGGCGCTCATGCCGGCAAGCAGGACGTCGACGCCGGCGGGACGCGCGAAGTTCTCGATGATAAATGGGGTGAAGTCGTCCTCCCCCGAGAGCACGAGCAGGCTGTGGTCGCCCTCAAAGTTCACGTTCGAGGCGGGCATGCCGGCGAGGACCTCGGCCTTGGCGCGCGCGATGTTCTTGCGGCTGCCGAGCATACCGACGTGGCTCGTACCGATCTTGGTGATGACGGCGTAGGTCGGCTGGGCGCAGCGGCTCATACGCTCGATCTGCCCCGGGCCGTCCATGCCCATCTCGAGCACCATGACCTGCGTGTCCTTGGGCGCCGCAAGAATGGTGAGCGGCATGCCGATGAGGTTGTTGTAATTTCCCGCCGTAGCGTGCACGCGATAGCGCTTCGCGAGCGTGGTGGCGAGGATGTCCTTGGTGGTGGTCTTGCCGATGGACCCCGTCACGGCGATCACCGTGCAGCGCAGGCGCGAACGGTAGCCCTGGGCCAGGCGCAGCAGAAACTCTTCAGGGTCGTCGGCAACAAAGATCGCCGAGCCCTTCTCGCGCGCGAGGGCACGCTCCTCGTCGAGCGGCTCGCGCGTGAGCACGACCGCGGCCGCACCCGCCTCGAGCGCGCGGCAGGCAAAGTCATTGCCATCGACGCGCTCGCCGGGAAACGCTACAAAGATGCTGTCCTCTTGAACCAGACGCGAGTCGATCACACAGCCGCGGCACAGGCGCTCGCCGTCGCCCACAACGCCGCGGGCGCCGGTGACGCTCTCGATATACTTCACGGCAATCTCTACCATGAGCTCTCCTTGACCGAAGGCCCTTCCTTGCAACCCATCATTCTAACCGAGGCGCCGCCCTCGGTGGTGCACGCGGTGTGAAGCGCAGGGCTTAGCGCGTGCGGTCCACGCCCAGAACGGAGAGCGCCTTGCTCATGATGGGCACAAACGGCTCGCACGCCGCGTTCGAGCCGCGCGGAGTGCCGTCGAGCGTGATGTAGACGAGGACTTCGGGGTCGCTCGCGGGCGCAAAGCCCAAGAAGGACGACATGTAGATGTCCTCGGCGTAGCCGCCGCCCTCGGTGGCGCGCTGCGCGGTACCGGTCTTACCTGCAACGTCATAGCCCGGGATCTGGGCGTCGGTACCCGTTCCCTCGTCCACAACGGTCACCATCATGGAGGTCACCTGGCTTGCCGCCTCGGTACCGATGGCGCGCTTCTCCCCCTCGGTCCAGTCAACGCGCTCTCCGGCGCACGCCTGGACAAAATGGGGCGTGGTCATGACGCCGCCGTTGGCGATACCGCCGATAGCGCGCGCCACGCGCACAGGTGCGATGGCGATACCCTGGCCAAACGACATGGCGCCGAGGCTCGCGCCGTCGTACTCCTCGCGCTTGCGGATGGTACCGGCGCTCTCGCCGGGAAAATCGATTCCCGAGGGCGAGGTGATCTCGAATTCGTCGAGGTAGGCGGCAAAGTCATCGGCGCCGATCTTCTCGCCCACCATGACCATGCCCGTGTTGGACGAGCGACGCATGATCTCGCGCAGGGTCATCGTGAGGCCGTAGTTGCGGTTGTCGGCGTCACCCACCCAGTCGTCGCCCACCTTGATCTCGGCGGGAACGGCAAACTCGGTATCGGGCGTGACGATGCCCATGTCGATGGCCATGCCCGACACGATCGCCTTGAAGACCGAGCCCGGCTCGTAGGAGTCGGTCACGATGCGCAGGTTCATGTCGGCAGACGAGGCGTTGGCGAGGTCCGTCTGGTCGTAGGTGGGGTTGGAGCAGCAGGCGAGGATGTCGCCGGAGCGCGGGTCGGTGACGATGACCGAGCCGCTCTGGGCGTGCGAGCCCTCCACCGCCTGGGCGAGGGCCTCCTCCGCGGCCTGCTGGATGTCCATATCGAGCGTGAGGACTAGGTCGGCGCCGTCCTCGGCCTCGACCTTCTCGTACGCGCCGCCGGCAATGAACGAGCCGTCACGGGCGCGCTCGCGCACGATCCAGCCGTTGGTGCCCGTGAGCACGTCGTTGTACTGTTTCTCGAGGCCCGAGAGGCCGTCGTTGTCGATGTTCACCACGCCGATGACCTGCGATGCCAAACGGCCATAGGGGTACACGCGCATGATGGAGGGTTCGAATTCGATACCCGGGAGGTCGTGCTCGCCGAGCTCGGCGGCAAGTACCTCATCAACCTGGCGTTGAAGGTACACGAAGGTTTTATCGCGCGTGAGCTTCTCCTCCGCGTCCTCCGCGTCCATTCCAAGGACATCGACCAGAACCTTCACGGTCTTGTCCACATCCTCCACGAGCTTGGGGTTGGCGTAGACGTTCTCGCACTCGACGCTCTGGGCAATCACGTTGCCGTTGCGGTCGTAGATGGCGCCGCGCTTGGCAAAGAGCGTCTGGCTCGACACGCGGCGCTCGTCCGCGCGGTCGCGGTAGGTACCCGCGTTCACCACCTGGTAGTCCATGAGCTGGGCTATGCCCGCGAGCATGCCGGCGCCGAGCACCCCGAGCGCCACCGTGCGGCGCGGGATGTTCTCGTGCGCAAGATCGCTATGGAGGAGGTCTGTCTGCACGCCGCCGCGCCCGCGACCCGAGCCGCCGCGATAGCCGCCGGAACCGCCGCGGCCTCCCCCGCGGGGGGCGCCAGCGCGGTCGTAAGAGCGTGAGCGGTCGCCCCGTCCGTTGGGGCGACCGCCTCTCATCTGGTCATCTGAACCGTAGCGCCGACGCCCTGCGCCGTCGCCGGAATATCTGTCACGCGCCACGAGGGCTCCTTACTCTGCCGTCGATGCCGCAGCCGCGCCGGCCGCCGCGTCGCTCATATCGAGCGTGATGCGCGAGGCAGGCTCGACCATGCCGAGGGTGTCCTCCGCAAGGTCGCGAATGCGCGCATCGGCGCCGTAGACCGAGCGCATGACCTCGAGGTCGCCCGACTGGTCGCGCGCGGCGGTGAGCTCGTTCGAGACCGTCGCGTTGGCGTTGAGCTCCGCCGCCGTCAGGCTCGCGATACCCACGCGCGCCATGCCGATGGTGAACACGAGCGCCACAAGAACGGCAAACACCTTGAGGACGTGCGTGAAGGCAGGGCTTACGAGCTGGTTTGCCTCACGGCCCTGGCCGGTGTACACGTCAAAGCGCGGGCGCTCCTGGGTGCGCGGAGCGGGAGCTGCGGGAGCGTATGCGGGAACAGCCTGCATATCATAGGCGTAAGCTGCGTTTGTGGTGTGGTAACCCATGATATGCCGGCCTTCCGTCCCTCACGTATGGGTAGTTCGTTTATCGTTCGTTTACGGATCTGCGAGGCCGGGTCAGACGTTGTCGGGCGCCGTCAGAGGCGCTCGGCGACGCGGATCTTCGCCGATCTCGCCCGCGGGTTGCGCTTCACCTCATCGGCGCTCGCCACCAGCGGTTTTCGGGTTATGACTCTGAGCGTCGGCACGTTGCCGCAGACGCACACCGGAAGCTCCGGTGGGCAGGTGCAGCCCCGGCTCATCTCCTGGAAGATGTGCTTCACGATGCGGTCCTCGAGCGAGTGGTACGAGATGACGCAGACGCGCCCTCCCGGGTTGAGCCAGCGGATCGCCGCCTCAAGTCCCCTCTCGAGAACATCGAGCTCCCGGTTCACCACGATGCGGATCGCCTGGAAGGACTTCCGCGCCGGATGATGCCCGTGTCGGCGCGCCGCGGCGGGTATGGCCGCCTTGATCGCATCGACGAGCCCCACCGTGGTCTCGATGGGCTTCTCCTCCCGGCGGCGGCAGATCTCGCGCGCGATCTCACGCGCGTACTTCTCGTCGCCATAGCGGCGCAGGGCCCGAGCGATGTCTGCTTCGTCAAAGGTGTTGATGACATCAGCTGCGGTTAGAGTGTTGTTACTCGGGTCCATCCGCATGTCTAGGGGGGCGTCCTCGTTGTACGAGAACCCCCGCTCCGGGATATCGAGCTGCGGGCTCGAGACGCCCAGGTCGAAGAGAAAACCGTCCACACCGGGAATCTCGGCCGAGCACAGAAGCTCGTCAAGGTCGCCGAAGTTGCCCTTGAGGAGTTTTTGGGGGGTGCCGGGCGCCTCGCGCTCAAGGCGCTTGGATGCCGCCTCGAGAGCCATGTCGTCCTGATCGATCCCAATGAGAAGCCCCTCGGCTCCCACGGCAGCGGCCAACTTCACCGAGTGGCCGGCGCCGCCGAGCGTGCAGTCGCACACCGTGTCACCGGGTGCGAGCGAAAGCGCGTCGAGCACTTCCGGAAGCATTACGGGTTCGTGCCGATATTCAGGTGTCAACGTTCCCTCACCCATGTACGTGTCCTCTCCAAGGTGCCCGGACTAGTTGTCGAAGAAGTTCGCGACAACCTTGCGGACGTTCGCCTTGCGCGCGTCGTGCGTCGCACGATCCCAAACCACCAGGCGGTCGCCGTTACCGACGACGGTGACCTCGCGGTCGAGGCGTGCATCGGCGCGACACTCCTCAGGAAGACTGATGCGGGAGGCGGAGTCTATTTCAAGTGTGGTTGCCTCACCGTTCAGCCATTCTCTGACGGAGCGGTGCTCTTCGCTCGTCGGGTCGTACCCGCCCTTTGCTTCGAACACCGAGTCGAGCCAGACCTTGAACGTGTCCTCGGTGAACACGTACACGGCGTCGACCTCCTTTTCAGGAGCGTAGATGACCTTCACTCGCTCATCGAGTTCCTTGCGGAATGCAGGCGGAAGAGAAAGACGGCCCTTTGCATCGAGGTTTCGATTGTAAGAACCGGTCAGATACACCGCTGCACCCCCTTAGGCAATTCGTGGGCGAATGCGGGAGCCACCCCGCTGTCGACGCCATCCATTCTATAGGCTTTTCTCCCCCTCGCACCCCACTTTTTCCCATTTTCTCCCCCAACGCCCCAAATCGGTGTCTCAGCGGTCCCACCAACCACCATGCCCCACCCCACGAAACACAAGATATGGGGGTAGAGCACACAAAAGGCCCCCACCGGTCGTTAGGAGCCGGTGGGGGCAAACCTTCAAGCTAGGATTGAATCGAATTTCTGTTCGTACCTGCCGATTTGTGTCGAAACAAAGAAGGCGCAGGTGGCGCTCAGGGGGTCACTGTGGGTGCGCTAGGCGCGGGCGCGCGGATGCGCCGCCAGATAGACCTCGGTGAGCTGCGTGCGGTCGACGTGGGTGTAGATCTGCGTGGTGGCGATGTTCGCATGCCCCAGTATCTCCTGGAGCACGCGCAGGTCCGCCCCACCGGCGAGCATGTGGGTCGCAAACGAGTGGCGGAGTGTATGCGGGTGCAGTCCCTCTATACCTACGGCGCGCCCGTACCGCTCGCAGAGCGCATGGACCGTCTGGCGCGAGAGGCGCCCGCCGTTCTTGTTGAGAAAGACCGCCGAGGGCGTGGCGGAGCGGCGGGCGTGGGCGGCGAGCTCGGCGCGGGGCCCGTCGAGGTAGGCCGTGAGCGCGCGGCGCGCCGACCCCACCAGAGGGACGAGCCGCTCCTTGAACCCCTTGCCAAAGACCCGCACAAAACCCTCGTCAAGATAGAGATCACGCACATCGAGAGAGACGAGCTCGCTCACGCGCAGGCCGCAGCCGTAGAGGACCTCCAGCACCGCACGGTCGCGCGCGCCGGTAGCCGTGGGCGCAAAGGGCTGCTCCACCAGGCGCGCGGCGGCGTCGATTGAGATGAAGTCGGGCAGGCGCTCCTCTTTCTTGGGGAGCTTCACCGCCGAGGTGGGATGCTCGGTCGCCATATTCTCGCGCACCATAAAGGCGTGAAAGCCCTTGACGGCGGAGAGCGCCCGCTCGATGGAGGCGTCCGCATAGCCGCCGTCGCGCCGCGCCGCAACAAAGTCGTCCACGTCGCGGCGGCTCACGCGGTCGGGGTCTGCGATGCCTCGCTCAGAAAGAAAGTCGAGATAGGCGGACAGGTCGCGCCGATAGGCCGCAACGGTATTGTCGGAGAGGCCCCGCTCGACGGCGAGATAGGCCAGGTACTCCCCCGCCGCGCGCGAGAGCGGTGTGGCGGGGGGATTGTCCGACGCGCGGTGCGGCGCGCCCATGCTACTCGGCGTCCGCGGGGGCGTTCAGCGGGGTGACCTCATGGCGGTCCGTACCCTCGTGGCGCGCAACGGAGGCGCGCATGAACTCGCGGAAGAGCGGCTGCGGCTTGGTCGGGCGGCTCTTGAACTCGGGATGGGCCTGCGTGGCGACAAACCACGGGTGCACGTCCTCGGGAAGCTCGACCATCTCCACCAGGCGCTCGTCCGGGCTCACGCCCGCAATCACCAGACCGGCCGCCTCAAGCGTCTCGCGGTAGGCGTTGTTGAACTCGTAGCGGTGGCGATGGCGCTCGTAGACGAGCTCCTCGCCGTAGGCCTCGCGCGTGAGCGTGCCCTCAACAAGGCGGGCGGGGTAGGCGCCCAGGCGCATGGTGCCGCCCTTCTCGGTCACGTCCTCCTGCGAGCTCATGAGGTCGATCACGGGATAGGTGCAATCGGGCACAAACTCGGTCGAGTTGGCGTTCGCGAGCCCTGCAACATGCCGCGCGAACTCGCACACCGCCACCTGCATACCAAGGCAGAGGCCCAGGTAGGGAATCTTGTTCTCGCGCGCAAAGCGGGCTGCGGCGATCTTGCCCTCGAGCCCTCGGACGCCAAAGCCGCCCGGAACCACGATGCCCGACGCGTCGCCGAGCACCTCGGGGGCCGTCTCCCAGCTGAGCTCCTCGCCGTCCACGAGCTGCACGTCCACATGGCGGTCGAAGAAAATCCCCGAGTGGCGGAGCGCCTCGATCACCGAGAGGTAGGCGTCGGGAAGCTGCGTGTACTTGCCCACCACGGCGATCTTGACCGTGTCGGCGTGGCGGTTGGCGTGGTCCTGCTTCTCGAGGAAGCGGTACCAGTCCTCCATGTGGCGCTCGCGCGGCTCCAGGCCGAGGCGCTCGCATACGCGCAGGTCAAAGTCCTGGTCGGCGAGCATGCGCGGCACGTCGTAGATCGAGGAGCAGTCCTCGTTGGTAAAGACACAATCCACGTCGACGTCGCAGAAGCTCGCGATCTTGGCGCGGATACCGTCGTCGATCTCGTGGTCGCTTCTCAGCACAATGATGTCGGGCTGGATGCCGAGCGAGCGGAGCTCCTTCACGCTGTGCTGCGTCGGCTTGGTCTTGACCTCGTGCGCGGCGGAGATGTAAGGCACGAGCGACACATGGATGTAGAGAACGTTCTCGGGGCCGGCGTCCTTCTTATACTGGCGGATGGCCTCGAGAAAGGCCTGGCTCTCGATGTCGCCGATGGTGCCGCCGAGCTCGGTGATGACCACGTCGGAGCCGGTCTGCTCCTCGATGCGGCGGAACTTGTCCTTGATGGCGTTTGTCACATGCGGGATGACCTGCACGGTGCCGCCCAAGAAGTCGCCGCGACGCTCGCGCGCGATGAGGCTCTTGTAGATGGCACCGGTGGTGAAGTTGGAGTCACGGGTGAGGTTCTCGTCAATAAAGCGCTCGTAGTGGCCGAGGTCGAGGTCGGACTCATAGCCGTCCTCGGTGACAAAGACCTCACCGTGCTGGAACGGGCTCATGGTGCCGGGGTCGACGTTTAGGTACGGGTCGGCCTTCTGCATGGTCACCTTGTAACCGCGGCTCTTGAGAAGGCGCCCCAAAGACGCCGCCGTGATGCCCTTACCCAGAGACGATACGACGCCACCGGTCACAAAAATGTGCTTTGTCATATGTTGTACCTGCGCTTTCCCGCTTGGAACCTACTGTCCTTACGGGACTTAATCGTAGCACTCAACGCGCAGGCAAACGCTGAAGATTTACCGTTCACGGAAGCGAAACCCGTGAACGGTAACAACAGCCTAAAACGGTTACTTGTGGTAGTAGCCGCTGCGCTCGAACTTGGGCTCGCAGCACACGTTGATGCCAAGGCGCTTTAGGAGCGACTCGTCGGTCGCGGAGATGATGACCGAGAAGAACGCGTCGCAGCCGCGGAGCTTCGGCAGGCCGGCGAGCACCTGCGCGGCCACGTCGCTTGTGGCCGAGGTGATGGAGAGCGCGATGAGCGTCTCGTCCGGATGCAGGCGCGGGTTCTTGCTGCCGAGCTGCTGGGTCTTGAGGCGGCTGATGGGCTCGATGGCCTCGTTGCTGATGACCTCGAGCTCCATGTCCACGCCCGTCACGCTCTTGAGCGCGTTCATCATGAGCGAACTCGCCGCGCCGAGCCGCTCGGAGGTCTTACCGGCCACCACAGAGCCGTCGGGCAGCACCATGGCCCCCACGGGCGCCCCCGTCGTCTCCTCCTTGAGCAGCGCCGCCGAGCGCGCGGGCGAGAAGTCCTTCCCCACCCCGGCCTTCTTCATGATGAGCTTCAGCTTGTCGACGAACTCCTGGCCCGTGCCCGTGCGCTTGACGTTCACCGCCGCGGTGAAGTAGCGGCGCACAATCTCCATCTGGGCCGCCTCGCGGCAGGCCTCGTCGTCCGTGATGGCAAAGCCCACCATGTTGACGCCCATATCCGTGGGGCTCTGATAGGGGCTCTCCCCCATGATCTTCTCCATAAGGGCCTTCACCACGGGGAACGCCTCGACGTCGCGGTTGTAGTTGACCGTGGTCTCGCCGTAGGCCTCGAGGTGGAAGGAGTCGATGATGTTGGAGTCGTCGAGGTCGACGGTCGCCGCCTCGTACGCGATGTTCACGGGGTGCTTGAGCGGCAGGTTCCACACCGGGAAGGTCTCGAACTTGGCGTAACCCGCCTTGACGCCGCGCTGATGCTCGCGGTAGATCTGGCTGAGGCACGTTGCAAGCTTGCCCGAGCCGGGGCCGGGGGCCGTCACCACCACGAGCGGGCGCTCGGTCTCCACGAACTCGTTTTTGCCGTAGCCCTCCTCCGACACGATAAGGTCGATGTCGTGCGGGTACCCCTCGATGGGATAGTGCAGCTTGCAGGTGATGCCGAGCATGGAGAGGCGACGGCGGAACGCGTCTGCCGCAGGCTGGCCGGCGTACTGGGTGAGCACCACCGCAGCGACGGCAAAGCCGTTGGAGCGGAAGATGTCCGCCAGGCGCAGGACGTCCTCATCGTAGGTGATGCCGAGGTCGCCGCGGGCCTTGTTCTTCTCGATGTCGTTCGCGTTGATGGCGATGATGACCTCGACATCGTCCGCGATACTCTGCAGCATGCGGAACTTGCTGTCCGGCGCAAAGCCCGGCAGCACGCGGCTCGCGTGGTAGTCGTCAAAGAGCTTGCCGCCAAACTCGAGGTAGAGCTTGCCACCAAACTGCGCGATACGCTCCTTGATGCGCGCCGCCTGCAGCTCGATGTACCGATCGTTGCTAAACCCCTCGCGCATGCGGCGCTCCTTCCGGCTCTGTCCTCGGAGCGGTGCCGCCCCGTTTCAACCTAGCCAGTATAGCGGAGCGGCGCGGCGGAATGCCCGCACATCCCCATCTGCGCACAATCTCATATCGCTGCACGGATGCTGCGGGGTTGCGAACCTCGGCTTGCTTAGAAGCACGTGCCTCGGTTACTTGAGCGTTGCGTACATGACCGCCTTGATGGTGTGCATGCGGTTCTCCGCCTCGTCGAACACGCGCGAGCGCGGCCCCTCAAAGACCGCGTCTGAGACCTCCATCTCGGTAAGGCCAAACTCGTCGGCGATCTTGGCGCCCGTGGAAGTCTTGGTGTCGTGGAACGCCGGCAGGCAGTGCATGAAGATGCCGCCCGGCGCGGTCATGGCCATGAGCTCCTCGGTCACGCGGTAGGGCGAAAGCTCGCGGATGCGCTCGCCCCAGATCTCTGCCGGCTCGCCGAGCGAGACCCACACGTCGGTGTAGACCACATCGGCCCCGGTGCAGGCGGCAACCGGATCGGTCGTGAGCGTGATGGTCGCGCCGCTTGCAGCGGCGATGGGCTCGCAGGCGTCGATGACGTCGCGTGCGGGCATGCACGTCTTGGGCCCGCACGCCACAAAGTTCATGCCGAGCTTGGCGCACACCACCATGAGCGAGCGCGCCACGTTGTTCTTGGCGTCGCCCATAAAGACGACGGTCTTGCCCTTGATGTCGTAGTTGAAGTTCTCCTGAATGGTCAGGACGTCGGCGAGCATCTGCGTGGGGTGCCACAGGTCGGTCAGGCCGTTCCATACGGGCACGCCGGCAAACTTGGCGAGCTCCTCCACATCGTCCTGCGCAAAACCGCGGAACTCGATGCCGTCGAACATGCGCCCGAGCACGCGCGCCGTGTCGGCGATGGACTCCTTGTGCCCCATCTGTGAGCCGCTCGGGTCAAGATAGGTCACGCCCATGCCAAGGTCGTGCCCGGCGACCTCAAAGGCGCAGCGCGTGCGCGTGGAGGTCTTTTGGAAGAGCAGCACGATGTTTTTGCCCTCGAGGTAGCGGTGCGGCACGCCGGCGCGCTTCATATCCTTGAAGTTGCGGGAGAGGGCGAGCAGGTACTCGATCTCTTGCGTGGAGAAGTCGAGTAGCTTGAGGAAGCTCCTACCGGAGATGTTGACGCCCATGGAAGTCCTTTCTCGCCGCGGCGCTGCCGCAGGTACCAGATGCACGTTTTGACCCCGTCCCCAAATGCACCCAAATGCAGCATTGTGCCGGGGCCGGGTGGTCGGTCGCCCCATCGTAGCGGATGCGCGCGCGAGGGCACGCTGACCGCGCGGGCGCGACGCCAAGTGTTTACACGTCCGCCCGTTCAAAGGGCATGCTCATGCAGCGCGGGCCGCCCCGCCCGCGCGAGAGCTCGGCCGATTCCACCACCAAAAGCTCCATGCCCGCCTGCGCAAGCGCTTCGTTGGTGGCCACGTTGCGGTCGTAGACGCAGATGCGCCCCGGCGCCACGGCAAGCGTGTTGGAGCCGTCGCTCCACTGCTCGCGATCGGCGGCGATGGCGTCTCCCCCACCGCAGGGGATAAGCCGCACCGCGTCGAGCCTAAGGGTACGGGCGAGGATGTGCTCGAGGGTGTCGACCTCCTCGCGGATACGCACCTCACCCGGCACGGCACCGGGCGTGAGCGTAAAGACCTGGAGCGTCCCCACAATGGCGGGATGGATGGTGAAGGCGTCCACATCCACTTGGGTGAAGACGGTGTCCAGATGCATGAACGCGCGCGAGACCGGGATGTTGAAGGCCAAGATCCGCTCGACGGGGCTATCGGTATCCCAAAACATGCTCTGGGCGAGGACGTCGATCGCAGCGGCCTCGGTGCGCTCGGAGATGCCGACGGCGATGGTGTCGCGCGAGAGCACGAGCACGTCTCCGCCCTCGATATGAAATGACGCGCCGCGCCGGTAGTAGAGCGAAGCGTCCCGGTGGGCGGGATGGTACTTGAACAGGTACTTGCCGTAGATGCTCTCGCGATTGCGGACAGGCGAGTACATGCGGTTGAGGAGCACGCCGTCGCCCACCACGGCAAAGGGATCGCGGCAGAAGTAGAGGTTGGGCATGGGGTCCACCAGCAGGTGGGACTCCGACTCTGAGGCCACGAGCGCGTTCAAGGTGGCGCTGCTGCCCAAGGGAAGATCCACCTCGCGGCGCGCGATGCCCGCCATGGTCTTTTTCACGAGCTCACGGGTGTCGGTGATGGCGTCCAGAAGCTCGCGCACGGCCGTGGTGGCAACGTCGCCTTTGATGCCCGCCTCGCAGATCCACTGGGAGAGGAACTCCTCGCGCGCGCCCTCGACCGCGTCGAGCGCCTCGGCGACGAGCTGCTCCAGATAGAGCACCTCCACACCGGCGGCGCGCAGCGTGTCGGCAAAGGCGTCGTGCTCGCGCTGCGCCTCGGGCAAGAAGGGAACGTCGTCAAAGAGCAGGCGCGTAAGGTCGCGCGGGGGCAGGTTGGTGAGCTCCTCGCCCGGGCGGTGGAGCATGACCTTCTTGAGCTGCCCGATCTCGCTTCTCACATTGAGCCCGTTTGCCACGGAACCCGCCTCCCCATCTGACACCCCGCAGCCGCCGCACGCCGCAAGCGCTGCGCCTCGATGCTGTGTAAATCTACGTTAGTATACGCGCTCTACCGGGTGGGCGCACTTCCGGCGCACCTCGTCGCGCAGTGTGCCGCCCGTTGCCATCAACAACGAGCATCTGGGGATATTTTGCATGCACAACGTAAGGAGTTCATAAAGCCCCTTGCAAGCCGGCGACCGCGGCGCGGGCAGCGATTAAGATGGAGGTGTATGTCGATACCGCCTTGACGGCGAGAGAATAGAGGTTGTGAGACCATGGCTGCCAAGCAGGACAAGGACCTTAAGGACAAGAAGCAAACAAAGGCCAAGAAGGGCGGCAAGGCCCCCTTGGGCGAGCTCGCCCGCTCCGAGCGCTACGACTTCACCTACACCCAGAACCGAGAGCTCAGCTGGCTGCGCTTTGACGACCGCGTGCTCTCCGAGGCCTACGACGAGTCGGTGCCGCTTTTTGAGCGCCTGAAATTCGCCGCCATCTTCCAATCGAACCTCGACGAGTTCTTTATGATCCGCATCGGCGGTCTCTCGGACCTCGCCACGCTCAAGCACCAGCCGGTCGACAACAAGAGCAACCTTACGCCGAGCGAGCAGATCGACCGCGTCTTCCAGGCGCTGCCGCCGCTCGTCAAGCGCCAGAACGACATCGTGCACACCATCGAATCCGAGCTCGAGCACCATGGGGTTTTCCGCCTGACGGCAGACGAGCTCGCCGGCGCGGACCGCACCTTCACGGAGCGCTACTTCCAAAGCTACGTGTCGCCTGTCATCTCGCCGCTCGTGATCGACCCGCGCCATCCCTTCCCCAACCTTCGCAACGGCGCGCTCTACATCGTCTGCGCGCTCGAGAGCGCCGACGAGGAGAACCTCCTCGGCCTCATCGAAGTCCCCTCCTCCATGAACCGCGTGGTGGCGCTTCCTGCAGACGAGGGCACGTACCGCTACATGCTCCTGGAGGACGTTATCCTCACCTGCCTTGGCAGCTGCTTTGGCTCCTATGAGCCGCTCGACCGCGCCGTGGTGCGCGTGACGCGCAACGCCGACATCGACCCCGACGGCGAGGGCGTCGAGGAGGACGAGGACTACCGTCAGCACATGAAGAAGATCCTGAAGAAGCGCCTGCGCCTGCAGCCGGTGGCCCTTCAGGTCGAGGGCGCGCTCGAGCCCGCCACGTTAAAGAGCATCCGCAAGTCACTCGGCCTTGCGGGGCGCGCCGTGCTCACCTACACGACCCCGCTCGACCTCGACTACGTCTACGGCATCGAGGGACACCTGCCCGAGCACAGCAAGGCGGCGCTCGTGTTCAACCCGTTCCGCCCGCAGGCAAGCCCCATGTTCACCGCGGGACGCCCCCTGCGCGAACAGGTCATCGAGGGCGACAAGCTGCTCTTCTACCCCTACGAGTCCATGAACCCGCTGCTCGACCTCATGCACGAGGCGGCCTTTGACGACGACTGCATCTCAATGAAGATCACGCTCTACCGTGTGGCAAAGCAGAGCCGTCTTTGCGAGGCGCTCATCGACGCGGCCGAGAACGGCAAAGAGGTCACGGTGCTCATGGAGCTCCGTGCGCGCTTTGACGAGCAGAACAACATCGAGTGGGCCGAGCGCCTCGAGGAGGCGGGCTGCACCGTCATCTACGGCGCGGAGGGCTTCAAGGTGCACTCCAAGATCTGCCAGATCACCTACCGCGAGGGCATGGCGCTCACGCGCATCACGCTGCTCGGCACGGGCAACTTCAACGAGAAGACGGCGCGCCTCTACTCCGACTTCATGCTCATGACGGCCCACCCCGGCATCGGCGAGGACGCGAACGCGTTTTTCCGCAACCTCGCCCTCGGCAACCTCCGGGGCGATTACCGCTACCTGGGCGTGGCGCCCGCCGGCCTCAAGCCGCTCATCATGAATGGTTTGAACCGCGAGATCGAGCGCGCCCTTGCCGGCGAGCCCGCACGCGTGTTCTTTAAGATGAACTCGCTCACCGACCGCGAGATCATCGACAAGATTGCCGAGGCCTCGCAGGCAGGCGTTGTGGTCGACATGATCATCCGCGGCATCAGCTGCCTGGTGCCCGGCATCCCCGGCAAGACCGAGAACGTGCACATCCGCTCCATCGTGGGGCGCTTTTTGGAGCACGCCCGCGTCTACGCCTTTGGCGTGGAGAACGATATCGTCTACCTCTCGTCCGCCGACATGATGACGAGAAACACCGAGCACCGCGTGGAGATCGCCTACCCCGTGCTCGACCCCACGTGCCGCGCACTTGTGGAGAGCTACATGCAGGCCCAGCTGCGCGACAACGTGAAGGCCCGCACGCTTTCGACCGAGGGCGCCTGGGAGAGTGTGCCGCGCGCCGGGGGCGAGGCAGACTTCAACGCGCAGGAGTTCCTGCTTGCCGAGGCGTACCGCCGTGCCGCGCACCCCAAGCGCGCCATGGCGGAGGTTCGCGCTGAGGCAGGGGCACCCGCACCCAAGGCCGACGGCGACCAAGCTGCCGCCCCCGCCGAGCCCACCGTAGACGAGACCGCGGCGGACGAGAACGCCCGCACCGCCTTTGAGACCGCTCTTGCCGAAACCGAGGCGCGAGCCCACGCCGCCGAAGCTGCCGTCACCGCTGAGACCGCCGTCGCCGCCGAGCTCATCGAGCCCGCAGCGGGAAACGCGGCCCCCGAGGAGGCGCCCGCAGCCGCCGAGGCAAAGCAGCCGGCTGAGGCACCCGCAGAAGGCACCGCGCGCACAACGCTTGCCAAACGCCCTGCCGGCCGCCTGCGCACGGGCCTTGCGCTCATTGGCCTGGGCATCCGCACGCTCGTGCGCGGAACCAAAACAAAGTAGCAATGTCTATTTGGGGACGGGGTCGTTTCGTGCGCCGCGCGACGCACGAAACGACCCCGTCCCCAAACGTGCCCTCGGCGCTTTTTTGGTGCGCAGTGCGCAGGCGAGCACAGCGGCGCCCGTGCATCCCCTACACTGATAGGCCGCAATCCCGCTTGATGAAAGGCACGGCACCCGATGCAGCTCACCTGTGAACGAATGGTATACGGCCCCGACGCCCTCGCGCACACGCCCGAGGGCAAGACGGTCTTTGTTGCAGGGGCCGTCGCCGGCGACACGGTCCGCGCCCATGTGGTCGCCGAGGAGAAGTCGCTCGTGCGTGCCGTCGCCGACGAGATCATCTCCCCCTCGCCCGACCGCGTCGACTCCCCCTGCCCCTTCGCAGGCGTCTGCGGGGGCTGCCCCTGGGGCGGCCTTTCCATCGAAGCGCAGCGCGCCGCCAAGGAGGAGAACCTCAAAAGTGCGCTCACGCGCATCGGCGGCATAGATGCCGACGAGGTCGCGCGCGTCGTGCGCCCCATTCGACATGCCAAGGACGCCTGGGGCTACCGCAACAAGATCGAGCTCGCCCCCACGCGCGGGCAGGACGGCAAGATCCGCCTCGGCATGCACGGGCGCGATGCCGCACAGGTAATCACGGTCGACCGTTGCCCGCTCTTTGAGAAGAAGTACCCCAAGCTCGTTAAATCCGTGACAGGCGCGCTCTCCTACCTCTCCAACTCGCGCGATCTTGCGCTCGAGCGCGTGGGTATCCGCGCGAGCCGCCGCACCGGCGCCATCGAGATCGCCCTCTGGACGCCTACGGGCGGCTTCCCGCGCGCGCAGGTCGCACGCGTGCTGGCAGACGCCGTCTCCGACCGCGCCGGCGTCATCCGCGTGATGAGCAAGGGCGAGAAGAAGGCCCGCCGCGTGAGCGCCACCGAGGTGCTCGCCGGCAAGAGCTGCTGGAACGAGAAGATCGGCGACGAGGAGATGCTCATCTCGGCACCGTCGTTCTTCCAGGTGAACACCGCCGCCGCGGAGATTCTGATCAAGCTCGTGCTCGAGGCGCTCGACCCCAAACCCCACGAGATGGCCATGGACCTCTACTGCGGCGCGGGCACCTTCACGCTGCCGCTCGCCCGCCGCTGCGACTACGTCTCGGCCGTGGAGTCCTACGGTCCCGCCGTCCGCGACCTGCGCCGCAACCTCGAACGTGCACGCCTGGACAACGTGGACGTCATCGGAGGCGACGCGGTGCGCGAGTTCCCCGACGCCGACGCCGACGTGCTCGTGGTCGATCCGCCGCGCGCAGGTCTCGCGCCCGAGGCCATCGACCTTATTGCCGAGACCTCGGCCCGCGACGTCGCCTACGTCTCGTGCGACCCCGCCACGCTCGCGCGCGACCTCAAGCGCTTCCGCGAGCAGGGCGTCTTTTCGCTCGTGTCGGCAACGCCGGTGGACCTCTTCCCCCAGACCTTCCACTGCGAGACGGTCGTGCACCTCACCCGCAGTTAATCGCGCACCGATAATTGGCGGCCATCTGTTCCGCGCCCGTCCGCGGCGCGGACGCCTGTTGGGCCTATGCGCGTCGCGGGCGCCTGCTGGGTCAACTCGGTTTCTTGCGCAGATGCCGTGACGAATGCGCATAAAACGGGGTACAAAACCAGAAGTTTTGGGGAAAGGCCCGCTAGGAGCCGTGTCGAAAGGATGGCCCATGTCTGCTGTCGCCGTGCTAGTTGCCGATGGATTTGAGACGATCGAGTGCCTAACCATCGTCGACGTCTTGCGGAGAGGCGGCGTGCGCGTCGACCTCATCTCCATTATGACCACGCGCGACGCCGTGAGCTCGCAGCAGATCGACATCACCTGCGACTACACCATGGCAGAGGTTGACTTCGACGACTACGACTACCTCGTGCTCCCCGGTGGCATGCCCGGCACCCTGCACCTGCGCCAGGACGAGCGCGTGTGCGACCTCGTCTGCGAGTTCGCTGCAACGCGCCATGTGGCAGCCATCTGCGCCGCGCCGTCGATCTTGGGCGATCTGGGCCTTCTTGTCGGCCGCCAGGCGACGTGCTTCCCCGATTTTGAGAGCCATCTTCCCGCCGGCACCCTCGCGGGGCGCCGGACTGTCGTGGTGGACGGCAACATCATCACCGCGTCGGGCATGGGGCAGGCGCTGCCCTTCGCCCTCGCCGTTCTGGGCGACATCGCGGGCGAGCAAGCCGTCGCCAAGGTGCGCGACAGTATCCAGCTCTAGGCGGTGCCCGTGAGCGAGACCTCTACCAGCGCGCCCTCGCCCCGCGCGCACCTCATTCTTGCCTCGCAGTCGCCGCGCCGCATCGAGCTCATGCGCGAGGCGGGCTTTGACGTGGATGTCATCCCCGCCGATATCGACGAGACCCCCATGCCCGGCGAGTCGCCCTTCGCACTCGTGGAACGCCTCGCCGCATCCAAGGCGCAAGCTGTGACAGCGGCGCATGCGCAGGCGGGCGAGATCGTGCTCGCAGCGGACACCATCGTGACCGTGGACGGCGAGGCACTCGGCAAGCCCGCCGACGACGCCGACGCGCACGCCATGCTCCGTCGCCTCTCGGGTAGAACCCACCAGGTCGCGACCGGCGTATGCCTCCTGCGTGCTAGCGGCGGCGTGCCCGCAGTGCAAGACGTGTTCTCGGTGGTAACCGATGTCACGTTCTACGACCTTACCGAGGACGAAATCGATGCGTACGTTGCCTCAGGGGAACCGGCCGACAAGGCTGGCGCCTACGGCATCCAGGGCGGGGGCGGCCGCATGCTCGTGCGCGGCATCGACGGCGACTTCTACAACGTGGTGGGCCTTCCCATCGCCGAGGTCGTACGGCACATCCGCGCCCTCACCGCGTAACCTGACGCCGCGTCTAACCGGACGCCGCCCTTCCCTCGCAGATTGGAGTTCCCATGACCGCAAGCGCGCTCTTCCCCATCCCGCTCACCGACGTGGCATCGCTTCGCTTCGGTCATTGGACCGACGCCGCAGCCGGCACGGGCTGCACCGTAATCGTGGCACCCGACGGGGCGACCGGTGGTGTCGATGTGCGCGGCGGCGCCCCCGCCTCGCGCGAGACCGACCTTTTGCGCCCGGAGAACACCGTCCAGCAGATCCACGCCGTATGCCTCTCCGGCGGCTCCGCCTTTGGGCTTGAGGCCGCCTCCGGCGTGGCGCGCGAGCTCGAGGAGCGCGGTATCGGGCTCGATACGGGCGCGGCGCTCGTCCCCATCGTCTGCTCGAGCTGCATCTTCGACCTTGCCTTTGGCGATGCCGCTGTCCGCCCCGACGTGGCGGCGGGCAGCGCGGCAACTGTCGCGGCGCTCGACGGCGACCAAACTGCTCCGCTTGCAGAAGGTTCCGTCGGCGCCGGTGCGGGTGCGACCGTGGGCAAACTCAACGGACCCGCCTGCGCCATGAAGGGCGGCCTCGGTGCGCGCGCCTTTTCCCTCGGCAACCTCCGCGTGGGCGCCATAGCCGTGGTCAACGCCTGCGGCAACGCCTGCGACCCGGCAACGGGCGCTACGATTGCCGGCATGCGCACCGCGCCCGACGCGCGCGAGATCGCCGACATGGAGGACGCCCTGTTCGCTGCTGGCGCCCATGCCCAGATGCCACTCGACCGTACGAACACCACCATCAGCTGTATTGTCACCAACGCCCGCCTCACCAAGGCAGAAGCCACCAAGGTCGCCCAGATGGCGG
Source organism: Collinsella sp. An307 (assembly GCF_002161805.1). Classification (GTDB taxonomy): domain Bacteria; phylum Actinomycetota; class Coriobacteriia; order Coriobacteriales; family Coriobacteriaceae; genus Coprousia. The sequence continues at coordinate 241,404 of NZ_NFIP01000001.1, read as the reverse complement.
CAGACGCCTATGCACACGTCATTCGCCCCACACACACCACCAACGACGGCGACACCGTCTACGTGATGGCAACCGGAGAGCTCGAGGGCGACCAACCCCCGCTCGACGTCATCGGCCTCGCCGCTACGCGCGCCCTCGAGGCCGCGCTCGTGGCCGGCGTCTCCGAAGCGACCGGCTCCCACGGCATCCCTGCAGCGCGCGACTTCGCGTAGGCGCGCGGCCATTCCATACAAGAGACTTCTCATACAAGAAGGAGGGCCCCGCAGGACCCTCCTTACGCTATTAGCTTGTGCTTCGCCTTGGCACGGATGCTACGCCTCGAGCAGCTTATGGATCTCCGGCGCCAGAAGCTCCGTCAGACGGTCAAACCCCGCATCGTTCAGGTGCAGACCGTCGCGGTAGTACTCCGTGCGCGCTTCGTTCTGCTCGTCCACAAACTCCGGGAACACGTCCACAAACGTAACGTTGCGATCGCGCACGAGCTCGCGCTCCTGGTCAAAGATCATCCGTACCAAGTCGTTGTTCCGGATGCCTGGCACCTGGTGGTAGCTACGCAGCGCCTCCACGCAGGGCAGCGTCGACCAGAGGAGCACGCGCACATCGGGCAGGTTGCCGCAGATGACGTCGATGAGCTCCTTCACGTGGCAGGCGATCTCCTTGGGGCTCGCCATCGCCGTGTTGCCGAGGTCGTTGATTCCCACCATAAGGACCACAAGCGAGGGGCGGTACTTGATCACGCCCTCGTCCACGATTCAGAGCAGCTCCTCCGCGGTGGCGCCGCCAAGACCGCAGTTGTACTTCACGGGCAGCTCGGGGAAGCACCGCTCTATGGGGTAGGTCTCGGTGAGCGAATCGCCAAAGAACACCACCCCGCCCGGCTCGGCGCCGCGGTTGCCACGCACGATGGTGAGCATGCGCTCGAGCTGTCCCTCGCGCAGCTGGTAGTAGTGCGGGTTGTAGATCATTTCCTCGCGCATATCACGCCTCCAGCTCTATCTCCATACCGATCTCGAACATGCGGCGCCAGGGCATATAGACGCTCTCGATGCGCACCGGGTGCTCCTGTGCCAGGCCGAGCGCGTCAAAGCGCTGCTGGAGCTCACCGCGAATGAGCTCCTCCACATCCGCCTGGCGGTCGCCAAAATCGTAATACGAGAGCCCCATCGCAGGCAGGTCGCGGTCGACCACCGCAGGCCGCACCTCCGCCTGATAGAAGACGTCCTCGATGACGCGGTAGCAGAGGTTGCGGGTAGCCGCCTGCCCGGGGCGCCCGACGATGGCCTGGGCGAGCGTGGTGCCGAGGGTGTTGCAGTTGGTGTTCCAGCCGGCGTAGCTCGCAAGCGAGCTCAGCACCCCCAGACGATCAAGCTGCTCGATGCAGGCGCGGTCGCCGCCGTTGCTAAAGGCGCTGTCGCAAAGGGCCACGCGGCGCCCACGCGCCAGGTGCTCGGCGATGCGCTGCGTAAAGTCGGCGAGATTGCGATAGCTCGTGTAGGTGAGGTCAACCTCCTCGGGTGCCACGAACGACTCCTGCATGACCTTGCCCGGAGCGTTGATGGCAAGTATCACGTCCGCCTCGGAGGGCACGTCCGCAAAGCGTGCACCCACCACGCGCACATGGGACTTCAGGCTCTCAAACATAGGCCGGTCCTCGTAGTTGGGCACGATCGTAGGGCCGAGCACCGAGGCGTAGAAGGGCCAGATGCTCGGGCACAGACCCTCATTCTCCACCCAAGCACGCGTGAGAAGCGACATGGCCACCTCGTCAGCGCCGGGGTAGATCATCACCCGGTCGTCGAGGCGCCACTCCTTCAGCGCAGCGATGACGCGCTTCTGCGCGATCGCGGTGTAGCCAAAGGGAGCCGAATCGTCCTGCGGGATCACAAGGAAATCGATAGCGCCCTCGCCGATGAGGTCGAGAACGGCGATGTTCATATCGCAGTTGAGGTCGCGGCGGTGCTCGTAATCGGCAAGGATCTCCTCGGGCACCTCGATGGCGGCAAGCTCGCGTTCCTCGTCGGCGGAGAGCTCGCCGGTGCGCTCGCGCACATCGAGAAGGTACTTCCGGCGGAAAAGCGCGTAACCGTAGTCCTCGTAGTAGTCAGGCTCCTCCTCGGCGGAATCGTACGACGGGCAGCGCATGATGCACTGGAAGGCGTACACGCGCATCGCCGGATTCGCCCGCTTGAGGGAGCGCACCGCATCCAAGCGCTCATCGAGCTCCGCGCGCTCCAGGTGATGCAGGCGCGAGGGGATGAGGCCGCCATAGAGCAGCATGTCGAGCGAGAGCACCGCGGCGTCGCAGCCGGCAGCCTGCTCCGTAAGGAATGCGGAGATGCCCGCAACGTCGGCAGGCTTTTTCTTGTTGCCTAACAGCTCGAGCGGCGGGACAACGAGCTCGATCTCGTCGTTCGACTCGGCGATCATCTGCGGGAACACGCGGTTGCAGGGCCGCTCATCGAGCGGCAGCAGCAGGACCTTCATGGTCACACTTCCTATCGATAGGGTGCGACCGCCACGCTCGGACGGGCGGGCGGCCGCACCGGTTCCACTACATCCAGCTTACCCCAGCACGCGGGAGGCAATATCCTCAAGCGCCTCGGCGATGCTCGGGCAGCGCACGACATCGTAGGGGCACTCGGCATCGGAGACGAGGTAGCCCACACGCGCGACGTCGAACATACCGTAGTCGTTCGGGGCGTCGCCGATGGCGTACACGTCGCAACCCGGGTAGAGGTTCTCGATGGCCCGCCCCTTTGAGACATCGACCGACATGAGCTCGAGCGAGGTCGAAGAGCTCATGACCGCCTGCGTGCGCGCGCAAGTGGCACGTACGTGCTCGGCTATGGGCGCGAGGTCGCGCTCCTCGCCGATGAGCAAAAACAGCACCACCGGCTGGCACTCGATCAACTCGAAGAAGTCGCTCTTGATGACATGCGAGTCGTAGAGCTCCTTGGGGAAATCCGGGTCGCGATCGGTATGCCAGTAGCGATTGGCGACCGTGTTCATCTCCACGCGGATGGGCGCGCCCGAGGCCTCGATGTAGGTGAGGATCTCGCGGGCCTCGTCCTTATCCATCAGCTCCGCACGGAGCGTGGAGCCGCTGATCATGACGGCGCCGTGCTGCGAGATGCGGTTCTTGAAGTCGAGCCCAAAACGAGCCCCTGCGCGGACGATATCGTGATCGAGTCGCCCCGTGCAGATTGCCATCGTACAGCCGGCGTCCTGCAGGCGCCCCAGGAGCTCGACGGTGCGCTCTCCCCCGATCACGTTGCTGTCGGCGTCAAGCAGAGTGCCGTCCATATCAAAGACGACAACAGACCTGTTCACGCTCTTCGACCTACCTTTCTGTCAGACGTAAGGGATGAAACCGTAAGACTCGGGATGCGTTCCTACTTCTCCTCGGTGGTGACAGCGGCGTCCATGGCCTTCACGAAGGGCATGTAGATGAGGACGGACACCACAAAGATCACGGCGCAGGTGATGACGGCGCCAATGTTGAGACCGGTCGAGAGCAGGCCGCCGAGCAGGGGCGGGGTGATCCAGGGGGTGAGGACGTAAGTGTAGCCCATGAAGCCGGTGACGGTGGCGAGCGCACCGATGCCGAGGCCGGCGAGCGTGACCATGATCATGGGGGCGATGAGAATCGGGTTCATGACGACGGGCAGACCGAACATGATGGGCTCGGAGATGTTGAAGAGACCCGGGACGAAGCCGATCTTGGCCATCGTGCGGTAGTCCTGACGACGGGAGATGATGAGGATGGCGACGACGAGGGCGAGCATGTTGCCCGCGCCGCCCATGAAGGCCACGGAGTCGAGGAACGGCTTGGTGAGCACGTTCGTGGCGGCCTCGCCGGCGGCGATGGCCTCGGCGTTAGCGTTAAGGGAGATCAGGTAGAGCGGCTCGAGCACACCGTTCATGATGCCGGCGGAGTGGATGCCGAAGCCCCACAGCAGCATGTAGAAGAAGTAGATGACCGCAACGCCCACGGGCGAGGACACGAGCGAGAGCACCGGCGCCTGCACGAAGGTGGTGATGAGGTCGTTCACCGGGGTGCCGGCGAGGTTGGTGACAACGCGCACGAGGCCAAAGACAATGACGGTGAGCGTGACGGGGATGATGGCGTTGATCGAGCGGGCGATCGCGGGCGGAACCTCGTCGGGCATCTTGATGATGAGCGCCTTGAAGCCCATAAAGAAGCGGTAGACCTCGACGGCGAGAAGCGAGGTGATGATAGCGGTGAACATGCCCGTCGAGCCGAGGTAGCTCGTGGCCACGACCTCGCCCCAGTCATCGCTTGTCACAAACGGCGTGAGGCACAAAAAGCAGACGACCGAGCAGGTGCCGGCGATGGAGGTATCGAGGCCGTAGTTCTCGGCAAGCACGCGCGCCACGGTGAAGGAGAGCAGGAGCGCGAGCACCGACATCGAGGCGGAGCTGATGGCGGCACCGAGCTGCTGCGCCTCGGTGAACGGCGTGCCAAAAAGCGCGTTCAGGATGCCTCCGTCGCCCAAGATGACGCTGTTCACGAGCGTGAAGAGCGACGCGGTGATGATGAGCGGCATGAGCGCGATGTAGCCGTCGCGCACGGCGCTCAGGTAGCGGTTGCCACCGATCTTCGATGCGATGGGCATCAGTTTCTCGGCGAACGATTCCATAGCGTTAGCTTTCATGACCCTTCCTTTCCTTTGTATGGCCTTTAAGCCGCCGTCGGTGTGGCCCCGACGGAGAAACGCCCAATAAGCGCGCGCAGTTCCTGCTGCTCGCGGTAGACCTCGATGAACTCACGCGCCACAAGGCCGATGCTCTCGGCGCTCATCAGCTGGTCCTCGGCATGGGTGAGCATGAGCGTCATGCTCGTGGGCTCGCCCGCCGCCTCCCGCTGGATGATGGAGGCGTGCGCGTGATGCCCCTGGCTAAAGCATTCATCGCCCTCGTCGAGCAGCTCCTGTGAGCGGACGAGGTTGCCCTCCTTGGCCGCGCGCACCGCCTCCAGATAGAGGCTGCGGGCGCTGCCCACCGCGGCGATGATCTGGAAGCTGATGCTGTTCAGCTCGTCGCGATCAGTCATGGAGCACCTCCCTCGCCTTCTTGAGAACACCCGCCCCGTCCATGGCGCCGTACTCGGCCATGGTGATGGCGTACGTGGGACAGCCGAGCTTGGCCTCGACGTTGTCCCGCTCGTACATCACCTGGGGACCGAGCAGCACGATGTCCACGTCAGCGGGAATCTTCTTCAGATCAGACAGCGGGTATGCGCGGATCTCGCAGGCGTAGCCCTCCTTCTTGGCGGCGTCCACCATCTTCAGCTCGAGCATGCTTGTGGACATGCCCGCAATGCAGAGCAGCGCGATCTTTCTCATACCGTTCCCACCTCCCGTCTCTGCTGTTTGCGTACGAGCGCAAGCAGCGTTTCGAACCTTCTATCTTCCAAAAGCTCCCGGACCGCGTCCGTGTCCATAAGAACCCTCAGGAGCGTGTGGTAAAACGCGTTGAGGTCGAGGTCGCGCTCGGTGGCGAGCGAGATGAGGAAGACACCCCAGACCTCGTGCCCCGCCCAGGTGACAGGCTCGTCGAGCAAGCCCACCGCCACGAACGTGCGGGCACTTACCGCTCGCATGGGGTGCGGGAGCGCAACAAGATTGCCAAAGGCTGTGGGTGCGATCCGCTCGCGCTCCTTCACGAGCTCGGCAAAGTCACCGGGCAGGTCCTCCACCGTCGCGGCGAGCGCCGAGAGCGCCTCAATCGCCTCGTCCGGCGTGGCGGCGGCGAGGTGCGCCTCAAACAGACGCCTGTCATAGCAGGAGAGGCCTTTGTCAACGGGTGCGGAGAAGAGCTCGTTCAAAAGCGAGATGTCCGCATCGTCCAAGAAGTACTTCACCAGGCGCACGGGCACCGGAAGCTGCCGGTTGAGCGGCACCGTGGTGAAGACGTAATCAATCTCGCTGAAGTCGACCTCGTCGATCTCTGACACATCGCAGACGATGATGCGATCGAGGTGCGCGCCGAACTCCTTGCGGTAGCGGTACTCGAGCAGGCGCGCGCTACCCTGCCCCGAGGCGCATACCACGAGGATGTTGCTCTTCACGGCGCCCGACTGCTTGCGCTCGAGGGCAAGCGCGAAGGAGAACGCCAGGTAGCCGATCTCGTCCTCGGAGGGGTGCGCACCGTACGCATCGGCAAGCACCGGTGCGCTCTCGAGCGCCATGGAGTACGCGAGGGGGAACCGCTCCTTCACGTCGGCCAGAAGCGGGTTCTTGTAGCTCAGGTGGTAGGTGAGGCGCACCGCGAGCGGGGCAACGTGCTTGGCGAGGTTCATGCGCAGCTCAAGGTCATCGCGGAAGTCAAAGCGAAACGCCTCCCACACCTTCTCGAGCATGCGCGAGACCACGTCCCACACCTCGTCGGAGATAACGAGCGCTGCGTCATCGGCGTCCTCTACAGACACGTCCAGCGTGCGCTTGCCCGCCAGGTGGATCGCGATGTAGGCGACCTCGCCCTCCGGCAGGGCAACACCCATCCGCTCCTCAATAGCCCGCGCGATAGCGCCCGCCACCGGATAGGCGGAGGACTTCTTTACGCGCTCGGTGTAGTCCTCCTGCGCGGGCAGGTAGCAGGCGTCTTTGATGCGCACAAGCGCGATAGCAATGTGCACGAGCAGGTTCTGGTAGGCAACGGCGTTGATGTGCATATCGTTCTCATCAAGAACCGTATCGATGCACTGCGAGATAGCGTCAAGGTCCGCGCGGGCGATGGGCGCCGTGCGAGCATCGAGGCCCGCCTCTCCCCCGCCGTCGGTAACGAGCGACGCTAGACAGAGTCTGCGACCGATCTCGGGGCCCTCCACGCGGATGCCGTAGTGGGGCTTACGAACCAGCGTGAGGCCATAGGCGCCGAGGCGCTCCTCAACCCGCGGGAGATCTTTGGAGATGGAGACGCGCGAGACATAGAGGATGCTCGAGAGCATATCGAGCGTAACCCAGTCCGTGCGGAAGAGGAGATCGTTCAGCAGGTAGCGAACACGCTCCGCCGAGGTGGTGGGCATCCCCGTGCGCAGGGCGTCGCCGCGGCGGCGCAACCACTCCGCAAAGCGCTCGTCGTCAGCGACCGCAAGGGCAAACCCCTCGCCCCGACGCTCGATCTGCGCGATACCGGTGAGATCGTCGTTGGCGCGGTTGATGCGGTTGTACACCGTGCGCGTACCCACGGAGAAACGCTCGGCAATCTCTGCCGGGGAAGCCGTGCCGCTCTCGCGTATGAAGCTGACGAGCTCGTAGTTCTTGGATGCCACGGGATGCACCTCCTTCTGACTACAACTGTACGGCGCGCTCCACATTGTTTCCATATGCAATAGGTGCACGGTTTGCGCGAAAGGAAGTTTACGAATCAATACCCCGCGCACCGGCGGCAATATCTAACAAATCGTTTGCGTTTCACCCGGATAGCAAAGAAGGCCCCGGAGGGCCTTCGTATACAGGTTTATATGGGGCGCGGGCACATCCCCGCGCGGAACCATCAGCGCCTAGTTGAACTTAAAGATCTTCTGGGCGGCGCGGTAGAGCCCCACCGACACCTTCTCGCCCACGGGCGTGGGCAGGTTCGTCCAGAAGCCAAGGAGCCCCCAGCGGGCGTGGTTGTACATCTTCTTGTCGAATGCCTTGAGCTCGGCCCAGATCTTGATGACCTCGTCCACCTTGCTCTTGTCGTGCGCGAGCTTGGAGAAGATGGAGCACACGACCATCATCATGGTGAAGTAGCCCATCATGCACGAGGCGAGCGGCTTCTCCTCGATGTCGTCGTAGAGGTGGTAGGCCTTCATCATGATGCGCGTGATGCGGAACTGCTGGTCGATGCGCTTGACCATGGTGGACTCGTTCACGCTCTGGCCCTCGCGGCCGATGAAGTAGCGATAGAGGTCGATGTCGGCGTAGTAGAGCGTCTTGCAGCGCGGCAGCGGCACGTAGGCGTAGATGTTGTCCACGTAGAACGTATGCGGCGGCAGCGGCAGGTCGCCGGCGCGCAGCACGTCGGTGCGGTAACACAGGCTGTGCATGAGCAGGTGCTGGTCGGGGCGGAAGTAGCCCACCTCGTTCCAGGTGATGATCTTCTTGCGCGGAATGGCAAAGCGGTAGTCGATGGTGGTGTGCGTGCCCTCGTGGACCTTCTCGTAAACGTAGTTCGAGATAAAGAGGTCCACGCGCGTATCGCGCTCCACAAAGCCGCGCAGGCACGAGAGCATCGTGGCGAGCGCCTGGGTGTCGAGCCAGTCATCGGAGTCGACGACCTTGTAGTAGACGCCCGTGGCGTTCTTGAGGCCCGTCAGCACCGCGGTGCCGTGGCCGCCATTCTCCTGGTGCACGGCGCGGATGATACCGGGATAGCGGCGCGCCCAGTCGTCGGCCTTGGCCGGCGTCTCGTCCACGCTGCCGTCGTCCACGATGATGATCTCCACGTCCGGCGCGTAACCGCTGCCCTCGAGGATCGAGGTGATGCACCGGTCCATATCCGCTGCGGAGTTGTAGCAGGGGATGCCGAACGAGCAGATTTTGAACAGAGTGTGGCTGGTATCAGACATATTAGGCATGGGTCGCAATGATCTCGTCGGACAGGTCGAGGGCAGAGGCGGTCACCGCGTCCATATCGTAGTAGCGGTACTCAGCGAGGCGTCCCACCGGGTGGAAGTTCGTGAGGTTCTGCACGCGCTCCAGATAGCGCTCGTAAAGCGCCTGGTTCTCGGGGTCGATGATGGCGTAGTACGGCGTCTGGCCGCTACCCGGCTCAAAGGCGTGGCTGTACTCCTTCATGATGGTGGTCTTGCCCGGCACCACCTGCCCGGTCATGTTCTTGAACTCGGTGATGCGCGTGAAGTCCTCGCTCGTGGTGTAGTTGACCGTGCCCACGGGCTGATACTGGTCAACATCGAGCGTCTCGAACACCATGTCGAGCGTACGGTACGGAAGCGCACCGAGGTCGAGGTTAAAGAGCTCGTCGAGGGGACCGGTGTAGATGATCTCGCCGCCGTAGCACTTCCCGCAGACGTGCACGTTGGTGTCCGTGATCTCGAGGATGTCGCGCGCGTCGACGTTCACGTAGACGTCGATGAGGTCATGGTCGAGCATGTGCTCGAAGAGCTTGGTGTAGCCCTCGGCCGGCATGCCCTGGAAGGGTGCCTGGGGGAAGTAGCGGTCGTCGTCGCCGATGAAGATGGGCACGCGCCCGGTGACGGAGGGGTCGATCTCATCGGGCGTCTGGCCCCACTGCTTCATGGTGTAGTAGAGGAAGACGTTCTCGTAAACGTAGTCCGCGACCTCCTGCAGGTCGGGGTCGTTCTTCTTGCGGAGCTCCATGATGGGGACCTTCTTGTTCTCGCCGAAGGCCTCCACGAGCTTCTGGTAGAGCTCCTCGCCGCGCACCTCTCCAAAAGCGAGTTTGAGCGAGGTGTGGTTGAAGGGCACAGGCATGAGCGTGCCGTGAATGTTGGCGAGCACCTTGTGCTGGTAGTCGGTCCACTTGGTGAAGCGCGACAGGAAGTTGTGCACGCGCTCATCGAAGGTGTGGTAGATGTGCGGGCCGTACTCGTGGATGAGGATGCCCGCCTCGTCGGTGCAGTCGTAGGCGTTGCCCGCGATGTGGCCGCGCCTCTCAAGCACCGCCACACGGAAGCCGGCGCTCTCGGCAAGGCGGCGAGCGCAGACCGATCCGGCGTATCCCGCGCCGACGACGATCATGTCGTAGGAAGCGGGGTTGAACGACTCGGGCAGACCAGATGTGATATCCATCGATGCTCCTCACGAGGCGCCGGTACCGCCGGCCCCTCATTCGCTGTTCCAGCCCTGCCAAGGGCCGAATAATCAGACCGATTATAGCGCTCAGGTGCCTATAATAGGGAATGTCACACAAGGAAAGCTCAACCATGCGCGCGCTGGTCCCGCAAATTCGGTGTCTACCGGGCAAAACGCCAGCATGCGCACGGTCGGGCGCGTTTTCGAGGAGCTTACATGAGCGACTTCCTTACCCGTATGAAAGATGCTGCCCGTGCGGACAAGAAGACGATCGTCCTGCCCGAGGGCGAGGACCCGCGCACCATCGAGGCCGCGAAGAAGATCGTGGCCGAGGGCCTGGCGAACCTCGTCATCCTGGGCGATCCGGCGACCATCGACGTCGAGGGCGTGACCGTCATCGACCCGACCTCCCCCACCGCGCCCAAGCACGAGGCCTACTCGCAGAAGTTCGCCGAGCTCCGCGCCAAGAAGGGCGTCACCATCGAGCAGGCGCGCGCCCAGATGATGGACGCCACCTACTACGGCACCATGATGGTCAAGATGGGCGACGCTGACGGTCTTGTCTCCGGCGCGTGCCACTCCACCGCCAACACCCTGCGCCCGGCGTTGCAGATCCTCAAGACCGCGCCTGGCACCAAGCTCGTCTCCGCCTTCATGGTCATGTGCACCCAGACGCCCGAGTTTGGCGCCGACGGCACGCTCGTCTTTGCCGACTGCGGCCTCAACATCGACCCGACCTCCGACGAGCTCTCTGAGATCGCCATCGCCTCCGCAAACTCCTTCAAGACCTTCATGGGTGACGTGGAGCCACGCGTGGCCATGCTCTCCTACTCCACCATGGGCTCCGCCGGCGGCGACACCGCCAAGAAGGTCCAGGAGGCCACGGCCTTTGCCAAGGAGAAGGCGCCCGAGCTCGCCATCGATGGCGACCTGCAGCTCGACGCTGCCATCGTGCCGTCCGTGGCCGAGCTCAAGGCCCCCGAGTCCACGGTCGCCGGCAGCGCCAACGTCCTTGTCTTCCCCAACCTCGAGACCGGCAACATCGGCTACAAGCTCGTCCAGCGCTTCGGCCGCGCCGAGGCTTACGGCCCGATTCTCCAGGGCATCGCCAAGCCGGTGAACGACCTTTCCCGTGGCTGCTCCGCAGACGACATCGTGGGCGTCGTGGCCATCACCGCCGTCCAGGCACAGATGGCGTAATAGCCGCTGTGTCCTAGCGCGAACCGATCGGAGGCCCCGGAAGGTTCCACGCTAACGTCCTCGCCGCTTCGCGGCTGCGGAATGTTCGCTTAGGAATCCTTCCGGGGCCTCCTTCAGCTTTCTATCTTGTGAGCGGCAGACCAACCTCGCTATCGCCCTCATAGGACGATTGCAATCCAGCCACTCTCTAGCAATGTGCCCATGCGCACGCTCCTTCAGGAACGCGCTATACAATCGTAGGTCCGTACACGAGTGCGAGGGCGTCTACAGTATTGCTCCGATAGCGGTAAACGATCACAAAGTGCGAAACGACCAACTGGCGCAATCCCTCGCCGTATCGAGCAATTAAGCTCTGCCGTACCCGCGGAGAACCGCTTTCTGGAAACAATTTCAGGCTGTTCAGCGCCATCTCAATGCCGGCGAGTACATGCTCAGAGTAAACCTCAGCCAGTGCCTCCACAAACTCGTCGGCGATACGCAATTCGACGCTAGGCACTCTTTCTCCTCATAGAACGGGCGCGCTCAAACGCCTCGTCAACGGATGTGACGTATCTCCCCGCATCGATATCGGCGAGCCCGCGCCCCACCGCCTCAATAAGACGAGCCTCGTATGCCGCATCATCGCGCTCTCGCGCGATACGGGCCTCAAAAGCATCCTCGCTGCAGAACACATATGCACCCGCACCCTGCTCGGTAATGCGCACCACAGAATCACGTGCCGCAGCCTTCACCTCAGAGGGATTTCGCTGCAAGCTGGTCATAGAAAAAATGGGCTCCATGGCAGTCCCTCCAAACATCTCATAATCATCTGACATTTTAGCAGATGATTATGAGATGTTTTGCACCATGATTACAGGTGTCCTATGCGCCCTCAACCAGACGCTTCACGTCGAGCGCAATCATGTACTCCTCATCGGTGGGGATGACCATAACGGTCACGGGCGAGCCGGCGGCGCTGATGACCTGAGGACCTGCGCCCACGGCTGCCTGGTTGCGCTCGCGGTCGATGCGCACGCCGAGCCAGTCGAAGCACTCGCAGAACGCCTGGCGGATAGTCCAGTCGTTCTCGCCGATGCCCGCCGTGAAGGTGATGGTGTCCACGCCCGCCATGGAGGCGATCATGGAAGCCGCCTGGAGCATCGCCTTGTAGGCAAACATGTCGAAGGCGAGCAGGCAGTTCTCGTCACCGTGGTTGGCGCCGTTGCGGATGTCGCGCGCGTCGCTCGAGATGCCCGATACCGCGAGCAGGCCGGACTGCTTGTTCATCATCTCGTCGACCTCGTCATAGGTGTAGCCGCCCTCGCGCTGGAGGTAGCAGACGGTGGCCGGGTCGATGGAGCCGCAGCGGGTGCCCATCATGAGGCCGTCGAGCGGCGTGAGGCCCATCGTGGTGTCGCGGCACACGCCGTCCTCAATCGCGCAGAGCGACGCGCCGTTGCCGAGGTGGCACGACAGCAGGCGGTGGCAGAAATCGCCGAGCATCTCCTTGGCGACCATCCACTCGTAGCGGTGGCTCGTGCCGTGGGCGCCGTACTTGCGGATGTGATACTTCTCGCACACGTCCTTGGGAAGGGCGTAGGTGTAGGCGACCTCGGGCATGGACATGTGGAACGACGTATCGAAAACGGCAACGTTGGGAATCTCGGGGTAGCGCGCGCGGCAGGCGTCGATGGCCGCGGCCTCGCCGTAGTTGTGCAGGGGCGCGAGGGGTGCGACCTCCAAGATCTTTGCCATGACGTCGTCGGTCACAAGCGCGGAGTCATCGAAGTACCAACCGCCCTGCACGATGCGGTGGCCGATGCCCTCAAAGGTGTGGCCCTCGGCGTCGAGCGTCTTGAGGACGCGGTCGATAGCTGCTTTGTGATCGGGGAAAAGCGCGTCCTCCACGACCTTCTCTCCCGAGGGGTCGGTGTGGGTGAAGATGCCACGGTCGAGCCCGATGCGCTCGCAGTTGCCCTTGGTCGCGATCTCGCGCGTCTCGGTATCGAGAAGCTGGTACTTGAGGCTCGAGCTGCCGGCGTTCACAACGAGGACGTTCATGGGTCTCCTTTAAGGGTCGTGCCCGACCGAGCGGCCGGGGTCTTCTGTGCGGGCGCACCCGCATATTTAACCGTAACACCGCCGCCTGCGGGCGCCGGGCACCATTCGCCAAGCGTCCGCAGGCGGCGGGCGGACGGCGGCACGGGCTCATATACCCTCGTGCCGCCGCTATCTATAGCATCTTGCGCTATCGGGTGCGCACTACTTGCCGTTGACGATACGCTCGACGTCGGCAGCGATCATGTACTCCTCGTCGGTGGGGATCACGTAGATGGCAACAGGCGAATCGGCGGTGGAGAGGCACCAGCCGCCATCAGCGCGCAGGGCGTTCTTGGCGTGGTCCATCTTGACGCCCATCCAGGCGAGGCGGTCGGCAACGCCAGCGCGGACAGCCGGAGCGTGCTCGCCGATACCGGCGGTGAAGACGAGGGTGTCCATGCCGCACATAGCGGTGGCCATCTCGGCGACCTTAGCGGCGATCTTATAGACGAACATGTCGAAGGCGAGCTTGCAGCCCGCGTCGCCGTCGGCGGCACCCTGCTCGATATCGCGGATGTCGTTGGTACCCGCGATAGCGATGAGGCCGGACTTCTTGTTCATCATGTCATCGACCTCGTCAAAGGAGTAGCCGCCCTCGCGCTGGAGGTAGCAGACGGTAGCCGGGTCGATGGAGCCGCAGCGGGTGCCCATCATCACGCCGTCGAGCGGGGTGAGGCCCATGGTGGTGTCCATGCACTGACCGTCCTGGACGGCGGCGAGCGAAGCGCCCGAACCGATGTGGCAGATGACGACCTTGTGCGCAGCCCCGTCCGTCATCTCGGAGACCTTCTGGGAGATGTAGCGGTAGCTCGTGCCGTGGGCGCCGTACTTGCGGATGTGGAACTTCTCGCAGACGTCGGCGGGCAGCGAGTAGGTCTGAGCGACCTTGGGCATGTTGAAGTGGAACGCCGTGTCGTAGACAGTAACGTTGGGCAGGTCGGGATACTGCTCGAGGCAGTACTCGATGACGTTGGCCTCGGGGTTGTTGTGGAGCGGGGCGAGCGGAGCGACCTCGCGGATCTTGGCGAGGATGTCGGCGTCGACGAGCGTGGAGTCGCCGAAATACCAACCGCCCTGCACGATGCGGTGACCGATACCGTCGATCTTGACGTTGTGGGACTCAAGGTCCTTCAGCACGGCCTCGATGGCAACCTTGTGGTCGGGGAACTCGATGTTGTCGGTGACCTTGGGCGCGCCGGCAACGGTGTGGGTGAAGGTGCCGCCCGTGAAGCCCACGCGCTCGCAAGAACCCTTAGCGGAAACCTTGTGGGTCTTGGTATCGATGAGCTGGTACTTGAGCGTGGAGCTACCGGCATTGACAACGAGAACGTTCATGAGTCTCCCTCAGATCGCGCGCCGAGTGCCGGCGCGAAGCTACACAACAGCTTTATTTTACCGCCAAACCCGGCCATGAGGGGTCAAGATGGACCGCAGACATGCAGCCGGGCTCCGGAGCGCGGCAGACGGCGGGACTAGACGAGGCCCTCGCCCAGATCGCGGCCGCCGAGCACGTGCCAGTGCAGGTGCATGACGGTCTGGCCAGCGGCGGCGCCGGTGTTGGTGATCACGCGGAAGCCCTGGTCAAGGCCCTTGGCGCGCGCGACCTCGGCCACAGCGTTTGCCATGGCGGCGAGGGTCTCTGCCGGCACGCCGTCGACGATGTTCTCGTAGTGCGCCTTAGGCACCACGAGGGTGTGCACGGGCGCCTGGGGGTTCAGGTCGTCGAAGGCGATGACGACGTCGTCCTCATAGACGACCGTCGAGGGAATCTCGTGGTTGGCAATCTTGCAGAAGATGCAGTCGGACATGATGTTCACTCCCTAGATGCTCAGCGTGTCGTCGGTCGACGCGGCCTCGCCCGCCACGAGCGTGTCCGTGCCGTCCATATCCTTCTCGAGGATCTTGACCTGCTGCTCGGCAGAATCAAGACGCTCGCGCAGGCTCTTCACGAGTGCGACACCGCGTGTGTAGCTCTCGAGCGATTGCTCGAGCTCCATCTCGCCGGACTCCAGCGCGCGGATGATACGCTCGAGCTCCTGGGAGGCCTCCTTGTAGGTGAGCTCCTCGATCTTCTTCTCTGCCATGTGTATATCCTTTCTCTCGGGCGCAAGGCCCATGGGTTACCGTTGCCGTGAGTGCTACTTTGCGTCCACGCGCTCGACCGCTGCCGCGACCTCGCCGTCTGCGAAGCGCACCGTGAGTTCGTCGCCAGCGGCAAACGTGGTCGCACTCGTCGCCACCGTGCCCTCGCGGTAAGCGATGGCGTACCCGCGTCCCAAAACCTTGAGCGGCGATAGGGCGTCGAGCGACGCCGCCTGGCGCGCAAGGTCCGCCCCGCGCGCCGCGGTGAGCTCCCTCCCCTCGCGTGCAAGACGCGCAAGGGCGAGCTCGAGCGCATGGCGCGGCTCGGCGATAAGCGAGCCCGGCGCAGGCAGACGCGCAGCGAGGGCGTCGAGCGACGCGGCCTGGCGCTCCATGCCCCTTGCCATGGCCGCCTCGAGCCTGTCGGCGCTCTGCTCGAGCTCCGCGGCGCGGCGGAGCACCGTCTCGTCCGGCCGGGTGAGGCAGGGGCGCGCTGCGAGCGCGCGCAGGGAAAGCTCCTCGCGCGAGAGACGCTCTCCCATCGCGCGAGAGGCACGCTCAAGCGCACGGGAGAGCCCCGCCTTGCCGTCTGCCACCATGGCAGACAAGGCAGCCGCAAGCCTGCGCTCGCGGGTGGCGAGGAGCTCTGCGAGCTCGGTCGCTGCGGGCGCCACCGACTCCGCCGCCGCCGTGGGCGTGGAGCAGCGGCGGTCGCTCACCATGTCGCAGATGGAGGTATCGGGCTCGTGGCCGATACCGGTGATGACGGGCACGGGGGACGCCGCGACGGCGCGGGCGAGTGCCTCGTCGTTGAAGGTCATGAGATCCTCAAAGGAGCCTCCACCGCGCACGAGCAGGATGCAGTCGGGCGCGGGCTCGATGGCGGCGGCGCGGGCGAGCGCCTCGATGAGCTCGGCCTCGGCACCCTCGCCTTGCACCTTGGAACCCACGCAGATGAGCTCAACGAGCGGGTTTCTGCGACGGAGCGTGCGCTTCACGTCGTCGATGACCGCACCAGAAAGTGAGGTCACTACGGCCACACGCGTGCAGAACGCGGGGATGGGGCGCTTGCGCGACTCGTCCATGAGCCCCTCGCGGCGCAGCTTCTCGGCAAGGGCGGCCACCTGCTGGCGCAAAAGGCCCTCCCCCACCGGCTCGAAGCGCGAGATCTGAAAACTCATCTTGCCGGTGCGGGCATACACCTCAAACTTGCCCGTGAAGCGCATCTTGAGGCCGTTTCTGAGCTCATAGGGGCTCGCCTTGTAGACGCCGCCCCAGATGATGCACTCCAGCGAGCTCGACTCGTCCTTTATCTGGAAGTAGCAGTGGCCGCGGGCACCGTACGGCCCGCGAAAGCCCGACACCTCGCCGAGCACCGTGATAGGCGGCAGCTCCGCCAAGGTTGCACCCGCAAGGCCGACCGCCTGCGTCACGGTAAGGATGTTTGGGTCCTGTTCCGCCTGCTCGGCAGCGCCCCCGCCGTCTGCGCCGGTGGCAGCAGCGGCCGCAGGGATGCTACCTGGTGTAGCACCCTGCTCCCAGGGCAAGGGTTCTGTGGCGGCACGTGGACGGGTGCTCTTTCCCGTCAAGTTCCATCCGGTCATGTGCCCTCCGTATCTATATAGAGCGGGTGCGTGCCCGCCTTGCTGGTTACTATCCAGTCTACCCCGACGCGCGGACAAGGTTCTGGTAACGGCAAGGTTGACGAAACACCCCGCCCCTTTGCGGCCCTTTGCTACAGGATCTCGATGCGACGATCCTTGACGGTGAGGCCCATGTTACCCGAGAGCAGGTCGTCAAGGCGCGTTCCCACCAGCTCGAAGCGCCAGCCGTCGCGCAGCGGGCTGCGCTCGGGATGATCGATGTAGTCGGCAAGGTCATCGCGCGAGGCGATCATTGCCGTTGCCACACCGGAGCGCTCCGCCACAAGGCGCAAAAGGGCGTACATGAGATCCACGACGCTCTCGAGCTCGCTGGTGAGCGCACGGCGCGCGTGCTGGGCGGGCGGCAGGCGATCCGCCGGGCAGCGGCGCCCGCGGTCAACCGCCATGAGGATGGCGTGGACGTCGCCATCGGCGAGCTGCTCGGTGCCGCGCACGCTTCTCACGTCGGCCACCTCGCGGGGCGCGCGTTTGACGAGCGCGACGAGCACCTCGTCCGACATGACCCACTTGCGCGGGATGTCGAGCTTCTCGGCGCGGCCCTCGCGCCAGGCGGCGAGCTCGCGCGCGATCGCCATCTGCTTGCGCGTGCAGGAGTTGATGCGCTTGACGCGCTTGTAGGCCTCGCGGCGGTCCGTCTCGTAGTGCGAGCGCTCCATGAGCGGGCGCATCTCGTCGAGCACCCACCACAGGCGTCCCTCCGTCTCAAGGCGCTCAGAAATGGTGCCGTACGCCTTGATGAGATAGCGGACATCGTCTAGGGCGTACTCAATCTGCTGGTCGGTGAGTGGGCGGCGCGACCAGTCGGTAAGCGACTCGGTCTTGGGAAGCGTCACGCCGCAGAACGCCTGGACAAGGCCGTTGTAGGCAATCTGCAGGCGCTCGCCCAAAAATGCCGCGGCAACCTGGGTGTCGAATATCGGGGCGGGAAGCACACCAAGCGTATGGAGCAGCACCTCCATGTCTTGCGTGCATGCGTGGAAGACCTTGAGGACCTTGGGGTTCACAAACAGTTGAGCCAGCGGGTCGAGGTACCCCTCGAGGGCAATGGGGTCGATGGCGACCGACTCGTCGGGGGTGCCTACCTGGATGAGGCACAGGCGCGGATGGAACGTCCGCTCGCGCAGAAACTCGGTATCAACAGCGACCGCATCGAACGCGGCGGCCCGCGCGCAGAACGCCGCGAGCTCGCTCTCTGTAGAAATAATCATGCTCTCCCTTGGCCTCGGTATCGAGATGGGTCTTGGGGGTAGGATACGACAATGTAACTATACGCGCTTTGAGTCGGAACGGAAACGCCCCATGCGGTGCCTCATCATCCACAATCTTGCGTCGGGTCCGCGCTCGGATGAGATCTTTGCATTCGAGCACGCGCTCGCTGCCGCCGGCGATGAGGTTGTCATGCGCTTCATCGGCCAAGGTATGGAGGCCGAGGATGCGACGCGCGACGCGCGCTCTTTTGACCGCGTGGTCGTCTCGGGCGGGGACGGCACGGTCGCCAACGTCCTCGACTGCCTGCGCGACACGCATGTACCCGTGCTCGTATTTCCCTCGGGCACGGCGAACCTGTTCTTCAACAACATCGGCAACGGCTCCGAGATCGCGGCCCTTGCGGCGGCCTGCCGCGCCGGGCGCACCGCCCAGGTCGATATGGGCGAGCTCTTCTGGCAGGACGAGTCGGGCGCGACGCAGCGGCACGGCTTCACCATTATCGCCGGCTCGGGCTTTGACGCGACCATCATGAAGAAGGCGGCACCCGCAAAGCGCGACATCGGCGAGATCGCCTACTTCCTCTCGGCACTCTCCACGCTCGAGCCCGAGGTTGCCCACTTCTCCATCGAGCACGACGGTGTGGTCGAGGAACTCGACGGCATCTCGTGCATGATCGGCAACACCGCCGTCATCCAAAACGGCATCAACCTCTTTCCCGACTGCCGGATGAACGACGGCCTTCTCGACATCGCCGTCATCGAGCCGGTGGGACTCGTGCAGCTCCTCCCCACCGCTCTTGCCGCTGTCATCGACCCGGCGGGCAAGAACCTCGGCCGCCCGCAGCTCAAGATGTTCCAGGCGCGCGAGGTCATGGTGCGCTGCTCGCCCTCGCTCGGCATGCAGTTCGACGGCGAGCTTGTGGACAGCGCTTCGGGCGTGTTTGGCGCGCGTGTGCTGCCCCGCTGCCTCGACCTTATTGTGGACGAGTTCTCGCCGCTCACGCGCGCGTAAGGTCGTGCTCGCCTGCGCTGTTCGCCCGGCCGCGGCGTAACACAACAGCAATCTTTAACGGATACGGACGGCAGGGCGCTTTACTGTGCTATAGTGCTCGCAACGCCAGATGGGTGGGCTTTAAGGCTCACCGCGATTAACCGAAAGGAGCCACCGGTCATGAGAAACACCAACCTTGCTCTCAACAACTGGTGGTGGCGTGATGTGAACTCGGCCGGTCAACGGTGAGCCCTTCGCGCCTATAGATAGTGCACGTAAAGGCCCCCGGGTTGACCGGGGGCCTTTTTGCTATCACGCCTCCGCCAGCCTAATTGACCGACCGGATTCGCACCACGCGCCTCCGCGATCGTTTCGACCCCGTCCCCAACCAGGCAGTTGCACATTTCGACCCCGTCCCCAAATATGCATCAGAAAGGCTGATTACCATGACGCAGAACACCAACACCTCCGCTCAGGCCCGCACCGTCACCTCCGTCGACCGCGGAAAGCTCGACGTAAAGGCCCTCGTCCTGCTCGCCGTGCTCCTCGCCGCCGGCTTCATCTTGAACTTCACCGTCGGCAAGGCCATCTCGACCATCTCGGCGGGCACCATCGCACCCGAGTTCATCATCTCCGCCTTCTGCCTCACCATCTTGATCGTGCGGCCCAACGCCGTGCAGGCCCTCATCATCGGCCTCGTCTCCGCCGCGGTAATCCAGATCACCACCACAAGCCCCGGCATCGACTTTGTGGCCGAGGGCATCGCCGCCGTCGTGATGGCCCTTATCGTCAACGCCGGCATGAAGACGGGCGCCAAGGCCGTCATCCCCACGGTGGGCACGTTCGTGACGACGTTCCTCTCCGGCGCTATCTTTATGGTAATCAAGATGGCCATGATGCAGTTCGACACGAGCCTCGTCTCGCTGATGCTCCCCGTCGTCGCCCTCACCGCGGTGTTCAATGCCATCCTCGTAGGCGCGCTCTACCTGCCCATCAAGCACGCCCTCAAGCTTGCCGACTAGCACCGCCCACCCCGTAACCCCGACCTCCGAGAGGACCCCATGCAACCGACCGCCGATCCGATAATCGAGATGAGGCACGTCTCGTTCTCCTATGGTCACGAGGACGCGCGCGCCCTCGACGACATCACGCTTGCCATCGAGCCGGGTGCCTTTGTGGGCGTGATCGGCCCGTCGGGGGCGGGCAAGTCGACCCTCGCCTCCGTCCTCTCGGGCGCCATCCCCCACCACTTCACCGGCCAGCTCTTTGGCGAGACCATTGTCGACGGCTCAGACACCTGCGAGGTCACACTTACCGACATCTCGCGCGTTGTGGGGTCGGTCAACCAGGACATCGACGCGCAGATGGTCGCCTCGGTGGTGGAGGACGAACTCATCTTTGGTCTCGAGAACTTTGGCGTCGACCATAGGCATATCGAGAAGTTCATTGAGGCCGCGCTCGACGCCGTGGGCATCGCCGACCTCCGCGACCGCGAAATCGCCACCCTCTCGGGCGGGCAGAAGCAAAAGGTCGCCATCGCCGCGATTCTGGCGCTCGCACCGCGCGTGCTCGTACTTGACGAACCCACCGCGGCGCTCGACCCGGTGAGCTCCCGCATGGTCTTTGACGTGCTGCGCGACCTCAACCGCGACGAGGGCATCACCGTCATAGTGATCGAGCAGAAGGTGGCGCTCCTCTCGGAGTACTGCGATCGGCTCGTGGTCATGAACGAGGGGCGCGTAGCGCTCGACGGCACGCCGCACGAGGTCTTTGCGCACAGCTCCGAGCTCCGCGCCATCGGCGTCGACAGCCCGCGCACGGCTCGCATCTCAAACAGCCTCGCCCACCGCGGCCTCTGTCCGGCGGGCGACCCCTGCCTCAACGTGGACGAAGCCGCCGCGCTTATCGCCGACATCGTTAAAGCGCGTGCGGGCGCACCGGCGCCCGTTGAAGCGAGGGCGCTCGGTCGAGCCACGGCCTCGCCCCACGCGCCCGCGCCGCGGCCGCACGCCAAGGGCGCCGAGCCCATCGTGCGCTTCTCGGGCGTCACCTTTGCCTACCCCGGCGGCGGCGCGTCGGTGAACAACCTCGATCTTACCGTCTATCCCGGCGAGCTCGTGGGAATCGTCGGCCAAAACGGCGCCGGCAAGACCACGGCCACTAAGCTTTTAAACGGTCTTCTCAAGCCGAGCTCCGGCTCGGTCGTGATCGCCGGCCTCGACACGCGTGAGGTTCCCGTGTCGCGCATCGCTCGCCACGTGGCGACGCTCTTCCAGAACCCCGACCACCAGCTCTGCAAGAACACCGTGCTCGAAGAGGTTGCCTTTGGCCTCGAGCTCGCCGGCGTCTCGCAAACAGATGCCGAGGCACGCGCCCGCCGCGTGATCGAGCGCTTTGGCCTTCCGGCAGACGAGGCGCCCTTCTCGCTCTCGCGCGGGCAACGCCAGATGGTCGCACTCGCCTCGGTCGTAGTTTGCGAACCCGCGGTCGTCGTCCTCGACGAACCCACGAGCGGCCTCGACTACCGCGAGTGCATGACCGTTATGGAGACGGTCCGCGAGATGGCCGAGCACGGGTCTGCTGTGGTGATGGTCTGCCACGACATGGAGGTCGTGTCCGACTTTGCCGAGCGCCTCGTGGTCATGGCAGACGGTTGCATCCTCGCCCGCGGCGCCACGGCAGAGGTCTTTGCCGACGCCGCGCTCATGGCGCGCGCCCGCGTGAAGCCGCCGCAGGTTGTTGAGCTCTCGCAGCGCCTCGCACGCGAGGTCTCTCCCGCCTTTGCCCGCATCTCCGAGGTGGCGGGCATCGTGGACACCACCGAGGCACTCGCAGGTGGAGGGGCAAACGCCGCCGAGGCACCGCTGCCCTCCGCCACCAAAGCAGACGCCGCAACCGACGCCAGGGAGGCGTGAGAGCCATGCTGAACGTCATCGACTACGTACCGGGCAATACCGTCTTGCATCGCCTGAATCCCGTGACCAAGCTCGCGCTGGCCGCCGCCATCATCATCGCCACGGTACTCGCCGACGGCTACGCCGCCCTTATCGGCCTTCTCCTCCTCACGCTTGTCCTCGGCATCTACGCGGGCAGCGGGTCACGCCTGCTGTCGCTTCTCAAGGTTCTCGTGCCCGTTGCCGTGCTCATGCTCGTGCTGCAGCTCGCGTTCGTGCGCCGCGGCGAGGTGATCGCGCTCTTTATCACGACCGACGGCCTCGTTTCCGGCACCAAGGCGTGCCTGCGCCTGCTCGGCGTGGCGCTGCCGCTCGTGCTTGTGCTCACCGTCACCAAGACGACCGATCTTGCCAACGCCTGCGTGGAAAAGCTGCACATCCCCTACAAGTACGCGTTCACCTTCACCACGGCGCTGCGCTTTGTCCCCGTCTTCACGCAGGAGATGAACGCCATCATGGAGGCCCAGACGGCGCGGGGCGTGGAGTTTGACACCAAGAACCCGGTGAAAAAGCTCCTGCTCATGCTGCCGGTTTGCGTGCCTCTGCTCGTGACCTCGGTGGGCAAGACCGATGCGACGGCGCTTGCGGCAGAGCAGCGCGGCTTTTACCTGCGCACGCGTGAGAGCAGCTACCGACGCTACCCCTTCCGCGCACGTGACGTCGTAGTCGGCGTCCTTTGCATCCTGCTTATCGCCGCGGGCGCGGCGCTCTAGGCACGTCCCACCAAGCACCGGCGCTCTGCGGGCGCGCACGCCTTCTGCTACCATGCGAGGGGTAACGCGCAACCCAAGGAGAGCACATGAGCGAAAGCGGCCTGCCTGCATTTCTGGCACAGGAGATCGAGAAGCGGTATCCGGCAGATACCTGTGAGCGCATCTTTCGCGGGTTTGCCGAGGCACGCGAGCGCCCGGTGACGCTGCGCGCCAACACCCTGCGCGCCGCGCGCGAAGAGGTCGCGAGCGAGCTCGACGCTGCGGACATCGCCCACGAGGGCGTCGCGTGGTACAGCGACGCTTTCATACTCGGCGACACGCGCAAGCGTGCCGTTTGGGACCTGCCCCTCTACCGCGAGGGAAAGGTTTACCTGCAAAGTCTCTCGTCTATGATCCCGCCGCTCGCCCTCGCGCCGCGCGACGGCGCCGACGTGCTCGACATGTGCGCCGCGCCCGGCGGCAAGACCGCCGAGATGGCCGCCCTTGCACCGGGTGCGCACCTCACCGCCTGCGAGATGAGCGCCCCACGCGCCGAGAAGCTCACCTTCAACCTCAACAAGCTCGGCGTCACCGCCGTGAACGTCATGCGGACCGACGCGCGCCGCCTCGACGAGTTCTTCTCCTTTGATCAGATTCTGCTCGACGCGCCCTGCACGGGCTCGGGCACCGTACGCGCGGGCGACGCGAAGGCTGCCGTGCGCATCACCGAGAAGCTCCTCGCCAAGGTCACGCGCTCACAGCGCTCACTTCTCGATCGGGCACTCACCGTTCTCAAACCGGGCGGCGTACTTGTCTACTCGACCTGCTCCATCCTCCCCCAGGAAAACGAAGAGCAGGTAATGGCCGCCCTCAAGCGGCATCGCGATTGCGAGGTCATGCCCCTTACCGGCGCGCTTGCCGAGGACGCTCCGGCGCGTCCCGCCACCGCGCAGGCGATTGCCGACGCCGCGGAGCGTTGCGAGCTGCCCCTGCTTGCCAATGGGCTCGCCGGCACGCTCACCATCTGCCCCACGCGGCTCTACGAGGGCTTCTACATCGCGGTCATCCGCAAGAAGGCACGCTAGCGGCGGTGCGAGCCGCCCTGCGTCTGGTCGCGGCGCTCCTCGCGTCTCGCTTTGATGGTCGTCACCACAAGGTACAGGAGCGCGGCAACAACGATCGCCACAAGCACGAGCGCGATGGGGCCGAGCACCTCACCAAGAATCTCAAACATACCAACACCTGCTATCTTATCCCCCGCTTGGGAGGGTACACTCTGGTTTAAGCACCTCTCAGCTTAGCAAAGGGCTGCGGGCCCGATGCCTGAAGGAGCGATATGGGCAAAAAGAACAGGAGAGTGCCATGGCGTTTCTAGACCTTGCGAAGAGCCGCTACTCCGAGCGCCACTTCGCCCCAGACCCCATCGAGCCCGAGAAGCTCGCACAGATCCTCGAGGCGGGCCGCGTTGCCCCCACGGCGCGCAACCTCCAACCCCAGCGCATCCTCGTCGTGCAGAGCGCCGAGGGCCTCACCAAGATCGACCGCGCGAGCAAGTGCCGCTTCGGCGCACCGACGGTGCTTGTGCTCACCTATGACATGACCGTGGCGTCGAGGAGTCCTGACGTGGTGGACTTTGGCATCGTGGACACCTCCATCGTCGCCACGCATATGATGCTTCAGGCCTCAGAACTCGGCATCCACAGCTGCTGGGTCGGCCTCATCGACCCCTCGGAGCTTAGGCGCCAGTTCGAGATCCCGCGTACGCACCGTATCATCTCCATCATGCCCCTCGGCTACCCGAGCGAGGAGAGCCATCCGGCGCATCTGCACGATGAGTCCATTCCGCTCGAGCAGATGGTCACCTGGGAGACCTTTGCCGACCATTGCGGATAGACATCCTTGCCATGTTGGCTGACGGGGAGGGGCGCCCACCCTGCGCGCTCAGTGCGGCCTTACGGCCGCCGCTTCGCGAATCGCGCGCAAGGCGGGCGCTCCTCCCACGCTCACTCACATCCTACCGATAGGTAAGATTCTGAAATCGCACCGAATTATGAGTTGGCGCAAGCTTAGTCGACGCGCTCGTCTCCCATAAAGAAGAGAGCAACGGTGCCGGGGCCCGTGTGCGAACCGATGACCGTACCGATGTTGTAGATAGCGATCTTTCCCTTGAGCTGCGGGAACTTCTCCTCGATACCCGCAACCACGGCCTCCGCCTCGGCACGGCAGTTGGACTGCGACAGGCAGCACTTGCCCGCATAGGAGCGCCCGCCCTCGGCATGCTCCTCCATCATGCGGACGAGCTCGGCAACGGCCTTCTTGACCGTGCGAATCTTCTGGCGCGGGATGAGCTTGCCCTCGTGGTCGACGTTCAGCACGGGGCAGATCTTAAGAGCGTTGGCGAGCAGCGCGCTCGTGGCCGATACGCGTCCGCCACGCTTCAGGCAGTCGAGGTCGGAAACGAAGAACCAGTGGTTGAGGTTGCGCTTGTGCGCCTCCGCCCACGCGCACGCGTCGGCAAACGACATGCCGCCGTCACGCAGGTCGGCGAGGTACTCCATAAGGAGGCCAAAGCCGGCGGATGCGGCGAGCGAGTCCACCACGCACACCACCCGGTCGGGATAGGCGGCCTTCATCTGTTCGGCGGCGATGCAGGCGGAGTTGTACGAACCCGAGATGCCGCTTGAGAGCGTAAGGTGCAAGACGTCCTTGCCCTCCTTGAGATACGGCTCCCACAGCTCCACGTACTCGCCAACGCCTACCTGAGAGGTCGTGGGCTGGGCGCCCGCTTTGATCTTGTCAAAGAACGCCTCGGGCGTGATGGAGGTGTAGAGGTCGTCGGCGTAGCTCACACCATCGAGGTTGTAGTGGAAAGGCACCCACGCGATGTGGCGCTCCTCAAAAAACGAGCGCGGGTAATCCGCCGTGGATTCGGCGCTCAGGACGTAATCGCTCATAAGAAAAACTCCTCTCCCATCCGGCGCCCGAGGACACCGGCCCATAGGGGCATAGTTGTGTACATTTTACTCGTCTATAGGAGCGCTAACAGCGAGAATGGGCACCTGCTCCCTTGTATCAACCGACACGGGCGCCGCCGGTCGCCCATCAAAGCGTCACAGCGGCATGCTACACTGGCTCGTCGCAAAACCTGTGAAAGGATCGTCGTGCAGAAACTCCTTGCTCAGATCGTCAAATTTGGCATCGTAGGCGTCATCGCCACCGTCATCGACTTCGCCGTCCTCATCGCGCTCACCGAGCTCGCCAGATGGAACCCGGTCGCTTCCGCAACGGCGTCGTTCATTGTCTCGGTCGTCTTCAATTACGTGGCGAGCATGCGCTATGTCTTTAGCCATCGCGAGGGCATGAGCCGCCGGCGCGAGTTTATCATCTTCGTCGTCCTCTCCGTCATTGGCCTGCTCATCAACGACGCCCTCATGTGGGTGGGCACCGAGTTTGTCTCGCTCGACTATCGCCTGGTCAAGGTACTCGCCACCTGCGTGGTTATGATTTGGAACTTTGTAACGCGCAAGATTTTTCTCGAGGGCGACGAGAGCAAGTAAGAGCGCCTCCGCACAATGCCGCTACACCGCAAGGCGGTTCTTGCATCAACTGTGCAGAAAGCGCGCTTTTCCTGCGGACGTGTGGCTCATCGCCCCATGCGGGTAACGTTTACCGTATAGTTTGCTGTTACTCGCGGATGCCATTCTTGACGGTCCAGCCGCCCCATGGTATTTGCGCCGCATCTCGTCACACCGAAGGGAGGTACGCTGTGCGCGCCATGCTCTACAAGCCCTCGACGCAGCAGTTCGCCAAGTTCGCCGCTGTGGGCATTATCTCGTTTGCCGTTGATTGGCTTCTGCTCGTCCTTTTGGTAGAGGGCCTGCGCTGCGACTACCTCCTTGCCACCACGGTCTCGTTCCTCGCGTCGGTCGCGCTCAACTACGCGCTCAGCATGCGCTACGTGTTCGACCATCGCGATGACATGAGTCGCAAGCGCGAGTTCACCATCTTTGCGATTCTCTCCGCCGTAGGGCTCGGCCTCAACGATGTCTTTATGTTTGTGGGCGTCACGATGCTCAACATCGCCTACCAGGCCATGAAGGTCATCGCTACCTTCTGCGTGACCTGGTACAACTTCTTCAGTCGCAAGAAGTTCCTCGCCAGCTAATCCGGCCGGCTACGCCAGCCCCCGCCCGTCAATTCAATACGACTGCGCACTATGCCTGCTCGGCGCCCGCTCGGTGCCGCCGTACCTATGCGCGGTACGTCGCCCCGCAGCGCACGATCGACTCGCGCACGAGCGCGTCCATCGCGTCGAGAATCAACGGCGGCATCTCGCGGTAACGCTTCAGGACCGAGAGCTCGGTGCACGCAAGGATCACGCGGTCGCACCCGGCCTCGGTGAGCTCTTCGAGCACGCGCTCGAACAGGTAGAAATGCGGCTCGCGGCCAGCCTTGACGTCGTCGTAGATGAGCGACATCACGTCCCTCTGGCGCTCCGGGCTCGGCACCACCGCCTCGACCCCGGCCTCCGCACAGGAACGCGCGTACACGCCCGAGCGCACGGTGCCGTCGGTCCCCATGATGCCGATCTTTTTGATGGGCCGCTCGAAAAGCCCCGCGCTCTGCGCAGGGTCAAAGCCGCGCTCCCCCGCCACGGCGCCCGCAGCGGCGTAGCGCGCGGCCTCGCGCGGCATATGGATAATAGGCACCCGCGTCATGGCCTGCACCTCACTATAGAAGTAGTGCGAGGTGTTGCACGGGATGGCAATGCGCGCGCAGCCGAGGCTCTCGAGCGCCGAGGTTGCCGCACGCATCTCAGCGAGAAGCTCCGTGTGCTCCCCCGTCTCGATAGCGCGCGTGCGGTCGGGCATGGAGGCGCACGAGAGAATCACCATGTTGAGGTGCTCCTGGTCGCACGAAGCCTCGGTGTGACGCACCACCTCGTCATAGAAGTACGAGGTAGCCTCGGGGCCCATGCCGCCGATCACGCCGAGCTTCTCCATGTGCGTCGCCTCCTGTCGCCGTGCGCCTACCCACGTGGGACGAGACGCACAAAACGAACCCGTCCCCAAATATGCTACGCGTGATAGTAGCGCTTGAAGATCTTGAAGTGGTTCATGGTGGTGTGCACCATGCGGAGCCACCGGTTCAGCGTGAAGTCGCCCTTCATAAAGACGGGGTTCACGCTCTTGCCCTCGCGCATGAGGCGCAGCGCCCGGTCGCGAAGCTCGGGGTCGCGGACATAGCGCTTGATAACGCCGCGGGGCACGACCGTCCAGAGGTGCTCGTCGCGCGCCGTCTCAAACTCCGGGTTGAAGGGACGGTTGTAGACGTACTCCTCCACCACGTACTTGGCAACGTTAAAGCCCGAGCCCGTGACGTAGTAGTTGCTGCGGCCCTGACGCGTGTTGAAGTCGAAGAACTTGAACGAGCCGTCGCGCTCGTCGAACTTGACGTCAAAGTTGGAGAAGCCCACAAAGTGCAGGTCCTCCAAAAGCTCGCGCACGCCACCCATGAGCTCGTCGTTGGGCTCAGTGATGATGCAGGCGTGGTTGCCCTGGGCGTGCGGGCCGTGCTCCTCAAGCAGGACGTGGCCCAGGCACATCATGCGCACCTTGCCCGAGCGGTCGGAGTAGCTCGTCAGCACGCGCATGTACTCGTCGTTGCCCGGCACGCGATCCTGGATGATGAGGTCGTCCTCGTAACCCGAGGCGTAAACGTCGCGAATCACGCTCTCGAGCTCCGCGCGCGAGGCGATGGTGTAGGCCTTCTGTTGCGAGGCAAAGGGGTGCTCCCAGTAGGCGATGCCATCGGAGGGCTTCAAGATCATGGGGAACGGGAAATCGAGGGCGTCGAGCGCTGCCGCGGTACGCGCCGGGTCTGCCGCCATGGCCGCCGTAAAGGTGAAGGTGTGCGGGTAGGGCACGCCGTGCTTCTCGCAGAGGTCGTAGAAGACCTCCTTCTTCTGGCAGCTATCCATAAGCTCAAAGGGGCCGTACGGAGCGATGATGTTCTCGGCGAGCGCGCCGGCGTCGTTGGCGCGGGCGATGAGCGCCACGTAACCGTCGCCGCAGCCCATGAGCACGATCTTCTTGTCCGCATGCTCGTGGGCGAAGGCGTTCACCGTAGAGAGGAAGACCTCCTCGGTGTCGATCTTCTCGTTAGGGCGGTAGTCGATAAGGAGGCTGCGGTAGGCAGGGCCGGTGTGGTACTTACCAAACGCCACGCTCTGCACCTGATACTGCTCATAGAACGCGCGCGCCACGGAGTACACGTTGATGTCGCCGCCCAACAGGACGGGAATGAACTCACGCTCGACAAAACTGAGGGCCATGCTCTCCCCTTCTTGATCAACTCATACACTCCCGCCGCGCAACGCCGTCAACGGGCGCACAGCGGGATGGTAAACCGTATAAGTGTAGCGCTCGCAACGGCGCTGCGAGCCCAACCCGGGGCGTACCTACACGTTCCCCATCTCAAACAGCTCAAAGCCGACGTGACATGCGGATACGCGCGGGCACCGGACGGCCTCAAGCCTTAACCTTAAACATGAGCTTGAAACTCCACAGTTTCTCAACGATGCGCCAAAGCCGCAGGTCGCGCCCAATCTTAAACCTTCAACTTGAGCCTTAAGGATTGGGTAGGGGGTTATTCTTTAAAAGAGCCGTACTATACTTGCTACTGCACATTCGGTATGTCGTATCTCGAGGACGAGGACTTCTATGCGAGATTCCAACCGCTCGATCATCAGCGTCATCGCACAGCGCCCGGCGCGCGCGCTCACATGCGCCGCCCTCGCTGTCGCCTTCGCGACGACCCCCCTTGTCTCCCCCACCGCGGCCTATGCCGTCTCGGCGGAGACCCAGGCGGAGCTCGCTGCGGCGGAGAGCCAGGTCGACCAGTACGCCGCCGCCTACGACGAGGCCGCGTCCAAGCTGGACGAGCTGCAGCAGAAGGTCGACGAGAACACCGCCAGCATCGCCGAGATTGAGGCAGAAATCCCTGCCCTTCAGGCCGAGGCGAGCCAGGCCATGCGCGACGCGTACAAGTATCAGAGCAACTCCAACCCGCTCGTGAGCTTCGTACTCAAGTCGCAGAGCCTAAACGACCTCATCACGAGCGTCGTCTACATGGACGAGATCCAGTCCTCCAACAACGCCGCCATCGAGGAGCTCAACGCCAAGGAGCAGGAGCTCCAGCGCCAGAAGACCGAGCTCGATCAGGCCAAGGCCCAGCTCGAGGAGCAAAAGAAGGCCGCTGCCAGCGCTCTCGCCGAGGCGCAGCAGGCCCGCTCCGCCGCGCAGGCCAAGGCCGAGGCTGAGGCTGCCGCAGAGCTCGCGGCCCTTGCCGCCCAGTCCGCCGAGGAGCAGACCGCTCCCGCGGAGGGCACCGGTGAGAGCGGCGACAACCCCAACAGCACCGCCACCCAGACCGGTCAGACCGTCACCAACACGGTTCCCTCCGGCGCGGTCAACTGGAACCTCTCCCGCGAGGAGTTCATCGCCGAGTGGACGAGCCGCATCAACGCCTATCTGGCAGGCTCCCCGCTTGCAGGCACCGGCGCCATCTTTGCCGAGTGCTCATGGAACACCGGCGTTGACCCCCGCTGGTCCCCCGCCATCAGCTGCATCGAGAGCACCAAGGGCGCCCACTGCGCCAACAGCTACAACGCTTGGGGCATGCGCGCCCTGGGCGGCGGCTGGCTCGGCTTTGGCAGCTGGGGCGAGGCCATCACCTACCACGTCTCGTACCTCAAGCGCATGTACGGCACTACCCTCACGCCTGCGGCTGCGAAGAAGTACTGCCCGCCCACGTGGCAGGACTGGTACAACAAGGTCGGCGGCCAGATGGCTCGCATCTAAGTCGCAAGCGACTCGGGGCCCCGCACGGGGCCCTTTTCGTATGGCGCCCACCCCCCAATATCGCGCCCATCCCTCAAGGAGACGAATCGTCCGGCGCTCAGATACGAGATAAGCCGAATCGCCTCACGACGACGGGATGAACAGCGCGATAACAAAGGCGATGACGAGGTAGATACCGATGATGCACGCGTCTTTGAGGCGACTTCTCTGGGCGAGGCCGGGAATGAGGCGCGCAAGCACGGTGCGGTCCATCGCAAGATAGAGCGCACCCCACACCAGAGGCAGTGTCAGCAGGAAGTTGAGCGCAACCAGGTACCACAGCGACTTGCCGGCATACTCCGCCCGAGGGGCGACCACGCCCTGCCAAGCCTGGGGAATACAGGCAAGCGCGATCAGCAGGAGCACGACATTGCGTGCAACGCCCAAAAGGTTGGTACGGAAAAAGCCGCTCCCGCGCCTCCCATCTGCTTGACGTGCATCTTCCGCTGCACGGGGCATACCGGCTTTGGCGGTGCCGGCCGCATCGCCAACGGCCTCTCGAAAGGTGCGCGCGAGTTCTGCGACGCTCTGGAAGCGCTCAGCAGGATCGAAGGCCATGGCTCGGCGGATGACGCCAGCGAGCTTCTCGCCCACCCGCCCGGACACCTCGTGCGGTACGAGCGACGCAGAAGGGTCGTCCCCGGTCAGGCAATACCACAGAATGCCGCCAAGAGCGTAGATATCGCTCCGCACGTCGGTCTGACCGAACCCGTATTGCTCGGGAGGCGCGTACGCGCGCGTGCCAAAACGCACGGTATCCGTCTCCGCCTTCTCGCGAAAGCGGCGCGCGATGCCAAAGTCGATAAGGAAGAGCCCAGCGGGCGCAACGATGATCTTCTGCGGTTTGAGATCGCGGTGGATGAGGGGCGGGTCGCACGCGCTATGCAGCTCTTCGACCGCGTCGCACACCTCGGGAACCACCTTTTGCGCAAGCGCGAGCGATGCCCCGCGGGCGCGCGTGACCTCCTCGAGGGTTTCTCCGGGCACGTACTCCGACACGACCACGAGCTCCGTGGTGCGCCCTCCCCCTCCTAAGCGTCTCTCCACGACAAAGGAGTCCTCGCGCCCTACCGCCTCAAGGTACGCGGCCAGGTCGTCTGTCATACCTTCTGTATCCATAGGGCCCATGGTATCAGACACCGGCCGAATCCGTCCGGCTGCCGGACGGCGCCACCTTTGCGCCGCGCTACCACCGCTCACTCGCCGAGTGTCTCCTCGCCGAAGCGGTAGAGCTCCTCGTCCGTACGTTGGAGGCCGTAGCCATGATCGATGCAGAAGATGATAATCGCGTCGCGGCGGTCCTTGCAGTACAGCTCGTTCGTACCGGCAGCCTGCAGCAGACGACGCGTCTCAATAAGATCGCAGCCCATGGCGAGCGCTAGGCGAAGCACCTTATCACGCCCGAGATGATCGAGGACATGTACGCGGCGATGCGCCAGGGCGACACGCTTTCGGGAAAACCGTCGAGCGGGGCCTACCTGAACCAGATCAACAAGACCCTCGACCTCATGTTCCGCGACCTCGTTGAGCGCGAGGTCATCGTGCGCAACCCCATCAACAAGGTGGCGACGCCCAAAGTCGACACCAAGGAGAAGCGGGCCCTCACGCCGGCTCGCATGCGACAGCTCGTCGACCAGCTCGAGGTCGAGACCTCGTGCGATATCGGCTACTTCCTCGCCATCACGATGGGGCTCCGCCGGGGCGAGATCTGCACGCTGTCGTGGCGAGACATCGACTTCGACAACAAGGTGCTCACCGTCAACCACAACTTCGACGCGTTCCGCAACCTCAAGGAGGCGAAGACCCACGCCGGCATGAGGAACCTCCCCATGCCCGAGTTCGTCTGCGACGCGCTGCTGCGCCGCAAGAAAGCCCAGCAGGAGTACTTTCTCACGCGCAACTACCTTCACCGAGGGCTCAAGAAGGGCTGGAGCGAGCAGACCGAGGACACGCCCGTCGTCCTCGACTTCTACGCCCAGCGCGTGCATCCCGACACGTTCGGCAAATGGTGGGAGCGCGACCGCAAGCTCCTCGGCCTGGACGGTTGGTGTCTCCACGAGCTGCGCCACTCCTATCTCTCGATGCTCGCCCAGTAGGGCGTGCACCCCAAGGTGATGCAGGAGCTCGCCGGCCACGTCAGCGCCACCATCACCATGGACATCTACACCCATGTGAACATGGACCAGAAGCGCGAGGCCACCGACGTCATGGAAGGCGCCTTCCAGAGCATCGGCGCCGAGGAGGAGTTCATGGCGAAGCACGCCGAGGACGCCCCGAAGGGCCGCCCCTACAAGGTCCGCCACGTCCGTCCGTCACGCCGCACGAGAGCGCCGGAACAAGCCCCGGTACAAACCGAGGAACGATTCGTACCAGATTCGTACCAGCAGCCCGACCGCCCCAAGTTCCAAGTAATCACCACCGCCCCTGACCTGCGAGTTTCAGAGGCAATCTAACAAGCTCAACCAACGAACCGTCTCTAAATGGGAGAGCGGGCGCGGCCTGCCCGATATCTCGCTCGTGGAGGGACTTGCCGGGGGCGCTCGGCGTCTCTGTGGCCGAGCTCCTCACCGGAGAGGTGCGTGAGAACGCCAACCGCGCGGGCAACCTTTTGCGTGCCAAGTTCTACGTTTGCCCCATCTGCGGAAACGTGGTAACGGCGCTCGGCGAGGGGGCGTTCTCGTGTTGCGGGAGCCAGCTGATGCCACAGGATGCGGAGGATGCGCCCGATGAGGGACCGCACGCGATCAAGGTCGAGCGCATCGAGGACGAGTGGTACGTCACGCTCGACCACCCCATGACCAAGGATCACTTTGTGAGCTTCATCGCCTACGCGACGATGGACGGCATGCAGCTGCGCAAGCTCTACCCCGAGCAGTCCGCCGAGGCGCGCTTTCGCATCGGCAGCTCCGGATACCTGTACGCGTTCTGCAACCGCCACGGGCTCTTTCGCATGCGGACGCCTAGGAGGAGGTAGGGGGCGTAACGAACGGGATGCGGCAAATCTAAAGGTGTTTACCGTAGACTTCATTGGCTGCACCCAGAAAATGGGCCAAATCCTCCGGCAGCAAGTAATCCCGTGCGTGTCAGACAGCGCTATCCGCCTCGGTAATGATATCCTGGATGACCTGTGCCACATTACTTGTCAGACGGTCGAGGGCCTTATCGGGGTCTTGATTCAATTGCACCTCCTGCCGCGCTGCCACGTTAAATCGTTCAGCAAGATTCGCAATGCCCTTATTTGACTTGGTGTTCATTCCCAGGTTTTCGCTTGCCAACACTTCAACATACCTACGATGGCCCCCTGGGTGGTAGCCGTTTTTCAGGATGCTCTCCTCATTGGGCTTAATGATAGATTCGATCGCGCCTTCAAGATGAAGCAATAAAAACAGCTCGAAACTCGGGTTCGTCACCGCTACACGAGCGACATTGCGAAGGTCCTGGAGATCGGTGCTATACCGCTGGGGATTACGACGATAGATATCGATATCAAAGAGAACCACCACGATATCGTTGCTCTCATCGAAGCCGAACGTTCCATCCTCGTCCCCGCGAATCCGCTGTGCTTGATCGTACAGCGCACGCGGATTAGATTTATTCTTATCGTCTTCCGTTCGTTCAATGGGAACCATATCTATACGTTTGGGAAGGTTGCGTTTGGCCAACATCGAGGAAAGGCGTTCAAGATACCAATACTCGGTGTTGGCTCCTTCGGCAAGCAGAAAGCAGCGGCCCTTGGGCTTACGCTTCGCCAACTCGCCGCGCTGGTTCCACGTGCTCCGATCCAGTAGCGGAGGCATGTTACTCCTCCCCCTCTTGCAATGCCGCAAGCGCCCGTGCCATCGAAAGCGCCGGAATGCCACCGTAACGGCCTTCCAGGTACTGCTTTGATAGCCTTGAATCGGTCCGAACGGACTCAAAGTCATCGAGGGGATAGAGGTGAGAATACCCCTCCGCATCCCTGTCCACAAACCAAATCTCGTCCTTACGCAGATAGTCGTAGGACATAATTGCATTTTCGTGCGTAGTGAAAAGCAGCTGACAGGCATCCTCTTTGTGAATCTCGTTAAACAAATCAACAAGCTGCTGCGTAAGCATCGGATGCAGGCTTCGGTCGATTTCGTCGACAATGAACACGGCATCCTTCTGTTTACTGAACAGCAAGTCCATGAAATCGAATAGTCGACGCGTACCATCGGATTCATCGCCAAACGCGAACGAGGAAGAGGAACCCTGATGTCGAATCTCGAGGATGGTAACCGTCGGCTCTTCGGAGCCATGGCGCTCTACGCCCACAAACGCGGCGCCATCACGCACAGTAAGGACCAAATCGCCTCCAAGCTGCGGCTGAGAGAGCAGCTGGCGAATGCTCATGGCAAGTGGGAAACTAAACTGACGCTCGAGCTCCTCCATGCTTATCTCGCGCTTCGAGAGATTCGAGATGCCCGTATCGAACGACGCGAGAACCTCAGCGACTTCGTTGAGCGTCTTGTCGCCGACATAAAAATCTGAAGTCGGCGATGGCTGATTAGCCACCATCACATGAAGATTACGAGCAAACCAACGATAGGAACGGGAAAACGCGCTCAACGGGGACGACTCATCAAAACGTTTGTCACGACCCACTGCGCTCAGAAACAACAGGGGCGGAGCGGTCTTTACCTGGTTGACGAAGTCTTCTTTGTAGATGTGCGCACGCATGCGATCGTTTTTAGAAACCGCTCCAAGCAACTCATCGCTGAAGGTAATTTCCGCGCCGTTAGCACGCTCAAACAGCATCTTTTCGGAATCGCCAAGTTCGTACAACCACTCGGAAATAACGCGGTAGTCTATTAACGCGCAGGAGAATCCATAGTCGTACGCTTGACCATCAATCTCAAATTGCATCTCGAACGTAGTCATCTCTTTGGAGAAGCCTTCGCCCACGCGACAATACTCTCGCGTTGTGTCTTGCGGAAGCGAGCCGTTTACCACAGACGCCTTCATAAAATCGAGCGCGCGAACCACGTTGCTCTTACCAGCCGCATTGGCACCATACACTGCGGCGTTACGAAGCAACTTGACAGTATCCAGAGGTGAGGAGATGTGTCCAAGATGCATCTTGATTTTTGGCGCGGCAACCATGCTGAGCTCCAGCGGTTGCATGCCGATCGAGCGAAAATTCTGACACGAAAACTTAATCAGCATCTTGCACTCCCCTTCTGTTGTGTTCAATGCGAGTATATCATGAGACGATTTTTTCGCTTCACTTAGTCTATTACTGATGTAAGCCATCAGATTTAGAAACAGTATTGATGGCTTCAACAGACCGTATCGTTTTCTTTGAATTAACCTGCCTCAGGATTCCACGCTCAGGCGGCCCGATTTAGTAATGTTGGCCGACCCGAATGGTTCCGCGGATAGCTTCGGGTGATACTGAGTAGCAGCCCGGTTTGGTAACGCCAATCAGCCCGAATGGTACCGCCGGTCAGCAACCGGCGGTACCGCGAGTAGGCTCCCCTGGTACCG
Source organism: Collinsella sp. An307 (assembly GCF_002161805.1). Lineage (GTDB taxonomy): Bacteria > Actinomycetota > Coriobacteriia > Coriobacteriales > Coriobacteriaceae > Coprousia. Next base: position 205,343 of record NZ_NFIP01000001.1, on the reverse strand, counting down.
CTACGAGTCCCTCTTCTTGGCGAAGTACTCCCGCATGTTCGGACCGTCGAGATCGATGTAGCGCGCGCCCGTGGCGACCCGGTTCAGTATCGAGTCGGCCATCAGCTCGCCCTCGATCCTCAGGTACCGCTCGTCGGGCTCGAGCTGCGAGGCGATGGGCGTCGCCGCGCGCCCCTCGCGGGCCTCCATGATCTCGAAGAGGTCGATCGCGCCCTGCGTCGCGATCGGCGTGGTCAGGAAGTCGTCGGCGATGAGCAGCTGGACGCGCTTGCAGGCGTCCATGCGCTCGCAGTAGCTGCCGTCACCTGCCGCCCGGCAGCGGTTCAGGTCGTCCATTATGTCGGCGAGCCGGGCGTAGCGCACCGTGAAGGGCCTGCGGCACGCGGCGTTGCCGAGCGCTTGGCTGATGAAGCTCTTGCCGCAGCCCGTCTTGGAGATGATCACCACCACCTCGCGGTCCTCGACCCACCCGCAGGGCGCGAGCCTGGCGACGCGGTCGCGGCCGAGCTTGCGCTCCTTCAGGTAGACGATGTCCCCGGCGCAGGCGGAGGGGAGCTTGAACCGCGCCTCCCGCACGGGCTTGGCGACCTTGCGGTCGCGGCGGGCCGAGGCCTCCGCCTCGATCGGCATCTCCATCCGCTCCTCGAAGCTGTACCGGTCGTAGGCGTCGTCCTCGACCATCTCGCGGAGCTTGTCGCCCATCGCCCTCACCCTGAACTTCGTGAGCATGTCGAGGTGCTCCTCGGTCAGCATCCGCGGTCGCCTCCCCTCCGGTAGGCGTCGGCGCCGCGCAGGCGCCCGGCCGACTTCTGATACCGCTAATGTAAAAACAACCATTCGCGCAAACGCTTCGCGCCGTCCGCGCCAACGGAAACCCGCCATCCGCGCTAACGCATTTTCACCATGTTCGCAAACGAGGATATGCTCCGACCGAGGACCGGGACCCTTCGGGAGGAGCGCGGATGGAGAGGAACTTGATGGGCGAGCTGAACATGCACAGGGCCGCCGGGACCAAGCCGAACTTCAGCGACATAGCGAGGAGGCACGGCCTGGACCGGCACACCGTGGCCAAGTACTGGAGGGAGGGCGGCGAGGTGGAGGACCGCAGGTCCGACCGAGAGAGCGCGTTCGAGCGCGTGCGGCCGATCGTCGAGGCGAAGGCCGTCCTCCCCGGGGCGACGAAGAAGGGGGTGCACGAGATGCTGCTGCACCTGCACAACGACCCGCCGCTGCCCGGCTACGGGGCGTTCACCGCGTGGTGCCGCAGGCAGGGGGTCGCCTTCGGCTCCCCCTCCCCGGAGGCGCACCCGCGCTTCGAGACGCCGCCGGGCCGCCAGCTGCAGTTCGACTGGAAGGAGGACGTCAGGCTCGCCGACGCGAACGGCGAGGTCCTCGAGTTCAACGTGTGGTCGGGCACGCTCGGGCACTCCCGCAGGCACCGCTTCATACCCACGAGGACGAGGACCACGGACGACCTGCTCGCGTGCCTGCTGGACGCCTTCCTGACCTTCGGCGGCATCCCCGAGGAGTGCGTCACCGACAACATGTCGGCCCTCGTGGCCTTCTCCGGGGGCAGGAGGCGGAAGGTCGAGCGCGCGTGGAGGTTCGCCGAGGAGGCGGGCTTCAGGCTCGTGCTCTGCCGCCCCGGGACGCCGGAGACGAAGGGCAAGGACGAGAGCGCGAACCGCTTCCTCTCCAGGCTCCGCGCGTACGAGGGCGAGTTCACGGGCTGGGAGGGCCTCCTCGAGTGCGTCGCGCGCATAGAGCTCAGAAGCAACGAGGAGCCCAACGAGACCACCGGCCTGCCGCCGAACGCCCTGTTCATGCGGGAGAAGGAGTCGCTCAGGCCGATCGGCAACGCCCGGCTCCTGCAGTCCATGGTCGGGGACGTGAGCGTCCAGACCGTGCCGCCCACGATGCTCGTGAGGGCGGCGGGGCGCCAGTGGTCGGTGCCCAGGCGCTGCATCGGCAGGCGCGTCACCGTCGTCGCCATGCCCGGCGGCCAGGTGAGGGTCCGCATGGGCGGCGAGGAGGTGGCCGTGCACGACGCCGCGGAGGCCGCCGGCCCGATCGTCTACCGGGAGGAGCACTACATGGAGGCGCTCGACGGCAAGCGCTGGGCGGACGGCGACATACGCGCGGCCGCCCGCGCCAACCCGGACCTTCTCGACGCGCTCGGAGGGGGCGGTGGCGAGTGAGCGCCGTCGCCGAGGCGAGCCCCTCGATCAGGGCGCGGGACAACCTCTCCGCGCTCGGGCTCCACGAGATGGCGGCCTCGCTGCCGGACTACGTGCGCATGGTGTCCGCGGGCGAGCGCGACTTCTGCTCCGCCCTCGAGGAGATGGCCCGCGTCGAGGTCGCCGCCCGCGAGGCGAGGATCGTCCGCCAGCGCATACGCTCCTCGGGCTTCCCCTACGTGAAGGGGCTCGCCGACTTCGACTGGGACTTCCAGCCGAGCGTCCCGAGGGCCCGCATCGAGGAGCTCGCGACGCTCAGGTTCATAGAGCGCGCCGAGAACGTGCTGCTCGTCGGCAGCCCGGGCGTGGGCAAGACCCACCTCGCCGTGGCCATCGGCATCGAGGCCGTGCGGGCGGGGCGCGAGGTGAGGTTCATGGACTGCGCCAGGCTCGTCGAGGACCTCCAGGACGCGCAGGCCCGCGGGATCCTCAGGAAGCGCCTCAAGTACTACGCGCACTCGAAGCTGCTCGTCATCGACGAGCTGGGATACCTCGACATAGGCGAGGGCGGGGCCGACCTGCTCTTCCAGCTCATCTCGACGCGCTACGAGCAGCGCTCGACCATCATCACCACCAACGTCGGCATCGGCGGGTGGGGGAAGGTGTTCGGGGACGACGTGGCGGCGAGCGCGATCGCGGACCGCGTCTGCCACCACTGCCACGCCATCAAGATCACGGGCAGGTCCTACCGGCTGAAGGACCTGCCGCGCGAGAGGAGGGGCACCGAATAGCCGAAAACGGTGGAAAAGCGTTGGCGGAACCGGTGAAAGTACGTTAGCGCGATCGGCGCCGATTCGTTTGCGCAGATGGCGAAAAATAGGTTGACGGTATCAGATCTCCGGGGTCTGCGAGGCGAGCCGCCGCATCTACGGCGCCCCGGAGGCCTTCGCGGGGCTGCGCCGGCGCGGAGGGCGCGCGTCGCGCGAGCGCGCGGCGCGCATCATGCGCGGGAACGGCCGGGCGGGCGCGACGCGCGGCTGCGCCAAGCGCCCCGAGGGCGGGGCCGAGCAGGCTGCGCCGCGGGCCGACTCGGCGCCCGGCCTCGTGCGGCGAGGCTTCAGCGCGGACGGCCCGAGCGGGGCCCGGCTCGCCGACATCGCCTACGCGCGCGCACCGGGGGCGGCCCTGCCTGGCGGCCGCGATGGGCATCTGGTCCGGGAAGACCGCCGGCTGGCCGATGTCGGCGAGCATGGCGGCCGAGCCCGCCGACGACGCGCTGGAGACGGCGATCGTGGGGCGCAGGCCGCCCGGAGGCCGCATCCACCATAGCGACCGCGGGAGCCGGCACGTCTCGCTCCCGATCGGCAAGACGATGCGCGAGGCCGGCATCGGGCCGTCGACGGGCTCGATCGCGAGCCCGTGGGACAACGCGGCGATGGAGTCGCCCATGGGGCCCGTCGAGGCGGGGTGCGCGCACGCCCGCACGCTCGAGACGCGGGATCAGGCGGCATTGGAGATGTTCGACTACATCGAGTGCTCCTGCAACAGGGTGCGGATCCACTCCGCGCCCGGCAACCTCAGCCCCGAGGGGTTCGAGGCGAGGCATGCGCAGGAGGCCGCTTCGGCGGCGTAGAGGGTGTCAACGAAATCGGGGTAAATTCACCACGCCGACGCCATCATGGACCGCATCGTCCACGGCGCCGCATGGTTCGGCATGGGCGAGATGAACATGAGGAGGAAGCTGGGCGGAGACTCGGGCTAGAGCTCTTGTGCGGGCGCCGGTCGCGGTGCCGACCCATGCCGCGGCCGGTGCCGATTCGCAATGCTGCCGGTGCTGAATCGCGATAATCTGTGGTGCTCAGCGGGGCAAATACTCACGATGCCCATGATCACCCATACCAGGCGGGCAAGGCCGAACGCCATCATGACAACGCCGAGACGGGCCATCTTCTTTGCTCCTGCCGCCAGCGCGTCCTGCATTTTGCGCGAGTCCTCCTTGACCAAGGAGTCGATGCTAACGCCGAACAGGTTGCTCAGGATGAGCAGGCTCTGCACATCGGGATAGGTGCGGTTGGTCTCCCAGTTGGAAATAGTGTTCCGTGTCACGAACACCGCTTTTGCCAGATCGGCCTGGGACATTCCCAGCCGCTCGCGATGTTCTCTGATGCGCTTTGCGAGCTCCACGCAACCTCCCTTTGGATTCGGGCCGTCAGGCTGCGACCACGGTACCACCTAACCGCTTTTGCAGGACCGTCTTTGGGCGAATTTGCGTTGCCAAAAGGTTTGGGCAGGTGTGCTGAGCCGGGAGTTTGCGCTGAGAATTGAGGTGGCGCTTGAGTCGGAGGAGTTCTTGATGGGGCGACTGATTGATCGATGGGGCGTGCACTGCGATGGAGGGGCGGCGCTTTGCAAGACGGGAAGCGGGTGCAGCTTTCTGTGTGGGCGAAGACTGGTGACAAGCGGGCATGAGAATAACCTGCGTGGGCGCGATGGGTACCGCATCGAGACGGTTTGCTTCGACGAGCAGGGCAACGGGGTCGCACCTGTAGGCGTGTGCCCGGTCTACGAGACGGGCAGCGAGTGGCCTACGTTCGCTATCATGAAACCGGCTATTGACAACACCAGGGTCGATATGTCGCCGTGCGGGCAGTCGGTGTTTGCGGACGCGGTGGACGCGATACAGGCGGTCGACCTCGCGTTCGACGCCATGATCTCCGAGGTGGACAACGGGAAGATGCGGGTGTTCCTTTCGGACGTAATGTTCGATCAGGAGGAGGACGGCAAGGGGCGCAAGGTTTCGATCCCGTTCGGGCGGCAGGACTGCACCGTGTTCCGGAAGGTTATGAGCACGGAGGACACGATACAGGAGTTCGCGCCCGCATTGCGCACGGACGCGCAAGCGAAGGCGCTGCGGACGGCGCTGCAGATGCTGGGAGACCTGTGCGGTTTCGGGATCACGTACTTTGACTTCGACGGGGCGGGGTACGTGAGGACGGCCACGGAGGTGCCGTCGGATAACAGTGCGCTCATGCGGAACATCCGGCGACACGAGCACGTGCTGGAGAAGGCGGTCGCAGGGATATGCCGCGCCGTGATGGCGGTGTCGCGTTCGCTGGGCGCGGCGCTTCCCGACGAGGGTGACGTGCGCGTCAGCTTCGATGACAGCATCATCACGGACACCTCCGCCGAGAAACAGCAGGACATGGCTGAGATGGCCCGGGTTGCTGTTTTGGGCGGGCGCGCTACACGCAACGAAGACTCGGTATGCGACGATGTGGCGGTTGGCATCAAATAACAGGGTCACTATCTTGAAGATGCCAAAGCGCTGGAACGGGATGCATCGCCCTTACCTCCAGCGCTTTCATTGTATCAATGGGATATGTTGATGAGGCGCCGACAGCAAGACTCCCGCTGCCGGCTTGGAGTCACACCCGCAAATCAAAATTAAACGCGCAGACTTTGAGGCACAGGTGGCAGCGAATGCATGCATCTCCGTCGATACTCGGGTAGAGGAACCCGTAGCGATCGGGCTGCATTGTAATCGCGTCTTTGGGGCAGACCGACGCACATGCTCCACAACCGCAGCACTCCGAGTCGTCCGCGTACAGAATCGGTACGCTATTCGAGTCCACGCTCATCGGCTTGGCACCCCTTTCAGGAGCTTCTTGACAACTCGCTTGGCAAGCCAGGCTCGACGCTCCCAAGCGGTCTCGCGGCGGAAATCTGATTCGAGAGCGGCTATGCCGCGCGCCTTCCAATCTGCAAGAATCCTGTCGCGCTCAGCCGTACGAGTGGTCGGGTGGCGCAACTGGTCGTTCCCGGCGACCGCTTCATCGAGCGGCCGCTCAGCCCACTGCGACGCATTTTTTACGGTACGCAGGGCCAACTCTCCCTTGGCAGTATTTGCGATGACGAGTGAGATGCCTTGCTTGGGATTTAGCCCTGTCGCCGCGTGGTCTATGCCCCAAAAGTCGCCGAGAGTTATGTCCCCTGGTCGCTTTCCGCCTGCGTAGGGACAACGGTAACAGCTCTCCCTGTAGACATCGCCCGCAAGGAAGCGGGTGTAATAGTACGACGTCTTCGGCGAAAGAGCGCGCTTGCGGGACATAGAATCATGATTAGAGCCAAGGGTAACAAATGCCGCGCCGACGCACCCCCAACCCTCCGATTTATCGCGAAATCGCAATTCACTCAGACTGTCGCCGTGAAACTCCCAGTCCATGCAGTCGGCAAAGAACTCCGGGCTCGGCACGCCATGACAAACAATGTCGATAAGCAACAGCCGATCTGTCGATGCCCCCCTTGCGGCGAGAAAAGATTTGAGCCCAGCGACCTGGCAGGGGGTGCCGCTAAACACGACCTCGCGCTTAGCGCGCAAGTCGGCAAGTACGTCACGCATAATTGCACCCATCTCGCTCTGGACGTACTTTGAGCCGCGCAGTCGGTGAAGGTCAGCCGCATTATCGATGCGAACGCACTTCACCTTAGTAGGGGCGACATAAGCATGACCGTAGACAACCCCATTCCTGTTAAGTGCGGCACGTGCGAGGATGGAGAAAGCTCCTCCTGAAGATGAAGCCATGAGCTCTTCTTGAGACGAGTTTACCGCAGCAATGCACGAAGCGTTGGCATCATGTCGCACTAGGGTCGCCATGGCGCGGCTCTTGCGGCATTTCCTCTCCCCGTCAAACCGCTCTCCGACCGTAGACGGCATGGTGCTTTTAGCGACCATCAGACGAGAGCACCTCCTGAAGCCAGCCATAGGCGTATTCCTGGTACTGCACAAACTGGTTGTCGACAACATCCCAGTCGACTTCCTCCATCGAACTCAGGAGCGGAGGCTCGCCATCATACGCTGACAACAGCCTTCGCATCATATCGAAATCCCGGAGGACGTCATGAAGACGCACTGAATACTTCGGAGGATCGAAAACGCCCAACGACTTGTGGAATAGGAGGCTGAAGCACGTGCCATGGAACGAATCTGTTACGACATACGAAGCATCGCGGAAAAGGGAGACCCAGCGCTCGACTGACGGGAACAGCTCCTTCCTCCAGCCTTCTGGCAGTCTTTCCTTCCAGTCGAGGGAGATTTTGACGACGTTACAACCTGCAGTTTTCGCAAGCTTGTCAGCATATGCAAGCAACGTCTGCCCTTTGTTCAGCTGGTAGACCAACACGTATGGCTTGCCGTTGTTTTGCCGTGCCTGTTCCGCTAGCCGCTCGAACATGTTCCTTCCACACAACAGCACCGGGTCGTGGATCACGACCCCTCCCGTGATTCCCATGCTTTCAAGCACCTTGACTCCCGATGGCTCGCGCAGCGAAATCGCCGTGAATCGTTGCAGCAGCCCTGCGACTTCTGCCTTCTCCTCCTCAAGCAGCTCGCTTCTCCCGAAACTCGCCGCATAGCTTATCTTGATGCACTCGTCAGGCACGTTCTTGAGGAAGAACACAGGGTCGATGCCCTCGTTGCATTCGTAGTTCCACGTCTGATCGCTACCGACACAGTAAATCGCGTCCTTCGAGAAATCCCCTCCGTTCTCGAAGTTGCCTGAAGGGCATAGCGGGAGATGGCGCTCGACAAATGGTCGGAATATCCTGTGCGATATTATGCGATTGGACATTTGGGATGCAGCGCTTAGCATGCCTTTGATAGGGTTCGAAGTTCTCCTGATGCAGCGTTTCACCAGTTCTGCATTCGTCCAATATGCCCTGCGGTAGTCTACAAACTTGGTATCGCCGAACTTATCGAGGACTCCTCTTGTTGCAACTGCCTGCAGGACTGTTCCATAGTTGTATGAGTCGATAATCGTTGCAACATAAATCTCTGTTTTCTTCATACATTAATCCTTTTAATTGATCTGAATAAACGAACCGACAACTTCTCTGATCAGTACCGAGAGCAGGAATGTCCCGATAAGCATCGCGAGAACTTCCACCAAATAGCGCGGCACGCTTAGCCCCATATAGCGGTAGAGCGTGGCATAGTATGGAACCTGAACGACTATGAATCCGGCGACCATCGCGGCGACGCATACGATCACGTCTCCCGTCGCCAAGTACGCCACTGTCATGGACAACGGTGCGACGATAGCGTGCCCGATACCGGTAAGCATCGAATACCGCTGCTTACCGAGCACGATGTCGACCCCCTTTATCGATGCGGTCAGGAACGAGAACAGCGATTGGAAGCCGATCACTCCGACCATCGCGCCCCCCAGCTCGTATCCGCTGCCGAATACGAGGTCGATGATGGGGCCTCCCAGCGCGATGAGGAACGCCATCGGGGCGATTGCGACCAGCATCGTGCGGCGCATGTTCCGTTGGACGAACCGAGCGATGGCTCCCACATCTTCTCTCATCGATGCAATGCGCTGGTAGAAAACGTTGCCGACCGCCTGCCCGATGAATGTGACCGGTATGTTCAGGAGCTTCTGGGCGATTGAGAAGTTGCCGAGCACCGTGGTTCCGAAAAGGGAGCCGATTATCAGGGTCGGGAGCTGGCTTCTCACCTGGTAGGCGATGTTGGAAGGCGTCTGGTTGATGATGAAGTCCCTCTCCCGCGACAGCAGACTTCGGTAGTACGCCAACGGAACTCTCCGGTACGGGATGGCGACTCTCCGCCTCATATGGGCCAACGTAACGATTTGGCCTGCGATCATCCCGACGAAATAACCCCAGGAGATGAAGCCGGTCACGCCGAGCGCTATCGACGCGGCTGCCGCCACCAGCTGATTGATCAGTGGGTTCTTCATGAGCACATCGTATTCCTGGCGCCTGTTCAGGAGCATGTAGTTGATGGAGACCTGCTGCAGGGTGATTGAGTAGATCAACGTGCAGACCACAACTGTCACCATGCGAGCAGCGTCGTACGACAGCAGCGCGCAGTACAGCGCAACCAGAGGCGTGCACAATGAGCACACGGCGACGTTCAGAGCAGAAATCGCACGGTACTGGTTCTCGATCCCTTTCTCTTCGCAAACCATGAGGGAATTTGTCAGCCCGATGTCGGAAATCGTATTCACGATTCCCGAGACCGACGTGATTATCGCCCATGCGCCGATGATGTCGGCTCCGTAGATGCGGGTGATGAAAGGCAACGATACGACGGAGCACAGCTGGCCTGCAACCGTCCCCGACGATATCTTGAAGACGTTTCTGATGTTGGCTGATATCTTCACCGAATCACTCCATGTTTAAATGTCGACAACGAAGCGCTATTCGAAGCACGGCGAACTGGCCCTGGTGCCACATCGTCTTCCTGCGCTTTCGAAAGCATTGCTTGGGTGACAATGAAGGATATGTACAAAAACTGCGGCCCGTAATACGTATCAACGTTATCCGTTGCATATATTACGAATATCATCGCAGTAAATACCGCATATGCTTTCAGCGCCCTGTAGCCGTATTTCTTTTGGATGAAAGATGGTATAGACCAGAGGAAGAGATACAGCCAGATAAGGAAACCCACGAATCCGATTTCCGCATACATCTTAAGAATGTCGTTGTGAAGAGCCCCCGCACCGCCCAAATAGTAGAGATTGTCTGCCAACCATTGATACGTCCAGTTCACGCCATTCCCAAGATAGGTAATATCAAACTCCGTGAGGTTCACGATGTGGCGCCAGTAGATCGTCCGTCCCATCATGTTGATACCACTCGAATTGAGCAGATCAAACAACCATCCGTCATAAAGGCCCCACACCATCAGGATACAACCGATGCCTATCATTACGAGAACTGCGCGCAGCAGCATGATGCCGTTTTTCTTTTGCATACGGTTAGCCGCAACGAAGATGATCGCAACGACGATTACCGCCGCAAGCAAGATGCGCTTGAACCCCAACACGAACATCACGATGGATATTGCTTGGTAGACCCACCTGTACTTAAGCTCTTTGTCATTAACAAAATAGGTGTAATACACGAAGAAGAAAGCAGACAGGAACGTCCAAGAGTAATGTTCGAAGGGATTGACCGCATCGGCGGTCCCGATTGATGCGACCGCGGTCAGTAATGCGGATGGTCCCGACTGCATCAATATCATGCACACTTCGAACAGAAACGTTATAAGGTTTGCCCAAAAGACGTAGTCGACTGTCTTTGACCTGAATAAGTAGAGGGCCGAGATCGGTAGAACGAAGGTAGCCAGCACCGTAAAACCGGTTGAGAGGGCTTCGATATCCGCCAGTCCGACGATAACCAGCACAATCCCGTACGTCCAGATAAATATCTTCGGCAGCATCAGCCGTAGCGCAATGGGCTTGTAATCCGAACTGTTCCCTGAGATCCTATTCCGCCCTCGGAGCAACGTAATTGCCGCAAGAGCAATCCAGAACAGATCGAACACATAGCCGACATTGCGGATAATGATCGACTCGCGATTGTATCGCAGCGCAATAGCCATCGACACGATGAAAATAATCGCATTGAGGTCAAACTGCCTTTTCGATATAAACTCAGTTGCCGTCATTCAGATTCTGCACCCTCAAAAAACTCGCAATTTCGAACCGCACATCAACGCTGTTCCTTGCAATAGGCCAAGAAGCTTTCGGAGGAATCGAATCGGGATTGCGTTGCGCCTAACATTTCTAGGGTTCTCGCCTCGTTCCCCATAAGCCCTATCTTGTATCGGTAAAGTTCACCGTTCTCTTTTGATGCGAAAAGGAAGAAGTACTCGTCTAGCTTCTCGGCAGGGATTTCCTTCCCGAAACGCACGTAATAAGCATTCACATAAGCAACTGCCTCGGCGAGTTGCTTCTCTTTTTCTTTTCGCGTAGAACTCATCTAGCGTCACTATCTTTTTTGCAGGGTTTCCCGCGTAGACGGAATCGGAATCGACCCTGCCGCTCACCACAGCCTGGGCGCCGATTATCGTGTGGTCGCCAACCGTCGTGCCGCAAAGGACGGCTGCGCCCCAGCCCACGAACACCCCGTCGCCAATCGTGACGGCCCTTTGCTTTCCGCAGATTTCGCCGTACTTGTGCTTGATCACCGACCATGAGTAATCGTGGGTCAGTATTGTTGCGGGGCCCGTTATGCGGACGTGGTTGCCCATGCTGAGCAGATGGGGGTTGGTCTCGTCGATATGCGTGATATCGGGGTTGTAAATGTACACGTCCTGACCGATTTCGGTTCCGATCCTTCTCAGGTGGTCGATGTAGGACTTGCTTGTGGCTTTATAGCCGTACAGCAGCTTTCTGCATATCGCATTGACCGGGTTCCCCATCTCTTACCTCCTTTTGATTCCGATGGGAGCATGTCTCGCTCTGTCCGTTTGCTTTCCCGCAACTTCGGATTTCTCTGCGCCCTTGCCTAGAGCACTCCCGCGTTTGCCAGAGCCAGAAGAGTGCTCGCCCGGCGCTTCTCGACCAGGCGAAGGAAGAATCGCTGCCGAATCCCAAGACGAGAGACCGGGTACGACTCAATCGCCTTCTGGACTACTTCTGCGGAGACCATGCTTTGTAGGCTGTGCAGCGCCTCTTCGCGATGAGACCCGCTCACTTTCGGTCTTTCTTGCTTGACGCACATGCGGAGGTAGATGAAGAAGGTCTTGTCGAGGCGGAGCAGGCACTCATCGGTGAGGCTCTCCTCGCGAATCATCTCCTGAACCCTCTTGTAGAACCTGACGCACGCCTCGAAGCGGTCGGGACGGTAGCTCGTGGTGAGGGAACCCTGCGCGGTGCGGTAACAGTAGCCGGTGAAGTCGCTGAGGGCGGCCGTGCGCGCGTGCAGGAGGAAGTAGAACTTGAAAACGAAGTCCTCCGAGATCATCTCCCGCTCGGAGGGGAAGCGCAGGCTGTGCTCCTCGAGCATGCTCCGCCTGTACAAGGCGGAGTATGCCGACATCGGCACGGAATCGTGCGATGACGGCATGCTCCCGCACAGGCGCGGCAGCAGCTCCTCCTGGACCTCGGAGCCCTCGAAGCGGCGGTTCTCCAACTTGAGCTCGAAGACGGTCTCGCCATCGGCGGTTTTCTTCGTGTGGCCTCCGATGACGCAGTCGGCCGGGTCGCCGCCGAGCGCCCTGACGAGGTACTCGACGGCGTCCTTCTCCAGCCAGTCGTCGGAATCGACGAACATGACGTAGTCGCTCGGGCGTGTGAGGCTGTCCAAGCCGGTGTTCCGCGCGTAGCCGAGGCCGGCGTTCTGTTTGTGTACAGCGATGACCTTCTCGTGTGCGGCGGCGTAATCGTCGCAGATGGCACCGCTCGAGTCCGTAGAGCCGTCGTCCACGAGGATGATTTCCTCCAGCGGGTAGGTCTGGGCGAGCAGGGCGTCCAGACATTGGCGGACGTAGCGCTCGACGTTGTAGACGGGCACTATGGCCGAGATCGTCGGTTTCCCATTTCGCGCTAAAAGCACAAGAGCCCCCTAATGTCACTATCACTATCACTATCTTGGTTGTTACGCACTTGAGACTCGCCTGCGTATAGCGTTCTCAGTTGCGAACCAAGATCTTCAATTGAATAACCAGCTTTTTTGATTTGTGAGACGGTGAGTCGTGAGTCTCCGATGCATCGCAGACACCCTTTTGAAACCGCACGGTCTGTACCATCTAGCCAGGATGTGCAATCATCCAGCGGAAGGAAGCTGACGATTCCGGCTACGTCCACCTCTCGGGAGACGGTGTCTGAAACGGCGCAGGGTAGACCGTTGGCTTGGGCTTCGATAAGGGTAATGGGGAGTCCTTCGTAAAAGCTCGGCATGATAAGGCAGTCCATGGCGCTGTAGTAGCGCCATGCGTCGCTCACAGTGCCGGTGAAGTGCGTCCAAGACGCAACCCCTAGCTCTGCGGCGCGCGCGACAAGCATCTCCGATTCCTCGCCTTCCCCGAGGAGGACGAGGTATGCGTCTCGCCCGGCTTCACGCAGACGGGCGAGAAGTTCGATGGCGAACGATGTGTTCTTGACCGGTATCCCAGCGCCGACGAGCCCGATTAGGGATGCCCCCTCAGGTACGCCTAGCGCTTCGCGCACCGCCGTACGCTGCTCAGGGGAGAACGCGAACCTCTCCAGGTCGATGCCGTTCCTGATGACCGTGTAGGGCCTGCTGCCGAAGAGCCAGTCGCCTGCCACCTTTGAGCACGCGACGCGCGCCGTAGGCGAAGCCGAGTACATCAGCTTGAGCGCGGCATCGCCGGCGCGTTTCCACAGCTCGCCGCTGCCAAGCGAAGAATTGTGCGAGTGCACCACCCGCACAACTCGCCCCGCGCGGCGCGCCGCCTCCGCGCAGAGCAGGCCGACGCCGTTGTTGCAGTGTATGTGGACGACGTCCGGCGACTCGGTCTCGAAGAACCGCATCATGTCCAGCATGCTGCGCTTTCCCGCGAGCCGTCCGTCCTGGACGACCGGGCCGAGAACCGTCAGCCCCTGATCTTCTCCCGTGACGGGGCCCAGGGATGCGACGACTTGCCGATACTCGTCTTCCGGCAGGGCCTCGACGGCGTTGTGGATGAACCGCTTGACCCCGCCGACACCGTGGCCCCATCGCATGGTGACGTGCATGACCTTCTTCGCTACCGCCATCAGACCGCCCCCTTGACGAGGCGCTTGATCGACGTGGGCACGGCGCGCTTGAAGCGGCTCTTCAGGATCTCCTTCTTGTAGCGGCGCGCCGCCAACGACGCGACCGCAGGAAACCCGCCGGCCGCGTACGCGTCGGCGAACTCCTCGCGCTCGGACGGCAGTGACGAGGGTCGGGTCAGGTTGGCGTTCGACCGCGCGGCGTCATCGAACCGCACCTCTTTGAAAAAAGCGCTGTTTGCGCATGCACGATTGAGAAAATTCAGTCCCTTTTTCGAATTGGCAAGCGCAACGGAGACCCCGCCGTCGAGGTCGACACCAAGGTGAAGCCGCTCGACGCCCCAGAAGTCTCCGAGTGTGATGTCACCGACGCGCCTCGCCCCGGCATAGGGGCATGCGTAGCAGCACCGCCTGAACGTGGCACTTTGGTTGAATGTTAGAACGTATGGGTCATCGACCGGTAGGGCCGACCTTGGTCCTGCCTCGGTTCTGTACGAACCGAGGTAGGACCAACCGGCAGCGACCTTGTCACGTGAGTTGTACTCAATCAGGGATTTCCCCGTCTTTTTCTCGAACCATAGAAGATAATCCTCGAAAAAGGCGGACGAAGGAACACCATGGCAGACGAGGTCGACGGTCACGAGATTCTCGGAATCGCTGCCGAGAAACGCCTTCAGCGCCGCGACTTGACAGGGCGTCCCGACGAACAGCACGTCGGCTCCCGCAGCCAAATCGCCCTTGACGAGACCGAATATCCCCGTCGTATCGCTCTGAACGTATTTGGAGCGGCGCAGCGCGTCCAGCCCTCCAGGCGCCGTGACCCTGACGTGAGACGCGCCTTCCCCGCGCTTCCAGCGCGATCCGTACACGACGCCGTTCGCTAGGAGCACTTCCGCAGCAAGGAGGGAAAACGCTCCGCCCGAAGACGAATCCTCCAGGATTTCCCGATCAATCGCCTGAACGGCGAACGCGCGCCCCTCGAACGCCCCTTGCTCGAAGGGCCTCGCCGCGTGGCACGCGCGCAGACAAGCTCCGCAGCCGACGCACATCTGCTCGTCCACCACGGGATACATGTGCCCGAGCTCTCGCTCCTCCATGGAGATGCACGACTTGGGGCAGGAGGCGATACATGCGCCGCAGCCCGTGCAGGCAGGGCCGATGCTTCCGATCATCGCGCAGCCTCCTCGAGAAGCCCCCGAAGGTAGGCGCGGGCGCTCTCCGCGCCTTTAGCGATCGCGGCTGCCGGGGCAACGTAGTCGATCTCTTCCGAAACCAAGGCGTCATCGAACCTCTTGGTCACCAGACGGCGCCCCAAACCCATGATGGAGAGGATGTTCTCTATGCGGGCGTTGTACCTCGCGGCGTAGGTGAGGAAGCGCTTGCGGAAGATGATCGAGAAGGCCGTGCCGTGGAACGAGTTCGACACCACGAAGGCGGCGTCCCTGAAGAGCGCGAGGAAATCCGAGGGGGTGGCGAACAGGAAGTTGCGGTCCACGCCGGGAATGCGGATGGGCCTCACCGAGAGGATGTACAGCCTCGCGCCGAGCCGGTCCGCGATCTCGCGGGCCTGGCGCACCATCTCCTCGTAGCCTTGGGCGATGACGTACACCAGGACGTACGGCTCTCGTCTCGTCCTTGTCGAGGCGAGCTCGCACCATTGCTCGCGGTCGAGCAGGAAGACCGGATCCAGGTCGACGCGCGCCTCGACGCCGAAGTTTGCCAACTGCTCGGCAGCCCTTTCCTCCCGCACGGAGACGCCCCAAAACGACTGGACGCCGCGGGCGATGCCAGAACCCTCCTCCTCGGTCAACTCGTCTTTGCCGATGCTCGCTGCGTACGACGCCCTTGCCGCCCCCTGCGGCGCGAACCCGAGCAAGTAGCTCTTGTCCTCTCTGCCGTTGTAGCTCGAGTTCCAGACCTGGTCGCTGCCCACGAGGTAGAGGTCGGCGTCCGGGCACCCATCGGCAAGCTTGCGCGGCTCGGAGAAGCGTCGACTCAGGGCGAGATGCTTTTTCAGGTATCCTCGAAAAACGACCTTCTGGGGAAACCTGATCACGGAGCTAGCGAGCAAAAACGCCAGCTTCCACGGGAGGCTCTTCTCGGGGTACTTAATCTTGACGTTGTTCCACATCTTGTAGCGCGCCGGGACGTAGTCGACGACCTCGACCTCGGCTCCCAGCTCCCGAAGCGTCTTCGAGAGCGCGTAGCATTGGAGAACCGAGCCGTGGTTTATCCCGAAGTGGATGGTCAGGATCTCAACCTTCGGCTTGCCAAGACCCCTATTCATCTGCACCGCCCCCAGCCAAGATCCCGGCGATTCGCTCGCTCGCATGTCCGTCGCCGTACGGGTTGGAGGCATGGGACATTGCCCTGTACTCCGCGGGGTCGTCGAGCAGGTGGGAAAACTCGTGATAGATTCTCTCCTCCTCGGTGCCGACGAGCCGAAGCGTCCCCGCCGCCACGCCCTCGGGGCGCTCGGTCGTGTCGCGCATGACGAGCACGGGCTTGCCGAGGGAGGGAGCCTCCTCCTGGATGCCGCCCGAGTCGGTGAGGATGAGGTAGGAGCGGGCCATGAAGTTGTGGAAGTCCACGACCTCGAGCGGATCGATGATCCTGAGCCTGCTGAAGCCGTCCAGCTCCTCGTGGGCGGCCTTCCGCACCTGGGGGTTCATGTGGATGGGGTAGATCGCCTTCGTGTCCGGCCGCTCCTCCATGACGCGGCGTATGGCGCGGAACATGCGATGCATGGGCTCGCCCAGGTTCTCGCGGCGGTGGGCCGTGATGAGGATGAGCCTGCTGTCCGACGCCCAGTCGAGCCAGGGGTTCGAGTAATCGTCCCTGACCGTCGTCCTCAGCGCGTCGATGCCGGTGTTGCCGGTGACGAAGATCCTCTCGTCGGGCTTCGCCTCGTCGAGGAGGTTCTGACGGGACGTCTCTGTCGGCGCAAAGTACCACCGGGAGACCACGTCCACAGCTTGGCGGTTGAACTCCTCGGGCCACGGAGAGTAGAGGTTCCGGGTGCGCAGGCCCGCCTCCACGTGTCCCACGGGAATCTGGAGGTAGAAGGCGGACAGCGCCGCCGCGAAGGAGGTCGTCGTGTCCCCGTGGACGAGCACGGCGTCAGGGCGCTCATCCTCCAGTACAGACCTGATTCTCAGCAGCACGTCGCTCGTGATGTCGAAGAGCGTCTGCCCGGGCTTCATCACGTGCAGGTCGCAATCAGGCTCCACACCGAACACGGTTAGGACCTGGTCGAGCATCTCGCGGTGCTGGCCCGTGGTGCACACGACCGTCTCGAACTCGTCGGGGCGATTCTTAAGCTCCAGCACGAGCGGGCACATCTTGATGGCCTCCGGGCGGGTGCCGAAGACGAGCATGACCTTCCTCACCGGGAAGCCCCCTTCATCCGCTTCTCCTCCTTGCGCAGCAGCGCCATGAACCGGGCGTTGCCGACGACGTATCTCTTTGCAAGCCTGCCGGGCTCCTGCATCATGCGGAACAGCCACTCCAAGTGGGCCCGTTGCATCCATATGGGGGCACGTGGAATCGCCCCGGACACGACGTCAAAGCTCCCTCCCACGCCCACGTAGGCGCCCTTGAGCCCGAGCTCGCGGAAGCGCTCGATCAGGCGCTCCTTCTTGGGCGAGGTGATTCCCACGAAGGTTATCTGCGCGCCGCTCGCGCGAACCTCGTCGGCGACGGCGTCGAACTCGTCCTCCCCGAAATAGCCGTCGCGAACGCCCGCGATGGGGAGCTCCGGATAGTTCCCTAAGAGCACGTCGCGCGTACGCTCCACGATCTCGCGCTTGGCACCGAGAAGAAACACTCGGTAGCCCTCATTCTCCGCAAGCGCACACAGCTCTCCCATGAGGTCGATACCCGCGACCCTCTCCGGTACGGAGACCCCGAGCCTCCGAGCAGCCATCACCATCGAGGCGCCGTCGGCATTGACGATTTCGCAGCGACGCACGATAGCGTCCATCTCAGGATCGTCGCGCATCTGCAACACCTTGTCGGCGTTCACGCCGATAAGGTGTGCGAACGAGTCCGAGCCAATCAGCTCCTTAGTCTTGGCAACCGTCTGGGCCATCGTCCAAGGGTCAACCGGAACCCCCATGACGGCGACACGTCCGGGAAACGAAGTGCCTTCAGCCATCAGTACGCCCCCTTCCCGCTAAACATCGAGCGCAGGGTCCCAAAAACGAGTCCGAGGTCGTGCGCGAGCGAGCTTTGCTCGATGTACTCAAGATCAAGATCGACCATGCCCTCAAAAGACGAGTCGCTACGCTCACCGGCCTGCCATGCGCCGCCGCAGCCAGGCTTAACACGCAAGCGCTGCATGGCGCGACCGTCGTACTGAAGAATCTCCTTCGGCAGGGCGGGGCGCGGTCCGATGAGGCTCATTTGACCGGCAAAGACGTTCAGCAACTGCGGTAGCTCATCAATCGAATGCCTGCGGATGAACTTTCCAATGCCGGGAATAACACGCGGGTCGTCCTTGATTTTGAACATGGGGCCGTCGGCCTCGTTCAAATCCTTCAGTTCGTCGAGCAGCTTGTCGGCATGTGGGACCATGGAGCGGAACTTCCACATGCGAAAGAGGTAAAACGTGCCGTCACGACGTACCCGCCCCACGCGCAACTGGCTATAGAGCGGACCGGCGCCGGGCGAAGCTATGCAGATCGCCGCAGACAAAACAACGCTGGGGACCAGCAGCACAACAATGACAGCGCCCGATGCCACGATATCGATAATACGTTTGACCGTGCGGTACGCGTGCCGATCGAGGAGAGGCTGCACTCCGGAGTCGGCACCGTACAGCATATGCGCCGCCTCAGAATCGGTAACATCCGCGCGAGTCCAAGATCCATGCACCTCGCCAGCAGAAGCCGCTGACGAATCATGGTTTTGAGCCGAGCCAGTCCCTGCCTGCAATCCGGCCACAGGCACCTGCAACGCCGGCTTTTTCGCAGCAGCCATCACACACGCCCCCGCGGCGCTATCCCGAGCATCGAGTGCCCCCCCCCCGCCGCATGTGCGGAGTTATGTCCTGCGATTCGTTCCATCCCATCCCGGCACCGGTCTCCAAAAATCAGCGCGATGGCGCCGTTAGCTCTTACTCGGAACACTGAGCGGCACGCTCTCCACAAAGCCGCCGTCCGCATCCGCCACGCGCACGCGGCAGAAGCGCTTGTGACGGTTGAGCCCGCTCAGCCGGTCCTCTTGACCCACGAGCGGCCCCTCCTCAACGTGGAGCGCGCCGTCCGCGATCACCGCCGTAGAACTGCGGATCACATGCCGCTCGTCCATCGCGGCGGCAAACCAGTCGCGTGCCTCATCGGCAAGCGGAGCCCACGAGCGCTCGTCGGCAGCCGCGGGACGCACCGGGAGCGTAAGCGTGCCGAGCGCCTTGGAAAGCGCCGCGGCGTCTCCTGTCACCGCAAAGATGAATCCCGGATGCATCACGCATTCCTGCGTAAACCACTCACCCGAGCGCTTCATCCAGCGCTCGTGCATGATGACAAAGGCATCGGCCAGAACGTCGCGCGGTACCAACCGGAGCACGTCCCCGCAAAGCGACCGCTCGCGGCCTTCCGGCACCTGGATGAGATACCAGCGCAAACGCCCCCGAGGCGAGCGACGTCCGCGCGGCAACCCATCTGCCAAACGCCCACCGCGCCGACCAGACGCAGCGGAAACACTCTCCGCAACCGGCATCCCAGCCCTCCCCTCGGCCACACACGCTCCGTAAAGCGCAGAAAGGTATACCTTTATCTTCTCTTAAGCGATTGTAAAGTATAGTCGCTCCATCGTCACTGTCTAGGTTCGAATCGCCTCTTTTCCGACATCTGACACAGCCCTTACACACTCTTCACGTCTCACCGGCTCGAGATGACCCCCTCCTTAAAGGTGTACTTTTTCACTCTCTCATTTCCTCTTTTACCTGCAGGTTCTTATGCTGCTCTCCCCTTTTTTGCCTCAAAACGCACTCGTCTTCGCGCATCCATTTATCCAGCGTGCTGACTGAGACGCCCATCGCTTTTGCCGCCTCAGCTCTGGTGATTTCTCGCACGCGACAGCGGTCTCTTAGCGTTGCATATGACGCCGGGCGTTCCTTAGATGGACGTCCAAACTTGACCCCGCGCGCCTTGGCGGCGGCGATGCCTTCCGCCTGCCGTTGGTGAATGCTCTCGCGCTCCACCTGCGCCACGTAGCTCAACAGCTGCAGCACGATGTCGCCAATAAGCACACCCGTCACGCCTGCGCACCCTTGCCGCGTATCGAGCAAGGGCATGTCAAGTACCACTACGGCCGCCCCCACCTGCTTGGCGATGCAGTGCCACTGCTCCAGAATCTCGTCGTAGCTGCGCCCAAAACGGTCAATCGACTTCACCACGAGCGTATCGCCCGCCTCAAGCGCATCCATGAGGCGCAGCCACGCCGGACGATCGAAGCTCTTTCCGCTTGCGTGGTCGGCAAAGACCTCGTCCACCCCAAAGGCAGCAAGCGCGTCCAGCTGTCGATCGAGGTTCTGCTCGCGCGTCGACACGCGCGCATACCCGTACACTTTGCCCGCCATCGTCATCCTTTCCCTTGGCTATTCCAGCGGTGCATCTGATGCCTGTCGCATGGCCAATCAGAAAACGAAAAAGCCCGCATCACTAAGGACCGGCACACACCCTTTGACTGCAGCTATATCTGAGCTGCGACCTCGGAATTCAGTTGGGTTTCACCATCGGGAAATAGTTGAAAAAGTCTGCTTGAAGCACGCTCCAGTGGGGTACCATATCCCTCGCGGCCGCACGGTCGCTCCTGTTTCGCGCGAAAGCGCACCTTTTGCCCGCAAGGGCACGAAAGAAAGGCACGTCATGGCACAAGGTACGGTTAAGTGGTTCAACCCCGAGAAGGGCTACGGCTTCATCTCCCGCGAGGACGGGGATGACCTGTTCGTTCACTTCTCTGAGATCCAGATGGACGGCTACAAGACCCTCGACGAGGGCGAGAGCGTCGAGTTCGACGTCACGACCGGTCAGAACGGCAAGCTGCAGGCTTCCAACGTCCGCAAGCTCTAAGCTCTCGGTCACACAGCAGACTGGCTAGGAGGGGCGCCTACGGGAGCCCCTCTTTTTTGCTGCCAACTCCCCCAGATTACGGCAAACTCCCCCAGAGACCATACATTGACGACGCAAACCTTCTTTGTTAGTTTGTTTTCAAACAGTTTTGTTTCAAACTTTTGGAGGCGGCGTGGCGGACATCGATCCTTGGGAACGCAACATTGACTGGCAGCTGCTGATAGCGTTCAGCCATTCCAACCGAGCCATCACGCGCCTCACCCGCGCCGTGGGCCTCACGCCCGGCCAACCGAAGATTCTCCAGTACCTGACCACGCACAACGGCTGCACGCAGAAGGAGATCGGCGAGGGATGCGCCCTCGATAAGTCAACGGTTACGAGCATCCTTACGCGCATGGAGGCAGACGGCCTCATTACGCGCTCCGTCCGAGCGGGCAACCGGCGCGAGGCGTGCGTGCTTTTGACCGAGCCCGGCGCCGAGCGCGCACACGTTGCCGCAGCCAACACGGCGCGCGTCGATGAAGTCGCGCTCGACGGTCTTACCGAGGACGAGCGACGCCAGCTCTCGGACCTTCTCGCGCGCGTCATACGCAACCTCAAGCAAAACGGAGGTGAGGCGTAGCATGACCCTCACCCAACGCAGCAACCGCCGCATCCCGGCAATGGAGACCATGCGGCGCAACCACCTGGTCGCCCGATACCTGTGGTTTGCCCTCGGCGTCATGATCACCTCGTTTGCCATCGCTCTCATTGCCAAGTCCGATTTGGGCGTCGGCGCCATCTCGTGCGTGGCCTACGTACTCGCCGAGGCGTCTGGTCTCTCCTTTGGCGCCTTTACGTTCATCGTCAACATGCTCTTCATCGTGGGGCAGGTCGCCCTACTGCGCCGTGACTTCAAACCGGTGCAGTTTCTGCAGGTGATCGTCAACATCGTATTCAGCTCGCTTATCGATGTGAGCGCGCTTGTCCTCTCTCCTATCTCGCTTACCACCCTTCCTGCTCAGGCGGTAGCTCTCGCCGTGGGCTGCTTTTTGCTTGCCCTCGGAATCGCCATCGAGGTCGCACCCAACGTTATCCTCGTTCCCGGAGAGGGCATCGTGCGCGCCATCAACGCCGTCACGCAAAAGCCCTTCGGCAGCTGCAAGGCCGCGTTTGACACCACACTTGTTGTGGTGGCGCTTGCGCTCTCGTTCCTGTTGCTCGGGCGCGTTGCGGGGGTCGGCGTGGGAACGGTGGTGTCCGCCGTTGCCGTCGGTCGCATCGTGAACGTCCTCAACCGGCATATGCCCGTGCTTGCCCATATCTCGAGCCTCACGCGTGACGCCATGGGGGCGCCAGAGGAAGCGCTGTAACTCCTCCGCCAACCGGAAAGCGTATGCTCAGGTCGGTTATGAGCGTATTGCGCAAAAGATAGCATCGATACTTTAGTCTTATAAAGCACTCAACTGGTATTTCCCTGACGTTTTTCGACCGTATCGAGCCGTGGTGGCAGAAGGGGCGCGAATTAACGCTCATAACCGACTTGAGCACGTGAGACGGCGTGACGCAACGGGAGTCGTGCCCAAAAACGCAAACCGCCGCCGGCCCGTCTTACAGGACCAGCGGCGGTTTTCGCATCATCAAGCGCGATTGCAGCTTGCCGGACGTGATGTTACGCCTTATCGCTCACCCCTACCGGCGGGAAAGGCTGACCCGTCGTTTCGCACGCGAAGCGCGCCTTCACTCTGCTTGCGCTAGGCGATGTCCTCGCCGTTGCTCGCGATGACCTTCTTGTACCAGGCGAAGGAGTCCTTCTTGTAACGCGCGTAGCTGCCCGTGCCATCGTCGTTCTTATCGACGTAGATGAAGCCGTAGCGCTTGCGCATCTCGCCGGTGCCGGCGGAGACGAGGTCGATGCAGCCCCACGTGGTGTAGCCGATAAGGTCGACACCGTGCTCGATGGCGATCTCCATCTCCTTCACGTGCTCGCGCAGGTAGTCAATGCGGTACTGGTCGTGAACGGTCATCTCGCCGTACTCGCCCTCAACGAGGTCGTCGTACGCGCCAAGGCCGTTCTCCACGACCATGAGCGGCTTCTCGTAGCGATCGTAGATGAGCTCGAGGAAGTAGCGCAGACCCTTGGGGTCGATCTGCCAGCCCCAATCGGATGCCGTGAGGTAGGGGTTCTTGGCGCCGATGGTCATGTTGCCCTTGGTGGTCTCGGCATCGGTGTGCGTGGTCACGCAGGCGGACTGATAGTAGCTGAAGGTATAGAAGTCCACCGGGCCCTCGGCGAGATCCTTGAGGTCCTGATCGGTGATCTCGAGCTTCACGTTGTGCTCGTCCCACAGGCGCTTGGCATAGGTGCCGTACTTACCCTTGCACTGAACGTCGCCGCAGTAGAAGAGGCTCTTCTCCCACATGTAGCGGTTGGCAATCACGTCGTCGGGGTCGGGGGTCAGCGGGTAGTCGACGATGCCGCAGATCATGCAGCCCACTTTGTAGGAGGGGTCGATCTCGTGCGCCATCTTGACGGCGTGCGCGCTCGCGACGAACTTGTTGTGCAGGTGCTGGTAGGCGCCCTGGAACTGCTCGTCGGTGGCGGGGGCCATCATACCGAGGAACGAGATAGTGTTGTTGATCTCGTTGAAGGTGAGCCAGTTCTTCACGAGGCCCTTGTACTCGGTCAGGATCGTCTTGGCGTACTTGTCAAAGAGCGCGATCGTGTCGTGGTTCTCCCAACCGCCGAGCTCCTCCTCGATATAGTTGGGGGTGTCGAAGTGCCACATGGTCACGAGCGGCTCGATACCGTACTTCTGGAGCTCCAGGAAGACGTTGCGGTAGAAGTCGAGACCGGCCTGGTTGGGCTCGTCCTCGATGCCCTTGGGGTAGATACGGCTCCAGGAGATGGACATGCGGTACTGCTTGAAGCCCATCTCGGCAAAAAGCGCGATGTCCTCCTTGTAGTGATGGTAGAAGTCGATGCCGTCGTGGTTGGGATAGAGATATCCGTCAAGCACGGCGAGCTTGGCGCCCTTGGGCAGGCCATCCCACTGGGGCACGGCGCCCTCGGTGCCGTCGGGCATGCGGTAGGTCAGCATGCGCGGGGTGTCGACCGTGCCGCCCGTGAGCATGTCGGTCTCGGCCGGTCCGCGGCCGTCAACATCCCATGCGCCCTCGCACTGGTTGGCAGCAGTAGCTCCGCCCCACAGGAAACCCTCAGGAAATGCCATGGTTTTGCTCCTCTCGTCCGTTTTACACAGGCATATTCAAGTTATGCCCATCAAACGACATGAGCGCAACGTGACTCGGGTAACGGACACTTCTTTTCGGTGCGGGAGAGTCGTGGCGGGAGCAACCTGATATGTTTTGACACCATGTGCGGACGGCGCGACGCCGCGAGACGCTGCGATGCGGAACCAAAGGGTCGTACGCGCAGGTCGACCTAGCCCTTGAGGCGGCTCTTGACGTCGGTGGTGGAAATGCCGTCCGTGCGATCGAGGTAGACCACGTCGCAAAGGTCGCGCAGGGCCTCGAAGCGCTCGTCGCCCGCCCAGTCGCTGCCCATGCAGACCACATCGACCCGGTAGGTCTCCACGTCGGTGCGCTTCTGCTCCCAGCAGCTCTCGGGAATCACCAAGTCCACGTAGCGAATAGCCTCGAGCATCTCGCGGCGCACCTCATAGGGGTAGAAGCTGCGCTTGCCCTTTGCCGCGTTAAACTCGTCGGTGGAGAGGGCAACTATCAGGTAGTCGCCGAGCGCGGCGGCGCGCTGCAGAAGGCGGATGTGCCCGTAGTGGAGCAGATCGAACGTGCCGTAGGTGAGCACGCGGCGAACGCCCACGTGCGGATGTGCGGCGGCAAAGCCGGGGTCCTGCTCGATGAGGACGCGCGGTGCGTCTGCATCGGCTACCCCCACGCCCGTCGCCTGAGCGTTCTCGACCATCTTGATGACGTTGTCGTCCATGAGCGGTCCCCTAGTTCTTGAGGTAGGTGCGCACCACGTCGACAATGGCGTCGACGGCGCAGTAGGTTGGGTCTGGGTCGATGCCGTAGGCGCGTGCGAACGCGCGGGCGCCAGCGGCGTCGTAGGAGTCCACCGCGAGGTCGGACGCGATACGGTCCGCGAGCTCGGCGGCGTCTGCCGTAGAGATGGTCGGCGCATCTGCGACGGGGTCGACGTTAAGGCCGGGCGAGGTGCGGTACTCCTCGATATCGGGCACGTAGAAGTACGTCTTCTTGTCTGCAAGAAGCGCCTCAAACGCCACAGCGGAGTAATCGGTCACTACATAGTCAGCCACATGAATTGCGTCGATAGTGGCGGCATCGCGCGCAACGAGCACGCGGCGGGTAAGCGAGCGGCCCTCGAGGTGCTCCACGTCGAGCGGGTGCGCCGACACTACAAGCGCCACTTCGGCGGGAAGCGCCGCGTCAAGCGCGCAGACCGCGTCGGCAAGCCAAGCGGGGTTGGCATTGTTCTTGCGGAAGGTGGGGGCGTAAAGGACCACAGGGCGCTTCACAGAGGCGGCACCGTCTGCGGCAGCGGGCGCCGGCAGCGCTGCAATGTGAGCCGCAAGGGAGGCCGAGCGACGGGCGCGCTCCTCGGCATACTCGGGACGAATCAGATAGTCGCAGCGCGGGAGGCCGAGCGGCAAAAACTTGTCCTCGGTGTAGCCGAATGCCTCGGCAAACGCAGGCACCGCACCGCTGAATCCGGCGACGATGCAGTTGTAACCGGCGTGCATGGAGAACGCGCGTGCCGCCTCGGGCGAGCGCCCGGCGGCGGTATGGAGCGACTGGAAACCGAACTTCTTGACGGCGCCCAGCGCATGCCAGAGCTGGATGCAGGCCGAGCGACGCGACCCCTTGGGGATGGAGACAGCGGGGACGTACCCGTCTACCAGGCAGACCTCTGCGGTGGCGACATGCCAGAGCTGCCTCAACATGAGCAAGACCGTCATCTTGCCGCCCTGCGTCACGCAGCACCAGATGATCTTGTAATCGGGGAAGGCTCGGGCAAGCGCCGGCTCCAAGAGCTCAAAATCAAAGGGACGGGCAGACTGACGCGAGAGCAGCGCAATCTTCTTGCGCTGTGGGAAAAGCGAGAAGACGCGAAAGATCGCCGAGATGACGAGCGCTGCGAGCTTCATGACCATGCGCGTCCTCCCCTTCCTGAACGTCGGCGCACCCTGCGCATTCACATACGTTGACTATGATACGCGCAAACGCCGCTGGCACGAACAGGGCGCGCGCAAACCCCCAAGAAACCTAACAGGCCGAAATCGGTTAGTTGAGGACGAGCAGCCGCTGATAGGTCTCAAGACCGCGCACGAGCACGCGCTCGTCAAAAGTGAAAGTGTCCGCATGAAGCGGAATGCCCGTTCCCGTGCCGAGCAACATAAAGACCCCCGGGATACAGCGCTGGTAGAACGCAAAGTCCTCGGCGATGAGCAGGGGCTCGGGCACGGTTTCCATGTCAGCAAGGGCGCCGGCGACCTCCGCGTAGAGCGCGCCGTCGTTCACCACAGGCGGATAACCCTCCGAGAACGTGAGGTCGAAGCTCACGCCCTCCTCCTCCGCCGCGGTGCTTGCAAGGGCGCGGACCTCCTCGCGTGCGCGGTCGAACATCGCATCCGAGAAGACCCGCAGGCTCCCCTCGACGCGCGCCTCGGCGGCAACGGCGTTTCGCACCGTACCCGCATCGAGACGCCCAAAACGCAGCGTCATGGGCTCGTCCTGCGCGAGCCGGTTGGAAAGCCACTTCGACCCCACGACAAAGCGCGCCGCAGCACCCAGTGCGTCGCGTCCCTCGCGCCACTTGGCGATATGGCTCGAGACGCCGTGGAACGTAAGCGTGGTCTCACTCGATCGCGCGAGGAGCGCGCCGGGGCGCGACGCGACGACGCCCTCGGGCAGATCGGGCCAGAGATGGAAGCCGAAGATGCGCTCGGTGGCGGTGCGCTCGAAGACACCGCTCTCGCACACGTACTTGGCGCCGCCCGTGGTCTCTTCCGCGGGCTGGAAGACAAAGAGGATGTTCCGGGGAAAAGCGGACGCGTCGAAGGCACCCTCGGCACCGGAAAGGACGCGATCGACCCAGGTGGCGGCAGCGAGCGCCATGGCCATGTGCCCGTCGTGCCCGCAGGCGTGCATGCATCCGGCGTGCTCGCTCGCAAACGGCAGGCCCGTCGCCTCGGTGACGGGCAGGGCGTCCATATCTGAGCGGACGGCAACTGTGTGCGGGCGACCCAAGTCGAAATAGGCGCAGACCGCACCCTCGCACGGCTCAAAGATGGCACACGACAGCCCCTCGAGCACGCCCTTTACGTAGGCGATGGTCTGGGACAGGTCGCAATCGAGCTCGGGGATGCGATGCAGGTCGCGGCGGTAGCGCGTGAGCTCCTCGAGAGCAGCGGTCTGATTGTTGAGCATAGCGGCCTCCTTGTCGATGTACCGCCCCATTGTAGCCGTAGCGCCGCATCACAAAAATGGCGCAGGCCCTCTCTCTTATCGCGCCGACCTTCAGCGCGCCGAGCCAAGAAACCCAACGGCAACACGCATGCATTCTGCGTTAGATGCAGTTGTGGGCAGGTGCTTTTATATGCTAAAGTGGCTAAACTCGATAGAGGAGCGGGCGAGATGACCCGCGGGTGAGCCGGCAGGCATTGACCCCGCGAAGAGGCGACCCCGCCGAACTCGGTCGCTCGGGCACGGGCACCGGGTGGGCCTGCGGGAAACACCCGCGGGACTGTCTGCCATCTGCAGGAGCGCTACTCGAGAGGAAGCTCGCATGACAGAGCGCGATACCGCCGCTGCGACCGCCGCGTACACGGCCAAGCAGCCGTTTGTCACTAAAGACCAACTCGCTTCAATCGCAGGGCACTTCCCCACCCCGTTTCATCTCTACGATGAGGCGGGTATCTGTAACAACATCGATGCCATCCACGAGGCCTTTGCCTGGAACCCTGGGTTCAAGGAGTACTTCGCCGTCAAGGCAAACCCCAACCCCGCCCTTATCAAGCTCCTCACCGAGCGCGGCTGTGGCCTCGACTGCTCGAGTGCCACCGAGCTCATGATTGCCGAGGGATCGGGCGTCACAGGGCATAACATCATGTTCTCGTCGAACGACACGCCCGCCGCCGACTTTGCGCTCGCGCGCGAGCTCGGCGCTATCGTGAACTTTGACGACATCACGCATATCCCCTTCTTCGAGCAGGTCGCCGGCCCTATTCCGCGCACGGTGAGCTGCCGCTTCAATCCGGGCGGCCTCTTTAGGCTCGCCAACGGCATCATGGATAACCCCGGCGACTCCAAGTACGGTATGACCGAGGAGCAGCTCTTCGAGGCGTTCCGCATGCTCAAGGACCGCGGTGCCGAGGAGTTTGGCATCCACGCGTTTTTGGCCTCCAACACGGTTACCAACGATTACTACCCGGCGCTCGCGCGGATCCTCTTTGAACTTGCGGTTAGGCTCGAGCGCGAGACCGGGGCGCATGTGGTGTTCGTGAACCTCTCCGGCGGTGTGGGCATCCCCTATCGCCCCGGCGAGACTCCTAACGACATCCGCGCCATCGGCGAAGGCGTGCGGCGCGCCTTTGAAGAGATCCTCGTGCCCGCCGGCATGGGAGATGTGTCCATCTTCACCGAGATGGGCCGCTTCGTGATGGGCCCTTACGGCTGTCTGGTGACCCGCGCCCTCCACGAGAAGCGCATCTACAAGGACTACATCGGCGTCGATGCCTGCGCCGCCGACCTCATGCGCCCTGCCATGTACGGCGCCTACCACCACATCACCGTCGTCGGTCAGGAAGGCGGCCCCGACAAGAGTCGCGCCGAAGCGACGCGCACCTACGACGTGACGGGTGGTCTCTGCGAGAACAACGACAAGTTTGCCATCGACCGGGAGCTTCCCGAGGTTGAGATTGGCGACCTCCTTGTTATCCACGACGCCGGCGCCCATGGCCACTCCATGGGCTACAACTACAACGCCCGGCTCCGCTCCGCCGAGGTGCTCCTGCACCGGGACGGCAGCTGCGAGCTCATCCGCCGGGCGGAGACCCCGCTCGACTACCTCGCAACGGTCGGCGTGACCGATGCGGGGCGGCGCGTGCTTACATGCGCCGAGCGGCACATGGCTAAAACTACGTCGAAAGACGGAGAGGAGTAACCCATGGACATCAGAGATTTGGAAGGCTCGATCGTCGCGCTCGTAACGCCCTTTGACGAGGACGGCAACGTCGACTTCGACGCGCTCGGCAGCCTCGTGGACTTCCACCTTGCAAACGGCACCGACGCAATCCTCACGCTCGGCACCACGGGCGAGAGCTCGACCATGACCGATGAGGAGGACGACGCGGTCTGCGCCTTTGTGGTCGAGCGCGTCGCCGGGCGGGTGCCCGTCATCGCAGGCTCGGGATCTAACTCGACCGCCACGATGCTCGCCAAGAGCCGCTCGTACGAGCGCTTGGGCGCCGACGGCCTGCTCATCATCACCCCCTACTACAACAAGGCGAACGAGGAGGGCATCTACCGCCATCTCGCCACCGTCGCCGACGCGGTGGACGTACCCTGCATCCTCTACAACATCCCCGGGCGCACGGGCTGCTCCATCAGCGTGAGAAACGTCGAGCGTCTGGCCGAGCACGAGAACATCATGGCCATCAAGGAGGCGAGCGGGTCGATCGCGTACGCCGCCAACATCGCGCACACGCTCAGCCCCACCTTCAAGATGTTCTCGGGCAACGACGACATGGTCGTGCCGCTCATGAGCCTCGGCGCCTCGGGCGTCATCTCGGTCTGGGCAAACGTCCAGCCCCAGCTCGTGCACGACATGGTGCGCGCCTATCTCGACGGCGACGTCGACCGCGCCCGCCAGATCCAGATCGCGGGGCTGCCGCTTGTGCGCGCGCTCTTTAGCGAGGTGAACCCCATCCCCGTGAAGGAGGCCCTCGCGCAGATGGGTATAATCGGCGCGAACTACCGCCTGCCGCTCTGCCCCATGGCAGACAACACACGCGCGCAACTTACCGAGGCCATGAAGGGAGCTGGCATCCTTGCATAAGATTGCAATCATGGGAGCGGGCCGCATGGGCACGCTCATCCGCACCTTTGCCGAGGCCGCGCAGGACGCGTCGGGCAAGCCGGCGTTTGAGGTCGTGGCACAGATTGGCTTCGACCTCTCCGAGCTTGAGAGTGCGCCCGCGGCGGACGCCATCATCGACTTCTCGAACGTAGCGGCGCTCGACGCCGTTGCAGCCTACGTGCGCCGTACGGGAGCTGCCCTCGTCTCGGGCACCACGGGCTATAGCGACGACGAGCTCGCCCAGATCCGCTTGCTTGGCGAGGTGGCACCGGTTGTATGGTCGGGCAACTACTCCATCGGCGTGGCGGCGCTGCGCCACCTCACCGCCCAGGCAACGCGCGAGCTCCCCGGCTTTGACGTTGAGATTGTCGAGACCCACCACAACCAGAAGGCGGACGCGCCCTCCGGTACCGCCAAGATGCTCCTCGACGAGGTCGTGGGCACGCATGCTGAGGCCGGCGACGACGGATACGCCCCCGTTTTTGGCCGCTCGGGTATGTGCGGTGCGCGCGACGCCCACGAGGTCGGCATGCACTCGCTGCGCGGCGGCACCGTTGCCGGCGTGCACGAGGTGCACTTCTTTGGCCCGAGCGAGGAGGTCACCCTGACCCACCGCGCCGAGAGTCGCGAGATCTTTGTCCATGGCGCACTCGCCGCCGCCGCACGACTTATCGGCCGAGGAACGGGCTTCTACACCTTTGACCAGCTCATGTTCGACTGACACCACGACTTTTGCTGTCGCCACAATATCGACTGGCACCACGAGTTCGACCGACACCACACGAAAGGCTTGATGCATGAACGCACAGGAAATCATCGACTTCATCGCCCGCGCGCCCAAGAAGACGCCCGTGAAGCTCACGGTCCGCGAGAAGAGCGGCGCCCACATCGATTGGGAGGCGGGCGACGGCGCGGGTGCCGCCGACCCCGTCCGCGTCTACGGCGGGCACAAGTGCCGCATCGTCTACGGCAACTGGGCCGACCTCGAGCCTGTGCTCGAGCGTTGCAAGGATGACATCGCTCACTTTGAGATTGAGAACGACTGCCGCAACTCCGCCGTGCCGCTGCTCGACCTCAAGGGCGTCAACGCCCGCATCGAGCCCGGCGCGATCATCCGCGACCAGGTGGAGATCGGCGACAACGCCGTCATCATGATGGGTGCAATCATCAACATCGGCGCCGTGATTGGCGAGGGCACCATGATTGACATGGGCGCCGTCCTGGGCGGCCGCGCAACCGTGGGCAAGAGGTGCCACATTGGCGCCGGAACCGTGCTCGCCGGCGTGGTGGAGCCCGCCAGCGCCACGCCCGTCATCGTCGAGGACGACGTCATGATCGGCGCGAACGCCGTGGTCCTCGAGGGCGTGCACGTGGGCCGTCGCGCGGTGGTAGCCGCGGGCGCTGTCGTCACCACCGACGTGCCCGACGAGGCGGTCGTCGCCGGTATCCCCGCGCGCGTTATCAAGCAGCGTGACGACAAGACAGACAGCAAGACCGGCCTCGAGGAGGGTCTGCGTCAGCTGTAGAGAGCTCGAGAGCCGCTCAGATCACCGGTGCCCGGCAGACTTTTTCAAGGCCTGCCGGGCACCATACATATTCCGTACATTTCAACGGAATCCGAAGCGTTATCGGTTCTGGATGCTGCCGATGTTCTTGAGCTCGATGGAGATGAGACCGTTGGGCTCGTTCACAAAGTTCACGTACTCGGCGTTGCCCGCCATCTCTGCCGGGATGGTGATCTCGATGCCCGTGTCGGTGCGGATCTTGATGTTACGCACGGCCGAGCGCTCCACCTGCGCGCGCTCCACAACCACGCGCTCGGGCACCTGCTCCTCGGCAAGGGCTTGCCTGACGGCATCGCGGAGCACCGGCTCATCCTCAAAAGCCTCGTCGACCACATCCCACGGCGGCAGCTCCTCGTCCGCCTCCACGGCCTCGACCATGGCGGCCTTGGCAGCGGCGAGCGCTGTGGCGGTATTGGCGCCGTGCTCCTCGGCCACCTCGGCAACCACGCGGGCAACGGTGTCCATCACCTGTTTGCTCGACACGCCCTCGCTGCACTGGAGAAGCCCTTCGGGGATGAGCATGCGGTCGGCGCCGGCGATGCTTCTCGCCTTGTCCTGGTAGAGGACCTCGAGCGAACTCGCACGCACGAGCGCATAGGAGGTGAGCTTCTGCGAAGGCGCGGGCAGGATGGCGAAGTGGCGCGCGATGTCGCAGGAGGTGGCGCCCTGCGCGTTGTCCACCTCGTGCATGAAGGCCATACGGCTCGTGAGCAGAAGCACCGCAAACCAGCGAACGTCGTCATCGTCGTCAAAATCGGCCACCAGCACATCGGTCGACTCGAGCTTATCGGCGCGCGAAAGCTCGCCCGAGAGGAACTCGGCCACCTGTTGCGAGAGGTCGAGGAACGCGCGCTCGCCAAAGAAGTAGCGCTTGAGCTCGCCGGCAAAGGCGCTGTCCTCGGCAAACTCTCCGCGACGATTGTCGGCAGCCGCACGGGCACGCGAGAGGTGCTTGCTCACAAACGAGCGCACGGCGCGGGTGTCGAGGGCGAGCTCGCGCTCGGAGAGGACGTTCACGGCGGACTCAAAGTCGAGGACGTGCAAGACGGCGTGGATTATCTGCATGGAGCTTCCTTTACGGTAGAGACGGTCGCGCGTGGTGCGCAAACGAGGAACCAGTATACCGCGCGGGCGGGCAATGCGGGGGCAGGCAGATGCGGGCGCGCAATGTGCGCCGAGCGGAGCGGGCTCGCTGGCAGGACAGAAAGCCGAGGGACGGGCCGGCTACTCCTCGACACGGTAGAGCTCTGCCAGGCGCGCAAGACGCTTTAGGGCATCGGCATCCACCTGCTCGCCCAAGCGCGCGATCGCCGCCGCGTCCTGGGTGCTCGCCGGCAGCTGCGCAGAGAGCTCGCCGGCCGCCTGCGATGCGGCCTCTATGAACTGCCCAGCCGCATCGGCGGCGCGACTGGCGGCACCTGCGACTTTGCCCACGGTGGCGGCGCGCAGCAGAGCGGCGATAACGCGCTTGATGAGCTCGCGGGTCTCGGGCGGGACCTCGCTCGCCGCGGCAAGCATCTTGGGCAGGCTCTCCTGCCAGTTGTCGCGAATCTCGGCAAAGTAGGTCGCATCCGTCGCGCCGATGATGTCAAAAAACGCGTCGATGACCTCGCCACGTTCCTCGGGCGTAATGCGCGCCATCCAGTCGGCGAGGGTCTTGTCGAGGTAGCGCGCGCCGGCGGAGATGTGCTCCACCTGCTTGAACTCGTTGCCCTCGACCACCCAGGTGAAGGGGTTGTGCTGCAGCAGCGAGAAGCCCGTGCTGTCGACAATGGCGTAATCCTCCTGGTCCTCGAAGATCATGCCAAAGATCGAGGAA
Organism: Collinsella sp. An307; assembly: GCF_002161805.1. Classification (GTDB taxonomy): domain Bacteria; phylum Actinomycetota; class Coriobacteriia; order Coriobacteriales; family Coriobacteriaceae; genus Coprousia. The sequence continues at coordinate 172,120 of NZ_NFIP01000001.1, read as the reverse complement.
CGCGGCAGGGTCTTGTCGATGCGATCGCGCATGCGCGCAAAGCCGGCACCGCGCAGGAAGTTCTCGTTAAAGCCGGGGCCGTCGTGCGAGAAGGCGCGCACGATGCGGTCCTGGAGGGCGTGCGGGCACATGATGGCGGCGTAGACGGCGAGGTTGCCGCCCTTGGAGTGGCCGCCCACAAAGAGCGACCCCGGGCAGGCGTGCGCGGCCTCCTCAAGGTACTCAGCCGCAGAGACCTGGGCCGGCACCGGACTCTGGAAGGCCATGTTGAAGTCTTCCTTCCACCCCACAAGGGTGGAGTCGGTGCCGCGAAAGGCCACGTAGACCGAGCCGTCCGGCAGGCGGAAGGTCATGGCGGCGAACTGCTCCTCGGCAAGCTCGGAGAAGCTCGTCCGGTAGCCGCAGACGCGCATCCCGCGAAAGCGCGGATTCGCGCACACAGCAAAAAGCAGATCGCGGCTGCCCGCAGGGTCCCAGCTGTCACCGAGCATGGTCCCAAAGTCCTCGGCGCGCAAAAGCTCCGTCACGGGAAGCCCCTCCCAGCTGCAGAAGCCCGCGTAGCATGGCGCGTCCTCGCGCAGGCGGAAATAGGATATCCACGAGAGCACGAGGCTGTCGACCGCGCCGAGCGGGCGCGTGTCGAGCGTATCGAGCTGGGTCTGGACGTAGGTGACGAAGTTGCCCTCCGAAGGCGCGACGCCCGGGGCGGAGACGGGCTCCACGCCGGACGCGCGCTTTCCCGCGGGCTTGGCGCCGGCGGGTATCGAAGAAGCAGACGCCGCGCGCCCCTTCTTCTGCTTGGGCATCTTATGCCTCGAAATCGACCTGGTCGATGATGGCCTTAAGCGCCTCGGCGGAATCCTTGAGCTGGGTCATCTCGTCGTAGTCGAGCGAGACGGGGACACGGCAGACCACGCCGTCGCGACCCACGACCGTCGGCAGGGAGATGCAGAGGTCCTCGAGGCCGTACTCGCCCACCATGAGGCTCGAGACGGGCAGCACGCAGCCCTCGTCGCGCATGATGGCGGTGCAGATGCGCTTCACGCTCATGGCGATGCCGTAGTAGGTGGCGCGCTTCTTCTCGATGATCTCGTAGGCGCTGTTCTTGACATCCTCGGCGATGCGCGCCTCGGCCTCGCGATGATTGAGGTGGCCGTGGAGCTCGCAGAACGTGGAGAGCGGCACGCCGGCAACCTGGGCGCTCGACCAAGCGACGAACTCGGAGTCGCCGTGCTCGCCCATGACGTAGGCGTGTACGTCGCGCGGGTCTACGTCCACGTGCTCGCCAAGCATGTACTTCAAGCGTGCCGTGTCGAGCACCGTTCCCGAGCCGATGACCTTGCCCTCGGGCAGACCGGACATGCGGATGGCGGCGTAGGTGAGCACGTCAACGGGGTTGGAGACGATGAGCAGCACGCCCGAGAACCCGCTCTCGCGGATCTGCGGGATGATGGTCTTGAAGATGCCGACGTTCTTGTTGACGAGGTCGAGACGGGTCTCGCCCGGTTTCTGGGCGGCGCCGGCGGTGACGACGATGATGGCGGCGTCGGAAACATCCGAGTAGTCGCCCGCGTAGATCTTCATGGGACTTGCGAAGGGAACGCCGTGCGCGATGTCGAGCGCCTCGCCCTCCGCGCGGTTGCGGTCGACGTCGATCAGCACCATCTCAGAGAACAGGCCACTCTGCATGAGGGCGAACGCCGACGACGAACCCACGAAACCGCAGCCCACAACGGCGACTTTACGATCGTTTACCATGTTTCCTCCTTTGTGGCGCGCGGGGTCCTGTTCCGCCCGCGCGATATACCCCTATGGCATCTCGAATAGTACCCATTTTGCCGGGCACGGGCGCCGCGAATCGCCAACCGGCAGCAGAAGCGGACGCGACGGTATGCCGTGGCGTGCGTCGGCGCACAGCGGCGCGGCGAAGCGCGGTGGTGTGCGACGGCTAGCGGATGCGCCCTAGCGCACGGCGGCTAGCGGATGCCCGCCGCCTCGATGGCAGCAACCGCCTCGGCAAGACCCTCGGGCGGCAGAACGAGCGCCATGCGCACATAGCCCTCGCCATGCGGACCAAAGCTCGCGCCGGGGGTCACGACCACGCCCGCGCGCTCCATGAGCTCCTCGCAAAACGCCATCGAGTCGGTGCGCCCGCCAGGAATCTTGGCCCACACGAACATGGTGCCGTGCGCGTTGGGGCGCTCCCAGCCAATGCGCTCGAGCCCGTCGCAGAGGGCATCGCGGCGCTTCTGATAGAGATGGCGCTGGCGCTCGACCTCGTCGAGCGGACCCTCGAGCGCGGCGATGGCGGCGCGCTGGATGGGATAGAACATGCCAAAGTCGGTCTGCCCGCGCAGCTTTGCAAAGGCGGCGACCACGTCCGGCCGGCCCACCAGGAAGCTCACACGCGCACCGGTGACGTTGAACGACTTGGAGAGCGAGAAGAACTCCACGCCCACCTCGAGCGCACCGGGGCGCGCAAGGAAGCTCCCGCCGCGCGGCCCGTCGTAGACGATGTCGGAGTAGGCGTTGTCGTGGATGATGAGAAGGTCGTGCTCGCGCGCGAAGGCGATGATCTCGTCGTAGACCTCGGGCGTACCGACGCTGCCCACGGGGTTGGCCGGAAGCGACACCACCATGTACTTGGCACGGTCGGCAAGCTCCGGGTCGATGCCCGCCACGTAGGGCAAGAAGTCGTGCTCCGCCGAAAGCGGGTAGTAGGCGCACTCCCCTCCCGCGATCTTCACACCGCCGGCAAAGACGGGGTAGCACGGGTCGGGCACGAGCGCGATGTCGCCAGGATCAAGAAGCGCGAGCGCGAGCTGCCCCATCCCCTCCTGGGTGCCCGTGCAGGAGGTGACCATGTCAGGCGTGATACCGCCCACACCAAAGCGGCGCTCGTAGTACGCGCAAACCGCCTGCTTGAGCTCGGGAAGGTCGCCTAAGCTGTACTTCCAGTCATCGGGGTTTTTCGCCGAGGAGACAAGTGCCTCGACCACATGATCATAGGGATGGAAATCCGGTGTGCCCACCGAGAGGTTGTAGATCTTGCGCCCCGCTGCCTCAAGCGCCAGGCGCTTTTGGTTGAGCGAGGCAAAGACCTCCTCGCCAAACTGATCCAACCGCTTTGAAAACTGCATGGAAGGTCAACTCCTCAAGATACGTCCCTCTACCTTCGCCTACGCGAGACGATCAATCTCGGCGAGCCACAGCGTGGCCGCCGCGTCGCTCGGCATACGCCAGTCGCCGCGGGGCGAGAGCGTGACCGAGCCCACCTTGGGGCCGTCGGGCAGGCAGCTGCGCTTGAACTGCTGCGCGAAGAAGCGCCGGTAGAAGACGCGAAGCCAGCTAAGGATGGTCTCGCGATCGTAGACGCCCTCGAACGAGCGGAGCGCCATGCGGAAGATCTTGCCCGGCGCAAAGCCAAAGCGCAGCAGGTGGTAGAAGAAATAGTCGTGGAGCTCGTACGGCCCCACAAGGTCCTCGGTCTTCTGAGCGATCTGGCCGTCGCCCGTGGGCGGCAAAAGCTCCGGCGAGACCGGGGTGGCGAGGATGTCCATAAGCGTTGCCTCGATCGTGCCGCCAAAGACACCCGCGGCGTAGTGCACCAGATGACGGACGAGGGTCTTGGGCACGCTCGCGTTCACAGCGTACATGCTCATATGGTCGCCGTTGTAGGTGGCCCACCCGAGCGCGAGCTCGGAGAGGTCGCCCGTACCGATCACAAAACCGCCTTGGCTGTTGGCGAGGTCCATGAGGATCTGGGTGCGCTCGCGCGCCTGGCTGTTCTCGTAGGTGACGTCGGTGACCGCGGGGTCGTGCCCGATGTCGGCAAAATGCTGCTCGACCGCCTTGTGGATCGAGATCTCGCGGAAGTCGACGCCGAGCGCCTCGGCGAGCGTCTGCGCGTTGGACTTGGTGCGCGCGGTGGTGCCAAAACCCGGCATGGAGACCGCCGTGATGCCCGTGCGTGCAAGACCGAGGATATCGAAGGCGCGGACGGTGACGAGAAGCGCCAGCGTAGAGTCGAGACCGCCCGAGAGGCCGATCACGGCACGCTTCGTGCTCGTGTGGGCAAGACGCGTGGCAAGACCGTGGGCCTGAAGGTTCAAGATCTCCTCGCAGCGCTCGGCAAGGTCACCCGCGTCCGCTGGCACAAAGGGCGCGCTCGGGAAGACGCGGTCGATGTCGAGGGCGGAGCGCATGAGCGTCGATGCCGGCTGTTGGGTCATTGCCGCGGCAGGGGCGTCGTCCGACGCACCGCCCGTCGCCTCTCGCACTGCAGCGGATGCCTCGGATGGCCTATCCCCCGCAAAGGAAAACGTAACCTCGTGCGAGCCGGCTCGCGCGAACTCGGGACGCTGCCACGTAGTCGTGCGTCGACGCTCCGCCAACAACCGGTCGAGGTCCACATCGGCAATCGCAGCAGAACAGCTGAACAGCGGCGTACGTGCTAGGAGGCTACCGTTTTCCGCCACAAGGTTCTCGCCCGCAAAGACAAGGTCGGTCGTGGACTCGCCCTCCCCCGCATCCGCATAGGCGTACGCGCAGAAGAGGCGGGCGCTTTGCGTGCGCACAAGGTCGCGACGGTAGACCGCCTTGCCGATGATCTCATCCGATGCGGAGAGGTTGAGGATGATCGTCGCCCCCTGTGCCACGGCCATGTCCGTCGAGGGCGGCTGCGCGACCCACAGGTCCTCACAGATCTCGACGCCCACCACAACGGCGTCCATGCCCAGATCCACGCAGCGGTAGACGATGCGTGCGCCCAAGGGTACGGCGGGCTGCCCGGCAAAGGAAATGAAACCGATCGGGTTCATCGGCGCGGGGGCAAACCAGCGGCGTTCGTAGAACTCGCTGTAATTGGGGATGTGCTGCTTGACGGTGAGGCCGAGCAAACGGCCGGCGCAGCAGACCGCGGCGCAGTTGTAGATCGCCTCGCCGTAGGCGACCGGCAGGCCAACAGTGAAGAGAATGGGCAGGTCGCGCGTCTCTTCCAGCAGACGTACCAGAGCGCGCTCGCAGGACATGAGCAGCGTGCGGTCGAAGAAGAGGTCCGCGCAGGTGTAGCCAGTGAGCGTGAGCTCGGGCAGGGCGAGCGCACCCACCCCCGCCTCGGCCGCGCGGCGGACCTCCGCGAGCACGGCGGCGGCGTTGGCCTCGACATCGCCCACACGGATCTTAGGAGTCGCGGCGGCGATACGGAAGAAACCGTCGGCCGCGCACGCTCCCCCCACGCCCGCGTCGCCGTTCCCGAACCCGGTAAACGTCAGCTCCTCCATCGCATCCCCTCTCAGCCGCACGCCTGCCGGCGCGCCCGTATTGGTTCTGACGATATTGTACCGTCTGGCGGGCGGTATAGCGGGGCGCGCCGGACGCGGGTATCACCTATGTGAATTCGCTCGCGCGCTCACGCCATCCGCCGCCGGGCGCGTTAGGGTTACCACGTGACCATTGCTGCCATGATCGGAGGCTATGAACATGGCATCTTCCTATACTGACCTTGACCGCAAACGTCCGCGCACCGTGCGACGCGGAGATGAAAACAAGACGCGCGCACCCGAATCCATCGGCCACACTCAGCTCATGGCGATTGAGAAACCGGGGCTTTTTGACGGTATCTCAATCGCGCAGATAGCCGCCGGTGCTGCTGCTGCCGCCACCTCTGTTGTACTTGCCTCGCATATTGGTATCGGCGGCTCAGTCATCGGCGCGGCAGTGAGCTCGGTGGTAACCGTCGTATCGTCGCAAATCTACCGTCGCTTTCTCGACGCCGGGGCCGAGAAGATCCGCCGCGGCGGTGCGGCGGTGCGCGAGGCAGCCTCTGCGGCGAGCGAGTATGTCCCCTCGACACGCGTGCGCCAAATGAGCGCAGAGGCGTTCGCCGACCCCACGACGGTAATCGACGGGCGCTCAATACCGGTACGGGGCGCTCGCGTCGCACCGGCAAAGTTGCAGGCGCGCGCCGCCACCGAGCGCAAAAGCACGCAACACAAGGTAGCTCTGTTCTCCATCGCCACCGCCGCCGTTGCAGTTGCGGTCTGTGCCCTCCTCATCATGCTGGGCACAAGCGGAGCGGGCCTTGGCACTAAAACCCAACCGCTCTTTTCTGCCCCCACCGCTGAGAGCCCGGGGACCTCCGCGGCAGATAACACGAACGTTGGCGATTCAGAAACGTCCGGGGGCGACACGCCGAGCTCAGTTCCTAGTACGGATGCCGCCGCAGATGGGGACCAGATCGCGAACACTGGTACAAACACAGGTGCCACCGGTAGTTCTAACGCCTCCTCAACGACCACGGGCACGGATGTCGGCAACAACGCAAGCGAATCCGACACCGTCGCACAGAGCTCGAGCAGTGAGGTGAACACTGACAACGTAACGGACAATGGCGGAAGCGGCAACGGAGGCGGAGACGCCAGCACCGGGGGCGAAACGGACGCGAGCACGGGCTCATCCTTCAACAGTGCTGTTGCAGGCGCGACCGGTTCACCATCAGAAACGTCCTCCGCAACCGCGCGCAATTGATGCGCGAAAGCGCCCGGAGCCCCATCTCCTACGCGATGGCCCCTTCTGGCGCAGGTGTTAAGATGAGTCTCTACGACATAGGAAGGGACGAGCATGGCACCACGCACAGAGACCCCGACGCTTTCGCCGGGAAACCATATCTACCTGTATCGACTTCTTCGCGACGCCCTCGGCGCCGGCAAGCAGACGTTTCTGCCTGCCGTGGAGGAGGCGCTCGCATCTGAGCACCTCGGAGCAGAGGACCTCGGCTTTGCCTCGACGCGCGAACTCCTTGAGGCGCTTGATGACTTCATCTTGCTCAAGATCTTCAAGGGCAACCGTATCTATGCGACCGTGATGGCGCAACCTGCTTGGGACGAAGCCCTCGCCGCGAGCGACACTGACAAGGGCGGCACCAAAGCGGGCGGCAAATCGTGGAAGCGCAAGAAGGCTGACAGAACCCTGCGAGCTGTGAAGCCGCGCCGCGTCAAGCGCCCCGAACCCGAGCCCGAGGCTCAGTCCACCGACGATGCAGCTGCGAGCACGCCCGGGGTGGAGCCCGACATCGCACCCGAGGCAGACGCCATCGCCGCACCTGTGGTAGATGCGTCAGCTGCACCTGAGGTAGACGCGGCGACCGCACCCGAGACTATCGTCACCACTCCGGAGTCAGCCGTTGAAGTTGCCGCTGAGACCGGAGCGCAAGCTGCGCCCGAAGAAGCAGCCGAGCCCGCGCCGGAGCCCAAGCCCGAGACGGATGCGGCAGACGAGCGCGCGTCCGAGCTCGAGCCTGAGCCGGCAGACAAGCCCGCGCCGGAGCCCCAGGAGGAAGCTGAACCTGCGCCGGCACCCGAGCATGTACCCTCCATCTCGTTCACTATCCTGTACGACCCGACGGAGGATAACGCGCCCACAGAGGACATGTCGTCCGAGCCCGAGATGCCTTCGGTCGACAAGGACGAGACCCCGGCAGCCGCCACTGAGCGCGAAGCTCACGCCGCTGCCACCGCACCCGCAGAGACCCCCGTGCCGGCGTCTCCCTCGGCGGCAGTGCCCGAACCAGCAACATCCGCGGCGCCGGCCCCCGCAGCCGATTACCCCCTCGACTTCACGCGCGAGGTCTACTGCCCGGGCGACCTGCTGCTCGCCCTCACGCATCTGCTCCCCTACGGGGCAGACGTCCTCGGCATCCTGAGCGCGTACTTTGACATCGCTCGCCTCGCTGGAACGCTCGAAGGCACGCGCTCGCGCGCGACCTTCCCCGTCGCCTACATCCGCGAGGGCGAGCGCCACGAAGTGCGCGTCACCATCAAGCGCCGTGGCGGCAGAGCAACCTCCGGCGAAGGCGCCACTTGGTCGATTGCCTCGGTCGAGCACGACGACTAACAGCACGGCGCCAAACCGCACCCATGCAACTGGCGCATCCAAACACTGGTAAACCCTGTTTTGCCGAAGTGTTTTCAGCCAAAACCGTGTTTACCAGCTCCTCAGCACCCTGGAGAGCTGGTAAACACGGTTTTGCGGATCGCCTCTACAAAGGAAGCCAAGTTTAGGCGCACTTAGACAGCCTGAAATGCACCTAAACTTGGCTTCTTAAGCCATCAGAACCAAAGAAACCAAGTTCGCACGCGCCTGAGCAGCTCAAAACTCGTGTGAACCTGGTTTCTTCTAATGGGCCGCCAGCAAGTGTCTTGCCAGCTAGTGTCCCACCTTCAGGCAAGCGTCCTGCCAGCAGGCAAGCAACCAGTTTGCCGGGGGGGCGATGCCCTTACGCCTCGAGGGCGCGGCGGGCAAGCTCGAGGCCACCCAGGATGCCCTGGTTGCCCTCGAGAGAGTTGTTCACGATGTAGCTATCGAGGTCGGCCACCTCGGGCGTGACCAGATAGTCGTTCAGGTACTCGGCCACCTTCTTGCGCGCAACCTGGACGATGGGTGTATGGTCGGCAACGCCGCCGCCGATGATGACCTTCTTGGGCGCGTAGCAGAGGATGAAGTCCATGAGCGCCTGGCCGAGGTACCCGCCGAGCAGGTCCATGGCGAACTCGTCATCGGCAAGCTCGCTCGCGCTCTTGCCGCCCCAGCGCTTGGCCACGCCCGGACCGGCGATGAGGCCCTCGAGGCAGTTGGCATGGAAGGGGCAGCCCGACTCGCCCTCGGGCATGGGGTCGCGCGGGTCGCGCGTGAGCAGCACGTGACCCGCCTCGGGGTGCAGCATGCCGTGGATGAGCTTGCCGCCCACCATCACGCCCGCGCCCACGCCGGTGCCGATGGTGAGGTAGAGCACGTCCTCGAGACCGCGCGCGCAGCCGAACGTGACCTCGCCCAAGCAGGCGATGTTGACGTCGGTGTCGTAGCCCATGGGGATATCGAAGCTCGCCTTGAGCGTGCCAAGCAGGTCAAAGTCGCGCCAGGCGAGCTTGGGCGTGGTGAGGATCTGGCCAAAGCGCGGGGACGCCGGATCGACCGCCGTCGGGCCGAACGCGCCCACGCCGAGCGCCGCAACGCCGCGGTCGGCGAACCACTCCGCGCACTTGCGCACCGTCTCCTCGGGCGTCGTGGTGTCAAACCGCCCGCGCTCCACAATCGTGCCGTCCGCGTAACCCGTGGCGAGCACCATCTTGGTGCCGCCCGCCTCGAGCGAGCCCAGAAGAACCTTCTCCGCCATTGTCTCTCCCCTCACCGGAGCACCAAAAGGAAAATCGCTGCCAGAATAGCACAGGGCCCGCCGGCACATACCGACGGACCCGTCACTGACTTCATTTAGTAGCATTTGCTACCTGTGTGCGCACGAGACTCTATGGCGATGCGCCGCAGCGAGCGCTGCGGGACATCGGGCAGCCACGGCCACCGCGACACCCACAACGCCACAACCCCCGGCCACCGCGGTACCCACAACACAGCGGCGCCCCCGCCGCCGCTGCGCTCTAGTCGCGGGTGAGCTTGCGGTGGATGCGGTGCGGCTGGGCGGCGTCCTCACCAAGACGCGCCACGCGGTTCTCCTGATAAGCGGCGAAGTTGCCCTCGAACCAGTACCAGTTGCCCGGGTTCTCGTCGGTACCCTCCCAAGCGAGGATGTGGGTCGCGACGCGATCGAGGAACATGCGGTCGTGGCTGATGACCACGGAGCAGCCCGGGAACTCGAGCAGCGCCGCCTCGAGCGAGGAGAGGGTCTCGACGTCGAGGTCGTTCGTCGGCTCGTCGAGCAGAAGCAGGTTGCCGCCCTGCTTGAGCGTGAGCGCAAGGTTCAGGCGGTTGCGCTCGCCGCCGGAGAGCACGCCCGCGCGCTTCTGCTGGTCGGAGCCCTTGAAGCCAAAGCTCGCCACGTACGCACGGCTCGGGACCTCGGTCTCGCCCACGAGCATCTTGTCGGTACCACCCGAGACAACCTCCCAGAGCGTCTTGTTGGGGTCGATGCCGGCGCGGCCCTGGTCAACGTAGGAAATCTTGACCGTCTCGCCGAGCTCGATGGAACCCGAGGTGGGCTTCTCCTCGCCGATGATCATCTTAAAGAGCGTCGACTTGCCCACGCCGTTGGGGCCGATGACGCCCACGATGCCGGCACGCGGCAGCGTGAAGGACAGGTCGTCGATAAGGACGCGGCCGTCGAACTCCTTGTGCAGGTGCTCGACCTCGAGGACCTTCGCGCCCAGACGCGGACCCACGGGGATACGGATGTCGGTCCAGTCGAGCTTCTGACTCGCGCGGGCCTCGGCCTCCATCTCCTCGTAGCGGGCAAGACGGGCCTTGTTCTTGGCCTGGCGCGCCTTAGGGCTCGAGCGCACCCACTCGATTTCGGCCGCCATGCGCTTGGCGAGCTTGGCGTCGCGCTGGCCCTGGGCGGCGATGCGGGCCGCCTTGGTCTCAAGGTAGGTGGAGTAGTTGCCCTTGTATGGGTAGAGGTGACCGCGGTCGACCTCGCAGATCCACTCGGCAACGTTGTCGAGGAAGTAACGGTCGTGCGTGACGGCGAGCACGGCGCCGGGGTAGTTCTTAAGGAAGTGCTCGAGCCACAGCACCGACTCCGCGTCGAGGTGGTTGGTGGGCTCGTCGAGCAGCAGCAGGTCCGGCGCCTCAAGCAAAAGCTTGCAGAGGGCCACACGACGGCGCTCGCCGCCGGAGAGGACGGAAACCGGCATGTCGGAGTCGGGCAGCTGGAGCGCGTCCATCGCCTGGCCGAGCTTTGAGTCGATATCCCAGCCGTCGGCTGCATCGATCTCATCCTGGAGCTTGCCCATCTCGGCCATGAGGGCGTCAAAGTCCGCGTCGGGCGCGGCCATCTCCTCACCAATCTGATTGAAGCGGTCCACCTTTGCCAGCAGGTCGCCAAAAGCCATGCGCACGTTCTCGATCACGGTCTTGTCGTCATCGAGCGGAGGCTCCTGCTCGAGGATGCCAACGGTGTAGCCGGGCGTGAGGCGCGCCTCGCCGTTGGAAACTTCCTCGATGCCCGCCATGATCTTCAAGAGCGTCGACTTGCCCATGCCGTTGGGACCCACGACGCCGATCTTGGCGCCGGGGTAGAAGCTGAGCGTCACGTCGTCCAGGATGACCTTGTCACCATGGGCCTTACGCGCCTGGTACATCTGGTAGATGAACTCTGCCATTGAAACTCCTTGTCCTACTGCACGGGACCGCACACGCGCACCCGGCCGGTTAGCATCCGCCGGCGGCGCACACGCGCTCCCGTGCTCTTTTGCCCTGCACCATACTCTCAGGTAGCAGCCGCAAACGCGAGTGCGCCCGGCCGTCTCCATCACGAAACCAGAGGCTGATGCGAGCGCTCCTCGCAAAAGACTATCCCTCTCTCGCAATGACCGATACGCGCTGGGGTGAGAGCCCGATCAACGAGGCGATATCTCTCAGCGTCAATCCTTCCGCCTGAAACAGCCTGATGGCCCTTTTGGTCATGTCAGAGGATTCTTTTTGTAGCGCTTCGGCTTTCGCACGCGTCTCCCCCAGTTCCCGCAACATTATCTGGGCATCCTCGTCCAAGACGGGAACCACCTCGACATGCGAGACATCTTTGTTCAACAGGGAGGCAGCATCCAAAACCATCCGCTCGACCTGATCAAGCCTCTTCGCCTGCGTGAACAGACCAGGAATCTCGGGGACAGAAATCGCCCACCAGCCATTTGACCTCGTAACGCGTGCCGTAACATCAATTGCCATCGTTGCCTCCGAACAGATACATAAGAATCGCCCGAGCCGTAATCTCGTTCACCTCGCTATGCCGAGGTATGGTCGTCGTCCGTCCACCAACCGAAACTCTCGCGTGACTGGAGCCCTCGCTCCAAATCACTGGCAAACCCCGTTTGCGAGCAAGGTCTCGAATGTGCTCCCGTAGCATGCGGTACTTCATATCCACCCCTATTGATAGCATAAGTCAATGGCCATTTACAAAAGTGATACCTCCCATCAGAACTAAATCCGCCAGCTGAACGTGTGTTCGTATGTTCTCATGTCGTGCGCACAAAACCCGGTGCGTTACAATGCCAGAAACTGCAACCGAAAGGGCCGGTCATGAATCTTGAGCAGGGTGAGACGCCGCTATCGACGGATGCCCATGAGACACCCACCTCGCGCCTCGAGCTTGTATGGGGTGCTCCCGGGCTCGCGGGTCTCGCTGCCTCGACCGTCATGGTCCTCGGCTGCGGAGGCGTGGGCTCCAACTGCATCGAGGCGCTCGCGCGCGGCGGCGTAGGCACACTCGTCGTGGTCGACGGCGACGCGGTTGCACCCTCCAACATCAACCGGCAGGCCATCGCCTACACCACAACCGTCGGCCGTCGCAAGGTCGAGGTGACCGCTGAGCTCGTGCACGCCATCAACCCCGTCGCGCGGGTAGTCGCGCTCGACCGGTTTGTGCGCGCAGAGGACGTCGAGGGTCTCTTTGCCGAGGTACTCGCCGGCGTCGGGCGTATCGACTACGTGGTAGACGCGATCGACACCGTCTCAACTAAGCTCGCCATCGCCGAGTGGGCGGAGCGGACGGCAACGCCGCTTATCGCCAGCATGGGCGGGGCAAACAAGCTCGACCCCGAGAAGCTGCGCATCTGCGACATCGCGCAGACCTCGCACGACCCGCTCGCGCGCATCGTGCGGAAAGAGTGCCGTCGTCGCGGCATCCGGCATCTCACGGTGCTCTCGTCCTTTGAGGAGCCGCGCGCGCTGCCGGTAACAGGCACGGGCGCAGACGCCGTCGACGCGCCGAGCGAGGGCCAGCGCCCCACCCTCGGCACCGCCTCGTACCTGCCTCCCATCATGGGGCAGATGATCGCGGGGCACGTTATCCGCAACCTCGTCCAAGGTGCGTGAGGGCCATGGCCTGGCGCTTTGTGGACATGCACTGCCACCTCGACCGCATGAGTAACGCGGATGAGGTCGCGCGCGACGCGGCGGCGCGCGGCATCGCCATTTTCGACACGCCGGTTACCCCGGCTGACACGCTCGCGGCCCAAGAGCGCCTCCGCGCGCACACCAACGTGCGCGTGGGCGTGGGCCTGCACCCCTGGTGGCTCGCCGACGGCAGGTGCGGCACCGCCGACGCCGACCTCACGGCAGAGCTTGCGGGCGAGCTCGCCTATATAGGTGAGGTGGGACTCGACTTTGGGCGCCGCGGGGGCAACACGCAGGAGCTGCAGATCGCCGCGTTCGAGAGCATCTGTCGCGCCATCGCAAAGCACCCGCTCCCCCACCGCGTCATCTCCATCCACGCCATTCACGCCGCAACGACAGCGCTCGACATCCTCGAGCGCACGGGCGTTGCGGGAGCGGATGCGCACCCCGGCACATCGGTAATCTTCCATTGGTTCAGCGGCAGCTCCGAGGAGTTCGCCCGGGCGCGGCGCCTCGGCTGCTACTTCTCGATAAGCGAGCACATGCTCAAAAGTAAGCGCGGACGCGAGTACGCCCGGCAGCTGCCGGAAGGCAGGCTCCTCCTTGAGACGGACGCCCCGCCGGGACTCGACGCCCCCTACAGCGCAGAGGCCCTCGAGGCGTCTCTCACGGGAGCGCTTGCAACCATCGCGGAAATCCGGCGCGTGCCGCAAGACGCACTCGGCCACACCATTGCGACGACAAGTGCAGCTCTTTTACATCTTGGGTAGCACCTGACCACAAACGAGCAAGCACGTGGTCGCAGGCTCACGCCTAAAATGGGCATCAAATTCTCCAGGCGTCACATAGATCGTTTCAAATCCAGCCGTTTCCGCAGCTGTCGCGAAGCCATGCCACCGGTGTACCCGCCAACACGACAACTTGATGCCCATTTCCGCATCGAATGTCTTCAATCTGGCAAAACCTACCCAAACAGGCGCGGCGCCGCGTCCAGAATGTCGTCCACGCGGTCGATGATGGCGTCCGCCGCGTCCTGCGAGAAGCCAAAGCGCTCCTCGCGCTTGGCAAACACGGTAAGGCCCGCGCGCTTGCCGGCCGCAATGCCCGGGACCGAGTCCTCGATACAGCAGCACGCCCCAGCGGGAAGGCCGAGCTTGGCGAGCGTATGGAGGTAGATGTCGGGGTCGGGCTTGCTCTCGGTGAAGTCCACGCCCGAGACAATCACCTCGAACGCGTCCGAGAGCCCGCACGCCGCCAGCACCGCGTGGATGTTGTCGAGAGGCGACGACGAGGCGAGCGCCACACGCACCCCGCGCTCCTTGAGGCCGGCGATGCCCTCGTGCACGCCCGGGTTCAGCAGCGCCGCGTAGTCGCATTCCTGCGTCTGGGCCCATGCGTCATAGGTGCGGGACGCCTCGTCAACGGTCATACGACCTCGACCTGCGCGCTCGTACCAGTCGACGAGCATGCGCAAAAACGCCTGCGTGGACTGGCCGACCTGCGCGTCAAGCTCCCCATCGGTCACATCGATACCTAGGCGGTCTGCAAAAATGCGCAGCTCGTCCCAGTAATAGCGCTCCGTATCAACAATCACGCCGTCCATGTCGAAGATGACGGCGGCAAACGGAAAGTCGTCTCTCATGCCCTACCCCAGAATCTTCTCGAGGGCGAGTGCGATGCCGTCCTCGTTGTTGGAAGCGGTGACCATGTCGGCAACCGCCTTGGTCTCGTCGATGGCGTTTGCCATGGCAACACCCGTGCCCGCCCATGCGATCATGGCCGCGTCGTTCTGACCGTCGCCAAACGCCGCGACCTCAGCGGCGTCGATGCCGAGCTTGGGAAGCGCGCCGGCGAGCGCATGCGCCTTGTTGATGCCGGGCGCCATGAACTCAAAGTAAAAGTCCGCCGTGAACATGCCCGAGAGCCGGTCGCGAAACGGTGCGTACATCTCCTCCCAATGGGTGGCGAGGTAGGTATCCGTGCCGGCGGTCAGGATCTTGTCCTGCGGATGGTCGAGCACCTCGGCAAGATCGCGCACCTCGCAGATCTTGAGGTCGCACGCGTCGCGCTCGTACTTGACGATGTTGATGGGCCGGCCCTTGTGGAGAATCTCGCAGCGGTAGGCGTCCTCAACATAGAGATGCTCGCCTTCCGTCACCCACGGGATGACGTCAAAGCTGCGCAGGTGGTCAAGAAGCGCACGCATGTCCTCCACCGCCATGGGCTGATCAAAGAGGACCTCATCGGTCTCGGCATCTACCACGTGCGCACCGTTGAAGGCGACAAGAAGGCCGTGGTAGCGGTCGAGCTCGAGCTCGCGCGCGAGGGCGCGCAGGCCCTGCACCGGGCGCCCCGAGGCGAGGATGACGCGGATGCCCGCGCGCTGGGCGGCAAACAGCGCCTCCTTGGTGCGCGGGGTCACGACCTTCTCGTCGTTGGTAAGCGTTCCGTCAATGTCGAGCGCGATCGCCTTGATAGCCACGGCTGTCCTTCCTGTTGGATTCCAAACAGGCGCCATAGTACCACGCGGTCGTTACGCAGAGGTAAGCATCGCGCCAGCAACCAACGAAACTGCGGAGACGGGTCACGAGACCTAGCGGATGCGATGGCGTCCAAGCGCTGCGAGCGCATCGGGGCGCAGAACGTCGTCAACTCGATCGACCACAAGATCGGCAGCGTCTTGGGAAAAGCCGAAGCGCTCCTCTCGACGCGCGATAACGGTGAGTCCTGCGCGCTTTCCCGCTGTGATGCCCGGCACGGAGTCCTCGATACAGCAGCACGAGTCGGCGGGTAGGCCCAAAAGCTTGAGCGTATGCAGATAGATAGCGGGATTCGGCTTGCTCTCCCTGAGCTCGGCGCCAGAGACGATGATCTCGAAGAAGCGAGAGATGCCGCAAGCGGAGAGGACCTCTTTGATGTTGGAGCGGGGCGAAGAGGACGCGAGGGCAAGTCGAACGCCGCGACTCTTCAGACCCGCAACTGCCTCGGGAACACCGGGGAACATCAGATCGTGATAGTCGCACGGTATGGCGCTTCGCCATGCACGATAACGGCGCTTCGCCTCGGGGACGGAGTACTCGCCCTCCCCCGCCGCGCGATACCAGTCGACCAACGTCCTGTCGAACACCTGCTGGGCCGTTCCGATGAGGCCAAGAAGCTCCTCCGAGGAGACATCGATACCCAGCCACGTGACGAATTGCCTAAGTACGCTTTGGTAAAACGCCTCGGAGTCAACAATGACGCCATCCATATCGAAGATGACGGCCTTAAACGGGAATTCGGTATCCATAACACTGACTGTCCTTCCGCGCCCTGGACCCGGGCGCATCGGGGAAGTCGGCATCACATCGTGAAGGTATAGCGCGATCCGATAATGAACTGCTTGCCCACGTAGAGAGGCTTTCCAAACTGGTCGTGATAGTGCCCGAGAAGGTAAAAAAGCGGCTCTCCGATGGGGACGTTCAAAAGCTTTGCCAAGCGCTCGTCAGCGAGCATGATGTTGAGCGACTGCGCACTGCCTCGGACCGCATGCCTGCCTGTCTTCTCGGCGATGATATCGAACAGCGATGAGTCGTCCAGGGGCGCGCTCTCCAAAAACTCCAAGCCAAGCGCAGCAAACAAATTGGATTCGACCATGAGCGGCTGCCCGTCGGCGGTGCGGACGCGATCGATGGAAATAACCTGTTCCACGTCCGGACCGAAGAACGGTCGCTCTTCTTCTGGAACTGGCTCGACGGCGCGCGAGAGCAGCACAGCGCCAGGAACAACCCCGTTGGCGCGACATGACTCAGAAAAACCCATGACCTTTGAGCTGCGATCATCCCGAATCTTTCGCAAGGGCTCACTCTGGCAGACGAACGTGCCCTTGCCCTGTCGCTTGGACAACAGCCCGTCCTCAACAAGAAGTTCGATTGCCTTCCGTACGGTAATTCTGCTCACGGAATACAGCTGGCTCAACTCGGGCTCGGGGGGAATCTTTTGTCCAACCCGATAGATGCCGTTTTCAATCGTTGTCTTCAGATCGTTCGCAACCTGTTGGTACAGAGGTGTCGAAGAATCCTCAAGCAGCTTGGCACCCATAGCGCAACGTTCCCTTCAGCGGTATGCCAACTAACACGTTATATACATTATAGGATGACTTCATAAGAATGCAGCAGCAAGGTTCGTTCACGGAAGATTGAACCTTGCCGCCGCGTCACCCTACGCAATCACGGTAAGGGGCAAACCGGTATTGGTGCTAGGCGAGGACGCCCGTGAAGGCACCGAGCACGCCAACCACCATAGTGATGATGATGAGAACCATCGGGCTGACCTTGTGGCTCAGCGCCCAGTAGTACAGACCGAGAGCGATAAGAGCAAGCATGCCGGGGAGGATGCCGTCAAGGACGCTCTGGATGGTCTGGACACTCTCGCCCTGACCGAACTCGATCGGAATGGAAACCGAGGTCATCGTGACGGTCATAGCGCCGATAACCATGACGCCGATGATTCCCGCCGCATAGATGACCTTGTCCATGAGCCCGCTCTCCTGGGCCTTCGTCAGGAAGGAGACACCAAGCTCATAGCCCTTGTGCGCACCGATGATACGCGTGAGGAACGTCGGGATGTTGTAAATGAGCAGAAACGCAATCGGGCCAAAGGGGTTGCCGTTGACTGCGAGGCTGATACCCACCGCAGCGGCAATCACGCGCAGCGTTCCCAAAAAGAGAGAATCGCCGATGCCGGACAGCGGGCCCATGAGCGCCGCCTTCACCTGGTTGATGGCCTCGGGTGCCATCTCACCTTTCGCAACGCGCTCCTCCATCGAAGCGACCACGCCGCCCACGAACGGCGCGAAGTACATGGTGATGTTGAAGAACTCGAGATGGCGCTGCAGAGCCTCGGAATAGCCCTTGGGGTCGTTCTTGTAGATCTTCTTCAGCAGCGGGTTGAGCATGAGGCAGAAGGGGACGCTCATCTGCTTCGGGTAGTTCCAGGAGTACTCCATGCCCAGGGCACCCGGGTTCACCGCCATGCGGGTGAGATCTTGTTTGGTAATATCGCCCTGGTAGGCATCCTGCGTTGCCTGGTCGTTCATCTTAGAAGTCATCGTCATCGCCTCCATCTACACCCGCGGCTGCTGCAGCGACCATCGGGCGCTCCTCGAGGAAGTCGAGCTTCTCGATAGCGATGACGACGGCGAAGATGGCAACGGCGAGAACGGAAAGGTTAAGGTAAGCAGCCAGCGCAAAGCCCGCAACGAAGAACGGGATTAGCTTCTTGTTGACGATCATGCGCATGAGCATCGCGAAGCCCATGGCGGGAAGGATGCCAGCAGCGATACCCAGGCCGTCGAACACGAACGACGGTACAGAGTTGAGCGCAGCAGTAACGGCCTCAGAACCGAGATAAAACGCGAAGAACGTCAGCGAGAAGGTCCAGATGGTCTTACCAAAGAGGCCGAGCAGCACATAGGTGAGCTTGATCTTGCCGTCGTTCCCCTCTTCTGCACCACGATCGGCCAAAGGAAGGATGAGCGGAAGAATCGCATAGAACACGTTCTTGATACCGAGTGCTGCAAGACCGATAGGCATCGCGAGGGCGTAAGCCGCCTCAAGGCCAGATCCGGTGGAAATGGCAAACGCGGTCGCAAGAACGCCGCCGGTGATGACATCGGGCGGAATGTAGGCGCCGACAGAGATTGCGCCCATGAACAGAAGCTCGAGGTTCGCTCCGATGACAAGACCCGTCTCAAGGTCGCCCAGCACGAGGCCCACGAGCGGACCAAGCACGATGGGGCGCTGAAGGTAGCTGGTTCCAAGCGCGGTGTCGAGCGTGCCAAAGGCCGCGACAAGACCGACCAGCAAAGCCTGCATCAGCATGGCTTTCTCCTTTCAATAGAATTGGTTTACTTGAAGAGACAGAATGAAAAGAGATGCGGCCGAGCGCGGGGAGATCATGACACCCGGCCGCCGCAGGGTTAGAGAAGCGGGATGACGTTTGTCTTAGTGTCAGCCGCCATGGGGCGGATCTCACACTCAACGCCGCGGGCATCGAGCTCGCGTAGCATCTCAATCTCGTCAGGCTCCAAGAAAATCTGGCGACTCACCTGCTTGGTAGTAGCGCTCTCCTTGGTGTTGCCCAGGTTGATACTCGTGATGACGGGGCAACCATCTGCCAGACGCTTTGCATCGGCAATGGTCTGAACAACCACGATAAGCTTGTACTTATCGGTCACGCCGCTATTGATCGCCGTAATGGAATCAGCGATGTTCTTCATGACGAGCTTGCAGCCCGCCGGCTTGCCGAGCTTGAGCGTGGTCTTCCACACCGGATCGTTTACCACCGTGTCGCTCGCGACAAGAATGCAATCCGCACCGATGCCGTTGACCCACGATACGGCAACCTGGCCATGAAGCAGGCGATGGTCGACGCGTACGAGTTTGATCATGAGGACCCTCCTCTCGTTTAGAATTCCTCATCCTCATCTGCAGCGGCGCGGAGTTCGTCGTTGCAATAGCGGGGCTTGATGTCGTCCGATGCGAGCACCGAGCGAATGAGCGCCGCGGTGTCGGGCTCGGGCGAGAGAAACAAGGCGATGAGCATCGGCAGGTTCATTCCGGCAACGAGATGGACCCGCGGATGGCTGGGCAACGCATTGAGGAATTCGTTATTCACGCTGCCGCCAAAGATATCCGTGCACACCACGATGTCGACGTCTTCCGGCTTCTGGTCCAAGGCATCCTGGACAAGAGCATGGATATCACTCGCCCCATCGACAAAAGCGCATATCGTACTGATACCCTCTTGCGCGCCGAAGACTAACTCGAGGCTTTCGCGAATGCCTGCGGCGAAGCGTCCGTGGGTAGCCAGGATGAAATGCCGCATGCAAGGCACCTCCCCCATCTGTTAGTACGAGAACTGACGATAGTAGCGACGATACGCGAGGTTGTGCTTGGTCTCGGTCTCGTAGTGCTTGGACAGACGCTCGTGAAGGGTCGCGGCAGCGATGATCGGAGAGACCAGAGGACGGAACTCCGGATCGAGTCCGTCGATGGCAAACTCAGCGGTATCGATAACGGCGAACTTATCCGTGTACTGACGGCAGAAGGCCTCAACACGGTTGTCGAGCTCGCGGCACTCGTCCTCGCCCTTGGTGAGAATCACCGGCACGCCGGGCTCGACGAGCTCGAGGGTGCCGTGGAAGAACTCGGCAGAGGTGACGGCGCGGGTGCGGATCCACTGCATCTCCTCGAGGACGCACATGGAGAACAGCACGTTCTCACCCCAGAGGGCGCCCGAAGCGATAAAGATGGTGTAGGGCTCGTGCGCAAACTGACGCGCGATCTCCTCGGCACGGGGCTCGAACTTGATGCGGATGTCCACGAGGTCGTGGAAGATGTTCTTCGTCTGGGCGATGAAGTCGTCATAGCGATCAAAGTCACCACGCAGGTTGAGGAGGCGCAGCGCAAAGGCATCGAACAGCAGATAGGTAAAGTCGCAGCGGCCCGTAGCAACGGGGGCGGCGATGACCTTGGTGGCAAGCTTGCCAAGCGGGGTGTCATTGCGCGTGAAGGCGACGACGCGAATGCCCTGGTTGACGATCGCGTCGACGGCGCGGACGATCTCCTTGGTATCGCCGGAGGCGGAGGCAGTCACCACAAGGGATTTTTTCTTGAGGCGGTTGTTACCAAGGACGTTGAACTCGGCGGCGTTGATGAGGTGAACCTCAACCTCGGAGTACTTGTTCATGAAGTAGCGCACCATGTCGAGCTCGTCATAGGTGCCGCCGATGCCAAGCAGGAAGATGTTCTCATACCCCTGCTCGTGAATCTCATCGGCAACTGCCTTGGCCTCGGCGCATGCCGCGACCGTAGCATCACCGTCCCTGAGATACTCATCGATGTCGAATTTGGACAACTGGATGGTCTCGAGTTCTGCCATAGTGTTCCTCCTTTGGAACAGTCGTTATATGACGATATGAACTATAGCAGCCCGAAATTTAAAACGTCTTATAACATCTTAGATACCGGTGAACGGTCGATATTTGTCTGCAGACGTTATATGTTGTCCTATTTTTGGTGTACCAGTGCCCGTATGACTCCCCTGCAAACGGATAGGGCGGCGGCACCGTCTTCAGTGCCGCCGCCCTGCATCAGGCTATGTTGCGCCGTTTACTTGCGGTGCGCGCGATAGAACTCGATAAGCGACTTGGTGGACGCATCCTGCTCCGCGAGAGCGGCGTCGTCGTGGAACGCAGGCGTAATCTGCTTGGCAAGCTGCTTGCCGAGCTCGACGCCCCACTGGTCGTAAGAGTCGATGCCCCAAACCGTGCCCTCAACAAAGGTGATGTGCTCGTACACGGCAATGAGCTCGCCGAGCGCGTAGGCGGTCAGACGATCGCCAAAAATCGAGGTGGTCGGGCGGTTGCCGGTGAAGACGCGCGCGGGCACGATCTCCTCGGGCGTGCCCTCGGCACGGACCTCGTCGGCGGTCTTACCAAAGGCGAGCGCTTTGGTCTGGGCGAGGAAGTTGCCGAGGAACAGCTCGTGCACATCCTGGTCACCGTCGGTGTAGGGGTTCTCGGTGTTCACGAAGGCGATGAAATCGGCCGGGATCATGGCCGTGCCCTGGTGGATGAGCTGGTAGAAGGCGTGCTGGCCGTTGGTGCCGGGCTCGCCCCAGAAGATCTCGCCCGTATCGCAGGTAACCGGCGTGCCGTCCCAGCGGACCTGCTTGCCGTTGGACTCCATGGTGAGCTGCTGGAGGTAGGCCGGGAAGCGGTGCAGATACTGGTTGTAGGGCAGCACCGCGTGGCTCGAGACGCCAAAGAAGTTGCGGTACCACACGTTCAGCATGCCCATGAGCGCAACGGCGTTCTGCTCGAGCGGGGTGTTCTGGAAGTACTCGTCGATGGCGTGGAAGCCGGCGAGGAACTCCTCAAAGCGCTCGGGGCCGTACACGACGATGAGCGAGAGACCCACGGCGGAGTCGACCGAGTAGCGGCCGCCGACCCAGCTCCAGAAGCCAAAGGCGTTCTCGGGGTCGATGCCAAAGTCAGCTACAAGGTCGAGCGCGGTGGAAACGGCAACGAAGTGCTTGGCGATGGCCTCGGCATTCTGCGCGTCGGAACCGTCGATAGCGCCCTGCTCGGCCAGCTTGGCGAGCATCCAGGCCTTCACCTCGCGCGCGTTGGTGAGCGTCTCCAGCGTGGTGAACGTCTTGGAGACGATGATGACGAGCGTGGTCTCGGGATCGAGCCCCTTGACCTTCTCGGCCATGTCGTTGGGGTCGATGTTGGAGATGTAGCGGCAGTCGATGCCGGCGTCGGCAAAGGGCTTGAGCGCCTCGTAGACCATGACCGGGCCGAGGTCGGAGCCACCAATGCCGATGGAGACGAGGTGCTCGATGCGCTTGCCCGTAACACCCTTCCACTCACCGGAGCGGACCTTCTCGGCAAAGGCGTACATGCGGGAGAGCTCGTTGCGAACGTCTGCCACGGCGTCCTGGCCATCGACCATGATGGTACCGATCTCGCTCTCCGGGCGACGGAGCGCGGTGTGCAGCACGGCACGGTCCTCGGTGGTGTTGATATGCACGCCGGCGTACATCTGGTCGCGGCGCTCCTCGACGTTCGTGGCACGCGCAAGGTCGCAGAGCAGCTTCACCGTCTCGTCGGTCATGAGGTTCTTGGAGAGGTCAAAGCGCAGGTCGTTCACGTCAAAGGTGAGCTTCTCAACGCGCTCGGGGTCGGCGGCAAACCAATCTTTAAGGCTGATGCCGTCACGCTGAAGGGCCTCGTAATGGGCCTTCAGGGCCGCCCAAGCCTCCGTCTGGGTGGCATCGATCGGTGCGGGAACACAGGACATATGATCCTCCCTTGCTACGGGTCTTTTCTACCGAAAAGCGGCGCGAAGACGCCTCGTTGCATAGACGCCCCCATTCTAGCGCATGTGCGGACAAGATTAGCCGCGTTACCGGATTGACCTTGTCCGGGCGAGCGTCTATTATCGAACATACGTTCAGTGTGAGGAGGTGTCCTGTGGTAGAGACCGTGCCCGTGCCCATGCCTGCGCCAGACGCCGACGAGCCGCTTGATACGGCCGAGGATACGCGCTGCTACCTCTGCATCGACCTCAAGACCTTCTATGCGAGCGTCGAGTGCGCCGATCGCGGGCTCGACCCGTTTACCACCAACCTCGTGGTGGCAGACCCCAGCCGCGGCAACACGACCATCTGCCTTGCCATCACGCCGGCACTAAAGAAGCTCGGCATCCGCAACCGCTGCCGCGTGTTCGAGATTCCCGACGAAATCCTCGCCACCACCATCATGGCGCGCCCGCGCATGCGCCACTACATGGAGGTATCGGCCAAAATCTACGGCACGTACCTGGAGTACGTGAGCCCTTCAGACATCCACCCCTACTCCATCGACGAGTGCTTTATCGACGCCACACCCTACCTCGGGCGCTACGGGGTGGAGCCGCGCGCGTTTGCCGAGATGCTCATGGCACGCGTGCGCGACCGTTTTTCCATCTGCGCCACAGCGGGCATCGGTCCCAACCTCTTTCTTGCCAAGGTTGCGCTCGACATTACCGCCAAGCACGTGCCGGACAACATCGGCGTGCTTACCGAGGAGAGCTTTCGGCGCGAGATATGGCCCCACCGCCCCATCACCGATATCTGGGGCATCGGCCCGGGAATCGCGGCGCGCCTTGCCAAGTACCACGTGTACGACCTCATGGGCGTGGCGGCGCTCGACGAGGAGATCCTCTATCGCGAGCTCGGCGTCAATGCCGAGTACCTGATCGACCACGCCTTTGGACGCGAGCCCACCACGATCGCCGACATACAGGCCTACCGACCGGACGAGAGCTCCTACGTGAACGGGCAGGTCCTGCCGCGCGACTACACCCATGATGAGGCGCACCTGGTCCTGCGCGAGATGGTGGACGCCTCGGCCCTCGAGCTCGTGGAGCGCGGCGAAGTGTGCGACCACATCTCGCTCTATGTGGGCTACGCCCGCGCGGACCTTGTCGGCGCGGGGTCCGAGGGCGCGCACGGCGGGAGCGGTCCGGGCGATGGCGCGATGCCGCCTGCACCGGGCACCGATGCGGGCGAGGTCTTTCGCGGCGAGCACGGCACACGGCGGGTCGGCGCGCGCAGGCAGTTTGGACACGCGGGTGGGTCGCGCAAGATTGGCGAGCGGACCAACTCGCGCAGAAAGCTCCTCGCCCACTTCGAGCGGCTCTGGACAGAAACGGTCGACCCCGCACGGCGGATACGGCGCATCAATGTCGGCCTCGGCAACCTCATGCCCGAGGAGTTTGCGACCGTCGACCTCTTTACCGATACGCAGGCAGACGCGCGCGAGCACGACCTTGCGAGCGCCGTCGTGGCCGTAAAAAGCAAGTTTGGCAAGAACGCCCTCGTGCGCGGCATCAGCCTGACCGATGCCGGCACCGCCCGCGAGCGCAACGAGCAGGTGGGAGGACACCATGAGTGAGAGGCGCCTGACCGCGAGTGGACGTGTGCGCGCCGACCGCGCGGCCCAGTTCATGCCCTTCGCGGCACTGAGGGGCTACTACGAGCTCGTACGTGCCGAGGAGCGCGTTATCGAGCCCCGTCACGAGCTCACCGACGAGGAGGCGCGCTCCCTCTCCGAGACCCTCGCCGGCCTCGCGCGCGGTCAGGTGGTGCACGCCGTCTACTACGACCGCGACGCCTACGTCGAGCTCACCGGGTGCGTGGCGCGCATAGACCTTATCTACCGAACCCTCACCATCGTCGAGACGACCATCGCCCTCGACGACCTGCGCGAGCTCGAGGTCGTAGCCTAGCGCTTTGGGGTATTGTTCTTGGGGACCCTTTACGTCGAGGAGGCTTTTGTGAACGACTTCAACTTCTACTCCCCCACCCGCTTTGTCTTTGGGCGCGGCGCCTGCGACCGCACGGGCGAGACGCTTGCCGCACAGGGCTGGAAGCGCGTGCTTGTGGTGTACGGCCAAGGGTCGGTCGTGCGCACCGGCACGCTCGAGCGCGCGCTGAGCTCGCTCGATGCGGCGGGCATTGCCCATACCGAGCTTGCCGGCGTGCGCCCCAACCCCGAAGTGGCCCTCGTGCGCGAGGGCATCGCGACGGCGCGCGGCGAGTCGGTCGACGCCATCGTTGCCGTGGGCGGCGGGTCTGTCATCGATACTGCGAAGGCCATCGCGCTCGGCGTACCCTACGAGGGTGACGTGTGGGACTTCTTCTGCAAGCGTGCCACCGCAACGCGCGCCCTTCCCGCGGCAGCGGTGCTCACCATCCCCGCCTCTGGCTCCGAGGCATCGGACTCGTGCGTCATCTCAAACGACGAGCTGGGCATGAAGTGCGGCGTCAACACCGATCTCAACCGCCCCGCCGTAGCCATCATGGACCCCGAGCTCACCTTCACGCTGCCGGCGTACCAGACCGCCGCTGGCATCACCGATATGATCAGCCACGTGATGGAGCGCTTCTTCTCGGGGCAGCCCTCCGTGCCGGTGACCGACCACATCGCCTGCGGGCTCATCCGCGCGGCGATGGAGGCGGCGCCCCGCGTCATGGAGGACCCGCGCGACTACGACGCTCGCGCGAACCTCATGTGGGTGGGCACGCTCGCACACAACGGACTCGCGGGCTGCGGCCTCAACGTCCCCGGCGCGCGCGACGGCGATTGGACGTGCCACGGGATGGAACATGAGCTCTCCGCCCTCGACACCTCCATCACCCACGGCGCCGGCCTTGCGGTCGTCTTCCCCGCGTGGATGCGCTACGTGTGGGGCGAGCATCCCGAGCGCTTCCTGACGTTTGCCGAGGAGGTCTTTGGCATCGAGCCCGTCGACCCTGAGGTGGATGATCTTTCCAGAATCGACGAGGACATCACGCCCGAGCGCGCCGTGGCGGATGCGGTGGAGGCCGCCATCGACGAGCTGCAGGACTTCTTTGTCTCGCTCGGCATGCCCCGCACCTTGGGCGAGCTCGGCATCACCGAGGGCGACATCGACCGGCTGCTCGAGGGCCTCAAGGTAACGCGCGGCGAACGCTTTGGCACGTTTGCCACCCTCACACTCGAGGACGCGCGCGCCATCTACCAAAGCGCGCTCTAGGACACCGGCGCAGCGCCGGCGACGCCAAAACGGCGCAACAAGGCGTTGACACCTCTTGTGCAGCGAGACGGATTATGAGAGCGTTGGGGAGCAAACGCTCGGGGAAGGGGGAAGCCATGCATCGTTCGACCATTACGCGCCGCGGCCTTGTCGCCATGGGCGGAGTCGCCGCCACCGGCCTCCTTGCAGGCTGCGATATCTTGGAGAGCGTCCTGCCCGAGCGCGGCGAAACGCCCGAGATCTCCGACCACCCCGGTACGGAGGAAACCCCTGCCGAGCCTGAGCCTGAACCCGAGCCCGAACCTACGCTCGCCGAGCGCACGCTTGAGAAGATGACGCTCGAGCAGAAGGTCGCCCAACTCTTCTGCGTCACGCCCGAGAAGCTCACCGGCGCCTCCGTGGCGACGGTCGCCGGTTCCATGACGGCCGAGGCCCTCGGGCGCATCCCGGTGGGCGGCCTCATCTACTTCGCCCAGAACCTCACCGGTGCCCAGCAGGTCCGCGACCTGCTCTCCGGCACCGACGAGCTCTGCCGCGCCGCGGGTGCCGGCATCCCGCCGTTCCTCGGCGTCGATGAGGAGGGCGGCACACTCGTCGCTCGCGTCGCCAAGTCGGGGCTCTTCGACGTGCCCACGTTCCCCAACATGGCAGAGATCGGTGCCACGGGTGACCCCGCCCGGGCGGCGGAGGTCGGCACGTCCATCGGCACCTATCTGCGCGACATCGGCTTCAACCTCGACTTCGCCCCCGATGCCGACGTCCTCACCAACCCCAACAACACCGCCATCGGCGTGCGCTCCTTTGGGTCTGACCCTGAGCTCGTTGCCTCGATGGTCTCCGCAGAGGTCGAGGCTATGCTCGAGACGGGCACCCTCCCCTGCGTCAAGCACTTCCCCGGCCACGGCGACACCGCCGGCGACTCTCACACCGGTGCCGTCTACGCCGAGCGCTCCCGCGAGGAGATCGAGTCCTGCGAGTTTGCCCCCTTCCGTTCCGCGATCGAGGCCGGCTGTCCCTTCGTCATGGTCGGCCACATCGAGACCCCCAACTTCGCCGCCGACGGACTGCCCGCATCGCTCTCGCAGGTGATGATCACCGACGTTTTGCGCGGCGAGCTCGGCTTCACGGGCGTTATCATCACCGACTCGTTCTCCATGGGCGCCATCACGCAGAACTTCGGTCCGGCGGACGCCGCAGTGCGCTTCTTCCAGGCAGGCGGCGACATGCTCCTCATGCCCGAGGATCTCAACGCCGCATACCAGGGCGTCCTCGATGCCGTCAACGCCGGCACCATCACCAAGGAGCGCATCGACGAGAGCGTCCTGCGCGTTCTTACCGTAAAGGAGCAGGCGGGCATCCTCGCCTAGGCGCGCAGCCTTCTCAGCTCCGCAATCTCGCGCGCATAGCCATCGAGGTCGTTGGGCGTCTCCAAAATGAACGGGAGATGCGCGAGCGCAGGGTGGTTCACCACGGCGGCAAGCACATCCCAGCCGCCGCCCAGCTCGGCGCTGCCCAGATAGCCCTCGCCAAGGCAGGCATGCCGGTCCTTGTGCGCACCCACCGGGTTCTTGGAGTCGTTGAGATGCACCGCGCAGAGGCGCTCGAGCCCCACCACGCAATCGAACTCAGAAAGCACGCCGTCCAAGTCGTGCACGATGTCATAACCCGCATCGCTCACGTGGCATGTATCGAGGCAGACGCCAAGGTTTCCCGCGAACTCGGGGCGGGCCGCCTCCACGCGCTCGATGATGGTGGCGAGCTCCTCAAAGCGGCTCCCCACCTCAGTTCCCTTGCCCGCCATGGTCTCAAGAAGCACGCGCGTGCGCATGCCCTCAAACATCACCTGACAAAGCACGTCGGATATGAGCTCGATGCCACGCTCCACGCCCTGGCCCACGTGCGCGCCGGGATGGAAGTTGTAGTACATCCCCGGCAGCGCCTCCATGCGGCGGAGGTCCTCGCCCATGGCCTCGAGCGCAAACTCGTGTGCCCGCTCCTTAGCGGAGCACGGGTTGTACGTGTAAGGGGCATGCGCCACGAGCGGGCCAAAGCCGTGCTCGTCCATAAGGTTGCGCAGGCGCGCGATATCCTCCAGATCGAGCTCGCGCACGCTGCCGCCGCGCGGGTTGCGCGTGAAGAACGCAAAGGTATTGGCGCCGATCGATAACGCCGTGTGCCCCATGGCCTCAAAGCCCTGGCTGATGGAGAGATGGCATCCTACATAGAACATGGCAGATCCTTAATCTCTGTTTCTAGCGATCGCACCGCGCAAGCAGGCGCAGCGCCGCCCCCACCGGCCCCGGCGTGAGACGGCGACGCACATCGTCCAGGCGGTCGGGAATCTCTATGTGCTGGGGGCAATGCCGCATGCACGCACCGCAGCGCACGCAGTTGGTCGCGAGCTTGGGATGCCCGCTTCTGATGGCCGACGCCGTGAAGTACTGCGCCACACCCGTGAACCAGCTGTGCGCAAACGAGGCGTTGTACGCCGCAAAGCAGCCCGGGATGTTGATTCCCTGCGGGCAGGGCATGCAGTAGTTGCAGCCGGTGCAGGGCACGCGGTTGGCCCGCTCAAAGACGGCGCGTACGCGCTCGATAACCGCATGCTCCTCCTCGGTGAGGCCGCCCGCAAGCGCGCCGGAGGCAGTGCGGGCGTTCTCGTCCACCTGCTCGGGCGACGCCATGCCCGAGAGCAGCATCGTCACCTCGGGGTGGTCCCACACCCAGGCGAGCCCCCAGGCGGCCGGCGTGTCGAGCACGTCGGTTCTCGCCCCCTCGAGGATGCGCTTAGCATCGGGAGGCAGCTTGCCGGCGAGCCTACCGCCCAGAAGCGGCTCCATCACAAACACCGCAAGCCCGCGCGCCGCAGCCGCCTTGAGACCGGCTGTGCCCGCCTGGTAGTTCTCACCGGCGTAGTTGTACTGAATCTGACAAAAGTCCCACGCAAAGGCGTCAAGCAACGTTGTGAAGTCGCCGGTGCTGCCATGATAGGAGAAGCCGATGGCGCCGATGCGCCCCGCCTCCTTCTGGCGCGCGATCCACGCCTCGATGCCGAGCGCGCGCAGGCGCTCCCACTGGGCAGGGCTCGTCACGTTATGGATGAGGTAGTAGTCGATGCGGTCCGTGCGCAGGCGGCGCAGCTGCTCGGTAAAGAACCGGTCGAAGTCCTCCGGGCGCTTGCAGGACCCGTGCGGGAGCTTCGTGGCGAGAAACACCTTATCTCGCAGGCCCAAGCGCTCGAGCGCAGCGCCCACGCACGCCTCGTTTCCCGGGTAGAGGTAGGCCGTGTCGAGGTAGTTTATCCCGCGCTCGACCGCGCGTGCGATAATGGTCTCGGCAGCGCGGGCATCCGGGCGCCCCGGCACGGTAGCGGGAAAGCGCATGCACCCCAGGCCGAGGGCGGAGATGCGGTTGTTGGTCTTGGGGTCGGTGCGGTACTGCATAGCCCTCCTCGGACGACGGACGTCGCCCGCAAGTGTACCGCGCGGTGCAAGACGGACACAAGGCGCGCAGGGCCGCGGGAGCGCAAGGCCGCGCGGCCCTACCGCTGGAGGTCCTCCTCTACGGAGACCTCGTCCGCGGCATCCTCGAGCGCGTGCGCCCAATCGGACGCCAGAAGCGCCGCGATACCTCCCGCCATGAGCACACCGGCAGCGATGATCGACATGTCCCTCCCCTTTCGTCGTATGCATCTAGGCTAGCGCGCGCCCAACAGGAGCCCGCAAGCGCACCGTAAGCCCCGTGCAAAGGCGCGGCGTTTGTCTCGCCGGGCGGTTCTGGGGGATAATACAGGGCGCGACCCCACACGGGCGGGGCGCGTACAGAAAGGCGGCTTCGTGAAGGTCACGATCTATACCGACGGCTCGGCGCGCGGCAACCCCGGCAACGGCGGGTTTGGCGCGATACTCTCCTACACCAACCGCGCGGGAGAGACGTTCACGCGCGAGCTCTCGGGCGGGTACCGCCTCACCACCAACAACCGCATGGAGCTCATGGCGGTCATCGTGGCGCTCGAGACGCTGAACCGTCCCTGCGAGGTCGAGGTGCATTCCGACTCGCAGTACGTGGTCAACGCCTTCAACCAGCACTGGATCGAGGGCTGGATCCGCCGCGGATGGAAGACCGCAAACAAAAAGCCCGTCAAAAACATCGACCTCTGGCAGCGCCTGCTTGCTGCCAAGGAGCCGCACACGGTCACGTTCACCTGGGTGAAGGGCCATGCCGGCCACCCGGAGAACGAGCGCTGCGACGAGCTCGCAACGACCGCCGCAGATTCGGGTAGACTGAGCGAAGACGCCGGCTTTACCGCAGACGACGCGGACTGATAGGCAGGGCCGGCGGGACCGAGACCGAACGGGGGTTCATCCATGCTTCGCATCGCCACCATCGGCACCAGCATGATCACGAGCGACTTCATCGAGGTCGTGAACGAGAGCGCAGACGCCGTCTTTGTGGGCACGCTCTCGCGCAACGCCGAGCGCGCGGCGAGCTTCACCTCCGAGCGCGGCGGCACACTCCCCTTCAGCGACCTGGGCGAGCTTGCGGCGAGCGACGCGGTGGATGCCGTCTACATCGGTAGCCCCAACGCCCTCCACGCCGAGCAGGCGCTCGCGTGCATCGCGGGCGGCAAGCACGTGATGGTGGAGAAACCCCTCGGCGCAAATGAGCGCGAGGCCAAGGCGGTGCTCGACGCGGCGCGCGATGCAGGCGTCGTCGCGCTCGAGGCCATGCGCCCGGTGCACGACCCCGCCTTTTGGGCGGTGCGGGACGCGCTCGGCGAGCTCGGCCGCATTCGCCGCGCGGACCTGCGCTTTGGCAAGTACTCCTCGCGCTACGACGAGATTCTTGCCGGGCGGCAGACCAACATCTTCGATTGCCGGATGGCCTCGGGCGCGCTTATGGACATCGGCGTGTACTGCGTTGAGGCGCTCATCGCTCTCTTTGGCAAGCCGGACGCCATAACCTGCACGCCCGTCCTGCTCGACGAGGACACGCGCGAGCTCACCGCGGGCGCGCTCGACGGTGCGGGCACCATCGTCGCCCGCTACCCGCATATGTCCGCCACGCTGAGCTACGCCAAGATCACCAACGACAACCTCCCCTGCCAGATCGAGGGCGAAGAGGCGACGCTCAGTTTTGCGGGCGTATCCGTCCCCATGCAGGCGCGCATCGACTACCGCGGCCGGGCGCTGCGCGGCGCCGCCAAGGAGGTGCGTCCCGCCGAGGGCGCACACAGCCGTGAGCTTGAGCTCCCCGGCTGCGCGAACACCATGGCATACGAGCTCGCCGACTTTGTAGCGGCGGTGGAGGCGGTGCGCGCGGGCGCGGACCTGCTCGACGCGGCGGCCGGCCCGTTTGGCACCGTCGGGTACTTCCGCGACGTGACCCTCACCTCGATCGCCCTTATGGATGAGGCGCGCCGCCAGGCGGGCATCGTCTTTCCCGCAGACGCTCGCTAAAGTGCGCTACCGATTGGAGGCATCATGGGAATCTGGGACCGCCTTCGCGAGAACCCGTTTGTGAACCCCGCCGCGGTTGCCGATGACGGGGACAACCCCGCTGATGCGCGCAGCCCCCTCGAGCAGGGACTTATCGAGCGCCTGCAAGGCGAACTCGATGCAGCCGAGCCACCTTGCCGTCGCTTCTACCTGCGCTTTACCGGGCGCGTGCAGGGCGTGGGCTTTCGCTGGAACAACGCCGGCATCGCAAGCGACCTCGGTCTTACCGGCTGGGTCGAGAACTTGCCCGACGGCTCGGTCGACATGGAGATTCAAGGACCGCCCGCGGGCATCATCCGGCATCTCGATACCCTGCATAACAACTATCGGCGCCTGCGGTGCCGTATCTGGTTGGAAGAGCTCGTCGAACAGCCGCCCAAAGCAGACGAGAAGGCCTTCCGCATGGCAAATTAGCGCTCATTTGCGCTCATTTGGGGACGGGTTCAAAGTATGCAGACGTGATTGCATAAAACGATCCCGCCTCTGCATATCACCCGACGTGCACATTTGGGGACGGGTCGAAATGAGCAGGTAGGGCAGTTGCCCTGCTTATTCCGACCCCGTCCCCAAATGAGCATCCAAACAAGAAACGACCGCCCCGCGATGCGGAAGCGGCCGTCGATGCATATGTGACATGCAACGCAAATGCGCTACTCGACAACCTCGACGAGCTCGATGTCGAAGTTGAGGTCCTTGCCGGCAAGCTCGTGGTTAGCATCGAGCTTAACGCCCTCGGAGCTGACCTCAATGACCGTAACAGGCACGGGCTGGCCGCCGGGGCCGGAGAGGAACAGGCGGTCGCCGACGTTAATCTGCTCGATATTGGGCACCTGGGCCGCCGGGAAATCGAGCACGAGGTCGTCACGGCGCTCGCCGTAGGCCTCCGCCGCCGGGATGTGAACGGTCTTCTTCTCGCCGACCACCATGTCGAGCACGGCAGCGTCGAAACCGGCGATCATCTGGTGCGCGCCGCAGGTGAACTCGATGGGCTCGCCGCGATCGTAGGAGCTGTCGAACTGCGTGCCGTCGTCGAGCGTGCCGCGGTAGTGCGCGCGGACCTTCTTACCCTGGTTGGACATGGAAACTCCTTTTCTACCGGAGCGCGCGAATCTGGGTCCGCGCACAGCCCGGCTCGTTTGCAACAACAGCGTTCATTCTACCTGAGTAAAGGGATTATCAGGAGATGGGCGCGCAATCCCTTACAATTGGTGGCCTGACAAAGCCGGGCAGGGCGGCGCGACGGACACGAGGAGGTGCTGTGACAACTACGACACTTGAGGTACGCACCCCCGCGGGCACCGTCCCGGTTACCGTAGTGCGCAAACGCGTGAAAAATCTCAATCTGCGTATCCACCGCGACGGCACCGTGAGCCTGAGCATCCCCACGCGCACCCCTCTAGCCGTAGCGCAGGACTTTCTCAATCGGCGCGCCGGTTGGATTGCCGCGCACATCGAGCGCGTGCACACCCGCGCCGCCGAAAGAACGCACGCGGGCGCAACCGCAGACGGGCTCGTCCCCCTCTGGGGACGCCTTCAGCACGCCCCGGGCGGTGCCGAGGAGATCGAGGCGCTATACCGTCGTGAAGTCGCCCGGGCGCTTCCCAGCGCCATCGCGCGCGGCGAGGCGCGCGTAGGCGTACATGCCGCCGGCTGGCAGATTAGGCGCATGACGAGCCGCTGGGGCTCGTGCACGCCGGCGCGCCGGAGCATCCGTATCAACAGCGCGCTTGCCGCCTACCCGCCGGAGTGCCTCGACTACGTGGTCATCCACGAGCTCACGCATCTTCTGGAGCCGAGCCACAACGCCCGCTTCCACGCGCTGCTCGATCGGTTCTGCCCGCGCAACCGCGAAATCGCACGCATACTCAAGCGCCCCGCCGCAACGGTCGCCTCAAATCTTTTGGGTTAGAAAGCACTGGCACGACCCTATCCGCTAAAGCCGACGCCCCGCATCCACTTACCGCGTGCGCTCGATCTCCACTGCCACGCTCTGGAGCGGAAGACCGATGGGCGCCCATGGCTTTTCGATCTTCAGGCGCACGGCAAGGAGCGTCGGATAGTCCGCGAGCAAGCGCTGGGCACACGCCTCTGCCGCCGCCTCGATGAGCTTGAAAGTGTGTGCGCGCAAAAAGGCGTCGATGGTATGGCAAACCTCGCCATAGTTGACTGAGAGGGTGAGGTCGTCTGCCTCCCCCGCTGCGCGCAGGCTGGTAAAGAGCGTCGCCGAGACCACGAACTTCTGGCCGAGCTCGTTTTCCGCCGGGTAGACGCCGTGGTTAGCGAAGACCTCGAGCCCACTGATGATGATCCGGTCCGCATGCTCGAGCGCTGCGGGATCGACCTTGGCGAGTTCGCGGCGTGTGGCAGGTAGACCTGCCTTTGCCCGTTGCGCAAGCGTCTTCTCCTCGCCCTCCGATGTGTCCTCCGGAAGATGTTTGTCCGCCATAATGCCTCTTTTCCGGACCACAAAAAGCAACGCTGTAGTCCCTTTAGCTTTTGTCCGAGTCTTTCTATACCCATTCAGGCCGACGTTGCAGGTTGCGATACGCGCTCGTTCGGTACAAACCATGGGATTGGCACCGCGAACCAACCCGTCGGAAGGCAGCGGAATCCAAGCGTTCCTGATTCGCAGGCACCCTTTTGGGCAAATCATGAATAGATATCACACCTGAATCGCGAGATTCTTCTTCTCATCCGGCCACGAACAGGCCTCCCGCACCTCGGCCGGGCAGGCAAAGCACGGGCGCGACGCCTTGTCGGCGCGATAGAGCAGGTGCTCGAGAGGCTCTGCACCCTCGCGCAGGCGACGGTGCCCGCGGATAGCCCCCACAATCGCGCGCCGCTCGGAGGGCGAGAACGCCTCGTCCCCCGTAAGGCTCGCCAGAATCGTATCGGCAAGGCGCGCACCGACCTCCTCGTGCGGGGCACCGAGCGTGTACTGAACGGGTTTTCCCACATCATGCAGAAGAGCCGCCGCGTAAATGACCTCGCGGTCAATGCCCATCCCCTCTTCGAGATTCACGATCCACATGATGCGCGCGGTATCCATGAGGTGTCGGAGATCGTGGCGGCAGAAGACGCGGTCGCGCTCGAGCTTCTCGAGCCAGCGATAGACGCATCTAAACGTCGGATGCATCCAGACCGCATCGACCTTTGGCATAAACGGCATACCGCGCTTGTGCTCACGTGCCGAAACCTTCATCTCTGTCATCGCGCAACCCCCTTCTCGCGATGAAATACGGCCGCGCAGCGATGCGCGCGGCCGCCCGTGCTACATAGAGTGGGTCGAATAGACCTCCTCGTCGCGCCAGGGAACCACAGCTTCCGCTAGGCTCACACCCTTCTCGGAAGCGGCGGCCCGTGTAGCGTTGAGATCGATTAAGCGCTGGTTGGAAGAACCATGGAACCTGAGGCTGATATCGTAGAGCTCCTGCACCCACGGGCCGTCGACCAGAATGTCGATGCAGTCGAGCATGCGGTCGGTGACCTCGGTATGGTGACGTCCGCCCGGCATAAGCTCGTCGAGCGTGTCGCCCGTAAAGCACCAGATGCTCTTCGCGGGCGCACCGTCGTCGCCCCGCAGGAAGCGCTCGCGCACGCGCTCGAGAAAGCCCACAAGGCCGAGCTGGTTCTCGGGCTCCATGGGCTCGCCGCCGAGCACAGTGAGGCCGTCGCAGAACGGGTGGTCCAGGCTCTTTATGATCTGGTCCTCAACCTCACGGGTAAAGGGCTCGCCGGCGGCAAAGCTCCACGCGCCCGAGTTGAAGCATCCCGGGCATCCGCGGCGGCAGCCGGAGACAAAGAGCGACGTGCGGACGCCCTCGCCGTTGGCGATGTCTGAGTATTTGATCTCAGCGTAGTTCATGCCACCGACTCCTTATCTAACCCTCCTGGAAGCTTCCGTAGGACGGTGGGCGGATACATCGTCCCGCGCGCAGTTCTTCGCAAGCGAAGCTGTTTGAGCACGGGATGATGTATCCGCCCTCCGATCGGACGATTCAGCCGCTACAGATGCAGCACGCGGTCGCGAATCTCCTCGGTGCGGCCCTGGTTCCAGAACTGCGTGCCGATGTAGCCGCAGGTGCGACGCGCCACGTTCATCTTCTCCTGATCACGGTTGTGGCAGTTGGGGCACTCCCACACGAGCTTGCCATCGTCCTCCACAATCTGGATCTCACCGTCGTAGCCGCACACCTGACAGTAGTCGCTCTTGGTGTTGAGCTCCGCGTACATGATGTTCTCGTAGATGTACTGCATGACGCGGATGACGGCCTTGAGATTGTCCTGCATGTTGGGCACCTCAACATAGGAGATGGCGCCACCCGGGGAGAGCGCCTGGAACTCGCTCTCAAACTTGAGCTTGTCGAAGGCGTCGATCTTCTCGGACACGTGGACGTGGTAGCTGTTAGTGATGTAGCCCTTGTCCGTCACGCCGGGGATGATGCCAAAGCGGCGCTGCAGGCACTTGGCGAACTTGTAGGTCGTGGACTCGAGCGGTGTGCCGTAGAGCGAGTAGTCGATGTTCTCGGCGGCCTTCCACTCGGCGCACTTGTCGTTCATGCGCTGCATGACGGCGAGCGCGAAGTCGCGGCCGTGCTCGTCGGTGTGGCTCACGCCCTTCATGTAGCGCACGCACTCGTAGAGGCCGGCGTAGCCGAGCGAGATAGTCGAGTAACCGCCGTAGAGGAGCTTGTCGATGGTCTCGCCCTTGTCGAGGCGCGCGAGCGCGCCGTACTGCCAAAGAATCGGCGCGGCGTCAGAGAGGGTGCCCTTCAGGCGCTCGTGACGGCAGCGCAGCGCACGGTGGCAGAGCTCCAGACGCTCGTCGAAGATCTGCCAGAACTTGTCCTCGTCACGCGCGGAGGAGCAGGCGACGTCCACCAGGTTGATGGTGACGACGCCCTGGTTGAAGCGACCGTAGTACTTAGGTCTTCCCGGCTCGTAGTTCTTGGCGCGGGCCACGTTGTCGTAGCCGTTGCCCGAGCGGTCGGGCGTGAGGAAGCTGCGGCAGCCCATGCAGGTGTAGACATCGCCCTCGCCCGGCTTCTCTCCCTTCGAGAGCTTGAGCTCGCGCATCTTCTTGGCGGAGATGTAGTCGGGCACCATGCGCTTGGCGGTGCACTTGGCCGCGAGTTGCGTGAGGTAGAAGTAGGGGCTGCCCTCGTAGACGTTGTCTTCGTCGAGCACGTAGATGAGCTTGGGGAACGCGGGCGTGATCCACACACCGGCCTCGTTCTTGACACCCTCGTAGCGCTGACGCAGGGTCTCCTCGATAATCATGGCCAGATCGTGCTTCTCGGCCTCGGATCGGGCCTCGCCCAGATACATGAACACGGTCACAAACGGCGCCTGGCCGTTGGTGGTCATAAGGGTCACGACCTGGTACTGGATGGTCTGAACGCCGCGGCGGATCTCGTCGCGCAGACGGTCCTCCACCACGCTCGAGATCTTCTCCTCGGGCGCGTCGACGCCGAGCTCGGCAAGCTCCGCCTCCACCTGGCGGCGGATCTTCTGGCGCGAGACCTCAACAAAGGGCGCAAGATGCGTGAGCGAGATGGACTGGCCGCCGTACTGGCAGGAGGCCACCTGGGCGATAATCTGCGTAGCGATGTTGCAGGCAGTCGAGAAGCTGTGCGGGCGCTCGATGAGCGTGCCGGAGATGACCGTGCCGTTTTGCAGCATGTCCTCGAGGTTCACGAGGTCGCAGTTGTGCATGTGCTGCGCGAAGTAGTCGGAGTCATGGAAGTGGATGATGCCCTCGTTGTGCGCCTCGACGACCTCGGCCGGCAGCAGCACGCGGTTGGTAAGGTCCTTGGAGACCTCGCCCGCCATGTAGTCGCGCTGCACGGAGTTCACGGTGGGGTTCTTGTTGGAGTTCTCCTGCTTGACCTCTTCGTTGTTGCACTCGATAAGGGCGAGGATCTTGTCGTCGGTAGTGTTCTTCTGGCGCTTCAGGCTCTGCACGTAGCGGTAGATGATGTACTTGCGCGCAACCTCGAACTTGTCGAGCTTCATGAGCTCGTCCTCGACGAGGTCCTGGACCTCCTCGACCGAAACGGTGTGGCCGGCGTTCTCGCATGCCTCGGCAACGTTCTGCGAGGCGTAGATGACCTGGCGCTCGGTCAGACGGTCGCGCTCGGCCACGTCCTTGTTGGCCGAACGAATGGCGTTCTCGATCTTAGTGATGTCGAAGGCGACCTCGGTACCGCTGCGCTTGATGATCTTCATGCGAGTCCCGTTTCCATTCTCCTCGTATGGGGTTAGCTGAGTGCAAAACCGCGGCGCGGGCCCGTCGTTTGCGGGGCGGCGCTGCGGTGCGCTATCCATCTTACGGCACGCGCGTTCACCATATGCTGATGATTTTATTCTGCACAACACAACATATTGTGTTTCTGCAGGTAGATATAAATGGACTTATTCGGGACACATTATAAATTGGTTTAGGCGCCCAAAACGCCCGAGAGACGGCGGCGCCCCCACCTGCGCATGTATCATCCGTGACGATTTTATCGTCCAGATTTGTTCCACAACATCGACCGCTGACCGTTCGGCAAATGGCACAGATTGCCTCTTGACCAAGATGTTGTGCGCAGGCGGTGGCGACGGGACATCCATGCCCCCGCCAGGCGGAGGCGTCCTGCGCCGCCCCTATGCGCTCAGCGCCCAGAGGTTGGCGCACTGGCCGAGTACCCGGTCGATACTCCACGTCTCGTGCGTGCGCTCCGCGCTGTTGGGGTCGCGGATTTCCAGCTCGCCGTTGGCGGCGATGCCGGCGAGCACGATAAAGTGTCCCGTCGTGGTGAAATCGCCCGGGCGCACGCTTGCGATGATCACCTGCCCCGCCTCAAGCGCGGCGCGAATACTCGCCGCGTTTGCCGGCAGCTCCTCGCTGGTGAGGCCGAGCGTATGGGCGCCTTCCGTCATGAGCGCCCAGGCCGTCATGCCGTCGACCGTGTAGCCCTCGCGTTCGCTGAAGGCCGCAATGGCAGCGGGGTCCATGTCGGTGCGTCCTGTGAGCGCCACGTAGGCCATGGTGAGGCACGTGGGCCCGCAGCCGTTCACGCCCACCGTGCCGCCCGCGTATGGCTCATCCGCCCAGACAGGGTCAATCTGGTAGAGCTCCGGCACCTCGCCGGCGTGCCACTCGGCAACCGGGGTCGACGATGGCGCAAGCCCCATGGTGCGCATCGCGCTCTCCCCCATCCGGCCTGCTGCGGAACCAATGCCGCCAAGCGCGCTCAGGGGTCCGCGCCCCGCCATACCCAGCACCGTCAGTACAACCAGCATCGCGACGACGAAGACCTTAAGGAGCCGATGCCGTCTGCGCGGGCGACGGGGGCGGCGGTAGCGGGTCGCACCCGGCACTGCATCAGCGCGAACATGTGCACCGCGCCGGTACCGCGCAGGGGCCACGCGCGTCGATGCCCGGGCAACGCGGACGGGCAGCGGCCGCGTGCCTCCGACCGCATACGTAATATCAGACTGAGCAGGTGTCGGCGCATTCTCGCAAAGCCTCATAGGGTGACCTCTCTCTTGGGGAACTCACGCTCCCAAGATAGGGGCAGGTCGCATAACAAGACTTGAGCGAAACACTAAGGTTTGCCTAACGGCATTGTTTGCCTAGGGGCGCTATTTGCCTAAGGGGACTTCTCCGCGCAAAACCGCGCGCATCAGGCGAAACTACCGGCAGCACGCGCCACCTCACGCAGGCAGCTCGACGGTAAAGGTCGTGCGCCCCGCCTCGCTCGCCGCGGTGATGGTCCCGCCGTGGAGCTCCACGATCTCACGCGCGATAGCAAGACCGAGCCCGGCGCCGCCGGTGGAGGTGGCGCGCGCCTCATCCAGACGGAAGAACTTGTCAAAGATGGCCTCGAGCTTGTGCGGCGGGATGGTGGCCCCCTCGTCGCTCACCGTGACGCGCGCCCACGGCTCCCCCGGCGCGTCGGCACGCTCAAAGCGCTCCGCCGCAACGGCGATCTCGGTCCCCTCGTGGCTGTAGGCGATGGCGTTCTTGAGGATGTTGTTGAACACGCGCGCGAGTCTGCCAGGGTCCGCCGTGATCCAGAGCTCCGCGCCCGGCGCCTCCACGCTCGCCGGCGCGCCCTCGACCGTGAGCGAAACGGTGTTACCGTGCTCCGCGAGCAGCGGATAGAACTCGTCTGCCATCTGCACGAGCAGATACGACAAGTCGACGCTCTCCGTCTCGAGCTCGATGTGTGAGAGGTTGTAGCGCGTGATGTCAAAGAACTCGTTGATGAGGCGCTCCAAGCGCTTCGCCTTGTCGAGCGTGATGCCCACGTAGCGGCAGCGCTGCTCGCGCGGCATCTCGGGAATCTCGTCCAAAAGCGAGAGGTAGCCGATAACCGAGGTGAGCGGCGTCTTGAGGTCGTGCGCGAGGTAGGTGATGAGGTCGCTTCTGCGCTGCGCCTCGTCGCGCAGCGCCCGTTCGTGCGCCTCTGCCGTGCTTTTGACCTCGGTCGCCGTGAGCGCGAGCGCGCCAAAACCGTCGGGAAAGACCTCGCTCGCCTCCGCGTCGTGGCGCATGAAAAACGCAAGCAGCTCCGCCGCGCGCTCGGCTGTCTCGCGCGAGCACCGGCGGGCGTAGAGATGCGCTGCAATCGCGGACACGACCACAAGGATCAGCACGAATGCAAGGCCGAGCTTGAGAAAGAACTCCTTGGCGCCCGTGGGGTTGAAGACGAGGTTGTATGTGGTATTGGTTTGATAGTCGACCTCCCACGTGGAGACAAAGGTCGAGAAGAACCAGTCGACGAAGACGCCGTTTAGGCCGTCATCAACAAAACGAAAGAGAAGGATGTAGAGCATGATGCCCACAGCAGCCCCCGCGATGACGACAGCAGCGAGCCGCAGGCGCTCGCGACGAGTCTCGTCCGCCGCGGCGATGAGAGGCGGCGCCGGGCGGTCGACGGAGGGGGTATTGGGCGGCACCGGGGTGCCGGAGCGTCTCTTAGCGTTCAATCTTGTATCCGCACCCCCAGACAGTCTTAATGTACTTTGGGTCGTCAAACGAGTCGCCCAACTTCTCACGCAGATGGCGGATGTGCACCGTGATAGAGCCGGAACCGTTCTCGTAGTACGCATCGCCAAAGATTTTGCAGTAAAGGTCGCGCGCCGAGACCACGGCACCCCTGGCCTCCAGCAAGATGCGCAGGATAGAGAACTCCGTTGGCGTGAGGGAGAGCTCGCGCTCGTTTAGCGTGCAGCGGTGCGCCCGCACGTCGAGCACAAGGCCCGCGTAGGTAAGCACCTCGCCCGCATCGCGCCCACCCGCAGAGCCGCCCTCGCCCGCCGAGTAGGTCTTGTAGCGCCGAAGCTGCGCCTTCACGCGCGCAACGAGCTCGAGCGGCAAGAAGGGCTTCACCACGTAGTCGTCTGCCCCCAGGGTGAGCCCGGTGATACGGTCGACCTCCTCCCCTTTGGCGGTGAGCATGATGACGGGGTAGGTGTGGCGCTCGCGGATTTTGCGGCACAGGGTGAAGCCATCCGTACCGGGAAGCATCACGTCGAGCAGAGCGAGGTCGAAGGCGGGCGCCTGGACATCCTCGATGCGCGCGAGCGCGGCGGCGCCGTCACGAAACGTCTCGACCGTATAGCCCTCGTTTTCCAGATAGACGCGGACGAGGTCGCAAATCTCGCGCTCGTCGTCCACGACCAGTATTCTCTCGCTCACGCCATTCCCTCCTCATCCTATACGCAGCAGCATAGCGCGGGCGCGACGTGCGAACATGAAGGAAATCCTAAGACGCGACCCGCTCGCCACGACCGCCACGCTCGGCGTAAAAGCATCTGATAATATTGATAGTATTCTGAGAGAAGAGGTGATGTCATGAACATCAGACCTGTTTCCGACCTTAGAAACAACTACACCGACATCGAGCGCGACGTCGCGGAGAATGGCCCTGTCTTTTTGACGAAAAACGGACGAGGCTCGATGGTTGTCATGAGTTTCGAGCAATATCAACGAGCGAGTGAGACCGTGGAAAACGCCCTTGACGCCGCCGACCGACAGGCCAGAAGCATGAGCCTGCGCTACACGCATGATGAGGTCTTCGGTTCGGTAAGGGAGATGCTCGGCCATGACTCAGAAGCCACCGCGTTATAAGCTGAGCTACCTGCCGCTTTTTTGGGAAGACTTAAGCGCAGCAGCCGCCCATATTGCTCATGACCTTCACAATCCCTCCGCTGCCAAACGCCTGGCAGACGACGTGGAGAAGGGCATCTTGGCACACCTCCAAAACCCAACCATGGCGGCAACGTATCACACCACTCGAAAGCGCCCTCTCCCCTATTACTATTTTGGGGTCGGGAATTACCGGGTGTTCTACGTTGTGGACGGTAACACCATGGAGGTCAGACGCCTGCTATGCCGAGCGCGCAACATCGAGGAGCTCATCCGCTGATACAACGCACTGACGCTTTGCACCCTTTCGTTGCGCAGGCACATGCACGGGTGGCCCTGAGGCAATGTGGGAATCAGAGCTCGCGTGAGAACACCGTCTCGACCTCGCCGTGGCGGTCGCGGCCGACTCCGCAGGGCTCGTAGCCAAACTTCTCGTAAAGCCCCTCCTCGCCCGAGCGGATGTACATGCGGGTGAAACCCGCCGTGTGGGCGAGGTCCTCCGCCACGCGGATCATGCGCTCGGAGAGGCGACGGCCGCGGAGGCGCTCGTCTACGCACACGTAGCCGATGAAGGGCGTGCGGTCGTCGTCCACAAGGCCGTCCTCCGCGGCGAGCGTGCAAAAGCCCGCCGGCTCCCCATCGACCGTCGCCAAGATCACACGCTGCCACCCGGTGAAGTAGCCCTC
This sequence comes from Collinsella sp. An307, assembly GCF_002161805.1. Classification (GTDB taxonomy): domain Bacteria; phylum Actinomycetota; class Coriobacteriia; order Coriobacteriales; family Coriobacteriaceae; genus Coprousia. The sequence continues at coordinate 129,843 of NZ_NFIP01000001.1, read as the reverse complement.
GCGCATCTTGCGGGCAAGCGAGCGGGCACCGCGCCACGGGCAGACGTCCACGAACGCGAGCGCCGCGTCCCACAAGCTGTCCGCAGGTCCAATCGCCACGATACTCGTACTTGAAGACGGGGAGATCTGAGCCATAGGATGTATCCTTTCACGTTTCCTTTCGCAAAAATGCGGGAATTCAATAATGTCTCTAAGCGTCACCGAGTATCCCATGAATGTGAAAAGAGGAAACCCGAGGTAGGACGGTCGCTCGTGTGTGGCCTATCTGCTCGCACGCTCTCAGATTATTGAATAGATGAAAACTGGGAGTGGGAAGGTCCCAAGGGTCGTTTCGAAGCTATCCCTCCTGTCCGCGCCGGCGCTCCTCCGCCACGATGCGCGCCACCGTGCGACGGCGAACAGCGAGGTAGACGAGCGGAACGGCGAGCACCACCAGACTCGCCCCCACGAGCACACCCTGCACGCCAAAGATGGCGGCGAGCGCCGGTGCAGCAAAGAGCGGCAGCGCGCCCGCCCCGTTGAACCCGGCGTTCATGACCGAGTTCACGCGACCGAGGACCTCGATGGGTGCATGCATCTGCACGAGCGTGTTCTGGAGCGGCGTCACCATGCCAAAGGCGCAGCCGAGCACCATCTGCCCCGCAAGTGCGCACACCACGTACGGCGTGCCCACGTAGAGCAGGCAGCCTACGCCCTGCAAGGCGATGAGGAGGATGAGGGTGAGCACGTTCACGTGGGCGCGCGGCACGCGGATTGCCAGAAGCGACCCGATGACGCTCCCCGCCCCCGCCGCGCTCGAGAGCCAGCCCATCCAGGAAATGCCCACATGCAGGACATCGCGGTAGAAGAGCGACTCAAGCGGGTCGAAGGCGCCGTAGCCGGTGTAGGCGAGCACGCCCACGCCAAAGAGCAAAGCGAGCGAGGGCACGGTAAAGACCGTTCGCACCGAATCCGCAAACGTTGCAGCGGGAGCGTCAGGCGCAGGTGCGGGTGCGGCGACGCCAGACGCGGCGGCATCGGATGCATCAGGCGAGACAGTGGCAGGCGCGGGTACGGGCGCGTCGAGCGCGCGCGAACGCACCCTGGCCGCGCGGACGCGCAAAACCCGCTCCACAAGCAGGTAGGCGGGCAGCGCCGCGGCGGCGGAGAACACCGCCGTGGCCAAAAAGACGCGCTGGGCAGGCAACACCGTGGCGATGATGCCGCCCACGGCGGGCCCCACCACCACTGCGACGTTGGACACCACCGCGAGCAGGGCGTTCACGCGCTTGAGCTCGTCGGCGTCGTCGGTCAGATAGGCAGGATACGCCGAGAGGAAGGCAAAGCCGAGCCCCGTCGCAAACCCAAAGGCGCAGCTCATGGCAAGCACGTTTGCCACGCAGGGGGCGGTAAGTTGAAAGAGCACGCTCGTTGCCACCGCCACGGCAAGCGTCACCGCGGCATACAGCCGGGGGCCGCGCACGTCGAGAAGCGTCCCGCCGGCGGCGTTGCCAAAGATGATGAACAGGTTGAAAAAGCCCACCGCCCCGGCAAGCGCCCAGGTGGAGGCGCCCACCTCGTAGGTGAGCGTCCCGATGATGCCTATGAAGTAGGCCGCCTGCACGCCAAGGTAGACAAGAAAGCGGGTTGCTACCAATAGAAACGTTCCCGCCGGCAGGCCGGTACGCATGCGACGTGTCACTTCGCGTCTGCCCAGGTGGTGCCCACCGAGGCATCTGCCACAAGCGGCACGGCGAGCGTGACCACACCCTCCATCTCGGCGCGCACCATCGCGATGAGGCGCTCGACCTCGTCCTTGGGGCACTCAAAGTCGAGCTCGTCGTGCACCTGCAAGATCATGCGCGCGGCAAAGCCCTCGTCCTCCAGACGGTGCGCCACGCGCACCATGGCGATCTTGATGATGTCCGCCGCGGTGCCCTGCATGGGGTGGTTCATGGCGGTGCGCTCGCCAAAGGCACGCTGCGAGGGCACGCGCATCTTGAGCTCGGGAATGGGGCGGCGGCGCCCAAAGAGCGTCTCGGCATAGCCCGTCTGCTTGGCGTCCGCCACCGTGCGGTCGAGAAACGTCCGCACGCCCGGATACGCCTCAAAGTAGCGGTCGATCATCTCGCGCGCCTCGGCCTGCGGGATATCGAGCGACTGCGAGAGGCCGTATGCCTGCTGACCGTACACGATGCCAAAGTTAACCGCCTTCGCGCGGCTGCGGAGCGCGGGCGTGACCTCCTCCACCGGCACGTCAAAGACGCGAGCGGCGGTCTCGGCATGGAAGTCCTCGCCCTCGTTGAACGCGGCGATAAGGTGCGCGTCACCCGAGAGGTGCGCGAGGAGCCTCAGCTCGATCTGGCTGTAGTCGACCGCCACAAAGACGCTACCCGGCGCGACCGTGAAGGCGGTCTTGACCGTGTGGCCGAGCGCAGAGCGCGTGGGAATGTTCTGCAGATTGGGGTTGGACGAGGAGAGGCGACCCGTCGCCGTGATGGTCTGGTTGTAGGTGGTGTGCACGCGGCCGTCCGCGCGGCGCAGCGCGCCCAGCGTATCGAGGTAGGTGCTCTTGATCTTGGTCTTCTCGCGGTACTCGAGGACGAGCTGGACAAACTCGTTGTCGCGGGCGAGCTCCTCGAGCACGCGGGCGTTGGTGGAGTAGTAGCCGCGCGCGGTCTTCTTGAGGCCGCGGGTCGGCAGGCCCATCACGTCGAAGAGGATGTGCGAGAGCTGCATGGGGCTCGCGATGTTGAAGGTCTCGTCACCGGCGAGGGTGCGGATGCGACGGGCGAGGTCGTCGATCTCTGCCCCCAGGCCCTCGGCAAGAGCGGAGAGGCGCTCGGGATCAACGTACATGCCCGTGCGCTCCATGGCGCAAAGCACCGGCACAAGCGGCATCTCGATCCGGTCAAAGAGCGGACGCGCACCGTCGCGGTCGAGCGCGGCGGCAAGCGGCTCCTGGCACGCGCGGGCAACAACTGCGGCGCGCGCGGCAACCGTGGGCGCATCGTCGTCGGCGCCCTCCTCCCCCGCCGCCACGGGCAGCGAGAGCGCGAGGTAGGTATCGGCGAGGTACGCGTCGTCAAAGCTCGAGCGCACCGAGTCGAGAAGATATGCCGCCACCACGGTGTCGAAGAGGCGCGACGCGTCGAGCGAAAGCGGGTCGAGAAGCTCCGCCTCGGCAGAGTCCACGGGCGAGAGCTCGTGCAAAAGCGCCTTCACATCTGGCGAGGCAACGTGCCCCTCGCGCAGCAGGCGCGCAAGCACGCTCGCCACAAGACCGCCCTCAAAGGCAAAACCGACGACGGGGCCAGTCGCAACAATCGCCGTCGGGCCGTCCGCGGGCTCGTCCACCGCCACGAGCGCACGCGACGTGGCGACCCAGAGCGTGCGCGTAAGACCAAAGAGCGCGCCCTCCTCGCGGTCGTCGTCGAGCGTCACGCCCAGCCACTCGCCTGCGGCGATCGCCCGGTCGAGCTCTGCGAGCGCTGCCTCGAGGGCAGCCGCGTCTGCCACATCGGCACGCAGGGCCTCGGGCAGCGTGAGCTCCGAGGGACCGGAAGCCGTCGCACCCTCCTCGCCGAGCAGCGCCAAGAAGCGGTTCTGCATGGCCATGATGCCGAGCGCCCCAAGAGACGCGGTAACGTCGTCTGCGGTGTAGGCGGGAAACGCCGTCGCGTCAAAGTCGACCTCCACCGGCGCGTTCGTCTGAATGGTCGCCACCTTGCGCGAGAGCAGGGCATCGTCGATGTGGGCGCGCAGGTTCTCGCCCATCTTGCCCTTGACCTCGTCCGCATGCGCAATGACCTCGTCGAGCGAGCCGTACTGCGCAATGAGGGCGCTCGCCTTCTTGGGGCCAATGCCCGGCACGCCCGGGATGTTGTCAGACGTGTCGCCCTTAAGGCCGTAAAAGTCGGGCACAAGCTCGGGCGTGATGCCGTGGTAGAGGTCCTCCACCGTCTCGGGCGTCATGATCTGGACGTCGGAGAGGCCCTTCTTGGTGCCCACGATCTTCACGTGCTCGGTAGAGAGCTGGTACATGTCGCGGTCGCCCGTGATGAGGTACATGTCGCACCCGGCCGCCTCGCCGGTGCGGGCGAGCGTGCCCAGGATGTCGTCGCCCTCCCAGCCCTCGGCCTCAAGAATAGGCACCTTAAGGCCGCAGAGCAGCTCCTTTACCATGGGGAACTGCACGCGCAGGTCTGGGTCCATGGGCGGGCGCTGCGCCTTGTACTGCGGAAGCATCTCCATGCGCACGCGCGGCTTGCCCTTGTCAAAGGCAACGGCGACCCCGTCTGGATGGAACGCGTCCACCATCTTGAGGAACATGTTGAGAAAGCCAAAGACGGCGTTGGTGGGCCGACCGTCCGGCGCGTTCATGGTGGGCGGTACGGCGTGAAACGCCCGGTGCATAAGCGAGTTGCCGTCGATGACAGCAAACGTACGGCGGTCCTTGGGCGCAGTGGTGTCAGACATGGGGGCATCCTCTCCGGTTGGCTGCCTACCAGTCTACCCGCCCGCGCGGACACGCGCCACAACGTTGCGCCATATCGCTGCCGGCTCGCGCGCCCGCGCCCCCTGCGTGTGATAATGACGCAAGCATCCCGCCCGGCTGCTACAAGAAAGGACCGCCATGCCCTGCCGTGCCGTGATCTATGACATCGACGGGACCGTCCTCAACACCCTCAACATGAACATGTGCCCCCTCATGCGCATCATCGAGGAGGAGACGGGCGAGGCGTGGACCTTTGAGCAGGTGCTCAAGTTTGCCCCGTGGCCCGGCATGAAGGTGATGGAGGCGCTCGGCGTCGCGGACCCCGAGGGCACCTATGCGCGCTGGGCGCGTTATGTGAACGAGTACGAGGAGGGCGCCACCCTCTACGAGGGTTTTGACGAGGTATTTGCCGAGCTTTCCGCCCGCGGTATCACGCAGGCCGTGGTCTCTGCCAAGACCCACGCGCAGTACGAGATCGACGTTGTCTCCAAAGGCATCGACCGCTATATGGAAACGGCGGTGCTTGCCGAGGACACCGACCGCCACAAGCCCGACCCCACCCCGCTTCTCATGTGCCTCGAGCGCTTGGGTGTTGAGCCCTCCGAGGCGATCTACATCGGCGACGCGCACTCGGACTACGAGGCGGCGCGCAACGCCCACATGGCCTTTGGCTACGCCACGTGGGGCAGCACGTCCTCAGAGGGCATCGAGGAGCCAGATGTTGTCCTCGACGCCCCCAAGGACATCTTACAAGCGGTGCTCTAACCCAAGTTCTCGCCGTTTGAGGCGATAACGTTGCGATACCAGAAGAACGAGTCCTTGCGGATGCGGTCGCGCGTCTCGTCATAGTCAAAGTGCGCTTGGGTCCGATGGCAACCAAAAGCATCTCTTACACGCAGTTGCTCCCCAGAGGCGCTGTGTGCGTCAACAGCCCTTGGAGCGCACCGCGCCTGCCGGGCATGCGTGGTGGCAGTTGCCGCACTCGTCACAGCGCTCACCATGGATTTCATACGCTGCGCCATCTGCCGTGGGGAAGATGGCCTTATGCGTGCAGGCCTGGGTGCAGGCGCCGCAGGCAATGCAGCGATCCGAATCGATAGAGAGGCCCGGCGCCTCAAACGCGTCACCGCCGAAGGCGAAACGCTCACGCAAAATCTTATGGTCGCGATGAACCATATTGAAGTCGTAGTCATAGTACTCGCCGTGGAAGCGGTCGAGCACGAAGACGACGGTCTCCGGATACTTGTTGATATCATAGACAGCCACGTTGAACAGCGGGTTCGCCGCCGCCTTGGCGTCCACCTCTTCCTGTGCGAGCTCGCGCACCGTCCCCGAGACGCGCACCATGTAGCCGGGTTGGAAGTGCGGGAGGTTGTCATCATCCCACGTGCAGTGCTCAGAGGTCTTCTCGGCAGAGACCGTAAGGGCGCCGAGCTTGAGCTGGCGGTAGAACGGTTTGACGCGCATGGTGCGCAGGTAGAGCCCCTCGTTATCGTAGGCAAAGAAGTGCGCGATGCGCGAATCAACCCCACCCGCGCCATCCAGCGTGGCAAAGCTGCAGCAGCCCACCTCGTTAAACAGATTGAATACCTCTTCGATTGTCTTCATTGCAGATCCCCCCTCTCTTTTGGAGCGGGTTATCACACCCTGCCCCATCTCTCTGAACCATGGTGCCGGGCGAAATGGCGGTACTATCCAAACAGCTCCCGGTACCGAGCGGCTATATAGGTTGCGTACTCGGCCATAAGGTCGTAGCCCAAAAGCTCATCGCAATCCGCAGACACATTGGAGACAGAATTGGCATCGATAAAGACGGGAGCCCGCTCGGTCTCGATAACGTCAAAGCTACCGAGCTCAAAACCAAGAAGCGTCGCCGCGCGCTCCGCTGCGGCTATAACGTCGGGCGGGCAATCCTTGTAGGGCTCGTAGGTGGAGCCGAAGTGGTAGGACGAGAGGCCGTTTGCGGCAATGCTCCGACGGTGCAAATGCGCAACCCGACCACCCACAATCTCTATGCGTGTGAGATAACCGGCCCGCGACCTCACATACGATTCGACGATAAAGACGGTCGCCGCGGGCGCCTCGGCAAGAAACTCCCGCGCCTCGTCCTCATCGTGCAGCACCGCTGTGCGCGCCGAGCGGCCGCCGCAGTCGGGCTTGATGATGCAGGGGTAAACAAGTGCGGTCGGGTCAATGTCAGCGGGCACAGCGCACGCGAGAACCGCCGGCACCGCAATGCCCGCACGTCCGAGCGCCTCGGTGGCAGCGCGCTTACTCACCTCAAAGGCATGGGCGCGCCCGGGATTGATAAGCATAACCCCACGTTCGCCTGCTTGCGCAACTACCTCCGCCATGTGCACATGCGATGCGGCGTGCCCGCGCTCGAGCGCACTCGCAAAGACGCGACTCACGAGGAGCTGACATGAGAGTGCGTTCTCGGTGGCATCCTGCCGCTCCATATCGATCATCCGCACGGGCACGTCTCGCGCAGCGAGCTCCTGAGCAAGCTTGAAGTCGGACCATTCGCTCGACTCGTAGAGCACTCCCACCCAAGCGGCATCTGGCGCCGGGCCGTCCGCCACATAGGCGACCTCATCTGCGGCAGGACCGCTCGGCACGCGCCGTACGCACTCCCCCGTGCAACCCGTCGTAACCATCACACGCTCCATTCCAGCAACTTACCTAAAAAGCGCCCCAACTCGGGCGTCTTGGGTGCCGCGAACAGCTCCGCCGCAGAACCGTATTCCATGAGCGTCCCGTGGCAGAGAAACGCCACTTTGTCGCACGCATGGCGCGCAAAACCCATCTCGTGCGTGACCGTGATAAAGCGCGTGCCCTCGCGTTTGAGGTCTGCCAGCAAATCGAGCACCTCGGTGGTGTACTCGGGATCAAGCGCGCTTGTAGGCTCGTCGAGCAGAAGCATCTTAGGGCGCGGCGCCACGGCGCGCGCGATAGCCACGCGTTGTCGTTGCCCGCCCGAAAGCTGAGCGGGACGTTTGTCTCCCTCACCAGCGAGGCCAAAGCGGTCGAGCAGCTCGTCGGCACGCGCCGCCGCGCTCGCCTCATCCATACCATGCACGGCACGCAAGGGCAGCGCAATGTTCTCGCGCGCCGAAAGATGATGAAAAAGACCGCCGTCCTGAAAGACAAAACCTAGGCTCGCCCGGTAGCGCGCAAGCGCGGCCTCATCAGTAGGCACGACCTCGCCATCTAACACCACACGCCCTGCGCTCGGCGCCAAGAGCCCGCCCAGGATACGGAGAAACGTCGACTTTCCGCCACCCGAAGGACCGATGACGGCAAGCGTGGTGACATCGTCCTCAAAGTCAATGCCGCTCAGCACTTGGCGGTCGCCAAAGCTCTGCCAAAGGCCCTCAATCTGCATGCGCATAGTCGAGCCTCCTCTCAAAGTAGCGGCTCACAAACATGATGGGCAGCGTGAGAACAAGGTACGCCCCCGCGAGGAAGAGATAGGTCCCAAACAGATTGAACGTGGCAGAGCTGATTTCTTGCATGGTCTGAGTGAGCTCGATTACCGCGATGACCGAGAGCAGCGACGAGTCCTTGACCATGCTTGCAAGCTGCCCCGTAAGCGCCGGGAGCGTGCGACTCACGAGCTGCGGCGCCACCACGTAGCGTAGCGTCTGCCGCCGAGTGAAGCCCACCGCCCGCGCTGCCTCCAACTGTCCAGCGTCGAGCGAGTTCAGACTGCCACGCACAATCTCGGCGATGTAGGCACCCGAGAAAATGGAGAGGATGATGATGCCCGCCGCCAAACGGTTCTCTACACCCCACGCAGTGCCCACGATGTAGAAGAAGAGATAGATCTGGGCGAGCAGCGGCGTGCCGCGCATGAGTTTGACGTACACATCGCAGAGGTAGCGAACCGGCAAGATGCGGCTCCCCTGCCCCACCGCAACGGGCAAACCGATGGCGAGGCTCGTCACAAGACTCCCGAGCGCAATCTCAAGCGTGAGCACAAGACCGTCCAAGATACGCACGCGGTACTGCGCCACAAAGCTAAAATCGAGAGCTACGCCCACTTGCAAGAGCGACACCCAAAAGAACCCAATGATGAGGGCAACCACAATGAGGTAGCTAACCGCTGCCTTTATGGGGCCGGGTCGCTCGCCGGGGCGCACGGTAAAGGGATTTGGCATTAAGCGTCCTCTCCCGCCGCACCCTCAACATCCGCCGCGGTGCCAACAGCGCCATCGGCCGAGCCCTCGGCATCGGCATCCTCAAAATCAAAGAACCAGCGGAAGCCGAGCTCGTCAAATGCGGCTTTCTCCTCAGCCAGGTACTCGCCGGTCAGACGATCGAACTCGCCGTTCGTCTTACTCTTGGCAATAAAGGCATTCAGCTCCTCACGCAGTTCGTCATTGCCCGAGGCCACGGCAATGCCCCAGTACTCGGGATCCTGAAACGGAATAAAGACCGCACGCGTGGTGTCGGGGTTGGCTTGGTTGTTGCGATAGATGGTGAGCTGGTCGTAGAAAAAACCGTCCGCTCGTCCCTGGGCAACCTCGGTCACGCAGGCGCTCTCGTCCGCCAAGCGCAGAATCTCTGCATTGACGAGATTCTTGGTCGCATAGACGTCGCCCGTCGAACCGGTCTTAACTGCAACGGTCCTGCCCGCTTGGTTGAGGTCCTCTACGCTCTCAACACCCGAGTCCGCACCAACAAGAATCGCGAGCTGCGCCACCGCGTAGGGATCGGTGAAGTCAACTTCCTCCTCGCGCTCGGGCGTAATGGTGATGGAGCTCATGACGGCATCAGCCTTACCGGTCTGAAGCGACGGGATGAGGCCGTCAAAGCTGATGTTGTCAATCTGAAGGTCGTAACCGTAAGAATCCGCAAAGTCTTGCATGAACGTGACAGAGACACCCGAGGGATTACCCGCGTCGTCCTTAGTTTCAAAAGGTGGGTAGGCAAGTTCCATGGCAACGCGAAGCGTTCGCGCACCGCCCGACGAAGCCGAGTCCGCGGCAGCAGCCGAACCGCTCGCCGCGCCCTGACCGCTCGAGCAGCCCGCAAGGGCAGTGCCAATCGCTGCCGCAGCAGCAAGAAACCCGCGGCGGCTGATGGAGGTGTGAAGGTGGTTCAACATGGTTCTTATCCTTTCATTTGATCTTGTGGGAATCGCTATTGCGCTCAATTGCCGCACGTAGATTGCGCTGCATAACAGAAAGCACGCGCGCGGCAGTGGCAAGGTCCTCTGCGGAGTTGCCATCCATCCACGTAGCGCGCAGAACCGCTGAAATCTGGGCAAAATCCCGCTCGAGCTCACGCCCGCGCCTGGTGAGCAGAACCACCGTGGCGCGCCCATCAGTCTCATCCCGCGCGGTCTTGGCATATCCGAGCTTTACGAGCTTCCGTACAAGAGCCGTCACAGTGGAGGGATCGCGCTTGATTCGGCGCGACAGCTCGGTCATGCGCATCCGCTCGCTATCAAACAACTGCGCCAGAATGTCGCCGTGCGAAGGAGCGAGTCCCGCATAGCCGCGTCGCTCAAGCTCGGTTACAAGAAGCTGATTCACCAGTCTGCGCGTACGCGAGACCTCATAGGCAAAATCCTCCACACTCAAGCACCTCCCCCACCAAAACGCTCTGCCAACGCTGCCAGTATACCATATTTATTTTGATATCCCAGTATTTTTAGATGAGCATGCTGATCCTCAGGGCGTTTCGGTACGGTTAAAGCTCTGGCTCGGCGGCAAGCGCGATGCAGCTGCGGTCGGCAAGGCTCGCAAAATCGCCCGAGAGCCAAATGGCAGACTCCCCTGGCCCCAGCACGAGCGGCATGCGGTTGTGCACGGGCGCGACCGCGGCGTTGGGCTCGGTCGTGACGATGGAGAGACGTCCTCCCTCCGTGACGCCGGCGAGCAGGAAGGCACGGGCGCCCGGCAAACGAAAGCGATACTGGCGGCGCACGGGCTTGCCGGTGCGCTCACTCGGCACGCGCTCGGTCATATGCCCCTCGTAAAACGCGCGCACCGGCACAAGACAGCGACCGTGCGAGATAGCGTCGAGCCAGAGGCCACGCCCGCGCTCGAGCTGGGCGAGCGCCGTGTCGAGGCGCGTGTTGAAGACGGGGCGTCCGTCCCGCGGCGACTCGAAGCCCCAGATAAGCGACACCGTGGCGAGGGCGCCGTCCTCCCCGGGCACGTAGGCGGGCACGAGCGACCCCGGCCACGCGTCGCGCGCGGGGTCGAAGTCCTCATCGCCAGCGTTCAGACGCGCCCGACCCGTCGCACGACGGGCATCGAGCACTTCCTCCGCCTCCTCAACGGTGAGCGGACACATTCGCTGGCACATAGTTACCCACGACCTCCATCAGGGCGCGCAAAACCGACAAGCACGGCAGGAACTCCGATACCCAGAGGGCAACTCCCTTACTCATCCTCCACGTAAGAGGTGAACGTATCGGAGTCTACTGCCTTGATGAAGAACGTCTGCTTCGTTGCAACGCCAAAGTCGTTCTCGATCATAAGATGCGCGAGCTTCTGCCCATCAATCAAAACGATATGCTGCATCTTGGCATAGGCAACCGCGGGAGCGGAGAACTGGGACGTTGTAACGAACAGGCCCTTTCCTCCTCTGCCAGCGATTGCACCGACAAAGGCTTGGATATCGGGCCTCCCCACGGCATGGTTTACCGCGTAGTGCTTTGCTTGCACATAAATGAGATCGAAGCCGAGCTTATCGAGCATGATGATGCCATCGATCCCTTCATCGCCCGTCTTCGGAGTTGTCCTCGCAGGCGCCTCGAGCGTACCGTAACCCATCTTTGCCATAAGGTCGAGCACCATGTGCTCAAAAGCGACGGGAGTGAGCTTCATGACTTCCTCTAGGATCTCATCAGCAAGTTGGGCAGTAATCTCTTCATATGCTTGGGCGAGAGCCTCATCAGGAGTCTCGGACTGTGCACCATCCGCATTTCCATCATTTGAATCTGCTCCGACGTTTTTTTCACCGCCGCGACTTTCCTCCTTGAACACACGGAAGGAGTCGAAGCGAACAAGATAATCGTTATCTATAGGGCAGTCTGAAGCAAGTGCGTCTACTCCTGCTTGGTCGATTTGATAACAGCCCCGCCTGGGCGAATGCATGAGACCGGCTTTCTTGAGATAAGTGCGAGCCCAGCCAATACGGTTATCGATTACTCGCTGGCGCTTGCTGGGAAGATATTCGTTGCGCTCCTCTTCGGTCAAGTTGAGCTCGGCAACAATAGAAGCCCGCATCTCTGCCGCGGAGTGCTCCGCCCCATCTGCAAGAAACCGCAGTACGTACTCGAACAGCTCGTCATACTTTGGAATCGCCATCGCAAAGCCCCCAACCGTAAATCAGCACCATGCTCAGCTTACCAGTAAAGCAGCCCTCATCAGCGCGTAGCCAAAACAGTCCTTACATGAGCGTTGAAATCGCACGCATTATGATGTCGACATCCTTGTTCTCCAACTCGCGAATTACGTGGAGGTACGTCTCTTGCGTAGTGTTCATGCTGGCGTGCCCGAGGCGCTTTGAGACGCTCGCGATGGATACCCCCGCAAACAACAGGATAGAGGCATGCGTATGTCGCAGGCCGTGAACGGAGATAACCGGTGTTCCGGCATTTCTGCAATGCCTTGCCAGGACGCCGTTTGCCGTCGAGTTATACACCTTGCCATGCACGAACAACGGCTTATCGGGTTGAAGCTCTTTGAGCAGAGATGCCAGCTGCATCGTCAGCTGCCAATCCATCTGGACCTTTCGCACAGAAGAGGCGTTCTTCGTGGGGACGAACCCGCCTCCGTTTTTATAGTCCCACGTCTTGTTTACCTCGAGTGTCTGATGGGCAAGGTCGAAGTCCGCCGGGGTAAGCCCCAGTGCCTCGGAGAAACGAAGCCCCGTCTTCGCCACTAGAAGAATTAGCCAGTCCCAGTCAGGTGAATCTCCGAGCTGCAAGTCCTCGAGTATGGCATGAAGCTCAAACTGATTGAGATACTTCACCTTCTTGCGCCGGGGCCTTCTTCCCTTGATTATCACTTTGCGCGTGGGGTCGCGTTCTATAAGGCCTTCGTCGACTGCATCAAGAATGGCACCCTTGAGTTGATGATGAAAATCCATCGTCGTCTGTCGTTCATGGGCTTCAGCATAACCGTTGATAAGCCTCTGATATTCGGTCCTGTCCAGCTCCCGCAGTTTGAGCTTGGGCGCCAACTTCTTGAGCCAATTCAGCGACAGCTCATACTTCTTCATGGTCACATCGCGAATCGCACCCGCCTTGTAAACCTGAATCCATTGAGCGTAATACGTACAAAGCAGCGTGTCGCCATTGATTGTCCCTACCATGTTCACCATCCTCCGTCAGCCTTCTGGCCCACGCTGATGAGGGCTAATGAACCGCCGGGTTAGGCAATGTCCACTCCACCGTTAAGCACGAAATGCTTGAGCAGGTTGGCTGCGAGGATATTCACTTTGAACGGGGGCAGGGATGTGCCATCCTTCTCCTCGAAGTAGGCGCGCGCCTTAGACACGTCGACGGATTTTTTAAGCCGATCAAAGCGTCCAAACTCGTTGAGGTTGTCCTCGCGCAAGTCAGCGCTGCACATCTCGATGAGAAGGTCCTTGTTGCATCCAAGAAGCTCCGAGACGCGCTCAAACTGATCGTCTTTTGCCCGTTTGGCATAGGCGGTGATGTAGTCGCGCAACGTCATATCCTCCTCGGGCACCACGTCACCGCGTTGAACATCATGGAGGAATACCTCGGCGATCTTCTGCTCTTCCCGCGTGAGCGCCGCGAAAGAGCGGTGAAGCTCTTTCTCCGCCCTCTCCAGCTCCTCGTCCCCCTGAGCGAGCGCTTTGAGCCACTTGGTAAAGTTGGCGTTCATGTAGTCAGTATCGATGTGCCCTGTATCAATTGCCGTGATATAGCCTTTAAGGTCATAAGGGGCACTTGGCTCCGACCCGGGTCCCGGCCCTCCTCCAAGCTCACGATAACGTTGAACAAGGATTAGATAGATCTGTTCGTCTATAGTCGGCTCCACGAATACCGTGTCGCCGTTTTCGTCCCACACCTCATACGTACGCTGATCCCATGAGAACCCTTGAATTTTCGCGGCTTCTAGAAACTCGCTGAGTTCAGCGAAGTCCTTGGCGAACTTCTTGCACGCCTCAACGGAATCGGGCAGCCGCGAGAGGTCGGGAACGCCTGCAGCCTCGAACACTGCTTCGATCTCCATCAGGCGAGCATCCATAGAAAGAATGTTCTCCGGCAGCTTGCAGACAAACAGGTCGAGGGGCTTATCACCTGAATAGAGCTTGACCGCCGCCTCGATAAAGCCCTTCATGGTGTGAGGCTTACGATAATAGCGAATCACGCCAAAGGGCTTCTCGTGTCCAAAGAGGCGATTGGTGCGGCTGAACGCCTGAATAATGTTCTCGTAATCGATAACCTTATCAAGATAAAGCGTGTTCACCCACTTGGAATCGAAACCTGTGAGCATCTGGTCGACCACGATGAGAATGTCGATGCGTCCCTCGCGTTTAGCATCGATATTCACATAGGGTTTCTTGTGTGCAAGTCGCGCCGAGATGTCTTTCTTCATGCTTGCCCACGTTGGAATTGTGAACTCCTTGCCATATGCGGCGTTGTAATCGGAGACGATTTCAACCAGCGCATCTTCTTTGATAGTGGCGCCATCATTGTTGTCGATGTTCGGGTCGAAGAGCGCCGTCACGTTGAGCTGCGGCGCGTGCGCCTTCAGAAGGCGATAGTAGCTGATAGCCTCGGAGATTGAAGTTGTAGCGAAAATCGCATGGAACTTGTTCCCATGGCTAAGTACGGGAAACCGATCGATGATGTCCGCAACCACCATGTCCTCATGCGGCGTACCGGGAGCGTACTGTTCCGCAGTAAGGTAATCTTCGATACCCTTGATATGCGTTCCATCAGGCGCCACCATGGGACCCATGGGAACTTTCGAGGAATCCATGTAGTATTCGAACACCTTTGCCTTCTTGGCGTCGCCATACACTTCGGACACGTCCTTGGCCTTGGCGCGCTCGAGCGCGACAGCCTCGCGCACATCATCGTCACGGTACGTAGTAACCATATAGGGGTCGAAGCCCAATACGTTGCCGTCACGGATACCGTCGGCAATGCTGTATCGGTGAATGCATGACCCAAAGATCATGGAAGTCGTAGAGTTCTTCTTCTGATTCTCATCAAGAATGGGCGTCCCAGTGAATCCAAAATAGAGCGCGTTTGGGAACGATCGGCGGATATCTTGGAGCATGTCCCCGAAGGTGGAACGGTGGCACTCGTCGATGATGAAAACGATGCGCCGGCTGGCCATGCGGTCAATTTCCGCTTGGGTGATTTTGCCTTTCCCCGCCTTGATATTGCTCATCTTCTGTATCGAGGTGACGATAAGCGTGTTAGACGGGTCCGGATCATCCAACTTCGCCTTAAGCACGCCTGTGTTCTCGGTTCCTTGGACATCGTCGGCATCATCGGCAAAAGACTGGTATTCCTTGAGCGATTGGGTTCCCAACTCGATGCGATCCATGAGGAAGACAACTTTATCCGCATCTTTTGAGTCAGCAATGAGCTGCGCCGACTTGAAGCTCGTCATGGTCTTTCCGGAGCCAGTGGTATGCCAGACATATCCACCAGGCCTTCCAGGCTGGCCCATGGGAACCGGCTCGTCCCAGTCACATTTGCGCACCCTATCGGATATGCCGCTGGCAGCGTAGTACTGATAGCTTCGCAGTACCTTCAGGCAGCCGTCAGAACTATCCGCAACCGTATAGAATCCGATGAGCTGGTGTGCCATAGGAATAGAGAGGAGAAGCGATGCAAACCGCTTCCATTCATCTGCGCCCGAATGCTTACCAGCGCAAATCGGCTCGTTATTGAAATCCGCCCAGTGGAAGAAATAGCTCGGATTGAACGTTCCCTGACCGGGATTGGCAAAATACACCGCATCGTCCGGATTCATGGCAACGAAAATCTGCACAAGTCGAAAAATGCCCGAGAAGACCCCCTCATGAGCATATTTCTCAATCTGGCTGCACGCCTGGCTCACCGGCACCCCGCTGCGTTTAAGCTCGATATGAATGACCGGCATACCATTGATGAGCAGGCAGATATCGCCCCGTCGACTGTTCAGTAACTTGTTCTTGGCACGGTAAACGGGCTGTTGGGCAATCTGGTAGCTGCTATTGCCTGCGGCAATTTCCCTTCGGTCATAGATTTTAAGGCTGACCTCTTTGCCAAGATGGGCTACATCGTCGGGATTGTCGCGCTTAATAGACACCGTCTTGCCATTGATGAACGAATTGAGCGCAAGGGGCGTTTTAAGCGTCTCCACCTGCTCGATTATCTGAGCCATCTCGCTCTTGGTTAGCGGGCAGCCGTTGAGTCGATCAATACCTGAATTATTACGGAAGAGAATGTCCGCCCAGTTTTGAAGAAGCTGCTCTTCCGTCGGATAACGCAACACGTCGTCAGTCCATCCGTGCTGTTTGAGCACGCCGATAAGAGCCTCTTCAAATTGAGCTTCATTCTCGAAGACCATGAGAAGTCCTCCCTGATACAGAACGAACAGGCAGATTATTCGTAGTTAGTTTTTCCCATTCTACCGTTACCCCCTCTTTCACAGCTCAGAGATAGGTAAACGGCGACTTTGTGGACCGTCAAACCGTTTTTTTGCTTACGCTGATGAAGGGTGATGAGATCGTCCAGTTGAGAGAAATAAGACGCGATTACTTCTTGCTCCTTGATTCCGGGAAAAGTTACCGCACCTTTTAGTGCATTCTCGGCTGACACCTTCATATCGTTTTTGGCACCCTTGCTGACTAATGGCGCCATGTAATTATTCATACGCGCATTCTGCTCAAAATATACCTGCACGAAGTCGGGATGAGTCTTCTCTGTCGGATGGTAAACGGCATAGAGAGTCGAAACAATACCGTCATTTCCCCTGTTGGTTTTAATAATCCCGTATGGATTGCTCCTCAATGGCGATTTGGTATATACGACATCGCCCTTATGGACAACACCATAATTTGCAACGGATGTGCCAGCGTACGATCTGCCCTGAAATTCAATCTGGTTAACGATCCCATAGTCGCCCGAGACTGAAAGAACATCGTCCTTGCCAAAACGGCAAGACTCATTCTTCTCTCTTGAGGTTTCAAGATATTCATTTAACTTACGCTGTTCCCAAGCGAGAGCCCCGTTATCTACTCGAATTAAGCTTCCTGCTTGGGAACAGCGTGAGCTGGGGGAGGTTGTTGACGTTTGCAGTGGCAAGGATTATAAGCATCTGCCTTCAGGGGATGTTCCGGTATACGGGACCGGTGGTTATATGACGAGCGTGTCTGATGCTCTTTCATCTTCTGATGACGCAATCGGAATCGGCAGGAAAGGGACCATTGACAACCCCTATATCCTGTATGCGCCGTTTTGGACCGTTGACACGCTGTTTTATTCAGTTCCTCGACCAAGAGTTGATCTCGATTTTGCCTTCTGCCTCTTCCTGAAGGTCGACTGGAAATCGAAGAATGAATCAACCGGATTACCAAGTCTATCGAAGCAATCAATCAGCTCAACGATTGTTGTGGAGCCAGAGTTTGAGGAGCAGCGCGCAATCGGCGCCCTCTTCCGCAGCCTCGACTCCCTCATCACCCTTCATCAGCGTAAGTAACTGGACAGACCAATCCCCTCAATCTTTCAGGTGTCGGCCCGGAGCAAGTTCTTTGTTAATCGGAACTGCCGGATCACAAGGCTTCGCGATGCGCGTGAACATCGCAATAAGCGCCGAGTAGTCCCTATCCTCCGCCGCAAGCCGGCTTGCTTCATCGTTCTCTACACCAGAAACCAAGCGCCAATCAAGGTCGTAACCTGCATCATGACAGAGCAGCGTCCAGAACACGCGCTGTGTCCTACCGTTCCCCTCGCGGAAAGGATGAACGAAGTTGTAATTGTCATAGTGATACGCCAAACGCTCGACAAATCGATCTTGGCTCAATCCTTTGAGCATGCCGTCATGCTCAAGTTTCGAGCGCGACCACTCCATGCCCATCTCGATATTGACAGAGGGAAGAAAGAACTCGGCGTCCTCTGTGTTCTTGCGGATTTCGATAGTCCTGATACATCCTGCCCAAGCGTATATGTCTTGGAAGAGCCAGCGATGGATATGCTGAAAGTCCTCGAGCGTCCCAGTTGGATGAAAGCTCCCCTGCTCGAATAGCTCGCCCATCCGCATGGAAGCAAGTTCCCCTTCCGCGCGAGCAAGATCGTCATAGCTCTCAGCGCCGACGAGATTCTTCAAAACCCCAGTCGCAGGGTCGATATAAGGGTCAACAAACTCATCCGACATGAGCAGCCTCTTTGCGCTCAACTATCCAGCGACGCTTGGTCCTTCTCATTAAGTCCTCAATGGAAATATCGCCCTTGACGTACTCGTCTGCGTCCTTGCGGAACTCTTCAGAGACGTAGGCACCTTCCATCTCTCCCGAATGAATGGCTTCCTCCATCAATCTTTTGCGATCCATACTAGAAACCTCCTCGTTAACCCCTATACAAACATACCCTCAAGGAGGGATTTCTTGACGGACTTGAGTAATTCCAACTTACGCTGATGAAGGGTGATGAGGTTGTCGAGACCGAGAACGACCGTAGATATGCGCTTCTGCTCGCTTTCCGACGGGTAAGAGATTTCAACTTCGGCGATATCGTTGCCATGGACATGTACGACTGATTTTCCTTGTGCTCGCTTTGCTAAATCGTCATGAGCTTTGCTGTACGTTATAGCAAGCGCGGTGTAGTCTGGATCAAGCTTGCTTACTGGAGTAACGACATTCAAATCGCCTCCAAAAATGATTCCTGACCTGCGCACGGATGATGCAACGGCAATGTCTTCTGCCGTTTCCCCGGATGCAGGAACGATTACTTCGTTACCCTTCGAAAGAAGCGATCCCTCTTGCTCAACGGCAAAAGTGTCCACGCCCTCAATACGTGATTCATATTGGGTATACAGGCGTCCATACAAGATCAGTGGGGTGCCAGCATCCCTAATGTCAGCTTTACTGTAGCCATGCCCCTTAGAAATAGTGCAGAGCTCGCCTAACTTACGCTGTTCCCAAGGGTCAGTGAAACCCTTGAAGCGGATTTTTGGAACGCACTCGCCGGCTTTCGGAAACATCTTGTCAAGAAGAGCCTTCTTCATCTGAACAAGCTTGTCATACTTACGCTGATGAAGGGTGATGAGACTGTCGAGGTGGGCGAAGTATTGACCAATTTGCTTCTGCTCTGCCGCAGACGGAACAGCAACGCTCAACTCCATCACCTTGTTCTTGGATATGTTGAATCTAGAGATCCCCTGAGCCAGCAGAGTGAGATCGGAACGAATCGAACTTGACCTGAGCATGTAGGCTAGGTAATGCGGGTCAAACGTTGCATCTTGTCTGTATCCAAAACAGAAGCTGTTGAGGTAAACATCATCCTGGTCAGAGAGCCAAACGGAGGACATACCAACTTCATCCGGCGTTTCAGAAGACACGGTGAAGAACACGTCACCATACGCAACTTTATTTTGGCTCGAATCTATTTCGACTGCCTCGAGCCGCTCTGTGTCCGTCAGGGGATTGTCGAAGACATTGGTATACGGAACGAACCTGGCGTTGCCATGACCGAAATCCTCTTTGGTTTTACCGCTCAGACCGCTATAGGTTGTCCCACAGTTGCCTAACTTACGCTGTTCCCAAGGGTCAGTGAAACCTTTGAAACGGATTCTCGGCACCATAGCTTTCTCGGTCACGTCACTCACCGCCCAACAGGCTCATGAGCTCCTGAATGCCTGCCATGTCGTAATCGTTACCCGTGAGCTGCCCAAGCATCTGGACAAGCTCCTTTTCCGCTGCATCAATCTGAAGGCACACATCTGCATAGGTGGTCGCATACTTCTCATTTAGCGTCCGTACCTTGGCAACGAATTCGTCAATCACGTTTTGAGAAAGAGAATTAAGGCCGGCCATTAGAGGGTTGATCCACTTCTCCTCAAGCAGCGCGCGGCATTGCTCGTCCGTGAGCGACGCCATTACCTTCCTCGTTCTCTCTTCCAGCTCAAAACGAGCATATTTTATCTGCTTTTTTACTCGCTTCTGTTCGTCACTCAGCATCTTTGCCCGAACAAGCGCTTGATCGAAATCTGACTCTGCTTGGCCCTTCAAAGCTTTAACTGCCTTGTTGAGCGCAGCAGTGACAAACGAATCCCCCTCATCGTTTACGGCGTCGGTCGATCCCTTATCTTCTTCATCCATGTTCTCGAGCAGCTCGGAGAGCTCTTGATCAATCTGAGGGATACGCCCCTCATTCTCCTTAATCTTCGAAAGATCATCAGAGAGCAGCTGCTCTTGCACCAGCTTGAAGGGAAGCACATGGCCCGTCCATCCATCTTGAACTTCGGTGTCAACTCCCTTGACCTTTTTTATGACCATGTTCGGGTCGACCTTGCGTACTGCCTCGAAACCCTCAGTCTGAATTATCTCCAAGTCAATGGCGATACCCTGCCATGCGTCATCGAGACATTGGTACGCGTTATATGGATCGATAAGTGGCAGATTTTCAATGGCTCGCTCAATAATCCTGTTCACCGCACCCTCTTCGGCAAGCACATCCACCGTCATGGGATTGTTGATAAGTACAGAACGAAGTTCGTTCGGCAGGTCAAGCAGTGACTGATCAAAATCGTCTACGAACGCCTGAACGTCAGCGTTAGACCGAACCATCTCTGCAAGATCGCCCTTCTTCGGATCTAGGCAACAACCGCCCTCGTCCATATAGAGCTCAGACTTGAGCGACGGCCAAGCCGCCCAATACCGATCCAATGCAGCAACCTCGGCCTTGGGAACACCGCCAAACATGGATGCGTACACATCCCAAGTCTCAGGTGCCTCCGACGAATCCACATAGCGCGGGATATTGAGGTTGTAGTCGTTTGCCCGAATCTCTTCAATCGATACAGGGCGACTGAACCCCTCGATTGTTCGATTGCCCGTCACAGCATCAACAATGCGCTTGATGTCGCTCGCTTGGAGCTTGTTGCTCTTCCCCGCCTTAACGTAATGCTTGGATGCATCCACAATGAGCACATCGCTCTCGCCTGCCGGGCGATTCTTACGCAGCACCATGATGATGGTGGGGATGCCGGTACCGAAGAAGATGTTTGCCGGGAGACCGATAATCGCCTGAATATGACGGTTCTCCACTAAGTTCTTGCGAATAGCGCCCTCCTCGCCGCCGCGGAACAACACACCGTGCGGCAAGACGATGGTCATGATGCCATCAGGGCGAAGGTGGTAGAGATCATGCAACAGGAAGGCGTAGTCCGCCTTTGACTTGGGCGCGATACCGTACTCGAACCGCGGGTCTAGCTCCTTGTCCTGAGGATCCCAACGCTGAGAATACGGCGGATTGGACACCACGGCATCCACGAACAACGGCTCATAGGTCTCTTCCTTGGTCTCGTCCGATTCGAACCATGGCCAGTCGTCTTCCAGTGTATCGCCGTTTCGCGCCACGATGTTATCCGGCAGAATGCCGCGCATCACCAAATTCATGCGCGTGAGGTTGAAGGTGTTCTCCTTTAGTTCCTGCGCGTAGTATTTGATGGAGTCGGGGTTTCCGTTAAGACGGGCAACGGCCTTGCCGATATTGATGAGCAGCGAGCCCGATCCGCTAGTCGGATCATAGATGTTGATCTCGCCTCTGCCCTTGAGATGCCATGCAACAATCTCGCTCATGAGCTGAGAGACCTCGTGCGGGGTGTAAAACTCGCCCGCCTTCTTACCTGCGTTCGCAGCGAAGTTAGAAATCAGGTATTCGTAGATGAAGCCAAGTACGTCATAGTCCTGACGACCATCCATAGGGATGTCACGAATGAGCTGCACGAGATCACGCACCGCTTTGGACTGGCTCCGTGCATCGGTGCCGAGTTTCGATAGTCCCGTCTGGAGAGTGTCGAAGACGCCGTCGAACACACGACGCTGCGGTTTGTTGATATTGCGATCAAACGCCGAAAGCGCATCGCGAACGTTCTCAATCCCGAAATCCTTACCTTTGGCAAGCCATGTTGAGAACAGGTTGTCGTAAGAGATGAAGTAACCGCACTCATCCTTAACGAATTCAACCAGCTCGGAGTCCTCTTCCCGCAAGGTCGGAAGGTCGCTCTCCAAGAAATCCTTCGCCTTAAGGCGAGCAATTTCAGTCTCAGAGAGAAACTTATAGAAGATGAAGCCCAGGATATAGTCCTTATACTCGTTCGCCTCAATCTTCGAGCGCATCCTATTGGCGGACTCCCAAATCTTCGAAGCCAGCTGCTGCTTGTTCATACGCAATCCTTCCGAATAAGATGCCGCTTGATCGGTTGACTTACATTCTCCTACAGCGTAAGAAAAAGATATACATTCAATCTGTTGAGACAACGAGCAATCAACGCATGCGGACACACGCGTTCAATCAGATGTGATGTTGTGACAGCACTAGCACCTTTTTCCCATCCTGCCGTGCTACCATGGCGTGCGGTATCTGTTAGCAGAACAAGGAGGTTTCTCTATGGAGCGTCCGAACGCTTGGAAGAAGTACGACGACGCGGCGGTGGCCGAGCTCGAGCAGCTCTGCGGCGACTACCGCGCCTTTATCAGCACGAACAAGACGGAGCGCGAGTGCGTGGTCGCAGGTGTGGCCGCCGCGCGCGAGGCGGGTTACATCTCGCTCGAGGAGGCCGCGGCCCTCGGCCGTGAGCTCAAGGCCGGCGACAAGGTCTACGCCACCTGCCATAACAAGACCCTCATGCTCGTGAACCTCGGCACCGAGCCTATGGAGAGCGGCATGAACATCCTGGGCGCGCACATTGACAGCCCGCGCCTCGACCTCAAGCAGAACCCGCTCTACGAGGCGGGCGACATGGCCTACCTCGACACGCACTACTACGGCGGCGTGAAGGCCTACCACTGGGTCGCCACCCCGCTCGCGCTGCACGGCGTCATCTGCAAGAAGGACGGCACCACCGTTGAGGTGTGCGTGGGCGAGGACGCGAACGACCCGGTCTTCTGCGTCTCTGACCTGCTCATCCACCTGGCAAGCGACCAGCTGAAGAAGCCCGCTGCCGAGGCCGTTGACCATGAGAACCTCGACGTCATCGTGGGCGGCCGCCCTGTGGTGATTGACGAGCAGAAGGACGACGAGGCCAAGGAGCCCGTCAAGCAGTACCTGCTCGACATCCTGAAAGAGAAGTACGACATCGACGAGGAGGACTTCCTCTCCGCCGAGATCGAGGTCGTGCCCGCCGGTGCCGCACGCGAGATGGGCTTTGACCGTTCGATGATCCTGGGCTATGGCCAGGACGACCGCGTGTGCGCCTACACCTCACTCGCCGCTCAGCTTGACGTGGCCGAGGTCGAGCGCACGAGCGTGTGCCTGCTCGTCGACAAGGAGGAGATCGGCTCGGTGGGCGCCTCCGGCATGACGAGCCGCTTCTTTGAGAACACCGTGGCCGAGATTATGGCGCTCGCCGGCGAGGGCAGCGCGCTGGCGCTCCGCCGTGCGCTCGCGAACTCGCGCATGCTCAGCTCCGACGTATCTGCCGGCTTTGACCAGCTTTACGCCGACCGCTTTGAGAAGAAGAACGCCGCCATCATGGGCCACGGCCTCTGCTTCAACAAGTACACCGGTTCCCGTGGCAAGGGCGGCTCCAACGACGCTGACGCCGAGTACATGGCGCTTGTGCGCGACATCATGGACGAGGCAGGCGTTGACTTCCAGACCTGCGAGCTCGGCCGCATTGGCGCGGGCGGCGGCGGCACCATCGCCTACATCCTCGCCGAGTACGGCATGGACGTGATCGACTCCGGCGTGGCGGTGCTCAGCATGCACTCGCTTTGGGAGGTCACCAACAAGGCCGACGTTTACGAGGCGTACAAGGGCTACAAGGCGTTTATCGGCCGCGCGTAGGCACAGACGACCACGTAGCTTGAGGCCCCGCCCTCTTGCAACGCGCGCAGCGCTTCGCGGATGCGCGCTTATGCAAGGGGGGCGGGGCCTTTGCGCTATATGGGCGGATGCGCTCACGAGATCCTAGACAGGGATAAATGCTATAAAGAAACGGATTAGCCGTCCCGCATGCGTATTGAGGAGGAACCGTGCTCGAGGTCATCATCTCCCCCGCCAAGCAGATGCGCGTGGCGCGCGACGCCTTTGCTCCACAGGGGATCCCGCCGTATCCGCGGGAGACGGAGCGGCTCTGGCGGGCGCTTTGCGACATCGAGCGCACCCAGGGGCCGGTGGGCCTGCGGACGCTTTGGGGTGTGAACGAGAAGCTCCTTACCGAAAATGTCGAGCGCCTGTATGACTTTGCGTCCGTGACGGACGTGGACGCACTCGACGATGCCGCTGTGGCGAGACGCGTGAGTGCGGCTGTCTTTTCCTACGTGGGCATCCAGTACCGCAGCATGGCGCCCGAGGTTATGGACGAGGATGCGCTCGCCTGGCTGGCGGAGCACCTCTGGATACTCTCGGGCCTCTACGGCTGCGTGCGGCCCTTTGACGCGGTGGCGCCCTACCGGCTCGAGATGGGGGCAAAGCTCGCCGTCGGCGGGGCGCGCGACCTCTATGCGTTCTGGGACGACAAGCTGGCGCGTGCGATTGAGGGTGATGCCCGAAGTGACGGCAGGGCCGCAAGCGCAGGCGATGCTGAGGAACGCGACGCAGCAGCCGCGACAGACGGCGGGGTCGTCACGGTAGTGAACCTTGCGAGCGTGGAGTACGCGCGCGCCGTCCTCCCCCACCTCTCGC
The DNA here is from genome assembly GCF_002161805.1 of Collinsella sp. An307. GTDB lineage: Bacteria > Actinomycetota > Coriobacteriia > Coriobacteriales > Coriobacteriaceae > Coprousia. The sequence continues at coordinate 105,523 of NZ_NFIP01000001.1, read as the reverse complement.
CCAGCGCACAGGTGGTTACCTGCATCTTTGGCGAGGCTTTGCGCAGCGGCAAACCGGTCCAGCGCGCGACGGCGTCCAAGATCGCGCGCGGCTCTATGGTCCGATGGATGGCGGAGCACAGCGTTGCAGACGCCCGCGAGCTCGAGCGCTTCGATGTGGGCTACCGCTTGGTACCGGAGCTCTCGGCAACCGTCGCTCGCCCGCGCACGCCTGCCGCGCACACGACCCTCGTCTTCATGCGAGCAGAGTAGGGACACTCAGCGCAGAGCGTTCGTCCAGGCACGGCGCCCCCGATCATCCACGCACTCAAAGCGAATGTACGTCTCGGTTCCCTTGAGCGCAAACTCCGCGCGGGTGAGGCGCTCGCCCGCCGGTGCGATGCGCGCGACGTTGCCGCCAATGGGCCCTCCCGCAACGAGGACAATGCGCTCACACGGGTCACATTCGATCCACGCGACACCGTGGTCTACCCCAAACTGGTGAATCTTAGGTCCCGAACTCGCGTAATAAGCACCCTCGATAAGAGCGCGAACGATTGCGTCGCGCGTGAGCTCAGGCGCCGCGACCACGATCCAACCGCCAAAAACGTCATCAAAATCAACCGTGTGGTGCGAATCATCTGCAGCGATACCGCCCAGGCGGGCGCCATGGCGCAGCATAAGATCCCAGAAAACGGTGTCCTCGCCTTCGGCGGCTTCGTTCACCGTGTCATAATTGAAGACCTCGATTCCGATAATGTTATCGAGCCCCATCACGTCTGCGGGCGCTACCCTGCTCCAGATGGGATGGTTGTAAATCGCAATGCAACCGCGGTCGGTAAGACGCGCCACAAGCTCGCGAGCGGCGGCAGCGCCGTCCCATGAGCCAAAGTAGCAGAGCGGCTCGAGACGCTCGCCGTCGTGAAACCGACTAGGGGCAGCGGCGACCATCTCGTCGGTACCGAGAATGCCCGTCATATGGTGACACGCTAGCAGCGCAGTGCGCGCCTCATCCGCATAGAGGTACGCCGACGCCTCGATAGCGGGCAGCACGATGAAACCGTCGGTGTCGTAGGCACCAGCTGGATCAGTGAAGTAATCGTGGTCGGTCAGGCACAGAAACGCATAGCCGTGCGCGCGGAAGTCCTCTGCCACCGCCTCAGGCGCGAGACGTCCGTCCGAATTGGTGGAATGGGCGTGCGTGTTGCCCCGAAAACGTGGCAGGCCCTCGGGAAGGCCCTGCTGGTCTGGAATCATGAATCACCTTTCAGCCAACTACGAGAACGTGACGATGCAACGACATGATACTCACGCGCCGAGCAAGGTGGAGACGACAAAACGCGCCCGCCGACAAGGCGCAACGCGTGTGTGACAAAACAAGCCGGTGGCGCTCTTGTATGGCGCGATGGCGCGGCTTGTACTATCGTAGCATGGCACACCATCGCCGCGCGGCTGCCCAGCGCCCGCGCGGCGTCTCATATTGAAGGAGACCTCATGATCGATTGGCTCATCGGCCACTTTGTACCCGGCGCCGAGAACACCCAGGACCCCGCCGTCCGCACCCGCTATGGCCAGTTTGCGGGCACCGTGGGCATCATCTGCAACGTCGCCCTCTGCCTTGCCAAGGGCGCGGTGGGCCTCATCTCGGGCTCGGTCTCCATCGTCGCCGATGCGGTGAACAACCTCTCGGACGCCTCGTCCAACATCATCAGCCTGCTTGGCTTCAAGCTGGCAAGCCGCCCCGCCGACCCCGAGCATCCTTACGGCCATGGCCGCTACGAGTACCTCTCGGGCCTCATCGTGGCGGCGCTCGTGCTTGCCATTGGCTTTGAGCTTATCAAGTCCTCGATCGAGAAGATCCTCTCGCCCACCCCGGTCGAGTTCTCGGCCGCGCTCGTGGTCGTGCTTGTTCTCTCGATTGTCGTGAAGCTCTGGATGGCTGTCTTCAACCGCACCATCGGACACCGCATTGGCTCCGAGACGCTCGAGGCAACCGCGGTGGACTCGCGCAACGACGTCATCTCGACGGGCGCGGTACTCGCCTCCGCCGTTATTGCGCACCTGACCGGGCTCGACCTCGACGGCTGGGTGGGTACCGCCGTGGGCCTCTTTATCCTGTGGAGCGGTATTGGCCTTGTGCGCGAGACGGTGAACCCGCTCCTTGGGCAAGCGCCCTCCGCCGAGCTCATCGAGCATATCCGGAAGAAGATCATGAGCTACCCCGGCGTGCTCGGCACCCACGACCTCATGGTGCACGACTACGGCCCGGGCCGGCAGTTTGCAAGCGCGCACGTGGAGATGGCCGCCGAGGCGAACCCTATGGAGAGCCACGACCTTATCGATAACATCGAGCAGGATTTTAAGACCGAGGACCGCATGATCGTGACCCTGCACTACGATCCCATCGTCACCGACGACCCCGAGGTGAACGACATGCGCAACTGGATCAACCAGGCCGTGAAGATCATCGACCCGCGCCTCTCGATCCACGACCTGAGGACCGTCCCCGGCCCCACGCACTCCAACGTGATTTTCGATTGCGTGCGGCCGCACGACCTTGCCATCACCGAGAGCCAGCTCAAGCGCCGCATCGACGACATCGTGCGCGACCACTATCCGAGCTGCCGCTGCGTCATCACCGTTGACGAGAGCTACGTGAGCTCGGAGCAGTAGAGCGAGCGGGATTAGCAGCCTTTCTGCGACGGCAAATCCGCAGGCAACGAAAGAAGGGTGCGCCCCGACCGATCCGGAGCGCACCCTTTGCGTTGCGCGGATATGTTGCTAAGCGCGTGAGCGGCTCTTAGCCGAAGTAGCGCTGAAGCAGACCGGCGAAGGCCTTGCCGTGGCGGGCCTCGTCACGAGCCATCTCGTGCACGGTGTCGTGGATGGCATCGAGGTTAGCAGCCTTGGCACGCTTGGCGAGGTCGAACTTGCCAGCGGTGGCGCCGTTCTCGGCCTCGACGCGCATCTCGAGGTTCTTCTTGGTGGAGTCGGTCACGACCTCGCCGAGGAGCTCGGCGAACTTAGCGGCGTGCTCGGCCTCCTCGAAGGCGGCCTTCTCCCAATAGAGGCCGATCTCGGGATAGCCCTCGCGATGGGCCACGCGGGCCATAGCGAGGTACATGCCGACCTCGGAGCACTCGCCCTCGAAGTTGGCGCGCAGGTCAGCCACGATGTCCTCGGGGACCTCGGGGAGCGAGCCGACGCCCACGACGTGCTCGGCAGCCCAGGTCATCTCGCCGCCCATCTTGGTGAAGCGGTCGCCGGAGACGCCGCACTGGGGGCACTTGAAATCGACGGGAAGCTCCTCGCCGTCGAACTCCTCAACATAACCGCAGACAGGGCAAACGAACTTCATGGTGTTCTCCTTTTCGTTGCAGGTACCAGACGGTTTTAGCCTCGCCCGAACGGGTCCTCTCGAGGCGTGTCGCTAGCTTAACACATCGTCAGCTGCGTCTGGACGAGAAATTGATACTATTTTTATAACCAATACCGAATGGGCGGAATGCAAACGCAAAAGGGCCCCGAAGGGCCCTTGGGTTTGCGTGGTGCCTGAGGAGAGACTCGAACTCTCACGATGTCGCCATCGGTGGATTTTGAGTCCACTGCGTCTGCCAATTCCGCCACTCAGGCTTTTCGCCGGACTATCGTACCACAACACATCGGTGCTGCCGGCATTAAACCTCGCGCATCTCGATGAGCTCCACGGCGCGGCGCATCTCGCGCACGTCGAGGCCGCGGCCGTCCACACTCGCCTCCCCCATTTGGTTGTCGTAGGGGTCCCATCGCACGCCATCCGCCGGCGGGTCGAGCTCCGCCTGGAAGGCGCGGTTGGCGACCATGCGCCACGGGTCAAGGTTGCCAAAATGATGGCGCCGGCGCTCCTCATCGCCCGCGCGGCGTGCCGAGGAACCAAAGGAGCAGTCCGCCCAGAGCCAACCCGCCTCGGGCGTGTAGAAGCGCGCCCAGTCATGCGGACCCACGTGGTCGCAGGCAACGTAGAGGCCGCTCTCCCAGCGCGCGGGCACGCCGGCGATCCGGCAGAGCGTGATGAAGGTGAGGGCAAAGATGCCGCAGTCTGCCCGCAGCGATTTGGCGCAGGAGTCGGCGATGGCGTCGAGCTGCGCGTAGGCGGGCTGGTAGCGGTAGTCGACGTGGCGGGTCACGTAGTCGTAGATGGCGCGCGCCCGGTCGAGCGGACGGTCGATGCCCTCCACGAGCGACGCGGCGAGCGCACGCAGATAGGGCGTGAACGCGATGTGCGGGCGGAACTCGGCGAGGTCCTCGGGCGTGGGCTCGGGGTCGCTACCGATGCGCTCCGTCTGCCGCACGTCGCCCGCCCAGGCGTCAACGTAGGGGGCACGGGCGCGGTAGCGGTAGGTGACCGTGAACGAACGAAGGGTATCGGACTCCCAGAAGGCCGTGCGCGCCGGTGCGGTCGCGGGCGCGATGCGTGCGCCGGGCGTGGCGTCGAGAATCTCGATGTCGCCCTGCAGTGCGCAAGCAGCGGGAAGCGGCAACCAGGCGCGAACGGTCTCGCCCGGCAGTGCTGCGGGCACCTCGAGGATTGCGCGAAGCGTTATCTCGCGCTCGGCGGCACCCTCCGCGCGCATGGAAGCGAGCATGCGGTCGCGCGTAGCGGTGTCGAGCGGCGGCTCGGGTGCAAGACCGGGCACCTCGGCGGGGTAGACACGCAGCGAATCGAGGAAGTTTCCGAGTACGCAGAGCTCGCCGTCTACGTAGCGCCAGTCGATGCGGCCGCGGGCGATAAGGTCGTCGAAGGCCTGCTCGGTAAAGTCGGGCCACTCGCGGCGGATCTGGGCGATGGCCGAGGCGCGCGGCACGCAGAAGTCCTCGGCAAGGCGGCCCATGCGGTGGCGCTCGGCGCGCAGGCACGCCGCCAGTTCGCGCTCGCAGCCCGCCTCAAGCAGGCGCGTGCACGCATCGCGAGCCTCGGTAAGGTGCCCGGCCGCCTTTAGGCGCGCAATCTCGGGCGGAAGCCCGATATCGAGATAGCGGAAATCGTCGTTGGACACCTCATCGGTGAACCCCACCGGTCCCTCGCAGACAAGCTCGCCCGCCTCGGGATAAACCGTCTCAACCGCCACAGCAGCCTCTCCCCCCTCACTCATAACGCCGTCGCCCGCAACACAGAAGGACCCCGCAGGGCTTCCTTCGCAGACAGCGTCTTTTCTAGCCTACCGCAACCGGTCTCCTGAAACGCGGGAATCCCCCGAGAGATTCCCTAAGCGAACATTCCGCAGGCCAAAGGCCGAGGGCGTTCGCGTGGGAACTCTCGGGGGATTCCACCAAGGGTTTCAGTCAGACCTTACGCCTTGTTGGTAGAGCCGAACTCCTCCATGAGGTCCTTGGTCTTCTCGACGATGGCGTCGCGACCGGGCTTGAGGAGCTTGCGCGGGTCGAAACCCTTGCCCTCGAGGTCCTTGCCAGCCTCGACGTACTTGCGGGTAGCCGCAGCAAAGACGAGCTGGAGATCGGTGTTGACGTTGATCTTGGAAACGCCGAGGGAGATGGCCTTCTGAATCTGGTCGACCGGGATGCCGGAGCCGCCGTGGAGAACGAGCGGCAGGTCGCCGACCTGCTCCTTGATCTCACCGAGACGCTCGAAGGAAAGACCGGCCCAATCCTCGGGGTACACGCCGTGGATGTTGCCGATGCCGCAGGCGAGGAAGTCGACGCCCAGGTCGGCAATCTGCTTGCACTCAGCCGGATCGGCGAGCTCGCCGTTGGAGGTCACGCCGTCCTCGGTGCCGCCGATGCCGCCGACCTCAGCCTCGATGGAGAGGCCCTTGGAGTGGGCGAGCTCGACGAGCTCCTTGGTGCGGTCGAGGTTGAGCTGGAAGGTCTCCTCGTGGGAGCCGTCGTACATGATGGAGGTGAAGCCAGCCTCGATGGCCTTGAAGCAGTCCTCATACGAACCGTGATCGAGGTGGAGCGCCACGGGAATGGTCACGCCGCTAGCCTCGACGGCGGCCTTGACCATGTCGGCGCAGACCTTGAAGCCGCCCATCCACTTAGCGGCACCAGCGGTGCACTGGATGATCAGCGGGCTCTTGGCCTCCTCGGCGGCCTGGAGAAGGGCGAGGGTCCACTCCAGGTTGTTGGTGTTGAAGGCGCCGAGCGCGTACTTGCCGGCCTCAGCCTTCTTGAGCATCTCTGCTGCATTGACGAGCATATAAAACCTCCCAAAACTAGGGTTGCCCAAAGACGCTATTAGTGTACCACGGCGCGGGGGCCTCTCGGCGGCAAGGCGTCCCATTCCGCGAGTGGTAATCCGAGCGGTGGACGCGAGCGTGCTACTCGGCCGAGAGGTCCGCCCCGTTGGTGGCGATGACCTTCTGATACCACCAGAAGCTGTCCTTGCGCAGACGGTCGTAGGTGCCTTGGCAGTGATCGTCGGCATCCACGTACACAAACCCGTAGCGCTTGGACATCTGGTTGGTGGAGTTTGACACCAAGTCGATCGGCGCCCACGAGGTGTAGCCCATAAGCTCGACGCCGTCCTCCAAAATCGCCTTTTTGGCCTCGGCCAGATGCGCCGAGAGATAGTCGATACGGTAATCGTCGTGAATGCGGCCCTCGTCATCCGGCTCCTCGCGCACGCCGATGCCGTTCTCTACGATGAACAGCGGTTTGCGGTAGCGGTCGTAGAGGTCGATGAGCGACACGCGCAGCCCCACCGGGTCGATCTGCCAGCCCCACTCAGACGAAGGCAGATACGGATTCTTGACACCTGTGGTGGTGTTTGCCTCGGTCACCTCGAGCCCTTTGGCCTCTCCCGCGGCGCAGCTCGACATGTAATAGCTAAACGACACGAAGTCGACCGGGTTCTCGCGCATCACTTGCGCATCGCCCGGCTCCTGGTGAATCTCGACCCCGCGATTCTTATAGTCGTTCAACAGGTAGTGCGGGTAGGCGCCAAAGACCTGCACGTCACCGTAACAGTACGTCTCGCGCATGCGCCGCTGCGCGGCGAGGACGTCGTCGGCCTTGCAGGTATACGGGTAGAACGTCACCTTGGTGAGCATGCAGCCCACCTTGGAGCCGGGAATGTTCTCGTGGCAGATCTTGGTCGCCCGCGCGCTCGCCACAAACTGGTGGTGCATCGCCTGGCGCACCACAGCGGGAAACTCCTCGGGCGTCCAGCGGCTCTCGATAAGGCCACCGGTCATGAAAGGGTGACGCAGAATCGAGTCCACCTCGTTGAAAGTGAGCCAGTACTTGACCTTGCCGGCATAGCGGCGGGTGATGACGTCGACGTAGCGGCAGAAGAAGTCGATGGAGCGGCGATCGTACCATCCGTTGTACTCGCGGCAGAAGGCGAGCGGCGGCTCGTAGTGGCTCATGGTGACAAGCGGCTCGATGCCGTGCTTGGCGCATTCGTCAAAAACGCGTTCGTAGAAGGCGAGGCCCTCCTCGCAGGGCTCCTGCTCGTCGCCGCGCGGGAAGATGCGGCTCCAGGCGATGGACATGCGGTAGACCTTGAAGCCCATCTCGGCGTAGAGGGCGATGTCCTCGGCGTAGCGGTGGTAGAAGTCCGCGCCGCGGCGCTTGGGGTAGCGCGTGTCATCGTCTGCGGCGAGCGCCTCGTCGATATCAGCGTCGGTCACGTCACAGTTGGCGTGGATATCCGCCCCGCTCGTGGCGTTGTTGGGGTCGCGAAACGCGAATACGTCGGCGGCAGAGATGCCCTTGCCGCCTTCGTTCCAGCCGCCCTCGCACTGGTTTGCCGCGGTGGCGCCGCCCCAGAGGAAGCCCTCGGGAAACGCTGTGCCGTGATGCGTGTCAGCCATGGCCTCTCCTATCGCGCGTTTGCATACGTCCTGCTGCGCCGCACCCTACCAGGCGGCGCCCATGAACGGGTTGGTAGCGAGCTCGCGCTCGACCGTGGTGGAGGGGCCGTGCCCCACAAGGCAGAGCGTCTCGCGCGGCAAAAGCTCGCCCAGGCGCGCAAGCGATGCCTGGATGGCGCGCTCATCGCCACCAGCGAGGTCGGTGCGGCCGTGGCTCCCGGGGAAGAGCGTGTCGCCCACAAAGGCTATTGCTCCGCCCTCGGCAGCGCAGAAGAGCACGACCCCGCCCGGCGTGTGCCCGGGGGTGGCGATGACCTGGAGTGCGGCGGTACCGAAGGGGATGGTGTCACCCTCGCCGATGAGGCGGTCGGGCGCGCCGGGGTCCTCGGTCTCGATGCCCCAGGCGCTACGCTGGTGCGCGATGTTCACCGCGGGCATCTGGGCGTCGTCTGCCGGCAGCAGATAGGGCACCTCGGGCCCGAGTGCACGGCGCATACCCGCCACACCGCCCACGTGGTCGGCGTGCCCGTGCGTGCACACGATGGCGACGATCCGCACTCCGGGGTGCGCGGCGGCGAAGCTCTGGGCGAGCTCCTCGCCCTCCCACGCCGGGTCGATGACGACGGCCTCGTCGCCCGAGATCGCAAAGTACGTGTTGGTCTCGATGGGCCCGTTCACCACATAGGAAATGTCGACCGGACCGCAAGGCGTCAAATCAAGCTGCATGGTCTACCCTATCCGCTTCATCTGGCTCGCACCCTCGCCCGGCTTCAGACGGCGCGCATCGTAGACGCTGTCGACCCGGCTGATAGCGGCGAGCAAGGGGTCGAGGCCGCTCGCGTCGGAGATCTCCACCAAAAAGCGCAGCACGGCCACGCCGTCGCGGTTTGTGGAGGTAGCGGCGGAGAGGATGTTCGCCCCCGCGTCGCCGATGGCGATGGTGACGTCCTTGAGAAGGCCCATGCGGTCGAGGCACTCGGCCACGATCTCCACGCGGAAGGCAGCGTCTGCCCGGGTGTCCCAGCCGACCTCGATCATGCGCTCGGGGTGCTCCATCAGGCCCTTCACGTTGGGGCAGTCCGCCCGGTGGACCGAGACGCCGCGACCGCGGGTAATAAAGCCCACGATGTCGTCGCCCATAACGGGGTTGCAGCAGTGTGCGAGGCGCACGAGCAGGCCAGAGTCGGACGAACCCTTGACCACCACGGCAGAGCCGCCCTTGCCGCTCGTCTGCGGGCGGCGGTTGCTCCCCCGCTCGGGCGCCACCGAAACGTTGGCGGCCGCCATGGCCGGGAGCTCGGGCTTGGGGTCCAGAATCTGCTGGACGCGGTTGCCCACGAGGCGCGCCGTCTGCTTGCCGGCGCCGATGGCAGCAAAGAGGTCCTCCAGATGCTTGTAGTTGAGCTCCTCGCACACCTGGTTGAGCGCGCGCGTGGAGCGCTGGGTGGAGATGCCGTAACCGCGCTTGCGCAGGTCGCGGGAGAGCATCTCGCGGCCGGCTGCGGCGTCGTCGTCCTTGGTGGCGGCGGCAAAGTAGCGGCGAATCTTCGAGCGCGCCGAAGGGGTCTTGACAAGCGCCAGCCAGTCGCGCGAGGGCTTGGCGTTCTTGTTGGTGAGAATCTCGACCCGGTCACCCATCTGCAGCTCGTGGGTGAGCGGCGCCACCACGCCGTTGACTTTGGCGCCCACGCAGTGGTTTCCCACCTCGGTATGGATGGTGTAGGCAAAGTCGAGCGGGGTGGAGCCCGCGCGCAGGTTCATGATCTCGCCCTTGGGGGTGAAGACAAAGATCTCCTGGTCGTAGAGGTCGACCTTGAGCGAGTGCAAGAACTCCTTGGGGTCGTCAATCTCGTCGGAGGCCGCCCAGTCGAGCGTGTGCTTGAGCATGTTGATCTGCTCGTCCAGACGCTGCTGGTCGCCCGTCTTGGTAGCGCTCGAGCCACCCGAGCGCTTGTAGAGCCAGTGCGCGGCGATACCGTACTCGGCCTGCTCGTGCATCTCGTAGGTGCGGATCTGGATCTCGAGCGGGCGCGCCGTGGGGCCAATAACCGTGGTGTGCAGCGACTGGTAGTTGTTGAGCTTGGGGTTGGCGATGTAGTCCTTAAAGCGGCCGGGCATGGGGTGCCAAAGCGCGTGCACCGCGCCGAGCGCCGAGTAGCAGTCGCCCACGGTATGGCAGATGACGCGCATGGCCACGAGGTCGTAAATCTCGGAGAACTCCTTGCCCTTGCGACGCATCTTCTGGTAGATCGACCAGTAGTGCTTGGAGCGGCCGTTGATCTGGAAGCCCTCGAGTCCGGCGTCTTTGAGCTCGTCGGTAAGCGTCTTGATGGTCTCGGCGAGGTAGCGCTCGCGCACCTCGCGGCTCTCTGCCACCATGCGGGCGATGCGCTGGTAGGCCTCGGGCTCCAGGTAGAAGAACGAGAGGTCCTCGAGCTCCCACTTGATGGAGCTCATGCCCAGGCGGTCGGCGAGCGGCGCGTAAACGTCCATGGTCTCGCGCGCCTTGAAGCGGCGGCGGTCCTCGCGCAGCGCCGCGAGCGTCCGCATGTTGTGCAGGCGGTCGGCAAGCTTGACGATGATGACGCGGATGTCCTTCGACATGGCGAGAAACATCTTGCGCAGGTTGAGCGCCTGCTTCTCGTCCATGTTGTCGACCTCGATATTGGTGAGCTTGGTGACGCCGTCCACGAGGCCCGCCACGGTCTCGCCAAAGATACCCTTAACGTCCGCGAGCGAGACCTCGGTATCCTCCACCGTGTCGTGCAGAAGCGCGGCGCAGACCACATCGGAGTCCATCTTGAGCTCGGCCAAGATGACCGCGACCTCAACGGGATGGTTGATGTAGGGCTCGCCGGAGCGGCGGCGCTGCGCGCTGTGCTTCTCGGCCGCAAAGCAGTAGGCATGCTCCACAAGGGCGCAGTCCTCCTCACTCATGTACTTGCGGCAAAGCGAGGCGAGCTCGTCCCAGTCGTCGGCGCAGATCTCGGGCGGGAGGTCGTCGGCATGCGTATAGTGGACCATCTGGGCAGAAGACGTGAGCGACGCATCGTGCGCGGCACGCGTTGCAGCATCCATGGCGACCCTCTTTTCCTTATGCGGACCCCTCTAGTTTGCAGGCGTTATGGGGTGGGCTATTCGGCTAAGCATATCACGAGCCGAGGCGTCGAGCGCCCAGCTTCGGAAGGTTGTAAACGCAAGGCGGGCGCGCAGGCCCTCGAGGTAGCGCACCGACGAGGTGAGCGCCATGTGACCCGGGTTCTCGCTCATCTCGATACGGCGGCCGTCGTCGAATCCGGTCACGCGCGCAAAACCAAGCTCCTCGAAGATCTTGATGCCGCTCGCCACGGCGCGCTCGTCCACCACCTCGCGCGCGTCGATAGCGCGGCACATGCTCGCGATGTCAAGGTCGCTCGCCAAGAAGGCGCTCTCCCCCGTCTTGCCGCGGTGGCTGCGCCACATGGTCTGGAGCGCCCGGTAGAGGACCACGAGCTCGCCGCGTTCGGGCGAGGCCGCCTCGAGCAGGCGCTCGTTGATGCGTGCGTCGCGGGCGGAGTACATGACGTGGATGAGGGCCCGCTCGCCATCGCGTCCGGCGCGGCCGCTCATCTGGTTGAACGCGGTCGCCGAGAAGGGCATGTGGTAGAGGACCACGTGCCGGATATCGGGCAGGTTCACGCCTTCGCCAAAGGCCGAGGTAGAGACGATGCAGGTGAGCGCGCCTGTGCGGAAGGCCTCCTCCACGCGGGCGCGAGTGGTGCGGTCGAGCCCGCCGTTGTAAAAGCCGATGGCGCCGCCGAGCCCGGGCACGCGCTGGCGAAGCGTGCGCGCGAGCGCGACCGTCTGCTCGCGGGAGTTGACGTAGACGACGCACTTCTCCCCCGTCGCCACGATGGAGACAAGGCGGTTCTCGCGGCTCGGCAGGTCGCGGTCGTCCTCGATCTCTAGGTTGGGACGATCGGCGTCGTCGACCACCGTGTTCTCAATACCCAGAAGCCGGCAGATCGAGGCGGCGGTGGCGCCGTCTGCCGTGGCCGTGACGGCAAGCACCGTCGGGTGCGCGAGCGCGTCGAGCACGTCCGGCAGATCGAGGTAGGCGCTGCGCTCGCCGCGCGGCGCGTCTGCGATGTGGTGCGCCTCGTCCACCGCGAGAAAGCCCACGCGGCGCGCGGCGGCAAAGCGGTCGCGGTGGATGGAAAGAAACTCGGGCGTGGTGAGCACGATGTCGAGGGAACCGGCCGCGAGTGCGCCAAACGTGCGCTCGCGCTCGGCCGCGTCGGTGTCGCCCGTGAGCACGCCCACTGTAACGCCCCAGGCGCCGAGGAGCTGCGCAAGATGGAAAGCCTGGTCTGAGATGAGGGCACGGAGAGGATAGACAAAGACGCTCGCCCGCCCGTGGAGAATCGCCTCGCGCACGGCGTGGACCTGGAAGATGAGCGATTTGCCACGCCCCGTTCCCATGATGGCAAGGGTGTTCGTGCCGTGTGCGAGCGCCTCAAGCGCGCGCGATTGCGCCTCGTGGGGGCGGGCGCCGTGCGTGAGCGCGTTCACGAGCGAGCGGGTGAGCTCGTCAAAGGAGAGGTTCGCGAGCATAGCGCGGCGGCTGGTTGCGGTCGCGGTGTGCGGCGCCGCGGAGCACTCCAGCGCGGCGGGCGTGCCCTTAACCGCATCTGCCACCGCGGCGCACTGCGGAGGCAGCGGCGCGTCCAGGGTTGCATCGGCGTCGTCGGCTCCTGCCGTAGCGCCCGCAGCGTCCGCGGCACCCGCGGCATCATGGCGCAGGATGTCCTTCACCATGAGCTTGGGCTTGACGCGGCCCTGCCAGTGCTCGGCCACCGCCTCAAAGACGAGGTCGACCGCGCTGTCGCAGGCAACAAGCGCGTCCACATCGGGTGCGCGGAACATGATCGCGGCCACGCTCGAGATGCCGTCGGTCGCCGTGAAGCGGATATGGTCGCCCGTGCGGCCCACGCAGGAACGGTCCGTCATGGTGACGCCCGTTGCCGCGAGAAGCGGCACGCGGTTGCCCTGGCCAAAGGGCTCGAGCCGGCTGATCTGCTCAATCGTCTCTATCGTGAGCTCGCCCAAGTCGACCGTCGCGGCGACCTCGGAGGTGTCCTCAAACGCCTCGGCGGGAAGCTCGGCCAAAACCTCGTCCAGACGCTCACGGAGAGCCGGCAGGTTCTTAGCGGGCAGGGTCACGCCCACCGCACCCGCGTGCCCGCCAAAGCGCGTTAGGAGGTCGCCGCAGCGCTCGACCGCCTCAAAGAGGTTGACCGAGCCCACTGAGCGGCCCGAGCCGCGCGCCTGGTCGCCCTCGATAGAAAAGAGCAGCGCCGGCACGTGGTAGTGGTTCACGATACGGCTCGCCACGATGCCCTTCACGCCCTCGTGCCAGCCCTCGCCGCCCACAACCACGACGCGGCCGCCGCGGTAGGTCTCCTCCACCTTGGCGAGCGCGTCCTCGGTAAGCGCCGCCTCGATGTCGCGCCGCTCCTGGTTGACGGCCTCGAGCTCCGCCGCAAGGCGGCCCGCCTCCACCGGGTCGCGCTCAAGCAGCAGGTTGAGTGCGAGCGCGGGGTCCGCCATGCGCCCGGCGGCGTTGAGACGGGGGATGAGCGAGAACGACAGGCCGTCCGCCGTGATGGTGGCAAGGTCCGCCCGGGCGAGGGCCGCGAGCGCAATGAAGCCGGGACGTGAGGTGGCGCGCATGTGGGCGATGCCGTCTGCCACGAGCGCGCGGTTCTCGGGCGTGAGCGGCATCATGTCCGACACCGTGCCGAGCGCCGCCACCTCGGTAAGACCGCGCCAGAGGTCAGGCAACCCGCGGCGCTCGCCCAGCACGTGGACGAGCTTGAGCGCCACGCCCGCACCGGCGAGCTCGCGCGAGGGGCCCTCGGAGGCGAGCTTGGGGTCGGTCACGGGCACGCCCTGGGGCACCATGTCGGACGGCTCGTGATGGTCGGTCACCACGAGGTCGATGCCGCGCTCAGCAAGGTAGGCCACCTCGTCGCGCGCCGCGATGCCGTTGTCGACCGTGATGATGAGAGTGGGCGCGCAGGTATCGATCACGCGATCGAGCGCCGCCTGCGAGAGGCCGTAGCCCTCGTCGAAGCGGTGCGGGATAAACGGGGTCACGCAAGCACCGAGGGTGCGGAGGGCCTCGGTGAGCAGACACGTGGACGTGATGCCGTCGACGTCGAAGTCGCCAAAAACCGCGATGGACTCGCCCGCGTCGAGGGCGCGCTCCACGCGCGCGGCGGCCTCGTACATACCGGGGATGATGAGCGGGTCCGCCCAATCGCGCTCAAGCGAGGGGGTGAGGAACAGCCGCCCCTCCTCCACCGAGGAGATGCCGTGCGCGACCATGATGCGCGCCACGAGCGGCGCGATGCCGAGCCCGGCGGCGAGCTCTTGGGCAAGTTGGGGGTTTTGGGGAGCTACCGCCCAGCGGTGGCTCGTTTTTAGCGATGCCATAGGAGACGTCCTTGTTGTATGGCCCGCTGCGGCGGGCCGAGCTGTTGAACATCTCCATTATACATATCGAGCGGACAAGCCCCGGCCAACACGCTGTGCGCTGCAGCCGACTAGCGCGATGCAGCCGTCCGACGATGCGAGGCCGACTGGCGATGCCCGCCGGCCCGGCGCGGTGTGGACATGTGGCACGGCGCAGCCGCCCCTCACGCCACACTAACGGGCAGATTGTGTATAGCGAAACAAATTGTGTATGGTGAAACTGAGCGAGTTTTCGGTGTTGCAAATCTCGGCAAGCTGACTACCTGCGGCGATGATGGCTTTCGATTAATTCAACCAAACTTGATAAACAGTTTCACCGCACACAATGTTTCGGTATACACAATTTGGGCAGCTTCACCGTACACAATTTGGGCAGCTTCACCGTACACATTTTAGGCGTGTCGCTCCGGCATCCCAAACCAGCACTGGACGGTGTCCACGCGGCGCAGGCCGAGCTTTGCCTGCAGCGCGCGGGACGCCTCGTTGTCGGGCGCCACATGACAGTAAGGCGTGCGGGCGGTAGCAAGAAGCTCGCCGATGAGCGCCTCCTCGAGCGCCTGGGCAAAGCCGTGGCGCCGTGCCTCGGGAAAGACCTCGAGCATGCCCATCGACGCCTCGTCGTGCTCGCCGATAAAGCCCACGAGTGCGCCGTCGGCAGCGAAGCCGCCGCGGATCCAGCCACGGGCGAGGTGGTCCTCAATGCCCGAGCGGCTGAGCAGGTTGTAGTGCGCGTCGACCACGTCTGCGGCGTCTGTGCCAAGCGGAGCGATGGTAAAGCCCTCCGGCAGCGCAACCGCACCCGTTGCCACAGGCGACGAGGCGCCCTCGTACACCCAGAGCTCGTAGCGGCCCGGATCGACCTCGGCCTCGTCGGCGCCGTCAAGAAAAATGGGCAGATAGCGGTCATCGGGCATACTCACGAGGGCGCGGTCCGGGACAAGCCCCGCCATGATGCGGGCAGCCACGTCGTCGACAGGCGCGGCAAAGTAGGCGCCGTTGCGTTTGAAGCGCACAAGCACGCCGAGGTCCTCGCCCACCGCTCGCACGGTGACCCGCCCCAAACGCAGAGGCTCGATGATGCTTAAGAAGCGCGCCGGGTCGGGCTGGGCGGCAAGCACCGCAAGCGCGCGCTCGACCGACGCGTCCGCGGCAGCGGTGCACGAGACGTCACCATCTCCCGCGGGGACTACCGCGGTGACGCCCTCAGCGCTATCCTCGCCGCAGACGTCTGCGGGGCCGCCCGCCAGGTCGAGGCGGTTCACCACCTCGTCGCGCACCTCGCCTAAAAGGGGAACCGCCACGCCGCGCTCGGTGCGCACGTAGCGAAACCCAAGCTTGTCCTGCACGCGGGCCGACTTGCGGTTGCCCACGTAGTAGCCGAGCCATACCGTGCGGATGCCGAGGGTGCGGCGCGCGTGGCCCATGAGCGCGCGAGCCGCCTCGGGCGCATAGCCGCGCCCCCAGAACGGACGGCCTATCCAATAGCCGAGCTCGCGCTCGTCCGCGCCCGTCACGTAGGCGCTCGCGTCAGCGTCCTTGAGTGCCATGGCACCCACGAGCGTACCCGCTGGCTCACCCGCGGGGCCCGCGTCACGCAGGCAGACCGCAAAGCTCCCCGGCACACGCAACACGTCGCGAATGACGCCGAGGCTCTCCTCCTCGCTCGCATGTGCAGGCCAACCCGCCGCCGGCCCCACGGCAGGATCGCTCGCAAGCGGAAAGAGCGCCGGGGCATCCACCTCGTCCCACGGCCGCAAGATAAGGCGCTGCGTTGTGATGACGGTCACGTACGGCGCCTCCCCTATGCGAGCTTTACAATCTTGGTGCCGTGGCACTCAGAGACACCCAGGCGCTCGGCGATTGCCTCCACGTTCTCCCACGTGATGCCGGCGCCCGGCAGAATCGTGAGACGGCCCGCCGCGCGCTCGATATAAGCAGCCAGACGGTCGAGGTTGCCCTCGATGGGCGTTCCGGCAACACCGCCGTGCGTCAGGATGCGCGTGAAGCCGAGCCCAGCGATGGTGTCGATCGCGCCGAGCTGGCGCTCCTCGGGCAGGGCATCAAAGGCCATGTGGAACGTCATATCAACGGCCTCCCCGCGCTCAGAGGCGGCCTCGCGGGCGATGGCCGAGATGCGCTCGAGCGCCGCCACGTCGAGCTCGAGCTCGCCCAAGGCATCCCGCGTAAGGCAGCCGAGCACGATGCCGTCCACCCCAAGGGCAAGCGCGATGCGCGCATCGGTCTCCATCATCTGGAGCTCGCGCTCGTCATACACAAAGTCGCCGCCGCGCGGGCGCACCATGGCCATCACACGGGCGCCGTGGGCGTGCGCGTAGTCGACCGTCGCCTCGATGACCCCCATCGAGGGCGAGGTGCCGCCAACGGCGAGGTTGTCGCAGAGCTCGATGCGGCGCGCTCCCGCCTCGATGGCAGCCGGCACGCCGGTGAAGTTCTCGGCACAAAACTCGCGCAGAAGGTCAGACATGGGGAGGTCCTTTCCTTTGAAGAACACGTTAGCGCCCCTCATTGTGGCACAAACAGACGCCGCCGCCCTGCCCCAACGGCAAAGGCGGCGGCCCAAAATCCGCTATGGTTGGCGACGCGGCGCTACCCGCCGAGGTAGGCCTTGCGGACGTCGTCGTTGTGCAGAAGCTCGTCGCCCGTGCCAGAAAGGGTCACCTTGCCCGTCTCGAGCACGTAGGCGCGCGTGGCAACCGAAAGCGCCATCTGGGCGTTCTGCTCGACCAGAAGGATCGTGGTGCCCGCCTCGTGCAGGGACTTGATGATCTCAAAGATCTGCTCCACAAGAATGGGGGCGAGACCCATCGAGGGCTCGTCGAGCATGAGGAGCTTGGGGTTTGCCATAAGGCCGCGGCCCATGGCGAGCATCTGCTGCTCGCCGCCCGAGAGCGTGCCCGCAATCTGGCGACGGCGCTCCTTCAGGCGCGGGAACTGGGCGTAGACGCGCTCGAGGTTGGCGGCGATGGTGTCGCGCGGCTGCGAGTAGGCACCCATGTCGAGGTTCTCCTCGACGGTCATCTGCTGGAAGATGCGACGGCCCTCCGGCACATGCACAAGGCCGTGCTCGACGATGCGCTCGGCCGGCATGTGCATGAGGTCCTCGCCCATGAACGTGATCGAGCCCGTGCGCGAGCGCAGAAGGCCCGAGAGGGTCTTGAGCGTGGTGGACTTGCCGGCGCCGTTCGCGCCGATAAGGGCCACAATCTCGCCGTCGTTCACGTCAAAGGAGATGCCCTTGATGGCGTGGATCGCGCCGTACCAGACGTTGATGTTGTAGACACTAAGCACCTAGGCCACCTCCTTGTTCTGCTTGCCGAGGTACGCCTCGATGACGGCGTCGTTTTGCTGGATCTCCTCGGGCGTACCCTTGGCGATGATCTTGCCAAAGTTGAGCACGCAGATGCCCTCGCAAATGTTCATGACGAGGTTCATGTCGTGCTCGATGAGCATGATCGCGATCTGGAACTGGTCGCGGATCTTGACGATGTTCTCCATGAGCTCGGCCGTCTCGGAGGGATTCATACCCGCCGCCGGCTCGTCGAGGAGCAAGAGCTTGGGGTTCGTGGCAAGCGCGCGCACGATCTCCAGGCGGCGCTGGGCGCCGTAGGGCAGGCTTCCCGCCTCGTGGTCGGCAAGGCCCGTCATATCAAAGATGTCGAGCAGCTCGAGGGCGCGGTCGTGATAGTACTTCTCGCTCTTCCAGTGGTGGGGCAGGCGCAAGATGGAGGTTGCCATGCCGCAATGGTGCTGGTTATGCAGGCCAACCGCAACGTTCTCCTCCACGGTGAGCGTGTTGAAGAGGCGAATGTTCTGGAAGGTACGCGCCACTCCCAGGCGGTTCACGCGCGCCGGGTCGAGGCCGGCGGTGTCCTGACCGTCGACGATGATGGTGCCGCGCGTGGGCTGGTAGACCTTGGTGAGCAGGTTGAAGACCGTGGTCTTACCCGCGCCGTTGGGGCCAATGAGACCGCAAATCTCGGTCCGGCCGACGGTGATGTTGAAGTCATCGACCGCCTTGAGGCCGCCAAAGTCGATGCCCAGGTGCAGGCACTCGAGCGCCGGCGCCTTGCCGAGGTCGCGCTCGGGCATGATCGAGACGCTCGGCACCGGCACCATCTTGGTGTTCTCACGGCGCTGCTTGGCAAAATCGGTGAGCCTACTCATGCGCCTCGCCCCCTTCCTCGGCAACAGCCTCGGCAACGGGCGCGTCGTCAAAGTCACCCTTGCGGAAACGACGGCGCAGCGCGTCGGCGATACGCTGGTAGATCTTGGTATGCGGCACGACCATCACGAGGATGAGGACGATCGCGTAGAGCAGCATGCGGTAGTTGTTGATGGGGCGCAGCACCTCGGGCAGCACCGTCAGGAAGGCGGCCGAGATGATCGAGCCGGAGATGTTACCCATACCGCCAAGCACCACGTACACGAGGATCAGAATCGACTGGTTGAAGTCGAACTGCGACGGCACGATGGTGGAGTAGTTCATGGCGTAGAGCACACCCGCCGCGCCGGCAAGCGCGGAGGCCACGGTAAAGGCCATGAGGCGGTACTTGGTGGTGTTGATGCCGATACTCTCCGCGGCGATGCGGTTGTCGCGCACGGCCATGATCGCGCGGCCGTCGCGGCTGTGCATGAGGTTCAGCACCACGGCCACGGTCACGAGCACGAGCACGATGCCGATGAAGAAGGTCGAAACCTTCTCGATGCCCACCGCGCCCTTGGGGCCGTTGATGAGGATGGTGCCCTTGCTCATGCCGAGGGAGGCGGAGTCGGTGAGCGAGAAGTGCAGGCCCGCGTCGTCCACGCCCACGTAGAAGATGTTGAGCAGGTTCTTGATGATCTCACCAAAGGCGAGCGTCACGATGGCGAGGTAGTCGCCACGCAGGCGCATGACGGGGATGCCCACCAAAAAGCCGATGACACCGGCGGCGATAGCGCCCACCACGGCGGCGCCCACAAAGAGCAGGATCCCGTTCTCCACGCCGGCGCGTGCCATGCAGCCGGCCACGACGACGCCCGTGAAGGCGCCGACGCTCATGAAGCCGGCGTGTCCGAGCGACAGCTCGCCCGAGACGCCAACGACGAGGTTCAGCGACACCGCGAGCGACACGTAGGCGCAGATGGGCACAAGCTGGCCCGAGAGCGAGTGCGAGATGAGCCCGAGGCCGTCCAAGATCGTCACGAGGACAAAGGCGCCCACAACGATCGCATAGGTGATGATGGTGGACCGCGTCTGCGGCTTTAACGTCTTGATTCCCATACCTCTCACCTACACCTTCTCGTTGACCGGCTTGCCGAGAAGGCCAGCGGGACGGATGAGCAGAATCACGATGAGCACCGCAAAGACCACCGCGTCAGCGATCTGCGTGGAGATGTAGGCGCGGGCGAAGATCTCGATGACGCCGAGCAGAATACCGCCGAGTGCCGCACCAGGGATGGAGCCGATGCCGCCGAGCACCGCCGCCGTGAAGGCCTTGATGCCGGGCATGGAACCGGTGGTGGGCATGAGCGTGGGGTACGCGAGGCACATGAGCACGCCGGCGATGGCGGCAAGGCCCGAGCCGATGGCAAAGACCATCGAGATGGTGGAGTTCACGTTGATACCCATGAGCTGGGCGGCGTCGCGGTCCTCGGAGCAGGCGCGCATGGCCTTGCCCATCTTGGTCTTACCCGTGAACATCGTGAGCGCGACCATGATCGCCACGCAGGCGAGGATGGTAAGCACCGCCGTCGCCGAGATGGTGAGCGCACCGTCAAAGAGGTTGAGCGCGGGCAGGCTGATGATCGACGAGAAGCTCTTGGGGTCGGAGCCCATGATGAGCAGTGCGGCGTTCTGCAAAAAATAGCTCACGCCGATGGCGGTGATGAGCACGTTCAGGCTGGGCGCGTTGCGCAGCGGCTTGTAGGCGAGGCGCTCGACCACGATGCCGAGCACGGTGCAGCCCACAACCGAGAGCGCCACGCCGGCGATGGCGGGCAGCCCCAGGTAGCTCACGGCGCAGAAGCAGATGTAGGCGCCGACCATGATGACGTCGCCGTGGGCGAAGTTGAGCATCTTGGCGATGCCGTACACCATGGTGTACCCGAGCGCGATGATGGCGTAGACGCTGCCCAAACTCATACCGTTGATGAGGTTGGTGAGAACTTCCACGTCCCCTCCTTCCATGTGAAAAGCGGAGACCACCGTGCGCGCGGTGATCTCCGCCCGAATCTAGGCGTCAGAGCCGGTCGGACGCGACATTACGCGTCGAGCGGCATGTAGACGCCGCCCTGGATGACCATGCCCATGGGCTGCTTGGAGATCTCACCGGTATCGGCCCACGTGGCCTCCTCGCCGGCGGTGGTAAGGCCGGTGAAGGCAAAGTCGGACGAGGTGAAGGTCTCGACGAGCGCGTCGCAGATCTCGGTGAAGTCGGCGTCGGCGGAGACACCGGCGGTCTCGATGGCCTGCTTGAGCGCGTAGACGCAGTCGTAGGCGTCAGCGGCGAACTGGTTGGGGGTCTCGCCGAACTTCTCGCTGTAGGTGCCGACGAAAGCCTTGGTGGCCTCGTCCTCGGCGGTGGCGACAAACGGCGTCAGGAGCATGCAGCCCTCGGCAAGCGAGGTGTCGAAGCCCTCGACGGTGAGCAGGCCGTCCATGCCGTCGACACCGAACCACTTGGGCGCGTAGCCCATCTGGTTGGCCTGCGTGAGCAGAAGCGAGATCGGGGTGTAGTAGATGGGCAGGAACACGAGGTCGGCGCCGGCGTTCTTGGCGTCGTTCAGCTGGACGGAGAAGTCGGTCTGGTTGTCCTCGGTAAACGAGGTCTCGGACACGATCTCGAGGCCAAGGTCGGCGGCCTCAGCCTTGAAGCTGTTGTAGATGCCCGTGGAGTAGGTGTCGGAGATGTTGTAGATGATGGCGATCTTGGTGCCGAGCTGCTGCTCGGAGATGTACTGCGCGGAAGCCGCACCCTGGTTGGGGTCGGTGAAGCACATCTGGAAGACGTTCTCCTTGCGCGGGATGGAGATGTTGCCATCAGCATCCTCGAAGCCGCCGATGACGTCGGTCGAGGAGCCGGACGGGGTCAGCTGGAAGAGGTTGTCGGTGTTGGTCTCGGCGGAAACGGCCACGCACGGGGTGGTGGTGACGGTACCGACGAGGATCTGCATGCCCCAGTCCTTGAGGTTGTTGTAGGCGTTGACGGAGCGCTCGGCGTCGTTCTCGTCGTCCTGGAAGTTCAGCTCGAACTGAACGTCGCCGCCCTCGGCGTTGATCTCGTCGACGGCGATCTGGGCACCGTTCTTGACGGCGTTGCCGTAGATGGCGGCGCCACCGGTGGTGGGTCCGATGCCGCCGATCTTAAAGGCGCCGGCAGCAGCCGTGGTGCCGGCGGTGGAGCCTGCGGAGGCGGTGTCACCGTCGCCCGAGCAACCGGCGAGGATGCCGGCAGCGCTAAGTGCGGTAGCACCGGCGATGAGGGTACGACGGCTCATCTGGGGGTTGAGATTCATGTTGGTCATGCGACGCTCCTTCCCTTATCGCGCCTGCCATAGCGCGTGCGTGCTGACGGTTGATGATGCGTGCGCCATCGCCTGAGCAATAGCGGTGACGTTAACCTTACTCGTTTTTTGGAGAGTTGGTAAGGTCGAACACGCCGAGCAGGCCGCCTCGCGGCGCCCGCCCGCGCGGCGCACACCAGTATGGTAAAGTCTACCTGCGCTTTAAAGACAACCCGCAGCGTAGAAGCCATGTTACATCTTGGTTTCAGGCGTGGGCCGGTGCGCGGTCGCGCTACCGGTCCCCTAGGGTTGGCAAGACAAATAGCAAAGGCCCCGCGACGCCGCGCCGGCGCGCGAAGCCCGAGCACATCCGGCACTCGACCGCAAAGGAGACAGATCATGACCGCCGCTACCAGCACGACCGCCCGCACCGTGGGCGTGGGCATCATCGGCCTCGGCACCGTGGGCGGCGGCACCGCGCGCACGATCCTGCGCCACCGCGAGGAGTACCTGCGCGCCTACGGCATCGACCTGCGCATCGCCCGCGTCTGCGACATGCGCCCCGAACGCGAGGCCGAGCTGGGGCTCGCACCCGGCACCCTCACCAGCGACTGGCGCGAGCTCGTGGCGGACCCCGCCGTGGACATCGTGGTCGAGCTCATCGGCGGCGAGCACCCCGCGACCGAGATCTTCGAGGCCGCCTTTGCCGCCGGCAAGCACGTGGTCACCGCCAACAAGGCACTTCTGGGCCGCCACGTGGAGCGGCTCGCGCGCCTCGCGGCCGAGCACGGCGTCCAGCTCAAGTGCGAGGCGGCGGCTGCGGGCGGCATTCCCATCGTGAACGCGCTGGAGCACGCCCTCACCGGCAACGAGATCCTCACGGTCGCCGGCATCCTGAACGGCACCACCAACTACATGCTCAGCCGCATGGAGACCGAGGGGCTCGATTACGACGAGGTCCTGGCCGACGCGCAGCGCCTGGGCTACGCCGAGGCGGACCCCTCGGCAGACGTCGACGGCTTCGACGCCGCAAGCAAGGTGGCCATCCTCTCGTCCATCGCCTTCCACACGCGCGTTACCACCGACGACGTCTACATGCAGGGCATCCGCAACGTATCGGCCGCCGACATCGCGCAGGCGCGCGAGCTCGGTTACCGCGTGAAGCTCCTCGGCGTCGCCCGCAACACCGAGAAGGGCGTCGACGTGCGCGTACACCCCACGATGATCCCCGCCGACCATATGCTCGCCGGCGTCTCGGGCGCCATGAACGCGGTGTTTGTGGTGGGCGACGCCGTGGGCGAGACCATGTTCTACGGGGCGGGCGCGGGCTCCTTCCCCACCGCGAGCGCCGTGGTGGGCGACGTGCTCGAGCTCGCCGACGCCATCGCGCGCGGCGAGGGCCCCATGCCCGAGACCGAACCCTATGACCGCGTGCTGCGCCTGCGCTCCATCGAGGAGCTCGAGACCCGCTACTACATCCGCCTTATGGTCGAGGACCGCGTGGGCACGCTCGCGCCCGTGGTCGCCGCCTTTGCCAAGGCCGGTATCTCCATCTCGACCATCCACCAGCTCAAAGACGGCAACGGCACCACCTGCTCGGTTGTGTTCCTCACGCACAAGGCGCTCGAGCGCGACGTGCATGCCGCCATCAAGATCTTCGACGGTATGGACGAGGTCGACCGCGTGGCAAGCGTTATTCGCATCGAGGATGTTGAGGCGTGGAGCGAGGGCGCGGAGAAGAACGACTAACAGTTGACGCACGGCGGAGGGCGCCCGAAAGGTTCCTCGCAAATGTCCTCGGCGCTGCGCGCCTCTGAATGTTTGCTCGGAATCCTTTCGGGCGCCCTCCTGCGTTAACGCCATCGTGCGGTCAATTCCCCATCCTCGCCAATGTGGCTGTGACGCGGCCGGGCGGGCGGGGTCTTACCGGGGATACGAGGTGACCGGCTCGCCAGCTTGGTAGAGGGTGTAGATCGCCTGCGAATAATAGGCGCCGCCGAGGTCTGAGGGGTGCGAGTAGTCGCGCAGAAAGTACGGGTCGTACTCGTGGGATGAGAAGTCCGCCACGGCAACGCCCGCCTGGGCGCACGCGCCCCGGATTATGTCGTAGTAGCGTGCGCGCACCCCGCGGTTGTAGATGGTCTGATCGTAGAGTGCGCCCTTGACCGGTTGGATGACCACGAGCGGCTCCACGCCCGCCTCTTGGCAGACCTGAAGAAGCGTCTCGAAGTCCTCAAACTCCTGCTCACTGAAGTACGCATCGCCCGCGACCTTCCAGCTACGTTGCGCACCGGCGAGCCAGGATGCACAGCTCTTGGTGTACCAGTCGCTGTTAAGGCCGAGGTCGTTGCCGGCAGCCGCCTCGCGGGCGCGGGCGTTTGCCGCAGCGAAGATCGCCTGCCAATCTGGTGACGCGGCAGCAGACACCGCAGTAGTCTGGGCGCCGTCGCGCGTTCCGGCATCAGCGGGCGTTGACGCAGGGCTATCAGGCGCGTCGGGCGTCGCGGAGCTCGCCTCAGGGGCCTCCCCCGCGCCTTCGAGCGCAAGGTCAAGCCCGAGCCGCACATCTCCCATCGCCCCCGCCGCCGCACGGTCGAGCGTCTCCACCGCATCGGCAAGTGGAGTCGCCGCGGAGCGCCGGTCGACACCGTAGTCGGCCATGCGCGCGAGGACGCGCTCCTTGAGCGCGCTGGAGATACGGTCGTTTCCCATGAAGGCGTCGAACGCACCCTCGGAAAACGCCGCGGGGAACTCCGCCTTGGGTCGGCGGTAGCACATGAACCACTGCATACTTGGGAAGATCACGATCTTGCGCGGGCCTTCGTCGGGCATCTTGGTAGAAAGCGCACCCACCTCGATCGCCTGCCAAAGGTCTGCGCAAAAGGCACGGCCGACCGTCATGACGTCCATCCCGTAGGCGCCGCCGGTGAGTAGCGCCGCGGGGTGGCTGGGACCGGCGGGTGCCGGGTTGAGCTCCGAGGAGCCAAAGACCGGCAGGGGCTCGGTGCCCGCGGCGCGGCGCTCCTCGTACGAGTCCGCCATGAACGCAAAGCTCGACACCTCGCCCGACGTGGGATAGGCCACGCGCGCTCCAGCCGCCGCGTCGAGGGCAGAGCCGCTCGCCGCCACCGCCGCACCCATCGCCCCCACGGCGACAAGGCAGGCGAGGCCAACCGCAACCAATCGTTTGACCATCGGCTACTCCCCTCCCCTAGAACTCCGCGTACACCGGCGCGGCGGGCGCGCCGTAGGGCGAGAGTGCAAAGAACCACGCGAGCACAGCGGCAAGCGCGAGCACGGCAAGCGCCCAAGCGACGGCAGCAGATGTGGTGTTGGAGAAGAACCAATTCCGGACCCGAGCGCTCACAGCCGCACCGCAATCTGGTAGATGATCTTGTTTGGCGTGTTCATCTCGCTGCGTTCCACCGCCGTGGGCGCAATGTCCACGCCAAAGCGCTCCTCGATCCCCACCAACAGCTCGATGGCGGCAAGCGAGTCCAAAAGGCCCGCCTCGAACAGGTCGAGGTCGCGCTCGTCGCGCACCGCGTCGTCATCGCACACCTCGCCGATGAGGTCGAGCACCTCGTCCGCAATCTTCTCTTTGCGCGCAGCAAGGGCACGCCTGTCGTTATCGTTCTCAACCATGGATAATCCCTCCTACTATCTGGGTGAGCTGTCCGGAGAACAGCGAGAAACCGAATATCACGAGCTGAAGAGTGACCGCCCACGAGAGCAGCCGGTACCAGCGCTCGCGCCGATGGCGTTTGTAAAATGCCGAGCGCTTTTGGTAGACCTCGGTCGCCGCCAGAAGCACACCGTGGTACAGGCCGTAGGCGAGGAAATCGACCGTAAGGCCGTGCCAAGCGCCCATAAGCACCATGTTCACGAGGTAGCCCGCGCACGCCGTGGTAAGGCGGCTCGAAAACCAACGGCGCCGCATCGCAGCGCGGGTGAAGCGCATAAAGACAAAGTCGCGCAGCCACGTGGAGAGCGTGATGTGCCAGCGGTTCCAGAAGTCCTTAAGATCGCATGCCCGCCACGGCGCGCGGAAGTTGGTGGGACACCGGATGCCAAAGAGGTAGCTCGCGCCCATCGCCATGTAGGAATAGCCGGCAAAGTCCCAGAAGAGGTAGATGCCATAGGCATAGGCGCGCACGACCTCGCGTGCCGCGCCCGACACCGGCAGCGCCGTGAGCGATGGCGTGCCCGTGGGCACCGACGCCGGGTCGAAAAAGCCCTTGGCCATGGTCGCGAGCACAAGCTCGAGCACGGCCCCGGCGAGCAGCAGCAGGATGCCGCGGGTGAGAAGGTCCGCATAGGCGCGGCGACCGGGCGTGCCGTTTGCATCGGCGAGGAACCGACGCGAGCGATCGATGGGACCCGAGGTAATCTGCGCGAAGAACGTAAGGAAGTAGAGGTAGTCGCCAAGCGTGAGTTCGGTGATGAGGCCGTCGCGAATCTCAATCAACACCTGCACCGCGCGAAAGGTCACATACGAGATACCGATGAAGCCCGCTACGCCCGCGCCCGCGGCAGCCGTGAGCTTGTAGAGGACGAGGGGCGCGAGCACAGAGGCGAGCGACACGCGAAAGACCGCCAAGCTGCAGCGGCCCGAGCGCCAGCTCGCAAGCGTCGCGAAGGTGCCCGCAACTGCCACCACAACAAAGACCGCGAAGCATGCAAGCTGCATGGGCGATGCCGAGAAGAGCAACGCGAGCATGATGAGCGAGGCAGCCTCGCCGTAGCGCTTGATGGAGCGGCCGGTAAGACCGAGCACCACCGCAGGCAGCGCGAGGGCAGTAAGCGCCAAGAAAAACGATGGCGAGCTATAGAACTGCATGGCTCCCTCCGCTACGCCCGGTCGTCCGCCGGTGCGAGCACTCGCCTGCCAGCGGCAACAGCGGCAAGCAGCCGGCGGTCGACCTTGCCGTTGGGCGTCTGCGGCAATGCGTCTATAAAACGGATGGTACGGGGCACCATGTAGTGCGGCAGCACCTGCTTGAGCTCCTCTTTAAGCGCGAGACCCGCGCGGAAATCCCCCGCGGGTCGGGGTGCGTCAGACACCACGAAGGCGGCAAGGTGGTGCACGCGGCCGTCGCGCTCGACGGCAACCACCGCCGCGGCGCGCACGTGGGCGATGCGGCGCAGCTGCGCCTCGATCTCGCCGAGCTCGATACGGTAGCCACTCATCTTCACCTGCGCATCAAGCCTGCCGCGGTAGTGGAGCATACCTGCGGCATCGAGCATGCCCTCGTCTCCCGTGCGGTACGTCCGCACCCGCTCACCATCGAGCACAGCCTCGCCAAAGGCCGCCACCGTAAGGTCGGGACGGCCGAAGTAACCCGCCGCCACCGTGTCGCCCTCGATGACGACCTCGCCCCAGGTGCCGCTCGGGGCCTTCTCGCCCGCCGCGTCGACGATGCGCAGGCGCGTGCCCGGGCGCGGCGAGCCCACGGGAAGCGGCTCCTCGCAGGCGAGCATCTCGTCTGTTACCTCGACCGCCGTCACCGCGACCGTGGACTCCGTCGGCCCGTAGGTGTTCAAGATGCGCGCCTCCGGAAAGCGGTGCGCAAGCTCACGCGCGCAGGCAAGCGGGAGCGTCTCCCCACAGAACAGGAAGGTTTCAAGCGAGCTCAGAAGGCATGCGTCAAAAGCAGGGTCGGCAAGGCAGAGCTCGGCAAACGACGGCGTGGAGACCCACACATTGATGCCCGATGCGGCAAGCGCCTGCTCCTTTTTGGCGGCGCTCTCGAACGTTGTATGGGTGAGCGAGAAGAGCGTGCCGCCCTGAGCAAGCGCGCCCGCGAGCTCAAAGACCGAGAGGTCAAACGAGAACGGAGCCTGGTCGAGGTAGACCCTGCCCGGGCGCGGGTCCCCCACAAGCGTGAGCGACCAGCGGCAGAAGTTGTCAAAGCACGCCGCCGTCACCGCAACGCCCTTGGGCTCGCCCGTAGAGCCGGAGGTGAAGAGGATGTAGCAGGGGTCCTCACCCGCGATGGCAAGGCGGGCATCGGGCTCCCCGCCCACACGCACGGCGCGCTCGATATCGCCACGGCAGATACGATGCGGGGCGAGCACCCCGGCAGGAAACGCATCCTCGGCGTCGAGCACCACCGGGTCGCCCAGCTGGCGCACGATAGAGGCGACGCGCCCTGCGGGAACCGAATGGCGGTCGACCGGCACGTAGGGGCGGCCCGCACGCATGCAGGCGATCATGCCCGCGACCATGAGGGGGTCCTTGTGGCCAAAGATAACAACCGGGCCCTCGGCATCCGCTAAAAGATGTGCCGCAATGGCGCCCGAGGCGTTCCAGAGCTCACCGTAGGTCATCGTTGCGCCGTCTGAGGTGCGCACGCAGAGCGCTCCGGGTGCCTCGGACACGTAACGCGCAACCACATCGAGAAAGAACATGGTTTTCCTCCACCCCGAACGAAAACGTTGCGAGGTGCCGCGGCGTACGCGCGACATCTCGCCTGCATCGCCGGTGAAGGTACGACCGAGCGCACCCACCGTCAACGCGCTCCGCCGCGGATTAAGCGGCACATAAGCGCAGCTTAAGCGCTCGATCAGATGTGTGACGAACATGCGCTCATCGCCTTACGGAACAGTCACGAACCCGACACGCGCCTGTCACGGCACGCGCCCGGCTGCCCGAAAGGATTCCGAGCAAACATTCCGCAGGCGCGCAGCGCCGAGGACGTTTGCGAGGAACCTTTCGGGCGGCCGGTTGCGTTTTCCGCGAAGGCCCCGCTCCGGAGTCGCGCTGCCCCGTGCGCTGGTATCATGGGGACGGTATGCAACGACACCCACGGAAGGGGCGCTATGGTCTCGCGCATCTATGTAGAGAAGAAACCGGGATTCGATGTGGAGGCGCACCAGCTTCTGGCTGAGCTGCGCACCGTCATCGCCGAGGGCCTGCCCGCTGAGGCGAGCCTGCGCATTGTGAACGTCTACGATGTCGAGGGCATCGACGAGGCGCTCTTTGAGCGCTGCGTCCCCGTGGTGTTCAGCGAGCCCCAGGTCGACACCGCCTGCCGCGAGCTCGCCATCGAGGGCGTGACGATCGGCGCCGCGGGCACGGGCGAGGGCATCTCGGTCACCGCGCCTGGGCTCACCGCGTTCGCGGTCGAGGCGCTCCCCGGCCAGTTTGACCAGCGCGCCGACTCCGCCGCCGAGTGCGTGCAGCTCATCTCCCAGGGCGAGCGCCCGACTGTGCGCTGCGCCAAGCTCTACGTGATCGCCGGCGACCTCGCGCCCAAGACGGTCGAGGCCATCAAGCACTACGTCATCAACCCGGTTGAGTCCCGCGAGTGCGACCTGGCGCTGCGCGACACGCTCACGACCGAGATCCCCGAGCCCGAGCCCGTCGAGGTGCTCGACGGCTTCCGCGCGATGGACGAGGCCGCCCGCGCCGCGTTCATCGCCGAGCGCGGCCTTGCCATGGACGACGCCGACCTGCGTTTCTGCCAGGAGTACTTTGCCTCCGAGGACCGCGACCCCACCATCACCGAGATCCGCGTGATCGACACCTACTGGTCCGACCACTGCCGCCACACCACCTTTGGCACGGTGCTCGACGACGTTACGATCGACGACGAGGTCGTGCAGGCCACCTTTGACCGCTACCTTGAGATGCGTACACGACTCGGCCGCGACGAGAAGCCCGTCTGCCTCATGGACATGGGCACACTCGGCGCCAAGTGGCTCAAGCACGAGGGCGTGCTCACCGGCCTTGACGAGTCCGAAGAGATCAACGCTTGCACCGTCAAGGTCAAAGTCGACGTCGACGGCACGGATGAGGACTGGCTCTTCCTCTTTAAGAACGAGACCCACAACCACCCGACCGAGATTGAGCCCTTCGGCGGCGCGGCGACCTGCATCGGCGGCGCCATCCGCGACCCGCTCTCCGGCCGCAGCTACGTCTACCAGGCCATGCGCGTCACCGGCGCCGCAGACCCAACGGTGCCCGTGTCCGAGACGCTTGCGGGCAAGCTCCCCCAGCGCAAGCTCGTGACCACCGCCGCCGCCGGCTACTCGAGCTACGGCAACCAGATCGGCCTCGCCACCGGTCAGGTCTCTGAGCTCTACCACCCGGGTTATGTGGCCAAGCGCATGGAGGTCGGCGCCGTGGTGGGTGCCACGCCGGCGTCCCACGTCCGCCGCGAGGAGCCCCAACCCGGCGACAAGATCATCCTGCTCGGCGGCCGCACCGGCCGTGACGGCATCGGCGGCGCCACCGGCTCATCCAAGGCGCACAACGTCGAGTCCATCGAGAAGGACGGCGCCGAGGTCCAGAAGGGCAACGCCCCCATGGAGCGCAAGCTCCAGCGCCTCTTCCGCCGCGAGGACGCGTGCCGCCTCATCAAGCGCTGCAACGACTTTGGCGCAGGCGGCGTGAGCGTAGCGGTGGGCGAGCTCGCCGACGGCCTTTACATCGACCTCGACCAAGTGACCAAGAAGTACGAGGGCTTGGACGGCACCGAGCTCGCCATCTCGGAGTCCCAGGAGCGCATGGCCGTGGCCGTGGCCGAGGACGACGTCGACGAGTTCATGGGCTACGCCGCGGAGGAGAACCTCGAGGCGACCGTCATCGCCGAGGTCACGCACGAGAAGCGCGTGCGCATGGCCTGGGACGGCGACGTGATCGTGGATCTGTCGCGCGAATTCCTCGCCAGCAACGGCGCGCCCAAGCACCAGGCCGTCCACGTGCCCGTCCAGGCTGTCGACGAGATTCCGGCGGCCCCGGGCGACGACGCGGAGACCTTTGCCGACGCGATGCGCACCCTCGTGAGCGACCTCAACGTGGCCTCCAACAAGGGCCTTGCCGAGCGCTTTGACTCCACCATCGGCGCTGCCACCGTGCTCATGCCCTTTGGC
This sequence comes from Collinsella sp. An307, assembly GCF_002161805.1. Lineage (GTDB taxonomy): Bacteria > Actinomycetota > Coriobacteriia > Coriobacteriales > Coriobacteriaceae > Coprousia. Next base: position 74,835 of record NZ_NFIP01000001.1, on the reverse strand, counting down.
GGCACCACGCAGCTCACCCCCGCTCAGGCCATGGTGGCCAAGTTCCCCGTGATGGGCGAGACCACCACGGTCTCCGGTATGGCGTGGGGCTTCAACCCCTACATCATGAGCGCCGACCAGTACCGCGGCGCCTACCTCTCCGTGGTGGAGAGCGTCGCCAAGCTCGTCGCGACCGGCTTTGACCACAAGCGCGCCTACCTCTCCTTCCAGGAGTACTTCGAGCGCCTGCGCGACGTTCCCGAGCGCTGGGGCAAGCCCATGGCAGCGGTGCTTGGCGCCCTCATGGCGCAGGTCGACCTCGGTATCGGCGCCATCGGCGGCAAGGACTCCATGTCCGGTTCCTTCGAGGACCTCGACGTCCCGCCGACGCTCGTCTCCTTTGCCGTGGCAACCGGCTCGCTCGACCACGTCGTCTCCCCCGAGTTCAAGGGCGCCGGCCACCGCGTGGCGCTCATCTGCCCCACCTACGAGTGGGCAGGCGTCCTCCCCGAAGCAACGAGCCAGCTCAAGGCCTTTGAGCTTGTCGAACAGCTCGTGCGCGAGGGCAAGGTCCTCTCCGCCTCCACGCCGGGCTTTGGCGGCATCGCCGAGGCGGTCTTCAAGGCGTGCGTGGGCAACCGCATCGGCTTTGCCTACACGCCGGGCATCGAGGACGAGAACGGCATCGACCTCACCGACCACGCCTACGGCAGCTTCATCGTAGAGCTTGCTGACGGCGCCGAGCTGCCGGCCTACGGTGACGAGCTTGAGGTGTTTGAGCTCGGCGAGACCGACGAGGCCTACGAGCTCACCTACATCGGTCGCAAACACGAGGTCATCGACCTTGCCGAGCTGCAGGAGGCGTGGGAGAGCGGCATCGAGAGCGTCTTTGCCTACCGCACGCCCGCCGATGAGGCCGAGAAGCTCCCCGCGGTGGAGCCTGTCAGCTACCGCTGCGCCGAGACCGGCCGCATCAAGGCGATCCACACCGGCGAGACGTTCGCGCGCCCGCGCGTGATCATCCCCGTCTTCCCGGGCAACAACTGCGAGTACGACACCGCCCGCGCCTTCGAGCGCGCCGGTGCCGTGGCTGACACCTTTGTCATCAACAACCTCACGCCCGAGGCGGTTGCAGAGAGCACCCACGAGCTCGCACGCCGCATCCGCGAGAGCCAGATTGTTATGATCCCCGGCGGCTTCTCCGGCGGTGACGAGCCGGACGGCTCCGCCAAGTTCATCACGGCGTTCTTCCGCGCGCCCGAGGTCACCGAGGCGGTCCGCGACCTGCTCCAGGCACGCGACGGTCTCATGCTCGGTATCTGCAACGGCTTCCAGGCGCTCGTGAAGCTCGGCCTCGTGCCCTACGGCGACATCGTCGACGCCACCGCGGACGCCCCCACGCTCACCTTCAACACCATCGGCCGCCACCAGAGCCGCCTTGTGCGCACGCGCGTGGCGAGCGACCTCTCCCCCTGGCTCTCCAAGTGCGACGTGGACGACATCCACACCGTCGCCATCAGCCACGGCGAGGGCCGCTTCGTCGCCAACGACGAGGTGCTCTCGCAGCTCATCGCCGGAGGTCAGATTGCCACGCAGTACGTGGACGCCGCGGGCACGCCCAGCATGAACCTCGACGTGAACCCCAACGGCTCGGTCATGGCCATCGAGGGCATCACTTCGCCGGACGGTCGCGTCTTTGGCAAGATGGGCCACGTGGAACGCAGCGGCAACGGTCTTTACCAGAACGTGCCGGGCGACAAGTACATGCCCATCTTCGAGGGCGGCGTGAGCTACTTCGCGTAGACGCGCATATCGCATCCCACGGGAGGCCCCGGAGGGTTCCTCGTAAACGTCCTCGGCGCTGTGCGCCTGCGGAATGTTTACTCGGAATCCCTCCGGGGCCTCTTCGATTCGTATATGAGGCGTACAAACCGTCCGTTAGTGTGCCGCTCGGAAATGGACAAGACCGTAGACGATAACGCTATCGGTCTTTGAATCATACTCATAAATCAGATCGAACGGCTCCACCACCGCTTTGCGTATACCGTCCCCGTATTGGGCGCGCAACGACGCCGGAATATCGCGAGAACCGATTTCTGGAAACGCCTCTATCGCGGCAAGCATGCGACCAAGACGATCCCGGACCTGTCCCGACCACACTGCTGCAGCATCATCGAGAAACCCTTCCGTGTACACCATCCTAGACACGGGCAGCCGCCCTCCGCTCGATTTCTGCCAACGCGGAGTCCGTTCCCTCAATAAAACGTCCTGTGGCGTAATCGATTCGCCCGCGCTCCAGTACGGCACGCATGCGCTCCTCGTATGCGGCGTTCTCCGCTGCGCGGCGAATCTCGCTCTCGAAGACTTCCTCGGAGCAGAAAACAAACGCGGCGTTACCATTTTCTGTGATATGCACGACCTGCTTCTGAGCCTCATTCTTAATCTCGCGTTGACGCGTCTTGAGCGCTGCGGAAGAATAAATGGCAGCCATTTCCTACTCCTTGGTATGTTCTAGAACACTCTTTAAGGTATTGTATCAGATCCCATATTTGATACTTAATACAATACCATTTACAGACTACTACCCACCTGACATTGCTTTCGGTTACGGACGCACCAACGTGTGGGAGCATGTCTCACTCGCACTCGAGCCAGGCGAGATGGTGCTTCTTGTTGGCGAGAATGGCGCTGGCAAATCGACGCTTTTGCGCTGTCTTGCCGGGTGGGAGCGTTTGCGCGCTGGTGAGATTACCTTTGAGGGGACGACGCTTGAAAAGCTGAGCTCTAAGAAGCGCAACCGCATGGCATTCGTGGCGGACGTGCCCGCTTTCTACGACGACCTTACCGCCTACGAACACGTCGAGCTGCTTGGTCGGGCCAACCGCTGGGAGGACGCGCGTTGGAATGAGGCGGACCGGCTACTCGAACGCTTTGGCATCGCGTCCTTTTGTGATCAATACCCTCAGACTTTCTCCCGTGGCATGCTCCAGAAGCTCGCCTGTTCGCTTGCACTGGCGCTCGAGCCCGCCTGCCTCTTGCTTGATGAACCCACAGGCCCGCTCGACCCCACCTCCGCTGCAATCTTGGAAGACGAGATTGCCCGCGTCGCAGGCAAGGGCTGCGCCGTGCTTATGAGCTGCCACCACGAGCTCAAAACCATTGTACCCACGCGCGTACTCAAACTTGACAACGGGACCCTCTCGACATGCGATGTCGCGAACGAGCCCTTTGCCGTCAGCGCGCACAGCGACACCGTGCACGTTGAAAGATAACGAGGCCCTCATGTCCTTCGAGCTTCCCGCGCTTTTATGGCTTGAAGCAAAGCACCTGCGTGCTGAGCTCAACTTTTGGCCCTGGGCCGCTGGGACGGACCTCGACGAGGCGCGCGGTGTCGCCGAGCGCGCCTACCTTGCGTACCTCGTTGTGATTGTGGGGGCGGCGGTCACCGCCTGTTGGCTCTGGATCCTCGGTCTTGTCGTTGGTGCAGCGCAGGCATCAAGTCCCCAAGAGGCAGCGCTGCTGGCAGACTTAGGCCGCCTGATTGCTGGTGCGGCGCTTGTGCTTCCTGCCACCGCCGCTGCAGCATGGACAGTACGCGCGGCGTGGCGTGCTCCCTGGATTCCATCGCCGCCCGATGTTGCCTGGCTCACACAGCAGCCCGTCTCCATCATCTCGTGGAGCGCCATCGAGCTTGCGAAGCGTATTGTTGTCCGCGCGGTCACGTGCACGTGCGCGGGCTATCTTGTCGCCGCCTTTGCCTTAGCGTCGGCAGGCGGTGCCCCGACGCTCCCCAGTTGTCTTCCCTATGGCGCTACCCTGGGCCTTGCATGCTCTGCGGCATATGCCATCGCATGGGTGATAGGAATAACACGCCTGCGCTTGGGACGCGCGAGACGCCCTGCGCTCGCAATCGCCGTCCTTATCGGAGCGACGGCCCTTGTCTGCGTCGCCGCGGTGTTGTTCACCACGTGTCAGAACATCGCGCTCGACCTGCTGCACGGAAACCTTGTTCCTTTGCTCGGTGCGAGCATATTCTTTATCGCAGCAATTCTATTCGCCGCCGTCGCCGCCCGCATGCTCTCCCCTGTCGCACTCTCTAGCGAGGCTGCGACTAATCCCTCGCTGTATACAGTACGCCGCATGGCGGTATACAACCCAAAGGCGTACCGAGCTCTCACCAAAAGTCGTCGAGAGGCGCGTCGTTCACCGCGCATCCGTATGCCCCGCGCCCAAGGCTCGCTCGTCGTCCTTGCGCGCTCGTCGATCTCGCTTGTCCGGCAAATTGCTGTGATACCTGCCCTTATAGCCGCCGGCGCCCTCATCGCACCGCTGGGAGCCGCACTGCTATCCGGCACGCTCGCGCAAGCAAGTACGACGGCCGCAATACTCGGCGGCGAGACGGGCGCGCGCATACTCGGCGCAGCAAGCTGGATCCTACTCGCCATCAACAGCTCAGATGCGCCCCGAACGCTCGCCCGCGTCTTTATCGCGGACGTGAGGAACCGCTTCTTCCGAGAGCATCTTCCCGTGTCAACGCAAGTGCTCTTTATCTGGAACGTGCTGCCGGGCCTCATCGTCGCCACGCTCTCCTCGATCGCCGTAGGCCTCTGCATGGGAGCGTTAGGCGTTTCTACTGGCAAGACGATTGATTTCGTCCTATGCGCCGTCGCGCTTGACGTCTCGTTCGCTTGCATCGGCGCCCTCGACGTAGTCGACCTCATGCCTAAGCGCGTTCGCCTTACCTGCGAATCGGCGACAGCAATCCTCGCCATCGTGATTGCCGCCGCCTCAGCACTTATGCCGAACGCCGTCCCTCTCGCATTCTGGATCGGCACCGTCGCCGTCGCCACCCTTGCGGCGGTGCAGCTGCATTGAGCCGCACAGCCGCTCAACGTCTGAGAGTTCTCAAACCTGGCAAGCAAAACCTTGAGACAAGCTAAACCGTGTCCTGCATAGAGTGAACGGCCTAACAGTTGCTCCGACGCTCGCGAACGACGGCCACAACGTCCAGCACCACAACGATGGCGATGAGGATGATGCAGCCCCAGAGCCACGCGGGTAGCACGTCAATCATCCCCTGAAAATCGGGAATTTGCGCCATGCGGTTGAGATCGGCAATGATGAGCGTGGGAACCACCGTGCATAGCACACCCTGGGCGGCGAGAGCGGCCCTAGGGAGACTGCCCCGCAATGCGCACAGGGCGCTGATAACCACAGCGATTGCAGAGATCAATAGGACAATCTCGGGAATCATGGCAGCACCTTCTCTCTTTCTCGCCAGCAATGGCTTTACGGGAAGTATTCCCCACGTGCCCCCCCTAATCAGCGTGCGAACGATAATTCCGCTGCGTCGCACGGGGTACAATGGGAAAACGCGCTCCGACCAGAAGGAGGCCACCATGCGTACGAACGACCTTGTTGCCCCTGTGCTCTCCCGCCGCTCGATGATGGAGCTTGCCGCGCTTCTGGGAACCGCAGCTGTGGCACCGGTGGCTCTTACCGGCTGCGACAACACAGACGGCGCGCTTGCGCTCACCGCAACCGACCTCACCGAGCCTGCGCGCGAAGCGGCGTCCTTCTCAATCAGCGGCGAGGACCCCTATACCATCCTGTCGGACGAACAGGCATTATCGGCATCGTACACGCTTACAGCGAATCTGCTCCGCACCTGCTCGCAGGCAGACTGCGCAAAGGACGAGCGCGCCAACACCTTCATCTCTCCCCTCTCGATTCGCTATGCGCTTGCGCTCGCACAAAACGGCGCCGCGGGCACCACGCTCGACGAACTCTCCGCGGTAACCGGCCTTGGCACCGACGAGCTCAACTCCTACTTGGGCACCTATGCGCACTATCTTGAGACCGGCGACCTGTGGGGCACCGAGCTCGACGGCGAGGGCGATAACGAAGGCGGCACGACGGCATCACTCCACCTGGCAAACTCCATCTGGATCCGCGAAACCGATTCTCTCGAGGTGGGCGACGACTACCTTGCCACCTGCGCGAACGAGCTCGATGCAAGCGTATTCTCGGCACCTTTTGACGCAACCACCATAGACGACATCAACGCCTGGGTGGACAAACATACCAACCATATGATCGAGCAGCTCATCAGCGAAATCCCCGATGCGGCACGGCTCTACCTTATCAACGCGCTCACTTTTGAGGACGCTTGGGAAGAACCGTATGAGGACTCAGATGTGGAGGACGACGTCTTCACGTGCGAGGACGGCACCGAGCAAACGGTGCGGATGATGCGCTCGCACGAAGGCGCCTACGTGGAGAACGAGCAGCTCCAAGGTTTCGTTAGGCCGTACGCCGACTATCGCTATGTCTTTGTGGGCCTCTTGCCGCGCGGGGGCGTCTCCCTCGCCGACGCCGTCGCCGCGCTCGATGGCCCTGCGCTCGAAGCGCTCCTCCAGCCGGTCGTGAACGCTGAGGTCAATGCGGGCCTGCCTAAGTTCAAGTTCGAGTACGGCACCGAGCTCACGGACGCGCTGCGCGCACTCGGCATGAACACGGCCTTTGACCCCGAGCTCGCCGACTTTACCCCCATGGGCACCGACGAGGACGGACCGCTCTATATCGGGCAGGTGTTGCACAAGACTTTTATCGACGTGAACGAGGAGGGCACGCGCGCCGCCGCGGCAACCTCCATCGGTCTGGAGGCGGGCGCCTCGGCACCGCTTGACGAGCCGGTGGTCTACGACGTCATCCTCAACCGGCCCTTCGCCTACCTCATTATCGACCATCAGCTGGGCACGCCGGTCTTTGCGGGCACCATGCTGGCGATGCCGGACGCATAGCGAAAACTGCAGGTGCGAGAAGCAGGCTAGCTGGTCAGTCATGTCTTCACAAAACTGGTAAGAGTTTGTTACCAGTTTCCGGGCAAACTGGATAACATATCTAGCCAATTTGTCTTTTGTCGAGAATAGAGGCTGAAAACCATGGCACCGTTGGAAATCGACCGCGCAAGGGCGCGAGCAGCGTTTGACGCCTATGTGGCACCCTACGATGCGAGCAACCCGCGCGTGGCGCTCAAGATCGAACACACCCTGCGCGTTGCAGAACTTGCCGAGGAGATTGCGCGCGCCCAGGGCTTTACGCCGGCAGGTATCGACCTCTGCTGGCTCGCCGGCCTCTTGCACGATATCGGCCGCTTTGAGCAGCTGAGGCGCTGGGACACCTTTAACGACCGCGCCTCGGCAGACCATGCCGCCATCGGCGTGGACGTGCTCTTTGAGGGTGCCAGCCACCTGGATGACCCTGTGCTCGTAAACGTCGTGGCGGCGGCTCGCGCAGACGACGCCTTCGCAGCGCATGCGCGCGAGGCGGGTGCACTCGCCGCGTTTGCCCCCGAGGCCGCCTCAGATCCTGCCGCGAGCGCCCTCATCCGCGCGGCCGTGGGTTATCACAGCGCCTTCCGCCTGCCCGATGAGCTTGACATACGCACACGCGCTGTCTGCGACGTCGTGCGCGATGCGGACAAGATAGACATCCTGCGCGTCACCTACACCGACGACGTCCAGACCGTCCTTGGCATCACAGAGGACGAACTTCTCGCCAGCGCCGTCTCCCCCGCCACCGAGGATGCGTTCTTTGCGCACCGCTGCGTGCGGCGCGACGAGAGGACCGAGCCGGCGGACTACCTCGTTGCCCTCTCCTGCTTCACCTACGAGCTCGTCTATCCCGCAAGCCTCGAGATCGCACTCGACCAGGGCTTCATCTTCCAGCCCTTCGAGAGGCCCTTTGGCATCGAGCGCCCCTTCACCAACCGGGCGACGGCGCAGCTCATGAACCGGATGGACGGACACCTGCGCGCTTGGGTGGACGAGCAAATCTAACCACAGGTTCGCAAGGGCGCAATACCTCCGCGAGTACGCTCGACTTAACCTCGAGCTTGGCGACCGAGGTGAACGAAGCTATCCGACCAACGCTACGACGTCGGAAAGATCTTGGTCCTGCAGCAGCTTAAGCTGATACGTCGATTCCAGGTTAAGCCAATACATGGGAGATGTCCCCAACGCCTTACCGAGCAGCAACGACATTTCTGGAGTGATCGCGCGCTTCCCACGCACAATGTCAGAAATAGCAGATTGGGGTTTTCCAATCGCTTTTGCCAGCCGATATTGACTGATGCCCAAAGGCACAAGGAATTCCTCGAGCAGGATATCCCCTGGCGTCGACACGATATCAGCCATGGTAGTCGACGAATTCAACTTCCACCGCCTCCTCTCCATTCCATTGGAAACAAAGACGCCACTGGCGATTGACTCGGATGCTCGAGCATATTGCAACCGCCCTCGATCCCATACGTCCTCCCATCACTTCACAATATCGTACATGTGTTCTATTCTTACACATAAACAGCCTATTTTCAGATGAAACTTTCCGTGCTAGTGGGGCGCGCCACAGATTTGCTTCCATGTAAACAACCCGTCCTCAGCCGTGGCCAAGCCAACTGGCGCCTACAATACAAGACACTCAGCAACAGCCTGTTTCCTAGGAAAGGGGACCCCATGAGCCTTTGGCCTGAACTCGAGAAGCTGCAATCTGCAACCTGGGTCGACCTTACCCATCCGCTCACCAACGAGAGCCCCTACTGGGCGGGCATTCCGGAGGGGTCGGTCGAGCTCTGCCGCACTGTCTTTGACTACGACGAGGAGATGCTCTCCTGCCGCATCCACACCTACAAGTTCCCTGGTCAGTTTGGCACGCACGTGGACTTCCCAAGCCACTTCACCCCGGGCAAGGTCGGCTCCGAGGCGTTTGGCGTCGATAAGATGGCCATGCCGCTTTGCGTGATCGACCTCACGCCCAAGATTGCTGCCGAGGGTCCCGATGTTGCGGTGTCGGTAGAGGATATCGAGGCGTGGGAGGCCGAGCACGGCCGCATCCCCGAGGGCGCCTTCGTGGCGCTGCGCACCGACTGGTACCTGCGCTGGCCGGACAACAACGCCCTCAACAACTTCGATGCCGAGGGCGGCGAGCACTGCCCCGGTTGGTCGCTGCCGGCACTCCAGTTCCTCTACGAGGAGCGCCGCATCCAGATGAACGGTCACGAGACCTTTGATACCGACGCGTCCTACCTTGCCGCCGAGGCCGATGACCTTGCCTGCGAGCGTTGGGTCCTCGACCACGGGCACCTTCAGGTCGAGGTTATGGCGAACCTCGACAAGGTGCCCGCCACCGGCGCCATCGTCTTTGTAACGTGGCCGCACATCGAGGGCGCGACGGGCCTTCCCGCGCGCGTGGCCGCTGTCTTTGCCTAGCACCAAAACGCACCGCACGTACCGGCAGGGCGCCCTAGGGTGTCCTGCCGTCTTTTATCCCTGGATACGCCCATGACCGAAACCGACCCGCAAACCTACCTCGCCGCGCGCCGCAACCGTGCCCGCGCCGCGCTCGCGGCCGCGTTCCCGCACACGATCCCCATTCTCGCCGGGTTCGTGTTCCTAGGCATCACCTGCGGCATCTATGCGGGTTCGCTCGGCCTCCCTTGGTGGATGCCCACCCTCATGAGCATCGTCATCTTCGCCGGGTCGGCGGAGTTTGTCGTAGCGTCGCAGCTTGCCGGCGCCTTCGATCCCCTCACCACCTTTGCCGTGGTCCTCATCATCAACGCCCGGCACCTCTTCTACGGCCTCTCAATGCTCGAGCGCTTCCGGGGCTCGGTCGCAAACGTCCCCACCTCATCTTTGGCATGTGTGACGAGACCTTCTCCATCAACTACGCCACCGAGCCGCCCGCGGGCGTCGACCGTGGCTGGTTCATGTTCTGGGTGACGCTGTTCAACCACCTCTACTGGATCGTCGGTTGCACGCTGGGCAGCGTCTTTGGCGCAGTCGTCGCCATCTCCATCGAGGGCGTTTCCTTTGCCATGACGGCACTCTTTGTGGTGATCTTCCTCGACCAGTGGGAAAAGGACGCGCAGCACCTGAGCGCCTGCACGGGCGTCCTCGCTGCGGCGGTGGCGCTCGCCATCTTTGGAGCAGACAACTTCATGATCCCCGCGATGGTGCTCATCCTCATCGCCGTCACGTTGCTGCGCGGGCGCATCGAGCGCGCTTACAGCGCCGCGGAGGCGAGCCGCTCATGACAACCACACAGATGCTCATCACCGTCTTTGCCGCCGGAGCGGCAACGGTCCTCACGCGCGCCATCGCCTTTATCGCGTTCCCGCCGGGGCGCGAGACGCCGCGCTACATCTCCTACCTTGGACACGCACTGCCCGGCGCGGTCTTTGGCCTGCTCGTTGTCTACTGCTTAAAAGACGTTGACCCCCTCGCAGGCAGTCACGGCATTCCCGAGGCGGCGGGCATCCTGCTTGCGGGCGGCCTCTACCTCTGGCGCCACAGCATGCTGCTTTCCATCTTTGCCTCGACCGCGCTCTATATGGTGCTCGTGAACTTCGTGTTCTAGCATGCCGAGGATGCGCTTGGGGGCGTGCCCGCGCTACCGCGAGCCTCGAGCGCTGCGACGAGCTCTTCTGCCACCTCTACGGCATCGCCCACCACACGGTACTGCGCCGCGCCAAAGATGGGTGCTTGCGCGTCCTCGTTCACGGCAATGACCGTGCCGGCGCCCGAGATACCGGCCAGGTGCTGGATCGCACCCGACACGCCTATGCTCACAAGGAGCTCGGGCGCGACGGCGACTCCGGTCTGCCCCACCTGGTGCGCGTAGTCGAGCCAGCCCGCCTCCACCAGCGGTCGTGTGCAGCCGATCTGCGCCCCCAGAAGCTCCGCCAAGCGCTCCATAAGCGGGAGGTTCTTCTTAGAGCCGATGCCGCGCCCTACCACCACGAGCCGCTTTGCCTGCGCAATGGATGAGGACGAGGTGGCGCGCTCGAAGGCGAGGGTCCGCACGCGCGGCTGTACGTCCGCATCGAGCGGTGCCTCTTCAATCGCGCCCGTGCGGGAGGAGTCGAGCTCCGGTGCCGCAAAAACGCCGGGGCGCACCGTTGCCATCTGCGGACGGTGCACGGGGCACATGATCGTCGCCATGAGGTTGCCGCCAAAGGCGGGGCGCGTCTGATGGAGAAGACCCGTTTCGCTGTCGATGGAGAGCGCCGTGCAATCTGCCGTGAGACCCGTCTTGAGCTCCGCTGCCACGCGCGGGGCGAGCTCGCGCCCCAGCGGCGTGGCACCAAAGAGCACAATCTCGGGGCGCCGGGCACGCGCGAGCGCGCACACCCAACTTGCCAGCAGCTCCGGGTCCACCAGCGCGAAGCGCTCATCGTGCGCCCGGAGCACGCGGTCGGCACCGCAGGCTATGAGCTCGTGCGCCGCCGCATCGTCTGCGAACTCTCCCTCGGCCACCAGGGCCACCACCTCGCAGCCCCGCGCCGCGGCGAGCTCGTGGGCCTTGGCGGTAAGCTCGCGGGCGACCGGCATGAGGTATCCGTCGCGGTCCACCTGCGCGAATACCCAGATATCGTGATACGCCCCCAGATCGCTTTGAGCCGCCCCATCACGCACGAGCGAGATGGCGCCCACCGGGCAGGCGTCGACGCACGCCCCGCAAAGCACGCAGCCCTCCGTTGGGCGCGCGAGTCGGTCCACGACCTCGATTCCTACCGTGGCGCAGGCGCGCTCGCAGCGCTTGCAGCCAATGCAGCGCTCGGCGTCGATTACGAGTCCCGCCATCAGGCCACCCCCTCGATAATCTCTACCAGGCGGAGCGCCTGCTCCGCCGGCGTTCCGTCGACCGCCACCGATTCATGCTGGCTCTCGGGTACAAAGGAGCGCACCACCTGCGTGGGCGACCCGGCAAGGCCCGTGCGTGCGGTGTCCGCGCCCACGGCAGCGGCACCGAGCACCTCCACCGGCATCTCAGCGGCGGCGCGCACGCCCGCGATGCTCGGCATGCGCAGCTGTGCCGCCTCGCGTGCAAGCGTAAGGACCGCCGGCAGTGGGAGCTCGAGCGCGGCGGTACCCCCATCCACTGCGGCGCGCACCGCTACGGCGCCCGCGCCGCAGGTGAGAACCTCGCGTACATCGGTCGCACACGTCGCGCCAAGGGTGGCGGCAAGCTCGGGGCCGATCTGCGCAGTGTCGCCGTCAACGGCCATCTTGCCGCAGAGCACAAGATCAGGCTCGCCCCACTGCTTTGCCAGATGGGCAATGCCGCAGCTCAAGGCATAGGTGGTGGCAAGGGTATCCGCACCGGCAAACGCCCGGTCAGACAGAAGGAGCGCGCCGTCCGCCCCGCGGGCCAGGCAATCGCGCAGAAGCGCCTCGGTAGCCGGGATGCCCATGGAGAGCACGCTCACCCGACACTGCTCGCCCGCGCGCCGCCGCTCCTCGGCCAGAGAGAGCGCGACCTCGAGCGCCGTCGCGTCAAATGGGTTCACCACCGACGCGCCGCCGTCGCGCACGATCGTGTTGGTCACCGGGTCCATCTTGACCTCGGTCGAGGCGGGCACCGCCTTTACGCAGACCACGATATGCATCTCTCACGCACCCCCTTCCAGCAGGCTCTCGTCAAAGAGGTTTCCTCGGCCAAACATACCCGCGGGATCGAACGCGCGCTTGACGCGCGCCATCTCGCAAAGCGCCCCCTCGCCGTACATGGTCTTGAGGAAGTCGCGCTTCAGCTTGCCCACACCGTGCTCGGCAGAGACCGCACCGCCCATGGCAGCGACCTCGCGCGCCCACCGGGCGAAAAGCTCCTTGCCGGCGGCGTAATCTGCGGCGTCGCGCGGCAAAACGTTCACGTGCAGGTGGTTGTCGCCAATGTGCCCCCACGCGGCGGCCTCAAGCCCGGCCTCGGCCAAGGTCGCGCGGTAGAGCGCCACGACCTCGTGCAGGCGCTCGTTGGGCACCGCCATGTCGCTGCCGAGTTTGGTGATGGCAGAATCGGTCCGGCGGCGCTCGTCAATGAGCATGTTCACGCTCTCGGGCACCGCATGGCGGAAGAACGTGAGCGCCTCTCGGTCGGTATCGGTACGGGCAACCCAGGTATCGCGCTCGCTTCCGCCCACCGCGGCGAGCACCTCGCCCACAAGCGAAAGCTCCGCCATGGCCTCGTCCTCAGAGGCGCATTCGAGCTCGACAAACAGGCAGCACCCCGCCCCCTCAGGCGGCTCCACAAGCGAGGCAAACGCCGCGCCCGACGCACGCTGGGCGCGCAGAATCTCGAGTGCGGCGTGGTCGAAGTATTCGATTGCCGAGGCGCACGAGAGCCGCTCGCGCAGCGCGCACGTGGCGTCGAGCGCCTGCCGCTCCTCTGTCAAAAAGCAGCTAACCCCCCAGGTGACCGCAGGCGCGGGCATAAGCTCGAGCTCGAGTTCGGTTATGACGCCGAGGGTGCCGTCCGAGCCGATGATGAGGTCGATGGCGTCCATAACGTCCGCAACGTAGTAGCCCGAAGCGTTCTTGCACGCGGGCATGCGGTAGCTCGGCAGCTCGACCGCGATCGTACGACCGCCCTCGGTTGTGAGCGTAAGTGCCCTGCCACAGGCGCGCGCCTCGCCGCGACGAAGCGCGAGCACGTCCCCGTCGGCGAGCACGAGGCGCAAGCCGCTCACGTGGCCGCGCATGGCGCCGTAGCGATAGCTCCGCGCGCCCGAGGCGTTGCAGGCGGCCATACCGCCCAAACAGGCGGACGCCTCGGTGGGATCGGTCGGAAACATCTGCACGGGCGCCTGCGCAAACGCGTCCAGCGCTGCGCGCGACGCCACATCCCACCCGCTTGCGGGAATGTCGCGGGCAGAGAGATGCTTGCGCAGGTCGAGCAGAACAACGCCCGGCTGGACACGCAGGTAGAAGCGCCCCTCGCCGTCTTTGCGCAAGCCCAGATAGCGGTTCATGCGTGAGAGGTTCATGATATGGCCGCCCGCAGGCACCGCACCGGCGGCAAGGCCCGTTCGGGCGCCCTGGACTGTCACAGGCACGCCCTCGGCAGCGAGCGCACGCAGCACGGCGCGGACCTCGTCCTCATCCGTTGGGAACGAGATGCTCTCTGCCCAGCCGCGGCTGCGCGACTCGTCACGCGCGTAGTCCTCAAACTCGGCGTCGAAGGTATGAATGAGCGCTTGGGCGTTGTCTCTTGCCATCGTCTCTCCCTGCGGGGCGGTCCGGCGCGTCGCGTGGACCATCGTCTGTGAGGATGCACTTTACCAAACAAAAGCGCGTGCTCCCCATTGTATCGGGCGCGCCGCATGCGCCCCCAAACAAGCCAATGCCGTAACGGTCCCGAAAGAAAGCGCCGCCGCGAATCGTGCCAGATACAGGGGATATGTCCGCAATATGGAAGAACCCCCTTCACGCGCCCATCTCGGACGCGAGCGTTTTAAAAATCGCAAACGGGGCCTCTGAGCTGGGCCGGTCAGATTGTGGTTGGACCCCTTCGAATATCTGTAAGACCTCGTCCGTACGCTTGGCATATCGAGCGAGAAGACGATGCGCCCGGCGCATCGCAAGGACGGGAGGAGATCATGGCACTGTACTGGCCCCACAGCAACGTTGCTCTCGATGTGACCGACGACCCTCTAAGCATGCCGGTTGACCGGGACGCGTTTCCCAACATTCGTGTCGTATCCGCTACCTGTGCGGAACTGCGCAACCCCACTCTGCGGCGTCTGGTCACCGAGCGCCTTGCAACAGCCGCACGCGGAACAGCCGCGCAGGCCTCCCTCACCTCCTACGCCGCGCAGGCACAGCTGCAGCGCTACCTTGCCACCGCCTACCAATCGGGAGGTGACGCGGCTTAAAACCTGGATGCGCCACGCCCGACTGCACGCTTGTCACCGCATGCGGCCCGACCTTCTCGGGACTGGAAGACATGCGCGCGAACCTCGGCAAGCGCGCCTGACGCCACGGGAGCGAGGCTCAGGACCGCATCACCATCGTCTCGCGCGGCACCACGGTCTTTGTGAACCCGCGCCTGCTCATCGATTATCGAGCGCGCCCGGGACCTCCAGGACAAACGAATCTAGCTAGCCCGTCGCGGTCCATGGGCTGAAGCGCCGTCCCACACCTCAGCAACATATCCAGCAGCAATAACGAACACCTGTTTGTCTCTGTGGTATGATAGAGAGATTCCACGTAGCAGATGAACGGGAGGTGGGACATGACGGCAGACATCGATATTCACGAGCTCATCGCACGGCTCAACGCTAACGAGCGCCTGCGCCAGAGCTCCCATTTCTCAAAGAGCGTCTATAAGGACGAGCCCATCGTGCGGACCGGCCGCCAGATGGCGAGCTACCTGCCCGACCGCTACCGCCAGATGCGCGGCATCTCGCGCTGGCAGGAGCGCTCGCCCGAGTCGCGGGGCCGCTGGCTGTCTGAGGCCGAGCTGTTCTACCGGCAGGCTCGCTTTATGGAGGACTTTGAGGACGACTGCCCCTACCACGGGAGCTTCACCTCCTACTACCCCACCTACAACGATATGAGCGACCGCCAGCTGCGGGGGTACTTCACCTGGCGCGCTGCCGTGCGCCGCGGCGAGGTGGCCGAGGCACCCAAGTCGTTTGCCTATGTCTACTTGTACGAGCTCATCAACGGTATCGGCGCCGAGAACCCGCTCGACGGCTACCACAAGATTCGCTCCTTCTGGGAGAACTTTCGCGCCTTCGCCCCCGATATCGACCGCAACGTGCGCGCCTGGCTCCATGACTATGTGATCTACCACGCGCTCGACCCGGAGCTTCTGTCCGACGATCCTGTCCGCAAGCTCGATCTCGAGCTCATCGCCATCGCGCGCGCCTTCGCGCCTTTTGACCCGGCGCTTATCGATTGGTTGGGTGAGGACGTGCCGCTCGCAGATGCCGCCTTGCCGCAGAAAGCGGCATCCAGCACTGTAACCGGTGGCGGGAAGTCGGCGCGCCGCACCCAGGCGCCCGCTCTCCCCCTGCCACCGGATGAGACAACAGAGCAGCGCCTCTTTGAGGCCATTGACCTGCACTCCTCCTACCGTCTGAGCGCCTCGAGCCTTTTCCACGAGCACCCTGACGACCTGCGCCATGTGGCGTCTGCGGTCTTTGTCCGCATGCTCGCCTACTATCGAAAGAACCGTACGCACGGTTTGGTGGAAAGCTCGTTTGGGGAGGAGGCCGAGATGGGCTATACCATGTTCGGTTCCGCCGTCTTCTTTGAGGAGCACCCTCATGCAGACGCCGAGTACGAGCTCGACCCCATTCACCGCTACCGCTGCCGTCGCGGTCTTTGGACCTGCCGACGCATCTACGGCGGCCAGGGGCGCAGCAAAGCCTGGGGCAAGATCGCTCGTGCCTGCGACTTCCGCCTGCGCGAGGCGCTTTCCTTCGAACCACAGCTCAAAGATGCCAAGTGCCCCAAGTATCTTGCGAAAATCATCGATCGTGAGATAGAGACGTGGCTTACCTGGAAGGAAACTTCCGCACCGCGCGTCATAGACATCGACCTCTCCAAGCTCTCGGGCATCCGCAGCGCTGCGGCAGAAACTCGAGAAGCGCTGCTCATCGACGAGGAGCGGGAAGAGGGGGCTGCGGGCTCCCCCTCCGCTTCGAGCAGTCCTGCTCTGCGGGAGGCGCCACTGGCGCCTCCCGTTCGTGCGGAACTCGCAGAGGAAGAGCTCGCCTCGCCCTCTGGTGCGCCCACTC
Source organism: Collinsella sp. An307 (assembly GCF_002161805.1). Classification (GTDB taxonomy): domain Bacteria; phylum Actinomycetota; class Coriobacteriia; order Coriobacteriales; family Coriobacteriaceae; genus Coprousia. The sequence continues at coordinate 58,271 of NZ_NFIP01000001.1, read as the reverse complement.
AGCCAACAATGGTGCAGACGCCATCAGGAGGGCTGCTCACGCCTGAGGAAGTGGCATACGTTACCGCCCTTCTGGACGGACGGGCTGCAACAACACCTGACGGCATCTCTGAAGACCTGCTGGTGGACACCATCAACGAGAAGCTCTTCGACCTGCTCGGCGACACCGCCATCGAATTTGGCGTCACAGGCCCGTGCATCATAGACGACTACCGTGACGACATACGGGAGCTGATTGCATCATGACCGATACCGCATCTGTACCGCGCGTTCCTAAGCGCGTCGCCGCTGTCATCCTGAACTCGCTCAAGGGCGGCGTCGTGCCGCGCATAGGTCTCCCCTACATCACCGTGGGGCGCGAGGTCGAGATTCGGGCACTTCTGACCGACCTCGCCCTCATCGCGGACGGCGGCGCGTCCTTCCGCTTCCTCGTGGGCCGCTACGGCGCGGGCAAGAGCTTCCTTCTGCAGACCATCCGCACCCACGCCATGGGCGAGAACTTCGTCGTGGCGGACGCGGACCTCTCCCCTGAGCGCCGCCTGCAGGGCGGACAGGGTCAGGGTCTTGCCACCTACCGAGAACTCATCCGCAACCTCTCCACCAAAACGCGCCCGGAGGGTGGTGCGCTAACACTCGTCCTCGACCGCTGGGTGGCGGCAACGGGCGATGATGCCACCGGTGAGGACACCCTCGCTGCCCAGATGGCGCCCCTCGAGGAGCTCGTCCACGGCTTCGACTTCACGCGCATGCTCCGTCGCTATCGCGCGGCATCGCTCGAGGGGGACGACGAGACCAAAAGCTGCGTCATCAAGTGGCTGCGCGGCGAATACCGCACCAAGAGTGAGGCGCGCACGGAGCTCGGCACGACTACGATCATCACCGATGATGACTGGTACGACTACATCAAGCTCTTTGCGCAGTTCCTTGTGGGCGCAGGCTACAAGGGGCTCCTCGTCCTCATCGACGAGCTCGTGAATCTCTTCAAGATTCCCAACACCGTCACGCGCCAGTACAACTACGAGAAGATCCTCACGATGTATAACGACACCCTCCAGGGCAAGGCGCACCACCTGGGCGTCATCATGGGCGGGACGCCGCAGTCCATCGAGGACCGGCGGCGCGGCGTCTTCTCCTACGAGGCGCTCCGTTCACGCCTCACGCAGGGCCGCTTCGCCCGCGAGGACATGCGCGACATGCTCGCCCCCATCATCAACCTGCATCCGCTCACCTACGAGGAGCTGCTCGTCCTCATCGAGAAACTCCAGCAGATTCATGCGGGATACTTTGGGTACGAGCCGCGCCTCACTGAGCAGAATCTCGTTGACTTCCTCAAGATTGAGTTCGGCCGCGTGGGAGCGGATACGCACCTCACCCCGCGCGAGGTCATCCGCGACTTCATCGAGCTGCTTGACATCGCCTACCAAAACCCCAAGCTCACCGTCGACGATCTGCTGCGCGAGGTCGGCGGCAGCGCAGTAACCGACCGCGATCCCAACGAGGGCGAAGGTACCGGCGCAAGCGCACTCGGCGCTCCGGCGCCGACAGCAGGCACCTCGGTCGCGCCAGGCTCTCCCGTACGCGACGCGTCGGCGTTTGCCGAGTTCACGCTGTAGGAACTCGGGGTTGAAGTATCCAGCAATATAACATGTCTTATCACGTAAGCGAACGTTAGTTCTATTCTGTGGTATACTATAGCGTATCGAGCGGGCGGTGCCCTCCGAGTCTCGCAGGGAGAGGGAAGGGATCCTATGCTCGCAGCTTTAACTCGTCTCCTGTGCGCCGCAGCCATACTGCTCGCACTGGTGATTATCCTGATTCTGTTGATCGGATAAGACACTAACCGACGGGTGAAGCCGCGTAAATGGGAACAGCCGCCTTATGCGGAGACGGCTGTTCGGCGCGGGCTTCCCCGCCTATCACCTTACCGCAGGAGGGCTTTAAACCTTCTGCTCGTACCGAGTATACCCCAACGCGTCCCTACGCAGCGCGGGGTCTCACCGGGGCGTCGGACGCCCATTGTTGTCTAGGGCGTCTGACGTTTGACGGGCCTGCGCCTTTGAGAGGAGGAGGAAACATGGGCGTCTTCGAACGGTACGCGCCGTTTATCCAAGACTTCATCTACGACCACGATTGGGAGGGGCTTCGCTCCATCCAGGTTGCGGCGGCAGATGCCATCTTCAATACCGATGACCATGTCCTCCTCACGGCGTCGACCGCCTCGGGCAAGACGGAGGCGGCCTTCTTCCCCATCCTCACGCTCTTTGACGAGGACCCGCCCGCAAGCGTGGGCGCCCTCTACATCGGTCCTCTCAAGGCTCTCATCAACGACCAGTTCCTGCGCCTGAACGACCTCTGCGACGAGGCGCACATCCCCGTCTGGCACTGGCACGGCGACGTCGCCGCCTCGCACAAACGCAAACTCATGAAGGAGCCGAGCGGCATCCTCCAGATCACGCCCGAGTCGCTCGAGGCCCTCCTCATGCACAAGCACGCCGCGGTGCCCAGGCTCTTCGGCGACCTTCGCTTTGTGGTGATCGACGAGGTGCACTCGCTTTTGCGCGGTGACCGCGGCGGCCAGACGCTCTGCCTCATCGAGCGGCTCTCGCGCATGGCGGACGTCGAGCCACGGCGCATAGGGCTCTCCGCAACCATCGGCGACCCCGAGCGCACGGGCGCCCTTCTTGCCTCCGGCACGAGTCGGGGCTGCATCATCCCCCGCTTCGAAGAGCCCCGCCGCACCTGGCGCCTCTCCATGGAGCACTTCTACATCACCGGCCCACAGGCGACGGAGCGCGCGCGGGATGAGTTTGGCCACACGGGCGCAGCGACAAGTGTCCTCAGATCGGACGGTACCATTGCGGCCGACGTCATTGCCGTCGAGCGCGTCGATGCAAACGAGATGCCCGAGCTGCCCGGCACGCCGAGCGCAGCGGGAGGCTCGGGCGCGGAAGCCCCGCACGGCGACGCCGAGAACGATGAGGTCCGCATCCCGCCCGTTGAGGAAAGTGCCCTCCTTGCCCCAAGCGACCGGGCACCCGCCGACGCGGACCCCGGCATCGGCTACATCTTCGAACGCACGCGCGGCGCCAAGTGCCTCGTCTTCGTAAACTCCCGCGAGGAGGCCGAGGCGGTCTGCACGATGCTTCGCGCCTACTGCGAGGCGGCGCACGAGCCCGATCGCTTCCTCATCCACCATGGCAACCTCTCCAGCGCCATCCGCGAGACCGCCGAGGAGATCATGCGCGACGAGGACCGTCTCGACACCACGGTCACCACCGCGACCCTGGAGCTCGGCATCGATATCGGCCGCCTCGAGCGCGCCTTCCAGATCGATGCCCCCTTCACCGTGTCGAGCTTCCTGCAGCGCATGGGTCGCACCGGCAGGCGCGGGAGCCCGCCCGAGATGCACTTTGTCATGCGCGAGGAGCAGCCCGAGCCCCGTACCACCATGCCGGAGACTATCCCGTGGAAACTCTTGCAGGGCATCTCGCTCGTAGAGCTCTATCGCGAGGAGAAATGGGTCGAGCCGACGCGCCTCGACCGCTTGCCTTATAGCCTGCTCTACCACCAGACCATGGCAACGCTTGCGTCGACCGGCGAGCTCACACCGGCCGCACTCGCCGCACGTGTGCTCACCCTCTCCTACTTCCACCGGGTCTCGGCGGACGACTTCCGCGTGCTTTTGCGCCACCTCATCGAGACTGATCATATCGAGCAGACCGAGGGCGGCGGCCTCATCGTCGGCCTTGCGGGCGAGCGCTACACCAACTCGTTCAAGTTCTACGCGGTGTTCCAAGAGAACGAGGAGTTCACGGTGCGCTGCGAATCGGCGGAGCTCGGCACCATCGTCAATCCGCCACCGCCCGGCGAGCGCATTGCCATCGCGGGCGCCTGCTGGGTGGTCGAGGAGGTCGACTGGAAGCGCCACCTCGTGTACTGCACGCAGGTCAAGGGGCGCGTTCCCGCCTACTTTGGCGACTGCCCGGGAGACATCCATACCCATGTGCTCGAGCGCATGCGCCGGGTCCTCGCCTCGCACGAGACCTATCCCTATCTCTTGGAGAACGCACGCGCCCGCCTCGCGCAGGCGCGGCGCACCGCGGAGCTCTCGGGCGCGGCAACCGAGCCTCTCATCAACCTGGGCGGCGACACCTGGGTCCTTATCCCCTGGCTCGGGAGCTACGCCTTCCTCGCCCTCGAGCGCCTCATCAAGATCAAGTGCGCCAAGGACCTTGGCATCTCGGGCGTGGACGTCGCCCGCCCCTACTTCATGCAATTCAAGATGAAGGCCAGCTCAGAGGAGTTCTTCGCCACCGTGGCGGACGCGGCGGAAGCGATTGAGAACCCGATCGAGCTCGTCTACCCGAGCGAGGTCCCCTACTTTGACAAGTACGACGAGTTCTTGCCCGCCGAGCTTGTGCGCAAAGGCTTTGCCGAGGGCGTGCTCGATATCTCAGGCATGCGGGAGCGCGTACGAGAATGGCGCGGGAATACTGGACAATAGGTTAATTTCGCTCACACATTTGGAAGCGCATCTACCATGGTCAGGTACATCGATGCGTTCTCAAAAAAAACGTGTTAGCGGAGAGCGCGCTAGATATAGAGCTTGCAAAGCAACACTTAGAGCGCTAGACAGTGAGTTCAAACACCCCTCGTTCGCGGTCATAGCCCTCGCCCAGCACCTGCGCGCAGAGGTCGTGGCACCATGCGAGCGTGAAGTCGCCGCACCCGCCCGATCGACGGATGCCGTTGGCGCTGGCAAGCTCCTCGGTGTAGGAGGCTATGGGATAGGACGCCATCTGCGTATCAAGCGAAAGGTGGCTCACCACCGGCGTGAGGGCAACGCCGGCCAGGCGCGGCGCGTCGCCAGCCATCTCAAAGGTCACCTCAGCAAATCCGCCCACCATGGTGTCCTTGCGGGCCTGCCAGGAGATGAAGTTGCCAAGCGACCAGAACACGGGCATCTGGCCGCCATCCGAGCGCGCGATGAGCTCAACCGGTTCGAGCACGTGCGGGTGCGTGCCAATGACGGCATCGACACCAAGTTCGGCAAAATAGGTCGCCCATTCGCGCTGTCCGTCGGTGGGCTCGAGCTGGTACTCGACGCCCCAGTGCGGGCAGACCACCACGATGTCTGCCCCTTGCTCGCGCGCAGCGGTAACGTCGGCGGCGATGGCCTCGCGCTCGAGCATGTTCACGCACCACGGACTCGCCACAGGGATGGGGATGCCGTTGGTGCTCTCGGTGTAGTTCAAGATGGCAACGGTGATGTCGTCACGTGTGATCAGCGGAATCTCGGCAGCTGCCTCGGCCGTCTCGGCGATGCCCGCGCTCACGACCTCGGGGTGGTTCTCGCGCCAGAATGCGCGCGTGGCCTCGATACCGGCGAAACCTTTGTCGAGCGCATGGTTGGTGGCCGAGCACGCCACGTCAAAGCCCGCTGCCGCCTCGGCATCGCCCATCTCCTGCGGGCTGTTGAACGCCGGATAGCCGGAGAGCCCCAGCGCATCGCCGCCGAGCACGGTCTCTTGGTTCACGATAGCGATGTCTGCATCCTCGATAAGCTCGCGCGCGGGAGCGAAAATGTGGTCGTAGTTGCGCGTGCCGTCCGCACGCTCGCCGCCCATCCACACGCCCTCGTGCACGAGCACATCGCCCACCATGGCGATGGATACGCGCCGGGGCGCTGAGACGGAATCCTCGATGGTCGCAAGGCCGCCTCCCGCCGATGCCCCTATGGAACCAGAGCCGCCACCCAAAAGGTCGGGCGCGCACCCCGCAAGAGCGGAGAGCGACAGCAACGCTGTGCCGCCGCCGAGCGCCGCAAGGACGCTCCTGCGCGAAACGAGATGCGGGACAGGGTGCCCCGCGTCTGTACGGTCCGGTGTGTTGCTCGGCATATCCTGCTTCATGGGGCACTCCATCGACGCGGCCTTCTCTCGCCAGTATACGCAAGGTGCAACGGCGCGGTAAACCGCGCGCACGGCAAGTGCCGCCAACGGCGCCGTCTGCACTCGCTGACGCCTGAACGGGGCTCGCGCCTCAGCTGGGCGTTTAGTCCCTTAGGGGCGTGCCCAGAAAGTCCTCGTCAAAGGGAATGGCATCGGTGAACGTATACGCCCCGTCGGTTGCGATTATGAGGTAGTTGTCCTCCCCGCCCCAGAGCTCGTCGGTCGCAGGGATGATGTGCACATGGGCGAACACCTCGGCGAGCGTCGCCGCCTCGTCGCGCAGAAACGCGAGATCGCGCCCCTCTTCGCGCGAGACCACGTTGGTGAGGTAGAGACCGCCCGGGCGGAGTGTCGCGCGCACGGAACGCGCGGCCTCCACGGTGGCAAGCGCAAGCACGGGCTCGGCGCCGGAGAACGTGTCGTTCACCACGGCGTCGTAGGGCGCGCGGCAGTGCACGGCCGTGGGCGTTGCCGCAAACTCCATACCGGGTGCAAGCTCGTCGATGAGCTCGCGGCCATCCGCCTCCATGATGTACAGCCTGCCGCCTACCTGGCGCTTAAGCTCGTCAACAAAAAACCAGCGCTGTGCCAGCTCGATGACCGAAGGGTCGGACTCCACCACATCGAGCATGAGCTCCGGATGGCGGGTGAGGGTGTACTTGGGCCAGGCAAAACCGCCACCGCCGATAGCGAGCGCGCGCTCGATACCGTGCCCGCACGCGGCGCGCATCTCATCCTCTACCTCAAACATCACCTCAAAGGCGCGCTGGTAGGCAAAGACCGGCTCGAAGCGCCGCTCGTCAAGATACGTCGCCGACTGGTAGACACCATCGCTCTCGAGCACGCGCACCGGCTCGCCATCGGGAGAGGCGATCTCGCGCACCTGAGGCGCAGGAGACGCGGCGCCCGCTTTTGCCTGCGCGCGACCGTGCAGGTAGAGCCCGATTAGGACCACCGCCAGCACCACCAAGACGATGGCGATGCCCGCAGGCGGCAGAGTCGCAAGCTGCAGGGCGAAGGCGATCACCAAGATGAGGCCGACCGTCGCGAGCATCTGATGCGCGTCACGCATGTTCATGAGAGCCTCCGTTTTGACCTTTCCGCCCGTGTTGCGGATTTTCATGCCCATAACCGGCTTGAGCATTTTTGCCCGAATGCGCGTCGTTTTGCGTCTTGGTGAGGTCGCGCCGCTGGTAGAGACCACAATCGACAAAGCCAAGCCGTCGATAGTAGGCGCGCGTGCCCACCGAGCTGATGACGTTTATGTGCATGAAACCCGCGTCGTGGGCAATAGCACAGGCGCGCTCCACCAGGTCGCGGCCGAGCCCGCGGTGCTGCGCCGCCGCGCCTGCCTCGCCCACACGCTCCGCCATGCCGTATACGTGAACTTCGCGGATCATGGCCTCGCTCGGCCGGACAGGGGCCGCAAGCCCCGCAGCGGCCATCTCCTCCGCAAGCGCGCGGACCGCGTCCGCGTGCGGCAGCGACAGACGCAGAAAGCCCGCGATGCGCCCCTGTCCGTCCACCCACTGCAAAAAGCGTTCGTCGGTCGTCTGGGTTTGATAGGAGACCTCATCGAGGACGAGCTCGTCCACATCGACCTCGTGGGTACCGATCTCGCGGAAGCGAATCTCACGCACGGGCCCCTCGCCCGCGCGTTCCTGTGCCCGTAGGCGCTCCTCCACAAGCTGGCGCAGGTTGGGCTTCTTGTTACCCGCCTTGATGTCGCCCGAAGAGAAGTCGCGGATCATGCGCGACACGCGCGTCCACGCGGGGGTGGCGCGCACGTCGGTGCAGAGCACATCGATAAGCTCGTCTTCTGTATAGGGGCGCCACGCACCGCTCTCCCAATCGCGGCAGAGTGCCGCGCCGTCGATAAGGGCGCAGGGGTAGAGCTTCACCTCGTCGGGCATAAAGGCGGGGTCGGTAACGAGGCGACGGTAATCCTCCCTATCGCCCGCCAGGTCCGCCCCAAGCAGATTCACCATGGCGTGCGCATGAATCTTAAAGCCAAAGAGGCGGAGATACGAAAAGGAGCGGGCGATGCGGTCGGTCGCGGTGTTGCGACCGTTGATGTCGAGGATTCGCTGGCAGGTGCTCTGCACGCCCATCTGGATCTTGGTCGCGCCCATACGGCGGATGAGGGCGAGGCGCGCGGGTGTGATGGCATCGGGCCGAGTCTCTATGACAAGGCCTACGACGCGGTGGCGCGCATCCTCGTTGCGGTGCTGTTCGGCCTCGAGCTCCTCGATCGACGCGGTCTGCGCGGCAGAGGCACGGCGCCAGGCGGGACTCTCGCCAAAGAGGTGCGTGACGGCGGCGTTGTAGGCAGTAGCGCCCGCGTTGACCTCAGCCTGCAGGCGGGCGAGCTCAGCGGCGTCGATCCCCAGATACGCCGGGGGTGCGGATGGGGTAGGCTGCTGACCGTGCGCCTGAGCGGCATCGCCGTGAGTGGACTCGAGCGCTGCAGGCAGGATGCCCCAAGCGGCGAGCTCCGCGCGGCGGCGGCGCACGCCGGGCGGCACGGGGTCGTCCTCTGCGGGGGCGGCGGTATCCTCGTCGGCAAAACCCCTCAGCAGCGGGTTCTCCGCGACGCCCGCGATGGCACCATCGTTCAACGCCCGGAAAAGCTCGCGGATAAACCAGGTCTGATACCCCTCCGGATAGTCGCTCCACGTACCGCCGAGTACGATGAGCTCGATCTTGTCGGTCGCGTGCCCCATTTGCGCGAGCGCCGTAAGACGGGCAGACACCTGCAGGTAGGGGTCGAAGGCGTTTTGTGCGGCGCGCTCGCACGCGGGCTCGTCGGCCAGGTAGCTCTTAGGCATGCGCAGGTCGCTCGGGCAGAACCGACACGACCCCGAGCACGGCCACGGCTTGGTGATGACGGTGATGGTCGCCACACCCGAGGCCGAACGGCGCGGCTTCATGCGAAGCACCTGGACGAGCTTGCGCTCAATAGCGGGCGTGATGCCCCACGATGCCCAGCGCTCGGGCTCCTCCGTCTTGATACGCTGGTAAAAGGGCAGAAGACGCCGTTTGGCGAAGGCGCGCTTATCGTCGCCCGCGCGCTTTGCCGCCGCATGGATGAGCTTCACGAGCATGCGGTCATCCACCTGCTCGCCCGCGCGCAGACGCTCGACGATATGCAATACAATCTCTTCCATAGTCTGAGATTCTATACTAAGAGCCGCTTTCCCCGGCGACCGGGCGCATGTGTGCATGCGCCGAGAGGACTCCATGGATACCGACGACGCTCGCGCCCTCATTGCGCTCAACAACCGTTTCTACCGCGACCACGCCGCATCCTTCTCCGCCACGCGCTCGGCGCCGTGGCGGGGCTGGGCGCGCGTAACCGAACTTGCCGCCGAGGCGACTGACGCCAAGGTAGACGAGCCCCTGCGCGTGCTCGACCTTGCGTGCGGCAACATGCGTCTCGCACGGCACCTCGCCCGCGCCCTCCCCCATACGCGCATCGACTACTACGGGGTCGACCGGTGCGCTGAACTGGCTGAAGCGGGTCATCCTTCCGCCTGTTCGAGCGACGGCGATAGACTCGCGCCGGCACAGGTGCGCATGGACTTCCGCGAAGTCGACATCCTAGAGGAGCTGCTCGCCCCCACGGCGGCCAGCAACAACCTCGAGTCGTTTGCCGGCATCCCCGCCTGCGACCTCTCGTGCTGCTTTGGTTTTATGCACCACGTCCCTAGCAAGGACCTCCGCCTCGCCGTCATCCGTACGCTTATCACATCGACTGCGCCCGGCGGCACCGTCGTTCTCTCCTTCTGGCGCTTCATGGATGACGAGCGCCTGGCCGCCAAGGCGCGCACGGTCACCGAACAGGCCCGCGCAAGCGGGGCGGCGCCGGCACTCGACGCGAACGACTATCTCCTCGGTTGGCAGGACGATGCCTCGGCGCTGCGGTACTGCCACCACTTCACCGAGAACGAGATCTCTGAGCTCGCCCACGGCGTGGCGGACTGCGCGCAGGAGGTCGAGCGGTTCTCTGCCGACGGCAAATCGGGTGCCCTGAACCGTTACCTCGTCCTCAGACGCATCGGTTGACCGGACGCCCCAGGCTCACCATACTATCAGCGATCGACATCGACCTGCCCGAAAGGCCCCTATGGGACTCACGCACATCCGCACGCCCAAGAACTTCGTGCTCGAGGAGCGCCTCGAGCGCTACCGCACCGCCATGGAAACCCACCCGGAGGCATATGCCGGACGTTGGGCTGAGGCGTGCTGGCCGCTCGAACCCTCCGCACCCGCCGCTGAAGAAACACGGACCGACCGGGCGGCGCAGACGGCACGCGACCGATTTGCCGCAGTGCACCTCGATCTTGGCTGCGGCAAAGGGGCGTTTCTTGTCGAAAGCGCCCGCCGTTCCCCGGCCGAGCTCCATATTGGCATGGACATCGAGCCCATCTGCATCGCCTACGCCGCGCAGCGCATCTGCGAGGAGCAGGTGCCAAACGCCCTTGTCATCCCACGCGGGACCGCTGCACTCGAGCGCATCTTTGCCGCAGGCGAGCTCGCGGGCATAACCTTGAACTTCCCCACGCCCTACCCCAAGCGCCACTTCGCTCGGCGGCGCACCACCACGGTCGACAACCTCCTCGTCTACCGGCGGCTTCTTGCGGCGAGCGGCACTCTGACACTCCGCACCGACAGCCAACCCCTGCGCGACTACACGCTCGTGCAGCTCGAGGCAGCAGGATATCGCATCATCTGGTCGTCTAACGATGTACGCCGCGAGCACCCGGGCTTTCCCGAGACGGAGTACGAGGCCAGGCTCGCCGCACAGGGCGCCGCAGTATGGGGCGTGTGCGCAACGCCCGGCGACGCTCCTTCCAAGGCGCAGATTCAGCGCGGGCGCGACGTGGAGCAGAGCCTCGTCGCCTACCTGCCCGACGACCTCGAGTTGCTTGACTACGTTCCACTCGGTATGGAAGCGGCGGTCATGAACCTTATCAATCGCCGGCGCCGTGCCCGTGAGCGCGCCGCGGGCGGGAGCGCATAAGCAGCCGCGTAAAACGCAGGCGTCGCCGTTGACGGTCCTGTTCCTCGCCCACCATACGCCTCAGGACACTTCCCGCCACCGCGGCTAAGATCTGCTGGAAGAGCGTCCCCATCATGACCGGGATGATGACGGCACCGGGAAAGAACTCTGTGGCTATGACGGAGCCGGAGGAGATGTTGCGAAGCCCCGTGCAGAATGTGATGGAAAATAGGTCGGGCAGCGGCGCATCGAGCAGGCGGGCGATGACGATCCCCAGCACAAAGCCAAGCGAGGCGAACAGCAGGATGAAGGCGGCAGACTCGAGCACGATAGGGTCGAGCGAAAGCACGTAGGAGCTCATCCCCGTGGCGTTGCAGGTGATCACCACCAGAAGAAGCATGCGGCAGAAGGGCGAGAGCGTGCCGGAAAGATGCTCGTGCCCCCAGCCTGCGGTGAGCTCGTTGACGGCCACGCCCGCGACGGCGGGCAGCGCCACCATGAAGGCGAGGTCGCGCATCATGGAGCCTGCGTCGATTGTAACGGCAACGCCCATGAGAAGCTGGAGCGTGACGGGTATGGTAAAGGGGGCGAGCACCGTGGAGACGATCACGGCGGCAAGACCGAGCGAGGCGTTGCCGTGGAAGATGTCGATCCACATGAAGCTCACCACCGCCACCGGGATGCTGTATTCGATCACGATGCCGCAGATAATCTCGGCGTTGGAAAACACAAGGCCTGCAAGGACGCGCGCGAGAGCGGGCATCACCACGATGGTGGTTGCAAGGATGCAGGCGAGCTCGCGCGGATGCCGGAAAGCCGCGCCAATCTGGCGGAGGGTGACGTTGAGCGACCCTTGGAAGGTGATGAGGGCGAACAGATAGGGCACCGTCCAGGAAACGCGCCCGAACACCTGCGGAAACAATACGCCCGCCGTCACGCACAGCGGAGCGACAATAGGCATATGCCCGCCGATGAAGTCACCGATCTTTAGAATGCCGCGCATACGCATGCCGCCTTTCTTGTTCGCACGTAATGGTAGTACCGGCAGACGATCGCTAAACGGGAAGTACGCCCGAAACACGTCGGTCATATACACACCCGGCGCTCTGCCATAATGGAGGCGAACGCGATTGGAAAGGAAGCTACCGCGCATGACGCCGACACCCACCGACAGCCCTCTCGACCGCACCGCCGCGAGCTCGTTTGCCGCCGGCGGCACCGCGCCCGCCGCACCCGGCTCGCTCGGCGCGCTCTCGCCGAGCTGGTTCGAACCCGAGGACGGCGAGGAGCCAGAACCCTGGCTCACGGCGGACGAGGCCTTTGAGCGCTTCCTCGACTGGTGCGAGAACCGTGGCATCGAGCTCTGGCCGCATCAAGAAGAGGCCCTCATGGACCTCGCCGCGGGCGACCATGTGATCTTGGGCACGCCCACGGGCTCCGGCAAGTCGCTCGTGGCGCTGGGGCAGCTTTTCATGGCGATGGCACAGGGGCACCGCGCGTACTACACCGCCCCCATCAAGGCGCTCGTCTCGGAGAAGTTCTTCGACCTCGTGGATGTCCTCGGGCGCGACAACGTCGGCATGATCACCGGTGACACGCACATCAACACCGGCGCGCCCGTCATCTGCTGCACGGCCGAGATCCTCGCCAACCAGGCGCTGCGCGAGGGCGACGAGGCGGACGTGGGGACCGTCGCCATGGACGAGTTCCATTACTTCGCCGACCCCGACCGCGGCTGGGCCTGGCAGGTGCCCTTGCTTACGCTGCCGCACACGCAGTTCATGCTTATGAGCGCAACCCTCGGCGACACCACCGCCATCGCCGCGGCACTCGAGCAGAAGACCGGACGCACCGTCGACACCGTTGCCGACGCGCCGCGCCCGGTGCCCCTCGCCTTCGAATACGTCGACACTGCGCTCGAGGGCACGGTCGAGCTCGCGCTGCGCCGCGGAGAGGCTCCGCTTTACATCGTGCACTTCTCGCAGGACGCCGCCCTCGCCTCCGCCACGGCGCTCGCCAACTTTGGCGTCGCCACCAAAGAGCAGCGCGAGCGCATCAAAGAGATCAGCCGAGGCACGCGGTTCTCAACCGCCTTTGGCAAGATCCTGAAGCGCCTCATCTCGTGCGGCGTGGGCGTGCACCACGCGGGCATGCTGCCGCGCTACCGCCTGCTTGTGGAGAAGCTCGCCCAGCAGGGGCTCCTTCCCGTCATCTGCGGCACCGACACCCTCGGCGTCGGCATCAACGTGCCCATCCACACCGTGGTACTCACCGCCCTCACCAAGTACGACGGCCACAAGATGCGCCGCCTCCGTGCGCGCGAGTTCCACCAGATCGCCGGTCGCGCGGGCCGCGCGGGCTTTGACACCGAGGGCATGGTCATAGCGGAGGCGCCCGAGCACGAGATCGAGAACGCCAAACTCGTCGCCAAGGCCGGCGACGACCCCAAGAAGCTCCGTAAACTCAAACGCAAGAAGCCGCCCGAGGGTTTTGTGACCTGGAACAAGCAGACATTCGAGCGCCTCTGCGAGGCCGCGCCCGAGACCCTGCGTCCGCGCCTTTCCATCACGCACTCCATGGTGCTGTCGATGGTTGAGCGCGGCGGCGACGCGCGCGCACGCGTCTCGGAGCTCATCGCGGAGAGCCTGCAGACACCCGAGGAAAAACTCGCCCTCGAGGCGCGGGCCGACGAGATCTTTGCCACGCTCATCGACTCCGGCGTGGTCGTGGTAACCGAGGTCCCGCTCGCGGCGGATGCGCCGGCAGACGCCGAGCCCGAGCGCGACTTTGCCCTCACGGTCGATCTGCCCGAGGACTTCGCGCTCGACCAGCCCCTCTCGCCGTTTCTGCTCGCCGCGCTCGAACTCCTCGACCCCGAGAGCGAAACCTATATGCTCGACCTCATCTCGATGGTGGAGGCCACGCTCGAGGACCCCAAACAGGTGCTGCGCGCCCAGGAGCGCGCCGCGCGCGATGCCGCCATGGCCGCCATGAAGGCGGACGGCGTCGACTATGAGGAGCGTCTCGAGCGCATTGCCGAGGTCACCTACCCCAAGCCGCTCGAGGACCTGCTCGACGCTGCCTTTGCCGAGTACTGCCAGAAGGTGCCGTGGGCAAACGACTACGAACTCAGCCCCAAGTCGGTTCTGCGCGACATGCTCGAGACCGCGTCGGACTTCAAGGGCTACATCCAGCGCTATAAGATTGCCCGTTCAGAGGGTATCCTTCTGCGCTATCTCGCCGAGGCGTTCCGCGCGCTCGACCGAACCGTACCCACGTCCAAGCGAACGCCCGAGCTCGACGAGGTTATAAGCTGGCTCGGCTTCATGGTGCGCTCCATCGACTCCAGCCTTGTGGACGAGTGGGCGGCAGCAGGCGACCCCGTCGCCCTCGACGCGGCACCTCCCACCGCCGCCGACCAGGTGGTGGCGGACCGTCGCGGCGTCACGTTGCTCGTGCGCAACGCGCTCTTCGCGCGCGTGCGCCACGCCTCGCGCGGCCACATGCGCGAGCTGGGCGAGCTCGACGAGGCATGGGGAATGGGCGAGCTCCGCTGGCAGAGGGCGCTCGACGCCTACCACGAGGCGCACGAGGAGATTCTCACCGATGCGGATGCCCGCTCAACGGCGTTCCTCTCCATCGACGAGTCCGACGAGCAGGCGGCACACGTCTGGCACGTGCACCAGATCTTCTCCGACGAGGCAGGCGACCGCGACTTTGGCATCATGGCCGATGTCGACCTCGACGCCACGCAGGCAGAGGGCGAGGCGGTCTTCACCAACTACCGCGTCGGCTTCATCGAGGACCTCCTCGACTGAAATGCGTGAAATGGGGACGGGTTCGAATCGTGCAACAAGGGGCAGCTCGTTGCACGATTTGGCCCCGTCCCCAAAACTCGCTCGACCAAGCGAGGCTATTCCCCTGCCTCCGCGTGTGCGGCGTCAAAGGCCTCTTTCATGGTCTTATTGCCGCGCGTGAGCTTGCGGATGGTGAGGTCCTGCGCCTTATCGTTGGCAAGCCGTAGATTGTTCTCGCTCGAAATCAGGTTCTCCTTCACCTTCTGCAGGTGGCTGATGGTCTTGTCGATCTCGTCGATAGCCGTCTGGAACTTGCGGCTCGCAAGTCCGTAATTGCGCGCAAACCCGTCCTGGAACTTGAGGAGCTTTTCCTCAAAGTTCGTGACGTCGATGTTTTGCTGGCGCACGAGCGCAAGCTCCTGCTTGTAGGCGAGCGCGTTCATCGCGGCGTTGCGCAGAAGCGTGATAAGCGGAATGAAGAACTGCGGACGGATGACGTACATCTTGGGGTAGCGGTACGACACGTCCACGATGCCTGTGTTGTAGAGCTCGCTCTCGGGCTCCAGCAGCGTCACCAGCACTGCATACTCGCAACCCTTCTTCTTACGGTCCTGGTCGAGTTTCTTAAAGAAGTCCTCGTTCTTGTGCTTGGTCGCCGTCTCATCGTTCTCGTTTTTCATCTCAAACATGATCGAGACGATCTCATTGCCCGTCTCATCGCACTCGCGGAAGATGAAATCCCCCTTGGTGCCGTCGCTCGCATCGTTGTCCTTCTCAAAGTACGCATGCGGGAAAGCGGTCATACGCAGGCGGTTAAACTCCGTCTCACAATGCTGCTCGAGCGTCTCGCCCACCATCTTGGTGGAGAGGCGCGCCTTCATATCGCGCAGACGCTCGATCTCTTCGTCTTTGTAGCGGATGAGCTCGTTTGCGGTCTTCTTGGCCTCCTCAAGCTCAAGCGTGTGGGTTGCCTCAATCTGCTGTTGCTTTGCCTCGTAGAGTGCCTTCTCGTGAACGAGGGCGCTTCTTGCCTCATCGCGCTCGCGCTCCACCGCCGCAACGGCTTGCGTGACGGCAAGCTCGCGCGCCGCGCCCTCACCGGCAATCTTCTGGTTGAGCTCGGCGATCTTCTGATCGCGCTCCGCTATCTTGCGCTCCATCTCCTGACGGGCGTTTGCCGCTTCAAGCGCCGCCGCATCCTCACGACGCCCCAACTCAGCAGTCAGACGGTCGACCTCACGCTGCAGATCGGCCACACTCCGCGACGCCTCCTCACGTGCGGCAGCCACGGCGCTCTCTTGCGCAAGCACACGCTCGCGTTCAGCGGCATCGAGCTTTGCCGTAAGTTCTCCAATCTTTGCCGTGCGCTCGGCAAGCTCACGCTCCCCCTCGGCGCGGGCGGCAGCAAGAGCTCGGTCGCCCTCCGCGCGTACGCTCGCCTCGGCAAGCGCCACAGCCTGACTCTTCTCGCGCTCAAACGCCTCAGCGCGCTCTGCGAGCTCCGCAGCAAACTGCTCGTCACGCACCTGCCGCACGATGTCTGCATAGCCAGACTCATCTACGGTAAAGACCGTTCCGCATTTGGGGCATCTAATCTCGTTCATCGTCGCTCCTAACCGCATGCATTTGCGTGCTTTGTACCCATCATCAGCCTACCGCACCGTGCGGACAAAGATGTTCCCGCCACTGCACCACAAGGGCGCGCAGCTCATCCCCGTAGATGCTCCCGCGTTCCCAAATACCGGTGAAGTCGTGTTCCAAGGCGAGGTCGGGAGGCGTCACGTCAACGAGCGCGCCACTTGCGAGCTCGTTCTCCACCGCGATGCGATAGATAAACGTCACCGCGTCGCCCTCCTCCACGACCGCCTTGATAACGGGGATGCTACCGAGCTCGATCAGACCCGCAAAGTCGCCCAAAGAAACATCGTGGGAGCCAAGCAAACGCTCTAAAATCTCGCGCGTGCCCGAGCCCTCCTCGCGCACCACGAGCTCGCGGTCGAGCAACTCATCAAGCGCTGCAGGGCGCACGCCGGCGCGGGCGACGGCGATGTAGGACTCGCGAGAGAGCACCTCGGCATCAAATCTGCTTCTGTCAAAGGA
The DNA here is from genome assembly GCF_002161805.1 of Collinsella sp. An307. GTDB lineage: Bacteria > Actinomycetota > Coriobacteriia > Coriobacteriales > Coriobacteriaceae > Coprousia. The sequence continues at coordinate 41,422 of NZ_NFIP01000001.1, read as the reverse complement.
ACCTTCCACCAGCGCGAGGTCGAGTGCCCCGGCATCGAGCGCGGCAGTGAGCTCTGCGGTGTTGCCCACCCGCATGGCAACGCTCCCCTGGCCTCCGGTCCTTGTTATGTGGGCGAGCAGGCGCGGCGCGAGGTAGTCTGCAATGGTGCGTGTGCAGCCGAGTCTGAGCGTCCGGCGCTCCCCCTCATCGGCGCGGGCAGCAAGCTCGCGGCGCAAACGCCCCTCGTCGTTCGCCGCAACGGTAAGCCGCCGCTGCGCCAGCTCGCCCGCCGGCGTCAGCCGCATCGCGCGCCCGCTTCGCTCAAAGAGCGCACACCCATAGTGCGCCTCGAGGGCACGAATATGCTGCGTGATAGCGGGCTGAGTGATATGAAGCTCTGCCGCGGCGCGGGTATAGCTGCCGAGCGAGCAGACGGCGAGAAAGCTGCGAACGCGATAATCGAGCACGGGTCTCCAACCTATAGCGATTTCTAATGCAAGTATAACTGTTAGGTAGATTCTCATTATGAGACAAAGGGCATAGCATGGAGAAAACGATTTTGAGGAGGTCATATGCAACTCGCCCAGAGCATACGCACCAACGCCCGCGGCATCGCCCTCTGCCTAGCCCTAGCACTCCCCGCCTGGCTGCTCGGTAAGCAGTTTGAGGTAGTCGGCGGCCCGGTCTTTGCCATTCTCATCGGCATGGCCGTCGCGCTCTTCCTGCGCAGCCGCGACACCGCCGCCCTCGAGACGGGTATCAAGTACACCTCTAAAAAGGTGCTCCAGTACGCCGTCATCCTGCTCGGCTTTGGCCTCAACCTTGCTCAGATCGCCCAGGTTGGCGCCACGTCGCTCCCCATCATCATCTCGACCATTACCACCTCCCTCGTGATTGCCTTCATCTTGTGCCGGACACTCAAAATCCCGTCCAAGATCTCCACGCTCGTGGGCGTGGGCTCCTCCATCTGCGGCGGATCGGCCATTGCTGCGACCGCACCTGTCATCGATGCCGATGACGAGGAGATCGCCCAGGCGATTTCGGTCATCTTCCTCTTCAACATCATCGCCGCCCTCATCTTCCCTGCACTCGGCGGCATGCTCGGCCTCACCAACGAGGGCTTCGGCCTATTCGCCGGCACCGCGGTGAACGACACCTCCTCGGTAACCGCGGCGGCGTCCGCTTGGGACGGCATGCATCCGGGCGCTAACACGCTCGACACCGCGACCATCGTCAAGCTAACCCGCACACTCGCCATCATCCCCATTACGCTCGCCCTGGCAGTGCTGCAGCTACGCCGTGCCAAGAAGGCGGCAGCGGCGGGAGGCACTGAGTCCGCTGGCACGTTCAGCCTGAAGAAGATCTTCCCCTACTTCATCATCTTCTTCGTACTCGCAAGCGTCATCACCACTGTCTTTGCCCTGCCGAGCACGGTCACCGCACCCGTGAAGGAGCTCTCTAAGTTCTTCATCGTCATGGCGATGGCGGCCATCGGCCTCAACACCGACCTGGTGAAGCTCGTGCGGACGGGCGGCAAACCCATCCTCATGGGCCTCTGCTGCTGGGTTGGCATTGCCGCCGTCAGCCTAGGCATGCAGCACATGCTTGACATCTGGTAACGCACGAGACAGTTCCACCCACACTGACCTCGCACTCTATAGGGTGCGGGGTCTTTTCATGCGCCTATTGCTGCACAGAGCGCGCATCCGCGATATAGACCGCAGCACGCACCTGATGCCACGGGCTGCGCTCAGGAGACACCTGCTGGATGATGCATTCAAGAGCGTCGGCATGACCGTAGTAGAGCATGGTCGCAAAGAGCTCGTTATGTTCGGCGGGGATATAGCCAATGCGCTTGCCGGCAAAACGGAGCGCTATGGCAGACGGATCGTGCGGATTGTCCGGCTCTAGGACCATCTCCAGCCTCGCGCCAACCGTAAGATCTCCCAAGACAAGAGCACCTTCGCCGAACTGAAACCCTGCCACGTAAAACGATGCGAGCACGCGTGACGGTTCGTACATGGTTGCCTCCCAACCTCGCGGGCGCGCTTGCTGGCGTGCCCCTTTCTGCTGGAATAAGCGTACGAGCTCGTGCGGACAAGAAATTGGTCCCACGCTTGCCTTTCTAAGCGTCATCCCACTTACCGACCGACAACTTGATCACAGCTAGTCCACGTGATCTAATTGAACAGTCGATGGGAGTGCATATGGCTATCCAGGTCTATCAAGGTGCAACGCTAACCCTTGAAAGAGCAACGAGTATTGCTCCACACGCTTTCCTCGATGCATACGCATGGTTTTATAAGCATGCGGGAGAGAGGGGTCCTCGACCCTACGGAAGCAGTGCCCCGAAAGATATCAGTATTAAACTCGCTGCTCAGCGTGGAATCCATAAGCCAAGCAATGCGGAATACGCACTCTCGGTCACCTCTACTGCCAACTCCTTTTACTCACAAGATCGCATCCATGAGCTTGATGACGGCACTTGGGTTATGTCGTATAGCGAGCAACGAAAAAACGAAGGCAGCACGTCTACCAGCACCCAATATAACGAGGCCCTCCACAAATGCCTACGCGACGGCCTTCCAGTTGGAGTCTTTCTAAAAAAGACAAGCTCTGACTACCTTTGCCTCGGCCTGGCCTTTGTCGAACACTACGATACGATCGCACGGTCTTTTCTGCTCCATGGCCCAGTGTGCCTTGAAACGCCGCTGGCATCTCTCTCGCCCATCATCACGGAATCTGTCGCAACGCCAGAAATCGAACGCGTCATGATCGAATTTGACGGTGGAATAAACAAAAATAACGCCGAAGAGATAGAGCGAGCCCTTAAAACAGGACGACTCAGCGAGGAGCAAGAGGGCCTCATTCCTCTCATCCAGGCTGCACGTCAACATCAGTATCGTAGAGAGGTTCTCGCCACCTATCAGAATCGCTGCGCGGTCACGGGCTGCAGTGAAAGCAACGCGCTCCAGGTCACCCGTATCGTGTCTTACCTTGGGATGGCAAGCAACCGACCCTCTAACGGCCTATGCTTACGAGCGGATATCCGCCAGCTCTTCGATCGCCATTTAATATCAATCGATCCCAATAACCTCACCGTACACGTCTCATCAAACCTCATGAAAAGCGAATACGGTGACCTTGAAGGTCGGACGATACTCTATCCGCGCGCAACGAGGCACAGGCCGTCTCAACAAAGGCTCGCTGCTCATTTCGCAGAATATCGCGAGCGGACGGCAGTTCAAGCAAAACGCGCTCTGGAACGCAATTAGCTCTCCCGAGCCTATAGCGCACTACAGCCGTTTCGCTATCGCCTCACCGATGCGATGCGGGATACCGACAATCAGCGCGTTACCCATGCAGAACGCACGGCGAACATCCGACATGCCGGTGTCCGTCCAGCCCTTCGGGAAACCCTGCAGCTGATCGAGCTCGTCGGGGACCAGGCGCCGATACCTGCCATCGCCGGCTTGTACGATATGTTTGCTCCGGGAAGCTGACCCCCCCCCCTCACTTGTGAGGATGGTACGTGCCGGCGCGTCCACCGGATCCGGGAACGCCATGGCACCTTCCGAATAGGTATAGGTATAGCCGGTCTTCTTGTTGGTGCGCGGCTCGCTCTTTCCACCCTTGAAATAGCGCCACTTGTCTAGCTTTTCGTCTTCAACATAGAAGTCGTCTGGAACCTCTTGGTCAGAAACAAGCACGTCCCCGAGCACCTTCATGTCGCCATCGTAGCGCGGCGAGATTTCAGCGGTCGCCACCACCCCGCTCTGCATTACGCCGGCGCGCAAGAACGGTGACTTCTTCGCCCCCGCGCCAAAGCGCTCCGAATTCTCATACGGGTCAGAAAGGAGCGTGAGACGATTCACACCACCGACCACTTCCGCAGGGAATGCGTCAGCCATCACACCGTCAGACAGGCGCTCCTCAAGGTTCCAGCCCTCATCCGTTCTCTCGGCAAAAATGTATACACGGCGCCGCTTCTGCGGGAAGCCGTAATCCGCACCGTTGATAACTCGCCACTCGACCGCGTAGCCGAGAGATGCAAAGCAGGATAGAATGATTGCGAAATCGCGGCCACGCTGGCCAACGGGGCTCTTCAGCAGACGGTCAACGTTCTCAAGCAGAACGAAACGTGGCCGATTCTTAAGCTGAAGGAACCGGTAGATATCCCACCAGAGAACGCCTTTCTTGCCCTCGATACCATTCGACTGGGAAAGCGGTTTTGCCACCGAATAGTCCTGGCAGGGGAAACCGCCGACAACCATATCGACATCGGGGATATCGATCTTGCCCGCTTCGTATTCGTCGAGCACGAGATGAACGTCCTCGTTCACCACCGACCCGTAGCCAAACCTTGCCTCATAGCACCGGGCAGCAAACTGCTTCACCGGCGATCCCGGCGGCTCCCATTGGTTAGCCCAGACCGTCACAAAAGGACCTGCGGAAGGCATGGCGAATTCCGGATGCTCCTTGTTCTCATAGCCCTCGAGGCCAAGGCGAAACCCGCCCACACCGGCAAACAGTTCTGCTACGCGAATAATATGTCCCGACACGTTTCTCCGTTCGATTCTTTCCTCGAGCGCTTGCGACGTCGAGGCAAAAAGTTCCCGCTTTACTCTATCGATCTCCTCGCCGATATAGCGCGCATTGATCCAAAAACACTTTTTCGTTTCGAAGGATCCATAGGGCGTTGGTAGAACGTCCTGTTTATTTCTTCCATGCGGACGAACATGGCAACAACGGTTCTCGGTCGACTTTACCGATCGATCCGCATGGCCGCTGCGCACACGACGCTGCATCTCCTCGTAACAACGGCGCGCCTCCAGAAGATCACGATCTGGCATCTGCCAGAAAAGCACCTCTGCCAAGCGATACACGCCTCGTTCGCTTTTTCGTTCTCGGAATATTACGAAGAGGTATTTCTGGTGCAGTTGTTCGTAGAAATCGCTCTCGGCAAAGGGCGTGTCTGCCAAGATGCGATAGTCGAATGCAGGAAAGGAAAGCGATTCCTTGGGCACTCCGTCGCATTTGAGCCGCAGCGTTTTAGGCTTGATTCCCGCCTTTTCAAACTCTGCAATCTTTGAACCCTCTTGAACACCAAGAATCGAGCGGGTGATGAGCGCGCAGAGATTCTTGGGTTTCCGCTTGCCGCGGAAATCATAGCCACAGACGTCGGCGAGCTCGAGCTCCGTCAGCCCGATATAAGGCTCAAAGCGCTTTTTCACGAGGTTGAGGAGGTCGAGATTGTCCTCACCACGATGACGCTCGATACGCTGAGCGTCAAGCATGTGATTCAGGGTCGCCGTCATATACGACGGCTTAATCGCCCAAGCCCTCGGCTTTGCCAGCTCAGAGGAAAATGGCTGTTTCCTTCGATCCTTAGCCGAAGACGCTTTTGTTGCCGCTTCCAGATACAGCGTGTCCGACCCTGAGAGCTCATGCGCGTGACCAGCACGAATCTTGCTAACGACAATATCCCAATCCTTCTTGAAGGTCGGAACGTCCTCGGGTGGAATTCCCCACAGCTCGACCAGCTTGATGAGGTAGTCCACCGGATTGAGCTCTTTATCGTACAGATAGGCAATAAGAAGAATCTTATGCAGCTTCTTTTGGAGCGAACTTGTCTCCCACGTCTCATCAACAACCTTCATGTAGTTAATCATGCTGATGACAAGACGTTCCTTAGCGGAATAGCCACCACCCTTCCTCTTCTTTATCGGCGTGGTCTTGAGCTCAGTGCCCGCTTCTTCAAAATCTGGCGCTGACTTGGAGTTGATATCGTAGTGGAAGAACAGCTCCTCGACGGCGTTGCCGAACGCACCTTTCCTCACATGGGAATCGGCAAGGCTATCAATCTCGCAAACAGTGCGAAGCGTCTTTCCCTCCAGCTGCTTTGCATATGCAGCAATGGATTCCGCTGAGGTCTCATCGTATGCGATTTGAGAAACGGCCATCGCAACCACCACGTAAGAACATGAGTTCGATCGCGATTATTGTATCGATCGATCGTATGTTCTACGTGGATCTTCTTCTATCAAACCCTAATGGGACGCGACCCTACCCGAGCTCAACCGAATACAACGGTTTGTAAGAGGCGCCCTCCTGCGAGAGCGTGCTTTTGAAGAACGTTAGCCGGCACGCGGTGTCTGCTGCGGGAAACACCAGGTCCTCGAGCGGCGCCTTGGGAAGAACGGCGCGACGAGCAAGGGTGATATGTGGGCGGAAGGCCTTGCGATCGTATGCGATGCCCCGCCCATCCAACCGGGTGAGTAGCTCGCCTGCAAGAGCCATGAGCGCGTCTGTTTGTGCGAGACCGAGCCAGAGCGTGCAATCGCGTGGCTTGCCAAACGTTCCTAGACCTGTGGGTCGCAGGGCAACGGTACCGCAGACGCCCGCCACCTCGTCAAGCACTGCAATAACCTCGCGAGACTCCGCCTCGCCAATCTCGCCCAGAAACGCAAGTGTCAGATGGTAGGTCTCCCGCTTCATGAAACGGCCCTGTACCATGCCCGACAGTTGGCGCGCGAGGTCGGCCACCTCGTCCTCAAACGCCTCGGGCAACTCGAGCGCGATAAACGTCCTCATACCATCCTCCCCCCCGCGACCATGTAGCGATGATACCCAGCTTGGGGCGCTGCCGGCGTATCAGTCCGCCGGAAAACAAAACGCGCCCCGGACAGATGCCCAGGGCGCGTCTATCATCTATGTTCCAAGGCGCCAGTTGACACTCGGAGAAGGCAGGGATGCCTTAGCCGCGGAAGCCGCCGCGATCGCCAAAGCCGCCACGGCCACCGCGATCGTTGCCACGGCCGCCGAAGCCACCACGGCCGCCACGGTCGTTACCACGGCCACCGAAGCCGCGGTCGTTGCCACGGCCACCAAAACCACCTCGACCGCCACGATCACCAAAGCCGCCACGACCGCCACGGTCACCACCGCGGCCGCCGCCAAAGCCACCGCGACCACCGCGGTCGCCACCACGGCCACCACGGTCGCCAAAGCCGCCGCGGCCACCACGGTCGCCGCCACGGCCACCACGGTCGCCAAAGCCGCCGCGCGGGCCACGGTCCTCGTCCAGACCCATACCCACGAGCGGATCGATCACCTTGTCGAGGAGGTCAAGCAGCGCCTGAGCGTCCTCAGAGGAAAGCGTGGGGATGTACTTCTTGCGCTTCTCGCCCTGAGCCTGAGCCAGCTCCTGGGCGTCCTCGCTTGCAAAGACCACCACGGCGCGCATGTCGTTGTCCTCGGGCTCGATGCGGCCCACGATGTCGTGCTTCTCGGCCTCGGCCAGGATGCCGTTGAGCTCGCGCAGGCGCATGCCCATGAGGTCGGCCATCTCCTTCTGCTCCATGCGGGGCTTGAGCTCCAGGAGCTTGAGGGCACGCATCAGGTTGTCGTTGCGCTCGCGGTCGGCCTCGGCCTCCTGCTCGAGAGCGCTACGACGGTTGCGCATAAGGCGCGCAGCGCGGTTGAGCTTGTCGAGGAGCTGGGTGTCCAGGTCCTCGGGAACGTTCTTAACCTCGGGCTCGTCCTCGGTGGCGTCCTCGGCCTCGACGACGGTCTCCTCGGGCTCAACAGCCTCGGCAGCGATGTCGTCAGCGACCTCCTCCACGGGAGCCTCGATCGTCTCTTCCACGGTCTCGTTCATCGTCTCGTTCATCTCGTCCATGCAGACCTTCTACTTTCCGCGCCACCTCGGGCGCTCTTAGGGGCGCTTCCGCGCCATCTTGGGCCTTCCGGCCATGTCAAATCAGCCGTCTTCCGACGGCGACCAATCAGTTTAGGGGTAACGGAGTTGTTTTGGGCTGGAAACCCGCCTGCGCACAAAAGGCGCACGTATACGGGGTATGACGATATTGAAGGTACGGCCTTACTAACCTTGCGCGCTGTCTACGTTTTGCCGCCCCTGCCACCACATCTTGAGGGGCTTTATGATGACCGCGAGCACAAACGAGATGCCGGCGCAGATGCGCAACGGCAGCGCAGCGCCCGGGTAGGCCTGCGCAAACGCCAGGAAAAACAGGCCCACGAGCACCAGCGTGTAGACGTTGCCCACATAGCGAAGGATCATGCCCTTGAGACCGGTGAACTCGCTGTCGCGCTCGCCAACCATATCGTCGAACATGCTCATGACCGTCTCCTCATCCTCTGGCCGCGCCTTGCGCGTCCGGCATCTGTTACGAGATAGGATTACCCCGCGCGCGGCAAGCACGCGTGAGGCGCGTGTCAGGATTTGGTAAGGCGCTCGCCGTCCGCCGGTGCAGCGGCGCCACTCGCGGTGCCCAGCACTGCCCGTGGCGCTGAGCCGCGCGGCCCGTGGTGCCGAGCGACACGGCCCCGCGGCCCTGCACCAGATAGCGGGACACAAAAACGCGCCCGCGGGAAGCGGGCGCGCCTATTGAGGGGACCAGTTGTTACCGGAGGTGCCGGCAAACCTTTGTTACTTGCCCTCGGCCACCAGACGGGCGGCGGTCTCGTCGGTGACCGTCACGCCAGCGGCCTTGAGCTCGGCGATCTTCTCGGCAAACTGCGGCAGGTACTTCTCGTGCGCCACAAGGAGTTCGTTCAGGACACACTGGGCCTTCTTGCCGTTCTCCACCTGCGGGTTCAGGCAGAACGCCTCGAGCGCCTTGCCGTAGTCGCCCGTGATGGCGGCCTCGATGACGCACTCCTCCATGGCCTTCATGCACTGCAGCCAGCCGCGCTCCTGGCTGGGCATGGGACCCCAAGCGAGCGGCTCGGCGCCATGGCGACCAATGAGCGCAGAGACCTCGACGATCGAATCCGGGGCAAGGTCGGGCACCGCACCGTTGTTCTGCGTGGAGACGACCATATGGGTGTTGGTGTCGCCGTAGATGGAGGCGATGGTCTCGCAGGCGGCATCGGAGTAGTGGGCACCGCCGCGCTTGGCGAGCTGCTCGGGCTTGTGGTCGAGCTCCGGGTTCTTGTAGAGCTCAAAGAGCTCGTCCTCGGTCTTCTTCACGACCTCGGCGCGGCACTCGCCCTTGCCAAAGTCGCGGATCTCCTGCGCGAGCATCTCCTCGTGCATGTAGTAGTAGCGGTGGTAGCCGCAGGGGATCATGCCCATGGAGTGGAGCATCTCAAGCGGGAGCTCGACCTCGTCGATGTTGGCGGGCATGCCGTTGTCGCGGTCGTTCAGGTGGCTGATGATGTCGTGGGTGACCTCGCGGCCGTTCTCGTCCCACACACGGTGCCAGTGGAAGTGGTTGAGGCCGGCGAAGCGGAACGTGAGGCGCGGGTCGTTCTCCTCGTAGCCGATGAGCTTGGGCTCGTTGATCATGGAACCCACAGGCACGTTGCAAAGACCGATGGTCTTCTTCCAGCCAAAGTGCTTGATGGCGGCCTCGGTCACCATGCCAGAGGGGTTGGTGAAGTTGATGAGCCAGGCGTCCGGGCAGAGCTCGCGCATATCGTCGATGATCTGGCCGATGACCGGGATAGTGCGGAACGCCTTGAACATACCGCCGGCGCCGTTGGTCTCCTGGCCGAGCATGCCGTAGGACAGCGGAATGCGCTCGTCCTTGATGCGGGCGTAGAGCAGGCCAACGCGGAACTGCGTGGTCACAAAGTCGGCGCCCGGCAGGGCCTCGCGGCGGTCGAAGGAGATGTGCACCTTGACGTCGTAGGGCGAGGCATCCCACATGCGCTGCGCCATAGCGCCGACGGTCTCGACCTTCTCGCGGCCATCCTCAATGTCGACGAGCCAGATCTCACGCACCGGCAGGCGGTCGTAGCGCTTGATGAAGCCCTCCATGAGCTCGGGCGTGTAGCTCGAGCCGCCGCCGATCGTTACGATCTTTACGCCTTGCTTGTCTGCCATGTGGGTGTCCTTTCTGCCCCAGCGGCCCCGTGCGGCGCCGCGCGTTTCCGAACATCTCCAGTGTGCCCGTCGCTCGCGCGCGGCGCAGCAAGTCTGAGATGTTCTGCATCTTTTTAGGGCAGATTTGCCTTAGATTATACTCAGATTGAATCGTTTTGAGTATTTCTGAGAGGGGCGCCCATGACCATCGAAGAACGCATCGCCCAAGCGGAGAACCTCACCCCCACCGAGCTCCAGCTCGCCCACGCCGTGTTGGACCTGGGAGCGCGTCTTGGCAGTTACACGCTGGAGGAGCTTGCACGCGCAACCTCGACCTCAAAGGCGAGCATCCAGCGCCTCTGCAAAAAGCTCGGCCTCTCTGGCTTTAAGGCGCTCAAGCTGGAGATGGGCAAGATCCAAGCCACGCGACCCGATCCAATCGCCACGGTCGATGTGAACTTCCCCTTTGCCCCGGGCGATGCGCAGCGCACTATCGTCGCCAACATGTCCACGCTCTACGAGACCACCGTCGCCGACACGGTAAAGCTCCTGGAGCCCAGCGAGCTCGAGCGCGCCGCTCGCCTCGTTTCCCAGGCAAAGAGCGTAGAGATCTACACCGGCTCGCACAATGTCTACCCGGCGCAGATGTTTGAGGAGCGGCTGCTCTCGGCCGGCAAACGAGCCGTCTGCCCGCTCTCGGGCGAGCGTATGAGCAGGCTCGCCCTCGCCTCAGACAAGACGCATGCGGCCATCATCATCAGCTACTCGGGGCTGCAGGCAAGCTATCGGCGCATCATCTCGGTGCTGAGGGAACAGGGCACACCCATCATCCTCGTAGGCTCGCAGCGCGCCCGGCGAGCGCTGCCGAGTCTCGACGCCTACCTCATGGTGAGCGACCGCGAGAGCCTGCAGCACCGTATCACGCAGTTTGCGAGCCATATCGCCGTGCAGTTTGTACTCGACTCGCTTTTTTGCTGCGTGTTTGCGCGCGACTACCGCAAGAACATGGCGTTTCTGCAGCGCTCGCTCCCCTATACGGCGCTGCGCACCCGTTAGTCGCCCAAGAGTGCGCATGCATAAAACGACCCCGTCCCCAAATGTGCAAATGTGCATTAAAAAAGGGGCCGAGGACCTATGCCCTCGACCCCTTGCAAAGCGGTCGCTATGTTATGCGGCCATGAGCAGGTACCAGACCTGCCGGGAGTTACTTGATGGAGACGGCAGCGCCGGCAGCCTCGAGCTTCTCCTTGGCAGCGTCGGCGTCCTCCTTCTTGACACCCTCGAGAACGGCCTTGGGAGCGCCCTCGACGACCTCCTTGGCCTCCTTGAGGCCGAGGCTGGTGAGCTCACGGACGACCTTGATGACCTGGATCTTGTTGTCGCCGAAGCCCTCGAGCACGACGTCAAACTCGGTCTTCTCCTCCTCCTCGGCAGCACCAGCAGCCGGGCCAGCGGCCACGACGGCAGCCGGAGCAGCAGCGGAAACGCCGAAGGTGTCCTCGATCATCTTGACGAGCTCGGAAGCCTCGAGAAGGGTCATTTCCTTGAGGGCCTCGATGATCTCCTCATTGGTAAGCTTAGCCATTTTAAAATCCTTTCGGTTCCCGCGCCGGATGGCGCGGAGCTGAAAAACTACGATGCGGCACGAATGCCACGGTGCGCGGCAAGCCGCGCGGGACGCCTGTTAGGCGGCCTTCTGCTCGGAAATCTGGGAGATCTGGCGAGCAAGACCAGAGGACACGCCGTTGACGCAGACGGCGATATCGCGGGCGAAGCCGTTGATAAGGCCGGCGATCTGGCCGAGCAGCTGGTCCTTGGTCGGCAGGTCGGCGATAGCGGCGACCTCCTCGGCCGTAACGGCCTTACCCTCGGAGATACCACCCTTGACCTCGAGCACGCCCTTGGACTTCTGAGCGAACTCCTTCAGGGCCTTAGCGGACTCGACCGGCTCGTTCTCATAGAACACGTAGGCAACGGGGCCGACGAGGATATCGTCAATCTCGGGCTGACCCTGGTTCTTAAGAGCGAGACGAACGAGGTTGTTCTTGTAGACCTTCATCTCGGCGCCGGCCTCGCGGAGCTTGTGACGCAGGTCCTCGGACTGCTTGACCGTGAGACCGCGGTAGTTCACCACGAAGACGCCGTTGTTGGCCTCGATACGCTGCTCGATCTCGGCAACCTTCTCGATCTTGTACTGTGCTGGCATACGTACACCTCCTTCTCGTCTTTTCCGGGCACGACCCCGTGCAGGACGTGACGGGGATGCCTCGAAAAAGAAACCCCCGTGCTGCAAGAGCGACGGGGGCGAGAAGCAAGTCTAGGCTCTCAACCACCTCGGCTGGCGGGTTACCCCTTTGAGCGTTGGAGCCTTGTGGCCCCGCGGCACCGGCTGTCTCTGGCAGCGGAATCGTGCGTTAACGCGTGATAGTATCGCGTATGGCGCTGCGTGCGTCAAGCAAACCCATGGCAAGCACACACACCCGACACGTCGGCGCCCCTGCAGCCTGCGCCTAGCCGGCGGAGACGCCGGCGGTACCGATGCCCGAACCGCTTATGCGCCAAGTACCTCGCTCCAGCGCGCGATGAGCCGCTCGAGCGACCAGCTCGCGTTGGCGGGACTTGTTGAGGGCAGCACCTCGGCCTCGATACCCACCCGCGCCTCGAGGTAGCGCCGGTAGAGACGGCCCGCCGTCGCCCCGTTTACCACCACGCGCTCTATGGGGGCAACGTCGCAGATGCGCTCGATGCGAGCGGGCACAACGTTTTTGATGCTCGCGTCGGACGAGCCTTTGATGTCGCAGCTCTCGATCACATCCCAAAGCGCGATGCGATGGCGGATGAGAAGTGCACGCTTTGCCTCGATCGACTGAGCGAGCGTCGCCGCCGGCGCGCCCGGGACAAGCGGGTCACCCTCGTTGGGCGGCACTACCTCGCCTGTGCATGCGGCGATCACGCGCCAGAAACGGTTTTGCGGGTTACCGTAGAAAAACGCGTTCGCGCGTGAGAGCACCGAGGGAAACGAGCCCAGCACAAGGATGCGCGACCGCTCGTCAAAGACGGGGTCGAAGCTGTGCTCGATATGCCGATACTCCGCCATGGCCTTCCCCTGCTCGCCTACGCGCCACCATGAGCAGATGATACCGCGAACGGCCGGCTGCAGACGGCGGGACGAGACGGCCAACTGCGGATGGCGGGGCGGAACCGCGCTTAGGCGATGCGCAGCTGCGGGACCTCGCCCGGGGAGCGGTGCGCGAGGGTGCGCGCGCAGTGGCGCAGGGCGTGCACCAAACGGTAGGCCCGCGCGATGAGGTGCGCCTGCATGCCGCGCATGCGCGAGGCAACAATAAGTTCGGAAATTGCCATGGGATCATGCGCGTCCGCCGGGTCGGTCGCGCGCAGGGCGATGAAGCCCCAGACCGTACCATCGGCCTCCTCGGCAACAAGGCAGGCCTCGTCCGGCGAGGCGAGCCTGCCCGCAAAGGTCTCGGCAAACTCGCCGTACGGGCGCTGAGCGCCCTGAGCGCAGCACAGAAGGTGGAAGACGCGCTCGGCATCGGAAGAAGTAGCAGGACGAATCATGGTGGTCCTCCCTTCGGTTCCGCCGCGCGGGAGGTGCCCCGCGGGGTATCTCTCATCCTGCGCATGTATTGTTGCCGTTAGGAAACGCGCAAGTTACCACTCCACTCGCAAACGGTCGGAATAATCGGCGAGTGGCGAAGCTCGGCCAAGAACGGCCAGCGCGCGGCAGACTCGCTCGGGGCGCAGGCGAGCGCACGGTCGGGCGCTACGCCGCTATACAAGGCCAAGCGCCATGCCAACAAGCCGCACGATGAGGGCAACCGCCCAGGCGACCCCGCACTGCATGGCGATGACCGCCCACATCATGCGGACGCCAAGCTCGTTTTTGACAGCCGAGACCGCCGCCACGCACGGCGTGTAGAGCAGCGTGAACGTGAGGAAGACAAACGCCGTAAGCGGCGTGAAGAGCCCTGTGAGCGCAGCCGTCGTACCGCCCATGAGCACCGTGAGCGTGGCGACCACGTTCTCCTTCGCGCCAAAGCCGGCGGCAAGGGCCGCCGCGGCCATCCAGTTGCCAAAGCCGAGCGGCGCAAACACCGGGGCGAGAAGGGCGCCCACGCCGGCGAGCATGCTGTTTGCCTGGTCCGCCACGACGTTGAAGCGGATGTCGAAGGTCTGAAGCACCCAGATGACCACGCTCGCCACAAAGATGATGGTAAACGCCTTGGTGGCAAAGCCCTTGGCCTTGTCCCACGCGAGGCGAAGCGTCGTCTTAGCACTCGGCAGGCGGTAGTTGGGAAGCTCCATCACAAAGGGCACCGGGTCGCCACGGAAAGCCGTCCCCTTGAGCACAAGCGCCACGAGGACGCCCACGACCATGCCCATCACATAGAGCGCGAGCATGACGGCGGGGGCCGCATCGGGGAAGAACGTCCCCGCAAAGAGTGCGTAGACCGGCAGCTTTGCCGAGCAGCTCATGAACGGCGTGAGCATGACCGTCATCTTGCGGTCGTGCTCGGAGGGAAGGGTGCGCGTCGCCATGATGGCGGGAACCGAGCAACCAAAGCCAATGAGCATAGGCACGAAGCTCCGGCCGGAAAGGCCGATCTTGCGCAGCAGCTTGTCCATCACAAAGGCGACGCGCGCCATGTAGCCCGAATCCTCGAGGATGGAGAGCAAAAGGAAGAGCACCACGATAACGGGCAGGAAGGAAAGCACGCTGCCCACGCCGGCAAAGATGCCGTCGATCACGAGCGCGTGCACCACCGGATTCGTTCCAAAGTTGGTGAGCGCCACGTCGACCACGCCGGTGAACCAGTCGATTCCCTCGGCAAGCAGGTCGGAGAGACGCTGGCCGATGACATCGAACGTGAGCCAGAACACGAGCGCCATGATGCCGAGAAACACCGGGATGGCGGTGTGCTTGCCGGTGAGAATGCGGTCGGCGGCGACGCTGCGCTTGTGCTCGCGGCTCTCGCGCGGTTTCACCACGCAGCGCTCGCAGACGCTCTCGATAAAGGAGAAGCGCATGTCAGCCAGCGCGGCGAGGCGGTCGGCGTGGGCCTCGTCCTCCATCTGCGAGATGATGTGCTCGGCACCGGCAAGTTCGTTTTCGTCGAGCGCGAGCGCATCGATGACCAGCTGATCGCCCTCGATGAGCTTCGTCGCAGCAAAGCGCGTGGGGATCTGGGCCGCCTCCGCATGGTCGGAGATGAGGTGGATAAGGCCGTGGATGCAGCGGTGAAGCGCGCCGCCATCGGGCCCGTCCTCGGCACAGAAATCGATACGGCCCGGATGCTCACGGAAGCGCGCCACGTGGAGCGCGTGCTCGACAAGCTCGTCGATACCTTGATTCTTGGCAGCCGAGATGGGCACGACGGGAATGCCGAGCGCCGCCTCGAGCGCGTTCACGTCGACGGTACCGCCGTTTGCCGCCACCTCGTCCATCATGTTGAGCGCAAGCACCATGGGGCAATCGAGCTCCATGAGCTGGAGCGTCAGATAGAGGTTGCGCTCGATGTTGGTGGCATCGACGATGTTGATGATCGCGTTGGGGTGCTCCTCCAAAATGAACTGGCGGCTCACCACCTCCTCGCTCGTATACGGCGAGAGCGAGTAGATGCCCGGCAGGTCGGTCACCGTGGCGTTTGCATGCCCGCGGATCTGTCCGTCCTTGCGGTCGACCGTTACGCCAGGAAAGTTACCCACATGCTGGTTGGAGCCAGTGAGCTGGTTGAAGAGCGTGGTCTTGCCGCAGTTCTGGTTGCCGGCGAGCGCGAAGGTGAGGGGCGCCGACTCAGAAAGCGCTGCACCCTCGCGCCGTGGGCGCGCCGGCTCCTCGCCAAGCGCGGGATGCGCCGTGACGCCCGCCGGGGTCTCGTGGCGCGGGCAGTTATGCGCGTCGTGCACGTCGGACACGGTGATGCGCGCCGCGTCGTCGCGCCGGAGCGTGAGCTCGTAGCCCCTCAAGCGAATCTCCATGGGGTCACCCATGGGAGCGAGCTTGATCATGGTGACCTCGATACCAGGCGTAAGGCCCATATCGAAGATATGCTGTCGAAGCGACGGGTCGTCACAGTCCACGGACGCAACAATAGCATCCTTGCCAATCTCGAGTTCATCGAGCGTCATGCTCGGTCCCCCATCCCTATAAAAACACCTCGGCAGCGGGCGCGCCGGGCATTAGTATCACGTGATTCCGCCTTACTATACACACCTCGGCTAACGTTCGCGACGGCGCGCGCCAATCGTTATCATATTTTTGTACGGGACAACACGCCCTCAGGAGGAGCCCATGAACGCAGCCGCCCGCCCCATCAAAAACATCGCCTTTGACATGGGCAACGTGCTCATGACCTTCAACGGACCGTACTTTGCGACGCGCTTCTCTGATAACGACCAGGACGCCGCGCTCTTGCAGGCGGCATACTTTGGCCGCGGCGAATGGGCACTTCTTGACTCGGGCACCATCGGCTACCCGACCATGTTGCGCATCGCCGAGGCGCACCTGCCCGAGCGGCTCTGGCCCAACCTGCACGATATGGCGGCGCACTGGGCACGCTACTCCGAGCCTATCCCTGAGGTAAACGACCTTGCCCGCCGCCTCTACGAGCAAGGCTATAACCTCTATCTGCTCTCAAACGCCGGCACCCGTATCGATGAGCAGCTCGACCACTGCCCCGCCTACCCTCTCATGAAGGGACGCGTGGTCTCCGCCGAGGAGAAGCTCATGAAGCCGGACCCCGCCATTTACGAGCTGCTCTGCAAGCGCTACGGGCTCGTACCGGCGGAATGCCTCTTTGTCGACGACAACGCGGACAACTGTGTGGGCGCCAAGGTGGCGGGCATGCAGGCGTTCCACTTCACGGGCGATGTCGCGGCGCTCGCTGCGGCGATCGGCGTGTCACGGCAACAATAAAACCCTCAAACGAGGTTTGGTGTGCGGCGAGCCGTGGTCGCTCTGCGCAAAAAATGGTTTGCTGACCTTTTTGAAAGCTCTATCTATAAAATAACCCCCTGCTTATCTGGGCTTTTGTTACCCAAAAAAGTGCCCTTTGCCCACCGGGGCGAAAGGGCACTAAAGAAATTCCAGCTCATTGGGGCTCATGGGAGGTCAGCAAACGCATTTTTGCGCAGAGGGGTGTCATTCGCTCCACGCGGCGCAGCCTACCCCGGCCGCGAACGCCCCTACGCGTTGAACACGTAGCGGTCGAGGCGCTCGAACGCCTCCTGCACGCGCGAAAGCGGCAGCGCGAGGTTCACGCGGATATGGCAGGGGCCGTGGAAGGGGCGGCCATCCTGGTAGTCGACACCCACGCGCCAGCCCTCGGTAAGCAGCCAGTCGACGTCGCGCCCATGTGCGGCGCACCATTCGGTGCAGTCGAGGAAAAGCATGTAGGTGCCCTCGGGCTTGGTTACGTGCACGCCCTCGAAGTGCTCGTCGATATAGCGGCACGCCCAGTCGACGTTTTTGCCCAGCACCTCGCGCAGCTCATCGACCCACTCGTAGCCCTCCGGCTTGTAGGCGCCAATGAGGGCGTGCATGGAGAGCACGTTCATCTCGTTGTAGTGCGCCTTGGACGAGGCAGCGACCACGCGGTCGCGCAGGTAGTCGTTGTAGATGATGTGGTAGCTTCCCACAAGCCCCGCGAGGTTGAAGGTCTTGCTCGGAGCGTAGAGCGCCACGGTGCGCTGGCGGGCATCTTCGGAAACCGACTGGGTGGGCGTGTGGGTGTGCCCGGGGAGAATGATGTCGGACCAAATCTCGTCCGAGATGACCACGCAGTCGTACTTGCGGTAGAGCTCCATCGCCTGCTCGAGCTCGGCGCGCTCCCATACGCGTCCGCAGGGGTTGTGCGGCGAGCACATCACCGCGACGTGAATCTTGTGCTCGGCGAGCTTGCGCTCCATGTCGGCGTAGTCCATGCGCCAAACGCCCGCCTCGTCGCGCACGAGCGGCGAGTGCACGATCTTGAAGCCGGCGTTCTCGATGCTGCCGGTAAAGCCGATGTAGGTGGGGCTATGCAGCAGCACCGCGTCGCCCGGACGTGCGAACGCCTGGAGCGTCGACACCACACCGCCGAGCACGCCGTTCTCGTAGCCGATGTGCTCGGGGCGGAGTCCCGTGACGCCGTTGCGGGTCTCGTGCCAGCGGATAATGGACTGGAAGTACTCGTCGCGCGGCTCGAAGTAGCCGAAGTGCGGCTGACGGGCGCGCTCGATAAGCGCCTCGGGCACGGTGGGGACCACAGGGAAGTTCATATCGGCGACCCACATGGGGATGGCGTCGAAGCCCTCGGCGGGCTTGGTGGGTGCCATGCCGGTCGGCGTGTCGGTCAGGCCGTCCACCGCAACGGCATCCTGCCCGCGGCGGTCCATGATGGTCGTGAAATCGTACTTCATGCGCTCCCTCTTCCGTACCTAGCCGCACTGGGCGGCAAGTCCTCTTGCGACACAAACGCTATTTTTGTCAGCAGGCGGGACAAAGTCAACGCCTGCTCCACCGACCTCGATTGCCTGATAATGTTCACGGTTCGCCCCATAGCTCCCGAGCACCGTCTTACGGTACCGCTGGGGCGAGACCTCCTTGAACTCCTTGAATTTCTTGATGAAGTAGCTCGTGGACTGGAACCCGCACGACAGGCCGATATCGATAATCGAGCGGTCGGTATCCAACAGCTCGTCGCAGGCTCGCTCGATGCGGTAGCGGTTGATGAAGGCCGTTGGGGTGAGACCGGTCGCGCGCTTGAAAAAGCGCGAGAAGTACTGCGGCTGGTACCCGCTCACCTGGGCGAGCGTGGCGCTCGATATCTGCTCGGCGTAATGATCCTGCACGTAGCGAACCGCCCGCTCCGCTGCTGCAAGGCTGTGACGGTCGCGCTCGTTTTCCACGAGGCTCCCGGTGCGGACGATTTCCTGGAAGATGCGCAGCAGGCAAATCCGCACGTCAAGCGTAAAACACGGGGGTAGATCGCGGCAGTCGGAGAGAATCTGCTCAAACGCCGCGCCGATGGCGCCGCCCTCGTCGCGCACCGGGTTTCTCACCGTCAGGGTACCAGCGCGGTACGGGTCGATATAACGGCGCGATGCGACGTCTGCCTGCGCAAACTCCAAAAGCCCACCGTCGAAGACAATCACAAGAAGGCGGCAGTCCTCGACTGCGCTGTAGCGGTGAAGGGTGCGGGGCTCGACGGCAAAGAGCTCGCCCACGCCCACGCGGCGCGTGCTGCCGTCCTCGAACACGTCAATCGCGCCCTCGGCTACATAGACCCACTCCACCTCATCGTGCCAGTGGATGTAGCCGATGTCGCACCCCGCTTGGGCACGCTGGTCAAAGGTATCAAGCGGAAAAAGGTCCGACCCGTGTTCCCTACCCTCTTTGAGGCGAGCGAGCATATGCACCGTCCTCCATGCCAAAAAGTCATAATCGTTATAGTTATACCGCCGAATCACGCAAGAATCCACCCGGCCCTCTAGGGTATCTTGTGGCACAACGTCCCACGTAGAGCCAAGGCGCGCTGCCGAGGCACCGATGCGAGAAAGGTTTGGCCTTCATGATTGTTCGCTATCGTTTTGGACAACCCATCGAGACAGATGCCGTGCTTACAAAGCCTGCGGCCGAGACAGGCGAGGTGCGCCGCTTCACCGTGCATCGCCCCGGCGAGCCCGTCGAGCACGAGCACGACCGCTCAACCGAGGTAAGCAACCCCGGCGAGGTGGAGGGAAACCCGCTCGACGCCAGCAACCTCACCGATCTGCTCTTCTTCACCTACACGATGGATCCCGATGACATCGTCTACGGTCTTGGCGAGCAGGTGCGCGGCATCAACAAGCGCAACTTTACCTACGTTTCGCGCTGCATGGACAACGCGCGCCACACCGAGGACCGCCACAGCCTCTACAGCGCCCACAACTTCTTTATCGTGAGCGGGCGCGAGACCTTCGGCGCCTTCTTTGACACCGCGGGCATCATCTCCTTCGACATGGGCGAGACCGACATTGATCGCATCCAGGTCGCGCTCGAATACCCCGACTGCGACCTCTATCTCATCGAGGGCGAGGACCCCACCGACATCGTTCGCCAGTTCCGCGCGCTCGTGGGCAGAAGCTACATCCCGCCCAAGTGGGCCTTCGGCTACCAGCAGAGCCGCTGGGCCTATAAGACGGAGGATGACTTCCGTGACATCGCGCGCCGCTACCGTGATGCGGGCATCCCGCTCGATGCCATCTACATGGACATCGACTACATGGAGCGCTACAAGAGCTTCACCGTCGACCGCGAGCGCTTCCCACACTTTGAGGAACTCACCGCCGAGCTCAAGGACGACGGCATCCACCTCGTCCCCATCATCGACGCGGGCCTCAAGGTCGAGCCGGGCTACGACGTGTACGAGGAAGGCGTGGCCGAGAACCGCTTCTGCAAGAACGCCGCCGGTGAGGACTTCACCCTCGGCGTGTGGCCCGGCCACTGCCACCTGGTCGACGTCATGGACCCCGACAACCGCCGCTGGTTTGGTGACCAGTACCAAAAGCTCCTCGATCTCGGGATCGACGGCTTCTGGAACGATATGAACGAGCCCTCGATCTTCTACACCGAGGAACGCCTCGCCGAGGCGTATGCCAAGGTAGACGAGCTGCGTCAGGGCGAGCTCGACCTCAACACGTTCTTTGACATGGTCGCCACCTTCTCCAACCTTTCCAACAACCCCGCCGACTACGAGCTCTTCTATCACACCATCGACGGCAAGCGCGTGCGCCACGATCGCGTGCACAACCTCTATGGCTCGAACCTCTCGCGTGCCGCGGGCGAGGCGTTCTGCCGCCTCTCGCCCGAAAAGCGCATCCTGCTCTTCTCGCGCAGCTCCATGATCGGCATGCACCGCGTGAGCGGGATCTGGACGGGCGACAACATGGCCTGGTGGTCGCACCTGAAGCTCGCCGTCTGCCAGATGCCAGGCATCCAGATGTGCGGCTTCCTCTACTGCGGCCCCGACCTCGGCGGCTTTGGTAGCGACACCAACGAGGAGCTCATGACGCGCTGGCTGCAGTTCTCGGTCTTCACGCCGCTTATGCGCAACCACTCCTCGAGCCGCCGCGCGCAGGAGCTCGACACGTTCAAGCACGTCGACACCATGCGCCATATCGTGGAGCTGCGCTACGCGCTTCTCCCCTACCTCTACAGCGAGTTTGTGAAGGCATCGCTTGCCGATGACCTCTACTTCAAGCCGCTCGCCTTTGAGTTTGGCGACGACGAGCGCGCACGCCGCGTCGAGGACCAGCTGCTTGTGGGCGAGTCCCTCATGATCGCGCCCGTGATCGAGGAGAATGCGCGCGGCCGCATGGTGTATCTGCCCGAGCCCATGCGCATGGTGCGCTACCGCGCGCTTGACGACTACGACGTCGAGGACCTCGCCGCGGGCGACCACTACGTGAGCGCCGACCTCAACGAGATGGTCTTCTTCATCCGTCCCGGGCACGCGGTGCCCGTCGCAAAGCCCGCGCCGAGTACGCAAGCGATGGACTTCGACCATCTGCGCGTGCTCGCCAATCCGGGCAGCGCCGAGCGCATCACCTACACGCTCTACGACGATGACGGCTACACCACCGACATCGACGCACCTGAGCACTTCCACACCATCGAGGTAACCGCGGACGGCGCCCGCTGCGCCACCAAGCAGGTCGAGCTCATCGGCTAGGCGCGACCGCACCCGTTAGCGGACGCGGCCACGCCCGGTTGCGAACGCAGCCGCACCCGACCCTGAAAACAGGCCTCCCCGGCGCCGCCCACAAGGGCACAGCGCCGGGGAGGCCAAACTTATCCCAACAAAGACAACGGCACCTCCAAGTACCGTAGATTCGTCCGAATACGGAGGGGGCACGCCTTAGGGCGGCGACCGACGAGCGAGGACGAAGATACGGTGCCTGGAGGGGCCGTTCTGGTTGAGGGGAGTTTAAAACTCGGCGTTACCGACGGTCCGCGGATGCGGGATGACGTCGCGGATGTTGCCCACACCCGTGAGGTACATCACGAGGCGCTCGAAGCCAAGGCCAAAGCCCGCATGCTTGCAGGTGCCAAAGCGGCGCAGGTCCAGATAGTACTTGTACTGCTCGGCGTCCATACCGAGCTCGGCGATACGGCGCTCAAGCACGTCCAGGCGCTCCTCGCGCTGGCTGCCGCCGATGATCTCGCCGATGCCGGGCACCAGGCAGTCCGCCGCAGCGACCGTCTTGCCGTCGTCGTTCATGCGCATGTAGAAGGCCTTGATCTCGGCCGGGTAATCGGTCACGAAGGTCGGCTTCTTAAAGTGCTGCTCGGTGAGGAAGCGCTCGTGCTCGGTCTGCAGGTCGATGCCCCAGCTCACGGGGTAGTCGAACTTGTGGCCAGCAGCGACGGCCTCCTCCAGAATCTCGATGGCCTCGGTGTAGGTCACACGGGCGAAGTCGGAGCTCGCCACGTGCTCCAGGCGCTCGATCAGGCCCTTGTCGACAAAACGGTTGAGCATGTTGAGCTCGTCGGGGCACTTTTGTTGCACGTCGCGAATGACGCGTTTAAGCATTGCCTCGGCAAGGTCCATATCGTCGGCAAGATCCGCAAAGGCGATCTCGGGCTCGATCATCCAGAACTCGGCGGCGTGGCGGGTGGTGTTGGAGTTCTCGGCGCGGAACGTGGGGCCGAAGGTGTAGACGTCGCCAAAGGCCATGGCAAAGTTCTCGGCATTGAGCTGACCAGAAACCGTGAGCGACGCCGGCACGCCGAAGAAGTCCTGACTCCAGTCGACATCGCCCTCGGTGAGGGTACCGCCCGAGGCAGCGGCCTGCTCGGCCGTCACGCGCGGTGGATTTGCCGGGTCGATGGTGGTCACGCGGAACATCTCGCCCGCACCCTCGCAGTCGCTTGCGGTGATGATGGGGGTGTTGACGTAGACAAAGCCGCGCTCCTGGAAAAACGCGTGAATCGAGGCGGCAGCGACGCTGCGCACGCGGAACACCGCGCGGAAGAGGTTCGTGCGGGGGCGCAGGTGCTGCTGGGTGCGCAGGAACTCGACGGTGGCGCGCTTCTTCTGCAGCGGGTAGTCCGGCGCCGAAGGGCCCTCTACGCGGATGGTCTCAGCCGTGAGCTCAAAGGGTTGCTGCGCCTCGGGCGTGAGCTTGACCGTGCCCGTGCAAACGAGCGCCGCCGAGACGTTCTGATGCGCGATCTCGTCGTAGTTGGCGAGCGCATCGCGGTTCATAACGACCTGCAGGTCGCGGAAGCAGCTGCCGTCATTGATGGTGACAAACCCAAAGTTCTTCATGTCGCGGACGGACTTGACCCATCCAGCAACGGTGACGCTTTTACCGCCGAACGCCTCGGCATCCGCGTAGAGCTGCGCAATCTTGGTGCGATCCATGCGATTCCTTTCCGAGCCCGCCGTGCGGGCGATGTTGTGCGCACACCATGATAGCAGGTGCGACCGACAAGACGCGACCGAAGCGCGCGTGACAACACGGCGCCCCGACGGAGACGTGCCGTCGGGGCGCCGGGGTTCAGGGTAAAGAGCGCTGTCGCCGTTAGCGAATGACGAGCAGAGGGTCGCCGATCTTTACGAGCGGGCGGTCGCCGATGAGTGTGTTGGAGACGGCGGCGTACTCGATGTGCCCCACCTGGGGTGCATTGGACACCACCACGGTCACCACATCCTCAAAACCGGCGTCCTTGATCGTCGCGGAATCGAACCCAATGAGCGGCGTGCCGGCACGGACCTCGTCGCCCTGGTTGACATAGCTGGTGAAGCCTTTGCCGTTCATCGCCACGGTACCCAAGCCGATATGGATGATAACCTCGGCACCGGTCGTGGTAAGAAGGCCGATGGCGTGGTTGGTGACGGTCGTCATCACCACGCGGCCGTCTGCCGGCGCGTAGATAGCGTCACCGACGGGCAGGATGCCGTAGCCCTCGCCCAGCAACTTGGAGGAGACGACCTCGTCGTTAATCTCCTCGACGCTCACGAGCACGCCCGAGACCGGAGCGTACACGGTATCCGGTCGCACGGCGAACGTCGCCTGCTCGGGGCGATAGGCTTCCTCGGACGTACCGGTCTTTCTGATCTTGTCCCACAGCTTCATGGAGGCCTCCTCGCCATACCAGAGCGGCCGAGCGCTCGTTGTCGCTGAGCGTTTTGCTCGCCTCTATCTTACTCAAGCTCTAGACGCTATTCCATACAGTTCCCTAACATTCGCGGCGGACGGTGGTGGCACAATACATAACCGTGAGAAACCACCGCGCCCGGCAGCGCCCGCGCGGAACCGTCAAAGGAGCATTGCGTGATAACCGGTCTGACCGAGAACCTTCCCGATTACGTCGAACGCCCGGCGCTGCCCGGCCCCGCTGGCCGCGAGGGCTACGGACGCATTGATTTTGAGGTGCTCCCCAACACACGCGACCTCGGCGAGCTCATTGGCGCCGACGGACGGCGCGTCAAGCCAGGTCTGCTGCTGCGCTCGGGCGCGCTCGGCTTTGCGAGCGACGGGGACCTCGCACGCCTGCGCGACGACTATCATCTCTCCCTCATCGTCGATCTGCGCAACGACATCGAGCTCTCCGAGCTCCCCGACCCCGTCCGCTACTTCCCCGGTGTGCGCTATGTGCACGCCAACATCCTGCCCGAGGAGGCGGCGGGCATCACGCAGGAGCGCGCCACCAAAGCGACCGTCGCCATGCAAAAGGCACAGGCGTCCCAGAACCCCGATGCCTTTATGGAGGCGTTCTATCCCTTTATCCTGGCAGGTCCGGGCGGTCTTGAGGGATACCGGCAGTTCTTCGAAGCGCTTCTTGCCTGCGAGGAGGGCGCAGCGCTCTGGCACTGCTCGGTGGGGCGCGACCGTTGCGGCATGGCGTCCATGCTCGTGGAGTGGGTGCTCGGCGTGTCCTGGCACCAGATTGAGGGTGACTACCTCGCCACGAACCTCTTCGCGCCGCTCGAGTACTCGATCGACTACGCTGCGCGCATGGCGGCCCTAAACTCTGCCGTCCGCTTCCTTAAGCGCGAGTACGGCGGCATCGACGGTTACCTCAAGCAGGCGCTCGGCGTTACGGAGGATGACCGCGCCACGCTGCAGAACCGTTACCTCGAGAAGTAACGACTTCTTGCGCGCAGCCGACCTTACCCGCCCCACGTCCCCGGCACCAGCGGCGGCAGGCAGCCGCTCAAGCGCGGTTGTCGGCGAAATTGTGTATACCGAAACATTGTGTATACCGAAACTTCGGCCCCTCGACCTGCGAGCCGGGAAAACCCCAGGAAACGTTCCTCGTGTCGCCGGACGGGCGCGGTTTCGGTATACACAATATTTCTCGGTATACACAATCTTGCGCGAGAGGGCACGTTGCCGCACCCTCGGCAGAAAAAACGGCACCCCGCGGGTGCCGTTTGTTGTCTACGTCCTTGGTGAAAGCCGGGCTACGACAGCAGCATGCGGTCGTTGGCGAGCTCCCCGCCCGAGACCTCCTCGAACTTCTGCAGCAGGTCTTTCACGGTAAGCGAGCGCTTCTCGTCACCGCGAACATCGTAGATGATGCGGCCCTCGTGCATCATGATGAGGCGGTTACCCATGCGGATGGCGTCGTTCATGTTGTGTGTGACCATGAGCGTGGTGAGGTTCTTCTCGGCCACGATCTTCTCGGTAAGGTCGAGCACCTTGGCCGCCGTCTTGGGGTCGAGTGCGGCGGTGTGCTCGTCGAGCAGCAGCAGCTTGGGCTCGGTGAGCGTAGCCATAAGAAGCGTCAGCGCCTGGCGCTGGCCGCCCGAGAGCAGACCCACCTTGGCGGTCGGGCGCTTCTCCAGCCCGAGTCCGAGCTCGCGCAGGCGGTCGGCGTACTCCTCCTTCTCGGCGCGCGTGACGCCCCAGGCGAGCGTGCGGGCGCGGCCGCGGCGCTTGGCCATGGCGAGGTTCTCGATGATCTGCATGTCAGCCGCGGTGCCCATCATCGGGTCCTGGAACACGCGACCGAGGTACTTGGCGCGCGCCGGCTCAGACAGGCGCGAGATGTTCTTGCCGTCGAGCGTGATGGTGCCCGCGTCGATGGGATAGACGCCGGCGACCATGTTCATGAGCGTCGACTTACCGGCGCCGTTGCCACCGATGATCGTCACAAAGTCGCCGGGCGCGAGGTGGAGATTGCAGTCCACAAGGGCGCGCTTCTCGTTAATGGTGCCGGCGTTGAAGGTCTTGGAAACGTGAGAGAGTGTCAGCATCGCCTATCGCCCCCCTTCGGTGGTGGCGCCTTCGGTTTCGGGCAGCTCGCGCGAGGCGCGGGCGTAGGCGCGACGGAGCTGGTACTTCTCCCACACCACGGGCACGCAGAGCGCAAGCGCCACGATGATGGCGGAGAGCAGCTTCATGTCGTTGGCGTCCATACCCATCTGAAGCACGATGGCGCGGATGAGGAAGTACACGATCGAGCCGACCACGGCAGAGGTCAGACGGCCGCCGAAGGCATGGAGTTTGGCGCCCGGCAGCACGCGCCAGAGCACCTCGCCGATCACGATAGCAGCAAGGCCGATGACGATGGCGCCCGTGCCCATGCCGATATCGGCGTACTTCTGGCTCTCGCAGATGAGCGCGCCGGAAAGGCCGACGAGGCCGTTGGAGAGCGTGAGCGCGATCATCTTGGTGACCTTGGTGTTGACGCCAAGCGCGCGCACCATGGCCTCGTTGTTGCCGGTGGCGCGGCAGGCCGAACCGATCTCGGTGCCAAAGAACCAGTACAGCGCCACGATGATGACCACCGCAATGACAACGCCCACGATGATGGCGCCCACATTGGTGGAAAGACCCGTGGCATCGGTCACAGAGCTGAAGATGGTCTCGTTCTTGAGCAGCGGCGTGTTGGACTTGCCCATGATGCGCAGGTTGATGGACCACAGACCGATCTGCGTCAAGATACCCGCGAGGATTGCAGGGATTTCAAACACGGTGTGCAGAAAGCCCGTGACGGCGCCCGCGACCATGCCGGCGACCATGGCGACCACGATGGCGAGCAGGGGGTCCATCCCGCCGACCACCATGACAGCGCACACGCAGCCGCCGAGCGCAAAGCTGCCGTCGACCGTCAGATCCGCGATGTCGAGCAGCTTATAGGTGATAAACACCCCGAGCACCATGATGCCCCAGAGAATACCTTGGGATACGGCACCCAGCAGCGCGAGTCCCATAGCGAAAGCCTCCCTATCGTTGCACGGACGCTCCGTCCGTTCCGTTCAGCCAAATGTGCCTCGACGGGGGAGCTCCCGTCGAGGCGCAGGTAATGTGACAGTGTAGCAGGGACCGCGGGAGCCTGCCACTGGAGCTCGTCGCGAAATGGAGTGGAAACGCTCAGGCGCCTTACGCCGCGCTCACGTCCTCGCCGCCCTCGTCCACGAGCGCCGAGACATCGACGCCGATCTCATCGGCCGTCGCCTGGTTGAAGACGAGGTCGCACTCGGCAGCGCTCATGGTCTCAACGGGCATCTCGGCCGGGTCGGCGCCCTCGGCGAGGATCTCGACGGCCATCTCGCCGGCGCGGTAACCGAGCTCCTCGTAATTGATGGAGATCGAAGCCAAGCCGCCGGCCTCGACCATGCCGACCTCGCCGCAGATGGTGGGGACCTTGGCCTCGTTGGCAATCGAGGCGACCTGCGTCATCGCAGCGGCGATGGTGTTGTCCGTCGGCGTGTAGATGGCGTCGACCTGGCCGACCATGGACTCCACCACGGACTGAATCTCGTTGGAGCTCGAGACGGTGAACTCGACCCCGGTGAGACCGATAGCCTCGAGTTCCTCCTTGGCCATGGCGATCTGGATGTCGGAGTTGGACTCGGCGGTGCAGTAGAGCAGGCCGACGGTCTTTGCCTCGGGGACGAGCTTCTGGAGCAGGTCGATCTGATCGGCAACGGGGTTCATGTCGGAGGTGCCGGTGAGGTTGCCGCCGGGTGCATCGTTGTCGGCAACGAGGTCGGAGGCGGCAAAGTCCGTGATGGCGGTGCCGATGATGGGGATGTCGCTCGTCGCACCCGCAACCGCCTGCGCGGCAGGGGTTGCGATGGCGAGGATGAGGTCGCAGCCGTCGTTCACGAGCGTCTGCGCAATCGTCTGGCAGGCGGACTGGTCGTTCTGCGCGTTTTGTTGCTCGATCTCGTAGGTGATGCCGGAGTCGTCGAGCGCCTTCACAAAGCCGGCGTTGGCGGCATCAAGAGCGCTGTGCTCGGTGAGCTGCAGCACGCCGATCTTGTAGGAGGTGCCGGAGGCGGCGCCGGAACCGGCGGGCGCCTCTTCCCCACTGCAACCGGCGAGCGCGATGGCGCCCGTCGCTACGGCGGTAGCGGCAAAACCCTTAGCAAACATGCGGCGATCGATAATCGTAGCCATGGTGAAATCCTTTCTTGGAAGCCCCAAAGGGCGGGGGTGCGCTAGACGATCTCTGCGCCCTCAAGACCCGAGATATCGACGCCGACCTCATCTGCCGTCTGCTGGTTGGCAATGAGCTGGCAATCCTCGGCCTCGAGGTACTCAATGGGCATCTCGGCCGGGTCGGCGCCCTCGGTGAGGATGCGCACGGCCATCTGGCCGGCCTTGTACCCCAAATCGTAGTAGTTGATGCTGTAGGAGGCGAGACCGCCGTCCTCAACCATGGTGTCGCAGCCCACGATGACGGGCAGCTGATGCTCGTTGGCGACCATGGCGACGGTGGCCATACCTGCGGCGATGGTGTTGTCCGTCGGCGTATAGACGGCGTCTACCTTGCCCACCATCGACTCGACGACCTGCTGAATCTCATTGGAGCTCGAAACGGTGTAGCGCTCGTGAGCAATACCCGCCGCGTCCAGCGCCTCCTCGGCCATCTTGATTTGAACCTCAGAGTTGGCCTCCGCCGTGCAGTAGAGCAAACCGACGGTCTTTGCCTCGGGGACGAGCTGCTCGAGGAGCTCGATCTGGTCGGCGACGGGCGTGAGGTCGGAGGTGCCCGTTACGTTACCGCCGGGCGCGTCGTTATCGGCAACAAGGCCGGACTCGGCAAAGTCGGTAATGGCGGTGCCGATGACGGGGATGTCGGTGGTCGCGCTCGAGACAGCCTGAGCGGCGGGCGTGCCGATGGCGAGGATGAGGTCGTCACCGTCGTTCACAAGCTTGGACGCGATCGTCTGGCACGTAGGCTGATCGTTCTGCGCGTTCTGCTGATCGATCTCGTAGGCGATACCCGCGTCATCGAGTGCGGCCACAAAGCCCTCGTTAGCGGAGTCAAGCGCTGCGTGCTCCGTGAGCTGCAGGACGCCGATTTTATACGTAGTACCGGTAGCAGCGTCGTCCGATGCCGCGGACGAGCCCCCTACCGTACCGCCGTTTCCGCCGCAGGCAGCAAGCGCAAGAGCAAGGGCTCCCGTAGCAAGTGCCGCGCCAAAGGTCTTGAGTCGCTTCATGATGCGAGCTCCTCCATTCGAAGACGAATACTTCCCACCGGCTCCGTGCGGCACCGTGCATATGCGAGCCGCCGTCCGCACACGCTCATCGGCCAGAGGCCGGCGCGCGCTTTTGCCGGGTGCTGTCCATAATAGACAAGCCCCCGGCGTCGCCGGGGGTGTCACCAAGTGTTAACCTAGCGCGCACGCTCCGCGCGCCCAAGATACCGTTCGCCGAATTTGCGCCATCGATACCCCATTGCGAGGTATGGCCCTCTTGTGCCCCGCTCAGATGCGGTACGACGGCTGCCGGGGAGCACACCGCTCGGCAAACGCAGCGCGGGCCGCAACGAGCCGCTCCCCCTCCGTCTGTCCTGCTTCCCAGTCTACGCCACAGCGCGCGTTCGCAGGCGCCTGTTTGGTCAAATCACCCCGCGAGAGGGCATTTCCCACGAGGGCGAACCGGCTGAGACACGCATTTCGCCTCAAGCGCACGCCCCACATGACCCATAGCCAGAAGAAAAGCGTCCTCCGCCAACCGCAGAGGACGCTTTTCCGAGCGCGCGATTGCCCCCTCGCGCACCGATTTGACCAAACGACAAAAAACGAGCGGGCTACTTCTTAATCCAGGTAAACATCGAGCGGATCTTCTCGCCCGTCTTCTCAATCTCGTGCTCGTTGATCTTCTCACGCTGCTCGAGGAGCCACTTGTGGCCGTTGTTGCAGTCGTCCACAAACTCCTGCGCAAAGCTGCCGTCCTGGATGCGCGCGAGGATCTGCTTCATGGCCGCGCGGCTCTCTGCGTTGATGACCTTGGGACCGGCGTAGTACTCGCCGTACTCGGCGGTGTTGGAGATGGAGTAGTTCATGAAGTGGATGCCGCTCTCGTACATGAGGTCGACGATCATCTTCATCTCGTGGTAGCACTCAAAGTAGGCGAGCTCGGGCGGATACCCAGCCTCGGTAAGGGTCTCGAAGCCGGCCTTCACGAGCTCAACGAGGCCGCCGCAGAGCACCGCCTGCTCGCCAAAGAGGTCCTCCTCGGTCTCCTCCTTGAAGGTTGCCTTGATGATGCCGGAGCGGGCACCGCCCACGCCCCAGCAGTACGCAAGCGCGATGTCCCAGGCGTTGCCCGTGGCATCCTGCGCCACGCAGGCCAGATCCGGCACACCGGAGCCCTCGGTGAACTGACGGCGCACGATGTGACCCGGGCCCTTGGGGGCGCACATGATGACGTTCACGTCCTCGGGTGCCTTGATGTAGCCAAAGTGGATGTTGAAGCCGTGGGCGAAGGCGAGGGTGTTGCCCGGCTTGAGATGGTCTTTGATGTGCTCCTCGTAGACCTTGGGCTGGGTCTCATCGGGAACGAGCATCATGATGAGGTCGGCCTCCTCGGCGGCGGCGTCCATCGTCATGACCTTGAGGCCCGCCTCCTCGGCCTTTGCCCAGCTGCTGGAACCCTCACGCAGACCAACGCGCACGTCGCAGCCCGAGTCGAGCAGGTTCAGCGCATGGGCGTGGCCCTGACTGCCGTACCCGATGACGGCCACCTTCATGTTCTGGATCACCTCGGGCTTGCAATCCTGCTCGTAATAGATCGTAACGGCCATTTCCAACTCCTTACCTTATCGGTTCTAAAACCCTATCTGCTATGGTCACCGCATCCAGATACACTGCGGCAAAACCCTACTGTTGACTCACACGCAGGTACGGTCGCACAAGGTGCCGGGCGGTGCCTCACCGTCTGCAAGTTCCGCACGAGCCGGAGGCGCCAGCGGCGCCTCCGTGCGAGTCAGGACTGCCCGAAGCGGATGGCGAGGCACCGTCCGGCAGCCCGTGGCACGCTTAGGCGTCCCGCGCCCCGCGGCTCATCGCAATCTTGCCGGTGCGCGTGAGCTGACGGATGCCGTAGCTGCGGAAGAGGTCTTCCATCGCGTCCAGCTTGCTCGCCGTGCCCGTCGCCTCCACCGTGAGCGAGTTTTTGCCCACGTCGACGATGTTGGCGCGGAAGATGTTGGCGATTTCGATGATCTCGTGCCGGCGGTCGGGCGGAGCCACCACCTTGAAGAGCACGAGCTCGCGCTCGATGGCGTCCTCCTCGGTGAGGTCCGAGATTTTGTAGACGGAGACGAGCTTGTGCAGCTGCTTGGTGAGCTGCTCGTAGGCGACCTCGTCGGCGTTGACGATGATGGTCATGCGGCTCATGGTCACGTCCTCGGTGGGGGCAACCGTGAGCGAGTCGATGTTGAACCCGCGGCGGCTGATGAGTCCCGTCACGCGGCTGAGCACACCGGGCTTGTTCTCAACGAGTACAGAGAGGATGTATTTCATCGCTACTCGCCTCCCTTCGGGGCCTCGTCATCTGCGGCGATCGCCGGGCGCGCCTCGGCGCCCATCGCAGGGTCGGAGACGTGCGTGGCGCCGCCCGTGCGCGATGCGCCGTCGGTACGCTCGTTCAGGGGCAACGGATGGGCGATGTCGCCCGCCGTCTCGCCCGCCGGGCTCATGCCCTTCTCGGTCACACGCACGCCGCCCAAGGTCACGTCGATGGCGCCGATGATGTCGTCGATGGCGGCACCGGGGGCGACCATCGGGTAGACCGTCTGCGCCGTGGGGATGATCACGTCGAGCAGGTACGGGCCGTCGGAGGCGAGCATGCGGTCGAGCGCGGCGTCGATCTGGTCGGGATGGTTGATGCGCTCTGCGCCCCAGCCGTACGCCTCGGCGAGTTTGACAAAATCGGGGTTGGCGGTGAACTCGGTGCAGCTGTAGCGCTCGTGGTAGAACAGGCGCTGCCACTGGTGCACCATGCCGAGCGCGTTGTTGTCGATGAGCAGGATCTTCACCGCGACGCCGTTGCCCACGGCCGTTGCCATCTCCTGAATGTTCATCTGGATGGAACCGTCACCGGCGATGCAGACCACCTGCGCGCCGGGGCGGCCGATCTTGGCGCCAACCGCCGCGGGAAAGCCAAAGCCCATGGTGCCGAGGCCACCGGAGGAGATGAACGTGCGCGACTCCTCGCGATGGATGTGCTGATGCGCCCACATCTGGTGCTGGCCCACCTCGGTGGTGACCACGCTCGCGTGCGGGTCGAGCTTGGCGGAGAGCGCCTCGAGCACCTGCTCGGGGGCAATGCGGTCCGGGTAGTCGGCAAAGTCCTCGGTATAGAACGGCCAGCGCTCGCGCCACGAGAAGACGGTCTTCACCCACTCCTCGTCACAGGGCTTTGCGCCTACGCGATCGAGCCGCTCGTTGATGGCGGACACGATGTTGCGCGCGTCGCCCACAATGGGCACGCGGGGGTCCACTACCTTGCCAATCTCTGCCGGGTCGATATCGATGTGGATGAACGTGGCGTGCGGCGCAAACTCAGAGAGCTTGCCCGTCACGCGGTCCGAGAAGCGCGCGCCCACAGCGATGATAAGGTCCGCCTCGGTCATGGCCATGTTGGCGTACTTGGAGCCGTGCATGCCCACGGGCCCGAGGTTCAAGGGGTTCGAGCACGGCACGGCGGCCTTGCCGATGAGCGTCGTCACCACGGGAATCTGCATTTTCTCGGCGAGCTCAACCACCTCGGCGCAGGCATGGCTCGTCACGCAGCCGCCGCCCACGTAGAGCACGGGGCGCTCGGCCTCGCGAATGAGCTCGACCGCCTGGCGCACCTGCTTGGCGTTGCCGCGGTACGTGGGCCGGTAGCTCGGAATATTCACCTGATCGGGGTAATGGAAGACCATCTCCTCGCCCGCAAGGTCGGAGGGGATGTCAATGAGCACGGGGCCGGGGCGCCCGGTCGAGGCGATGTAGAACGCCTCGCGGAACGTCCGGGTGAGGTCGTCGTTGCTCTGGAGCAAGAAGCTGTGCTTCACCACGGGCATGGTGATGCCCACGATGTCCGCCTCTTGGAACGCGTCGGTGCCGATGACGCCGCGCGTCACCTGGCCGGTGATGACCACGAGCGGCACAGAGTCCATGTAGGCCGTGGCAATGCCCGTCACCGTGTTGGTGGCGCCGGGGCCCGAGGTCACCAGCACCACGCCCACACGCCCGGTCGCGCGCGCATAGCCGTCGGCCTCGTGCACAGCGGCCTGCTCGTGGCGGGCCAGAATGTGGCGAATCTTGGTCGAGTCGTAAAGTGCGTCGTAGATCTTGATGGCCTGGCCGCCGGGGTAGCCAAAGAGCACGTCCACACCCTCGGCCTCAAGCGAGGCGATGATCGCCTGCGCGCCGGTCATGGTCTTGCCCTCTTTGTCCGTATGGCTGCCCGGACCAAAGGGCTTGCCCGAGATGGCGAGCTCCTTTAAGGCGAGGCGCTCCTCACGCGTGGTGCCGTCGCCCGCGCCCTCGCGCGGCGCCACGGCGCTCGTGCACCGGTGCTGGCGGATGTCGTCGGGCATGTCGGGCGTGCGCGGGCTGCCCGCCATGGAAGCTGCGGCACAAGCGCTGGTGTTCGTCTGGTCGATCATGAGAGATACGCCCCCTTGTCTGCAGAAGTGACGAGCTTGGCATAACGCGCGAGCACGCCGCGGGTGTACTTGGGCGCCGGCGGCTGCCAAGCGGCGCGGCGGCGGGCGAGCTCCTCGTCTGCCACCTTGAGCTCAAGCGTTCCGGCCTCGATGTCGATGGCGATACGATCGCCCTCCTTCACAAGCGCGATGGGACCGCCCGCCGCGGCCTCGGGCGAGACGTGACCGATGCACGGGCCCTTGCTCGCGCCGGAGAAGCGGCCGTCGGTGATGAGCGCGACGGAGCGGTCGAGCCCCATGCCGCAGATGGCCGAGGTGGGCGTGAGCATCTCGCGCATGCCCGGGCCACCGGCCGGCCCCTCGTAGCGGATAACCACCACGTCACCCGGGTTGATCTTGCCGCCAAAGATGGCCTCGCAGGCGGCCTCCTCGCTATCAAACACGCGCGCCGTGCCCTCAAACTGCCACATGTCGGGCGCGCAGGCGCTCTTCTTGACCACGCCGCAGTCGGGCGCGAGGTTGCCCTGCATGACCTTGAGGCCGCCCACGGGCGAGAAGGCGTTGTCGACCGTGCGAACGATCTCGCCGTCCGCGGGCGGAATCTCGGCAATCCACTCCGCCATGGTGCCATGGCAGGTGAGGGCGTCCTCGCGCAGAAGGCCCGCGCGGCCGAGCTCGCCGATGATGGCGGGGATGCCGCCCACGGCGTTCAGGTCCTCGATGTGGAGGTTCGACGCCGGCGCAATGCGCACGATGTTGGGGGTCTTGGCAGAGACCTCGTCCCAATCCTGCATCGAGATGTCGCAGCCCGCCTCGTGCGCGATGGCCGTCAGGTGGAGCATCGTGTTGGTGGAGCCGCCAAAGGCCATGTCGAGCACCATGCCGTTGTAGACGGAGGCCTCGTTCAGGATATCGAGCGCGCAGGTGCCCTGCTCGACGAGTTCCATCACCTTCATGCCCGTCTTCTTGGCGAGGCGGATGCGCTCCGCGTACACCGCGGGCACGGTGCCGTTGCCGGGAAGGGCAAGGCCGAGTGCCTCGGCGAGGCAGCAGATGGAGTTTGCCGTGAACATGCCCGAGCAGCTGCCGCAGGTAGGACAGGCCGTGTTCTCGAGCCAGGCGCACTCCTCCGGCGTCATGGTGCCCGCCGTGACGGCGCCCACCGCGTCAAAAAGCGTGTTGAGATCGGTTTGGCGCCCGCACTTGTCACGCCCGGCGAGCATGGGACCGCCAGAGACGAGCATTGTGGGGATGTTCAGACGCGCCGCAGCGATGAGCATGCCGGGCACGATCTTGTCGCAGCTGGGGATGAGCACCATCGCGTCGAACTGATGACCCTGGATGGCGCACTCAACGGAATCGGCAATGACCTCGCGGCTCGTGAGCGAGTAGTGCATGCCCTCGTGGTTCATGGCGATGCCGTCGCATACGCCGATGGTGTTGACCTGAAGCGGCGTTCCACCCGCCATGCGAATGCCCGCCTTTACGGCGTCGGCGATCTGCTGCAGGTGAATGTGGCCGGGGATAACCTCGTTTTGCGCCGAGACCACGGCAACGAGCGGGCGCTCGAGCTCCTCGTCGGTGAGCCCGTCCGCCTTGAGAAGGCTCCGGTGGGGGGCACGCGCCAGCCCCTTCTTTACGGCATCGCTTCGCATCTTGCTTCACGCCTCGCTTCCCGTTAGGCGAGCCTTCCTGCCGGCTCGCTCACATGTATCAGAAATGCGAGGTAAGGCGCCGCATGTTGCGCGGCCCTCGAAGCGCGATGCCCGTAACGGGGGCTCCGGCGCGGCATACTGGCGGCGGTGCTTCGCGGGGATCGCCCGCGCTGGCTCGCACGCGTTCAGCCGAGCTGCTCGAGGGTATGTTCCCGGTCACCCGCCGCGGGTTCTCACACTGTCCCGCTCGCTGTGGCACGAACGCCCGGTACTCGCCCTGTCAACGCATTTGCTGAGTTTGGCAAGTATCG
Organism: Collinsella sp. An307; assembly: GCF_002161805.1. Lineage (GTDB taxonomy): Bacteria > Actinomycetota > Coriobacteriia > Coriobacteriales > Coriobacteriaceae > Coprousia. The sequence goes on along the minus strand of NZ_NFIP01000001.1, from coordinate 5,748 downwards.
CCGAGCGCAGGCGTGCCCGCGGTGGTATGCAACAACGGTAACCAGCTCGAAACAAGGCAATCGGCAGGCGGCAGCGGGCGACGGCTGAACGGAACGCACGCGGGATATGGAGGCACTTCCCGAAAGGCGCGCTCTACCTAGAATTGCTTGCACCCGTTTCTTAGTCAAACACAATTGCTCGGATGGGCAACTTCGGCAAGAGATGCAGATGTCTAAATCAGGCCAAAGTACGCAAGGCCGGAAGCGTCTAGCGCAGTCGCGCGCGCTGAAAGATTGTGTATACCGAAACAAATTGTGTATACCGAAACAGGCCGCAAACACCCTCGTCTGGGCAAGTCGCCGCGGAATTGCTCGCAAAATCCCAGCTAAAGGACGTGTCGTCAACGGGCCATCTATTCGCTGGGAAAGTTTCGGTATACACAATCTTTCGGTATACACAATTCTCCCAGTGTCTGCGTCGTACCTACCGGCGTGAAATGTGCCGATAGGTGCAAGACGCGCGAATTGATGCAATCGCTACAGCGCGGTCTGGACCACCGTGGGGGTAAAGCCGGCGCGCTCGAGCGCCTCGACGATCTGGCGCTTGTGCTCCTCGCCAAACGCCTCGATGGTGACGCGCAGCTCCACAGCGGCGTTGCGGTTGGTCGAGACAAACTGGTTGTGCTCGAGCTTGATGACGTTGCCGTTCTCATCGGCGATGGCGGAGGCTACCTTCACGAGCATGCCCGGACGGTCCGGCAAAAGCACGCTTACCGTGAAGATGCGCCCGCGCTGGATGAGGCCGTGTTGCACCACCGAGCTCATGGTGATGACGTCCATGTTGCCGCCGGAAAGAATCGACACCACGCGGCGGTTCTCGGGCGCTAGATGCTTGAGCGCCGCCACCGTGAGCAGACCCGAGTTCTCGACAATCATCTTGTGGTTCTCCACCATGTCGAGGAACGCCACGATGAGCTCGTCGTCCGGCACGGTGATAACGTCGTCGAGGTTCTTCTGGAGGTACGGGAAGACCTTATCGCCCACCTCGAGCACCGCGGTGCCGTCAGCGATGGTGTTCGCGCCAGGAAGCTTCACGGGGCTGCCCGCCTCGAGCGCGGCCGTGAGGCTCGGCGCGCCCGCCGGTTCCACACCGATGACGCGGATCTTGGGGTTGTAGAGCTTGGCAAACGTCGCCACGCCGCAGGAGAGCCCGCCACCGCCCACGGGCACGAGGATGGTGTCGACCAGCGGCAGCTCCTGCACGATCTCCATCGCGATGGTGCCCTGGCCGGTCGCCACCACGGGGTCGTTGAAGGGATGGATAAAGGTCATGCCCTCGCGCTCGGCGAGCTCAAGGGCAAAGTCGCACGACTCGTCGTACACATCGCCCGAAAGCAGGACCTCGGCACCGTAGCCCTTGGTGCGCTCCACCTTGATAAGGGGCGTGGTCGTGGGCATGATCACCACCGAACGGGCGCCGGCGCGCGTGGCGGCAAAGGCCACGCCCTGCGCATGGTTACCGGCACTTGCCGTGACGATGCCGCGCTCGAGCTCTTCGGGCCCCATCGTCGAAATCTTGTAGTACGCGCCACGCACCTTGTAGGCTCCCGTGCGCTGCATGTTCTCGGGTTTGAGCCATACGCGGTTGCCGCACTGCGCGGAGAAATACGGGCTCTCAACGAGCTTGGTCTCCTGCGTGACCTCTTTGACCTTTTGCGAGGCCTCCTCAAAGGCGTCGAGCGTGAGCATCTCGGGCATGGCGCCCCCTCCCCTGGCCGCCTGCGCGCGGTCGGGGGCGCAAACGGCAATGAAATACTTTTGTTAGATAAAGTAGCATCATAGCAGAGCCCGCCCTCTTCGCGGCGTGCGGGCGCACCCGGGGCGAAAACGGTTGGAAACAATCCGCGGCGGGCACAGGCGAGGCGGCGCGCAGCCGTAGTACAGTTACAAACGCAACAGCAGCAACGGGGGTACGTTATGGACGAGACGCAGGGCGCACCCAGCGCACAGAACGCAACAGACGCGCGGAACGCAACGAATACGCAGCCGCTCTTTCAGATTCGCGATGCCGAGGTGGTTCGCGCTGGCCGCACCATTCTCTCCGTAGGCAATTTCGACCTTGCCGAGGGCGAGCATGTGGCCCTGCTCGGCCCCAACGGCGCCGGCAAGTCCACCTTCATCCAGCTCCTCACGCGCGAGGTCTTCCCCCTCCATCGCGACGAGCCGCCCGTGCGCTTCCGCGGCCAGGCGCGTCCCCTCCTCTCCGATATCAAGCAGGCGCTCGGCATCGTGTCCGCCACCATGCACGACCAGGTGCGTGTCCATCTGCCTGTTGACCAGATCGTGATGGGCGGCATCTTTGGCACACTGGGACTCCCCAAGCATGTCGACGTGCCCGAGTCTGCCCTCCCACGCGCAATCGAGGCCCTCGACCGCTTGGGCATTGCCGACCTTGCCGACCGCGACGTCATGACCCTCTCGACTGGCCAGGTGCGCCGCGTGCTCGTGGCGCGCGAGCTCATGAGCGACCCCAAGATCCTCATCTTCGACGAGCCCTGCACGGGTCTTGACCCCGAGGGCATGTATCACGTGCGCGAGACCATGAGCCTACTCGCCGCCGAGGGGCGCTCCGTGGTACTCGTCACCCACTACCCCGAGGACATCATCCCCGCTATCGACCGTGTCCTGCTCATCAAGGATGCCGAGGTCTTTGCCGACGGCCCCAAAGCTGAGCTCATGCGCGACGACGTGTTGAGCGAGCTGTTTGGCGTGCCGCTTGAGGTCGAGGAGCATAACGGCTGGTACGCCCTGCGCGGCAAATACTAAGAGGCTGCCGCGCCTGCACTTGTTCACCTGCACAGGCGCCAAGCGCGCGGCGCCACCCTCCACACCCGTGAATGACCTGCGCAGATTCGCGCGTCTTTGCGCTTCATGCGGATGGATGCGGCGCGCAAGGGTAAGATGCACGAGTCTAACCAAAGCAGAAAGAGCAGGTCTTACATGCAAAACTTCATGAACGGCCGCAACGGCGTCGACGATTTCTCCGCTGCACTCGGCGGCATCGGCGTGGTGCTCGCGCTCGTCGGCACCCTGTTCCAAGTGCGCGCCGCCTCTTACATTGCGCTCGCGATCCTCGTCCTCGCCCTCGTGCGCGCCTTCTCCAAAAACATCTCCGCCCGCCGGGAGGAGAACGAGGCGTTTTGCCGCCTCGCCGCGCGCATCCCCGTAATCGGCAAGTACTTCGGCGGCAGCTCGCACGCCGGTAGCACCGGACGCAGTACAGGTAGCGCCAAGTCGTCAGCCGGCTCCTCCGCAAGCGACCTCAAGCGACAGGCCCGCGTTGCCAAGAAGATGTGGAAGGAGCGCAAGGAGAAGGCGTTTCTCAAGTGTCCCAACTGCGGCACCATGCTCTCGGTCCCACGCGGCAAGGGCAAGATCATCGTCACCTGCCCCAAGTGCCACGCGCGCATGGAGACCAAGTCCTAACAAGCCGGGACGCTCGCTCGTCCGATTTTGAAACCCGGAGCCGACGCTCGCAAGACTTCGCGACCCGAGGTCCCCGCCCCTGGCAACCCGAAAGCCCGCAATCTGTGCAATCTATGGATATTCGCCCCGCCCGAGGATGCGTCCTCGCGGCGGGGCACCTCATTTTTGACCCCTCTGAGCTGGCCGGTTAGATAACGCTCAAAGACGTATCAAGCGACTGTTCAAACGGCGTCAGCGAGCGGCGTCATTCTGTTTGACGGCCTGCATATCCTCGGGGGACGCGCTCGCAAAAGGCGGGCGCATCGACACCGAGGAGGTCTTATGGCAGACGAGAAAACTATCGAGCACGACGTCGACATCGTGGGCATGTACTGGCAAGCGCACAAAGAGGAGGTCCTCGACCTCGCAAACGCCATGTTCATGGGCTTCGTGGAACCCGCATTCCTTTTTGGCAAAGAGCCCCACCTCACGCGCGAGGAGATTAGCCCTCTCTTTAGTGAATGGCTTCTCTTTGAGTTTCCCGGCGTGGAGGGGCGCTCGCCGTTCTCGTGGTTTGTCACGCACCACAAGCAGACGGGGCGTCGCCTGAACGCGGACCAGCTCATACGGCTCAGGCAAATCGAGCGGACACAGTTCTTCTCGCGCTTTGAGATCCATCGCAAAGACCTCGAGCGTGGCACGTGCACTCTCATCGACGTCTGCGACGACCGTCGCTACGAGGTGGCCGACTCCTACCTGTGCTCGGTTGAGCGTTGGCGCGACGGTACTATCGCCCAGCGCATCGCCAAGGTTGACGGCAAGTGGTATCACGTCGGCAAGGTGTATCTCTACGACATTGCCGAGCCGCGCTACACCGCTCTCGACGGCCCCGGCATGATCCACCCCGAGGACCTCGCCGATAAACCCGAGGTAATGCTCGCAGGATTCTACCTTCGGCTTCTGCGGGACACCATCGGTATCGACGGGCGTTACCGCAAGAGCGCGTCGATCCTTAGCGCATGATGACGGAGGGAGTGAGTGCGCCGCAGGATATGCCCGGCGCGAACAAGCAGCAAAATACCGAAGCGCAATGCTCCGCTTTGCATGATGCCCAAGCGTGCGGCAACGCCGCTCACGTCCCCCTGCGAACGTACCTTCAGGTCCAGCATGATCTTGAGCGGGGACTTATTGCCGCAGAGCGTGACTGCTCCTGTTTTGTTCCAGCAACGAGGGCAGACGCAATGGCTGCCCTCCGCATGCTTAAGTCAGAATATCTCGTCTCTCCCTTTAAAGGGCTCTATGCCCGGCGCTCCTCTTGGGTGGAGCTTGATACATCCCAGCAAACGCTCCATATCATGCGCGGCATAAACCAGCTGCATCCAGCATGGATCTTCAGATCTCACAGTGCCCTGCTGGCGTGGAATATCGATATCCCGTACATCCTCCAGCGACTGATTCTCATCATTGCAAAACGCATTCCCTCAAATCGCTCCGCCCTGAGCGCACGTCGTCTTTTGGCGCGCGACCGCGTCGTCACCGTATCAGGAATGCCCGTCACCGATATAGGGCAGTCCCTTTGGGAATCCCTTTCCGATTTGCCCTTCGAATTCGCCCTTGCCATAGCAGACGCAGCCATACGAAGCGGGAGCCTCGCTACCAGCACGCTGACTGAACTCCTTGAATCCGAGCAGGAGCAACAGCCCCTTGCACAGCGTCCCCTGTTCGTCGCTTCCTATGCCTGTGGCGCCGCAGAAAGTATCGGCGAATCCCGCATACGCGCACACTGCATCTCCGAAGGGTATGCGATACCCGAGCTTCAAGTAACCATAACCGATCCGACTGACCCTCAGCGCACCTATCGAGTCGATTTCCTATGGCGTCTGCCCGACGGGCGCCTGGTCATTGGAGAGTTCGACGGAGAGGGCAAGTATTTCGACCCAAAGATACGCACCACCCGAACGGCGCAGGAAGCCATGCTTCGGGAGCGTCAGCGTGAAAGCCGATTGACCATCTACGGCATACCCGTGCTGAGGTTCACCAACGATGAACTCCTGCGCCCCGCACGTTTTCACAACCTTATGGATGCTGCTGGCATCCCGCGAGATTCTAAGGCGGCGAAAACCTGGAACGCCAAATGGAGTGCGATGGTCTGAGACGTGTGCAATCGGCACACCCTGTGTGCAATCGGCACGCTTGGGACTGCGGACAAAAAGTTGGACCGCGGGGCGGTCCGGACGGGAGGTCCGCATGCACAGCAGGGAGGACGTGGAGCTGGCGCTGATGGCGCTCGAGGAGGGCTGGACC